>CALSBI010000001.1:0-525773 GCA_943373145.1 Chitinophaga pinensis
TCTTGCAACGATGCGGAGGGCGTGGCGATGATGCCGCCAGCCTATGCGGCCATGGCCCCCGAACTGGTATTGGACAATACCGCGTTTGACCAGTTTGATGCCGAGAAACTGCTGTTGAAGGACCTGCTGCAGCGGGTAGAAGATACCCAACGGCTGGTGGCCCATGAAGCCTATTCCGTGGCCACTAAGTATTACAAACTGTACAAACAAATGGCCGAGGATGGCGTGCCGGGTGCCGCCGCCCGCTACGAGCTGCTGAAAAAAAGGTTTAAAGATAATGGTGCGGGGAGGCCCAAAGACGAGCCAACCGTTGAGTAAACTTGAGCAAGGTGTAAAAAAGCCCCAACAGTTTTGTTGGGGCTTTTTATTGGGCACATTTGCACTATTACTTTTTTAACACAGGCACTCTTCTTTTAACACCGCCATTGCCATAATGAACAACCCAAAATAATTTTGTGGGCTTGGGCGAAAAGTATAATATTTGTACTTCACCAAATATCATATGCCTATATAATCAGCAAACAAACAACAAAACATTTTCAAAATAGTGTGGCACTTTAAGTAGGTCAGCATTCAAAACACTAAAATATATCTGGCTATTTCAAGTGCATGGTTCACACCCCTATTTTTTTTTAAACACTCATAACTTATATTTCTAAAAACACGGCCCCGAACCGGGGTTGAAAAACAAAAAAACAATGAAAAAAACAACACAATGGTGCCTATTGGCCATTGCCACCGGCACAATGGCCCTTACTGGTTGCAAAAAGGAAACCCTTACCGACCAACCCATAAACGCCGCTGATAATCTGGCAGCACAAAAAGTACAGCAATGGCTAAAGGCCCAACCGCAGCCATTGGCCAAGCGGGGCCGCAAGGCAGGTACAACATTGCCCATGCTTTACTTGGATTGGCCAACCGCAAGTTTCAATACAGCAACCGGCACCTACAGGGTAAATACAACGCTGGGCAATGGCACTGCCCAAGCCTATTTGGTGGCCACGCAAAACAAAGCAGGGCAAATTACGGGCGGCCAATACTTATTAGTGCTGCCCGATAGAAAAAAAATGGGCGATGCGGCAGCCAAAGCCTACAACCCCGCAGCCCTATTGGCCAATGCCGTACCCCGCAACTTTAGCGGTGCCCTGCTACATTACAGTACAGATGGCCTATATACCGGCAGCCAAGTGTACAGCGAAGGACAATTGCTGCCCAATGCCACGGCCAATTTGGCCACGAGGGATGATGCCGATAGCGACCCAGATCCCAATAACGTGGTGCTGGAATGTGGTGATGCCATTGGCGTAACCGCTTGTATCGACTGGTACTGGCAAACCTATGTAAACGGGGTGCTGGAATTTGAAGATTATTTTGCCACCACCTGCTGTGGCGGTACCAGTGGCGGGGGCAACGGTGGCGGTGTATCGGCCGAGCAGGCCTGCGCCAATGACCTAGCTGCTTTTGTTAGCCAAGGCCAGGCCGAGGAAGGGCCTACTGACGTAACCTATACCCCCGTGGGTCCCAATGCTTGGGAGGCCAAGTACGCTTGGCGCATTTACAGGGATGCGCCCAACCAATATGAGATTCTCAGCTTCGAAACGGGGATTATGAGAAGACCGAATCCCAATGCTGGTTTTGAATTTGAATCGCTCCGGCACGATTATATCAGGCACAATGGCTATATAAGGTCCGGCGGTACCCGCACTTACCAAGATATGGGAGCAACAACCAGTATCAATAGCGCCAATCGGTTATCGGCGAATATAAACCTTAATTTTTCCGTAACATCTTGTGTGCCCTGCAACAATAATATCAAAAGAACGGAGGCATTTTATAAAAGCAAAACGTTTTCGGTTATCGGTGCGGTAGTTTATAATAACCCCGAATAGAACGAAAGAAGGTGAGGTATTTTTTGGCCCAATAAGCCGCTAGTTCAACATTTAAAATGCGGTTACCCTTATTGGGTAACCGCATTTAGCCTAGTAACAATTATTTTGACTAATTTCAAACAAAAATTGAAAAACAAGAAATACTACAATGATAAAGCTACTACCCTTGGTTTCCCTGTTGTTCTGTTGTGGCTTAACAAGTTGTTACTCCTATAGCCCTGCTCAACCACGCTATACAAAGCTAGCCTTGGTAAACAAGCTCCCCTTTGTGGTTGAATACGAAGGCGGTGTACTTAGAGATGAAAGTGTAAACGACAGCGTGTGCGTTACCTACGCCGGGGATTATATCGTGTACGACCTACCGTACCATTATGAAAATGAAGTAGATGGGGTAGTTGTATCTAGCGGTATGGGGATGGAATATTTTATTTACAAAAAAGGGCAAACGCAGGGCCACCTCTACAAAACAATGCAAGATGGCAAGTGGAAACGGCTGCCCGTTGATTCTGTTTTTAAGACAAAGATTGACACAGAAGGCTATGAACTGACCCAGCGCTATAGCAAAGTGCCCAGCAAGCTGATATATAACGATAAACAGGAACTAGTGCTGGTAAAGCTGTACCCAAAAAATGAAAAAATGGTTGACTCTATTTACCTGTATTTTTCCAAGCAGTATGCCCGGCTGGGCCATTCGCTTAGCCGCCAAACCGATGCCCAATATAGCTCTACCCTCTATAAAATAAACATGTTTTTAGAGATGGAAAAAGATACGGTGCCCGATGCGGCCTATCTTAACAAATTTAAATTGGTTAGCTGCGAAATGATCCCGCTAAAAGTCACCAAAGAAAAAGAGTTGAAGGATTTTATTGAACGGTACAAAAAACAAATGGCCAACAAACCATAAAATAGCCAATTGCCATACCCCAAGCTACATTCGCCGATTGAAAAATACCTGCAATAAAACGGCCTCATTTGGGCAATCAATAGGCCTATCATACCCAATTATTACCCCTATCATACTCAATTATTAGGTCTATCATACCTAATAATTATGCCTATCATACTCAACTATTGGGTCTATCATACCTAATTATTACTCCTTTCATACTCAATAATTAGGTCTATTATACCTAATTATTAGCTCTATCATACTCAATAATTACTCCTATTATACTCAATTATTACGCCTATCATACCTAATCATTAGGCCCTTTTGGCGTCAATTTTCGCCGATTTTAAGAAAACTTTAACAGTTGCCTCTAGCCGGTCAATTATCCGTTTAACTAACTTAGCCATAAAAATGGAAACAAAACCCAAGGCACCCCATGTGGGCCAATTGCTAAGGGCCTATACCCGCAAGCGCAAAATATCGCACAGTAGCTGGCAGCAGATAAGCGGCAAGGCTTATAGCACCATCATCAAATACCAAAAGCAGCCCACCATGCGGGTGGCCACCCTTTTTGACATTTGCCTTACCCTTAAGCGCAACTTCATCAGGGAAATTGCCGATATGCTGCCCGCCGAACTGGAGCCTAAGGCCCTGCCCGACCAAACTGCCGATGTAGCTGCTCTGCAGCAGCGCATTGCCCAGTTGGAAACCCAAGTGGCCACGCTGGAAAGGGCGCTGGCGCTAGTAGGAAGGGGATGACGAGTGACGAATGTTGAATGTAGGAGGAATGATTAATTATTGATTATTGGATTATTTATTATTGTTGGGCAGCTTGCTTGGCAGGGTACAAAAGCAGGCGGAAGATTGATCAGTAGCAAATCTTATCTTTATCGAAATATTTTCAATCAGCAGCAGCTCGGGCAGACAGTTGGGAAATTCCCATACTTCGGCAAGCCCCTGTCGTTAGCTGTAATACTATTGCGACATGCACCAATTCTTCATTTGTAACCAAGGCGAGGTTGAAACCAAACTTAAGACCCTCGCTAAAACGGGAACGTCTACCGACGGTTGGACAGCTTACTTTATTGACAAAAATTCAAATGAAGAATGGCATTTGACAAGGTATGACTCCGAATATCAAGGAGGCGGTGTTCCGGTACTTAAACGAATTCCTGCATTGACAACCGAAGAACTCATACATATCGCACTGACGTCGGTTGACACTAATGACATTATCGGAGCATCACTTGAACTTTCAGAAAGAGAAAGGTATAAGAAAGAAGATTTCCGAGCCAGATTGCTTAATCAGTTGTTACAGGTTGACACTTCCAACTTATCCGACTTTGAAAGAGAACGTGTGAAAATAATTATCTATGAAAGTGATTTGTACGACGCAACCAATCGTCGAGACATAGTTGGAAAGCATTTCACTGAAATTGAAAGTGACGCAGATTACTACAGGACTGCAGCTCAAAAGGCTAAGAGTATACTTGAAAACATTGCCAAATAAAAGAAATTTTCTTCCAAGCATTGTCTCCGCCCCAAAAGCATTACAGCTATTATACACTAACTTAGCGGGACACGCCCGCCTGACCAGTATTCGGGCAGGGCGTATGGCAGGGTTTAACGGCAAGCTGGTTGTAAAGCCCGCCTGAACAGCCAGTCGCGCAGGCCCACCAACTGAGGTGTCTTGCTAGGTAGTGCTTTCTACAAGTAAGTGTATGCGGGCAAAGACACTACAGGGAAGACATAACACCAAGCTATTGTGACAAATGTTGGTTTTTCGACTGACCTGAATCATAGCCCCTCGGTTGTATCAATCGTTATTTTGCGATGAATTAAATAAGTTTCATGAAAACATATATTAGCTTTGTTATTCAGGGCATTACGGGACATAAGCATTACTCCGAAGTACTTGAAACCAGAAGCCCCTCATACAGTTATTCAGCAAACCCACCAATTGATGAAGTAAAGAGATGGGCAGAAAGAAAACAAGATGGATTGAATAAAGAAGAAACTTTGGTAATTACCGGAATGTTCAAACTATAGTCCCATCCCGTTACACCCAGCAAAGTATTTATAGCATTATGTGTTGGCAAATAGATAAAGTGCTTGGGCAGGATGGGATATAAAGACAAATGCCAAACGAAATGACCTTGCAGAAAAATAATTTTGGCTAAAATTATTAATATCGTAATATTGCGATTGAATGGGGATTACAAAAACAGAAATATTTACTGATAAGCAGAACAAACTGGCAATACTGCTGAAAGCGCTGGCACATCCTGCCCGGATTGCCATCATTCAACATTTGGTAAAAACGGAACATTGCATTTGTGGCACCCTTGTAGATGAACTAGGGCTTGCACAAGCCACCATTTCGCAGCATTTAAAAGAGTTGAAAAAAATAGGTATCATCAAAGGATGTGTGGAAGGCACAACTGTAAGCTACTGTATTGATGAAAAAGTATGGCGGCAAGTGAAGAAGGCGTTTGATAGCTTCTTTATCGCATACGAAGGAAAAATGGCATGTTCTTGATTTTTTTTGTTCTTAACCATCGGTATATTACGATTGATAGGGGCCTATAACGATGCGATGTCTTATCACGGTTGATACTGCAAAAGCAGTTATAATTATTTCGCTTTAGGACAATACCAACTTGCATAATACTTATACAAACCAGTAGGCCACTGAAATAAAGTGTTTACGGTGCACGAAAACATATAACAACAGATATATATAAATATTATTTACTAAAACAGAAAGATGACTGCCAATAATTGTGCTCCGGCTCACGAAAGAAAAAAACTTAGTTTTTTAGATAGGTATCTTACCTTATGGATATTTCTTGCCATGGCCGTAGGTGTGGCAATTGGTTATTTCTATCCATCATCGTCAAAGTTCATCCATTCGTTTTCATCCGGCACCACCAATATTCCCTTGGCAATCGGGTTAATTTTAATGATGTACCCACCTTTTACCAAAGTAAACTATGAAAAACTGGGCGAAGTGTTTAAAAATACAAAAGTACTAGGTGTATCCTTATTCCTAAACTGGATAATTGGCCCTATACTCATGTTCTTCCTTGCCATAATTTTCTTACAGGGTTATCCGGAATACATGATAGGCCTTATATTAATAGGTTTGGCCCGTTGTATTGCAATGGTAATTGTATGGAACGAACTGGCAGACGGCAGCAGGGAGTATGCAGCAGGATTGGTTGCATTGAACAGTATTTTTCAGGTATTGATGTTCAGTGTATATGCTTATGTGTTTATCACGGTACTTCCTCCTTTGTTTGGATTTACGGGTTCATTAGTTAACATTACGATTGGGCAAATAGCAGAAAGCGTCGCCATATATCTGGGTATTCCATTTGCTGCTGGATTTTTAACAAGATTTATTTTATTAAAATTAAAAGGAAGTGAATGGTACCAAACCAAATTCATTCCATTTGTTTCTCCCATTACGCTCATTGCATTGCTATTTACCATTGTAGTTATGTTCAGCCTAAAAGGGGAATTGATTGTGCAAATACCTTTTGATGTACTGCGCATAGCACTGCCGTTGGTCATTTACTTTGCCATTATGTTTTTAGTCAGCTTTTTTATTGGTAAAAAAATGGGGGCTGATTATTCCACTAACGCATCCATCGCTTTTACAGCAGCGGGCAACAACTTTGAGTTAGCTATAGCAGTAGCTATTGGTGTTTTCGGCATCAATAGCGGCCAAGCATTTGCAGGCGTTATTGGCCCATTGGTAGAAGTGCCTGCCCTAATAGCCTTGGTAAACGTGGCCTTCTGGCTCCGTAAAAAATATTACTCCAAATCCTTGACAGCGTAAATAAGATATTACATGAAAATTGCATTATTCTCCGATGTACATGCCAACCTTCCAGCTTTGGAGGCGTTTTTTGCCAACCTTGAAAGCCAAAAGCCCGATGCCGTGTACTGCTTAGGCGACTTGGTAGGCTACAATATTTGGCCAAATGAGGTAATTAATGAAATAAGAAAAAGGCACATCCCTACTATTGCCGGTAACTACGACCAAGGCATTGGCCTAATGAGTGACGAATGTGGTTGTGCATACAAAACTGAACCGGAAAAGGACATGGGCAAAATCTCTATATCCTATACCAATTCGATTGTGAACCCCGATGAAAGGGCATACTTACGTACACTTCCCGCCCACATCAAAGTGGAGTTTCAACTAAACAATGATAAATTGAACTTGCTGTTAGTACATGGTAGCCCGAGAAAAATAAATGAATATTTATTTGAAGATAGGGATGAGAAAAGCTTATTGAGAATAATGGAGCAAGCTGATGCAGATATTATGTGCTTTGGGCATACACATAAACCTTACCACAGGGTATTGCCAACCGAACAAACTGAAAAGACACATTATCGCCATGCAATCAATATTGGTTCGGTAGGTAAACCAAAAGATAATAACCCCATGGGCTGTTATGTAATGCTTACAATTAATGCCGATAGCAGCATAGGAAATAAAGATACTGTTCAAGTAGCTTTTATACGTTTTGAGTATGATGTAGAAAAGGCAGCAAAGGCAGTTGAGGAAAGTCCTTTGCCCAATGAGTATGCCCAGATGTTAAGAGAAGGGTATTAAACTTTTGGCAGCAAGGCGTTTCCTTTCTGGGGCAATGTTGGCAAGGCGCAACCTGCTTGTCCCATCAGGCAAACCTGCCCCCTACCCATAAAAAAAAGGGCCAGCCTAAGCCAGCCCTTTGGTTGTCATTCAACGAGATATCTTAGTCTTTTACAAATTTTACGGGAGCCCTTTTGCCTACTTGCAGTAAGTACAAGCCGCTGCCGATATTGGCAGGCAAGCTGAACCCTACTTGGTTGTAGCCTTGTGTTGTAACCATTTAGCACTAAACAGCGGCACGGCGTATGGCAGGGTACAACGGCAAGCTGGTTGTAAAGCAGTCGAACAGGACCAAGAGGATTTTGTGGGCGGCAACGGCGTTGAGCGGCTGACGGAGGAGCAGTACTGGTAATTCGCCATCGGCTTTTACATACTTCTACAAACTGCCTCCCTTTTTCTCATTTTTTTGAACCGTAAGCAATACATCCTTAGTTTGCAGATTATTTACATCCCATGTTGAAAGTCAAATCATTTACCATTGCCATGCACGTCTTGGTTTGGATATTGCTACTCGTCATTCCCTACGTAACAACAGATCAGGTTTTTAACTCTTTTGCACCAGAGACCGGCATGAAATACCTACTGCTCTGCCTGCTTTTGAGTGCCTTACTGATTACTACTTTTTACTTTAACTACCTATTCCTTATCCCTAGGTATTTACTGCCCCAGAAATACTGGAATTATTTCGCCTTTCTTTTGCTAACCATAATAGCCGTTTTCCTGCTATCTGGTGCTGTTTTTTTCTTTTCAGATTTCAACCCAGATAGGTTGGCCCAAATGAACCCTATTATCGAGAAAACCATTCCCGTTATCATCATCAATGCTGTGGCACTATGGCTGTTAACCATTATCTCTTCCATTTTATGGGCAGCTTACAATAGGCTTAAACAAGCAGAGAGCGAAAAACTTTCGGCACAAATTGCTTCACTCAAGTCGCAAATAAACCCACATTTCCTGTTCAATACCCTGAACAATATTTATGCAACCGCTATTGATACGTCGCCCAAGGCGGCTGAAATGATTGACAGGCTCGCAGAGATGATGCGCTATACCATGAAGGACACGCAGCAGGACTTTGTACTATTGGAAGATGAAATAAACTACATTAACAATTTTATTGAACTGCAAAAATTACGGCTAGACAGGAGCGTAAAACTGGAGTTTGAAAGTCTTCAAGACTTTCCTGCGCTGCAAATTGCCCCCATGCTACTCATCCCTTTTATCGAAAATGCCTTTAAGCACGGCGTAAACTCCGAACAAAAGAGCTACATAAAAATAAATTTGACCTGCAATAAGTCAGAATTGTATTTGAGCGTAATTAACAGCAAAGTAAAGGTTCAGAAAGATATTGGCGAAAGAAGTGGATTGGGTATTACCAATACATGGCATCGGCTAAACTTGATTTACCCTTCAAAACACTTGTTGATTGTAACCGATGCCGAGAAGGAATTTTCTGTAACTTTACACATGAACTTACAATGATACATGCAGTTGCCATTGACGATGAACCCTTAGCGCTCAAAGTGATTCAATCCTTGTGCGACAGAAGCGAAGACATTGCCCTACAAAAAACCTTTACCCAACCCACAGAAGCCTTAGCGTATCTTCAGAAAAACCCAATTGACTTGATTTTTTGCGACATCCGAATGCCCGCAATGACAGGAATTAGCCTAATAAAGTCGCTGCAAAAAAAAACGATGGTCATATTTACTACAGCTTTTAGCGAGTATGCGGTGCTTAGCTATGAATTGAACGCCATAGACTATTTGCTCAAGCCCATAAACTACAAAAGATTTTCACAAGCTGTTAATAAAGCTCAAGAGTACTACAACTATATCCAAAAAAAAGACAACAGTGTTGATGAAAATATTTTTATCCGTGCCGACTTTAGCCTTGTAAAAATTTCCTTGGCCGACATTCTTTACATTGAGGGATTTGCCGACTATCTTAAAATCTATATCAAAGATAGAAAGCCTGTAATGGCCCGCATGCCGATGAAAGACATGGTAGAAAAGCTGCCTTCTGCCGACTTTATCCGGGTACACCGCAGTTTCATTTTGCCTTTCAAAAAAATTGAAGCGGTCAGGGGAATGGTTATTAACTGTGGCGGCAAGGAGTTTCCGATAGGCAGGACTTATGCAGGTGATTTTTTTGCTAGGTATTCTCTTTAAAAAATACGCTCTATTGCTTAATCCGGCCAATCGTTTAAAAACTTGCATTCTTCGCTAAATTCAATCACTTCTTCTCAAACTTTTTTTAAAAGCTCAATTGCCGCCTACATTTACATTCTCATTCAAAACAGTCAGCATCGCACAAATCTACTTGTCAATAATTTTTAAACTATCTACATGTTTTATGATGAGTAAAAAATTTGTTAAGCTACTGCTTATTTGTATTCTTGCTACTGGGTTTCTTCCACTCCTTTCAAAAGCACAGCGTTTTACCGTAAGTGGCACGGTTAAAGAAATGGCATCGGGCGAAACACTTACAGGGGCTAGCATTACCGTGGTTGGAAAGCCGGGCCTAGGTGTGACCACCAATGATTATGGCTTCTATTCACTATCGCTCCCCAAAGGCAATTATACACTGAAGTTTTCTTTTGTAGGCCGCAAGGCGGAACTAATGGTTGTGAAGCTGGATTCAAACATCCGTGTCAATATCAACCTTGCCGATGAAAATGCCATGCAGGAAGTAGTTGTCCAGAGCAAAAAAAGCAACGATGCCATCACGAAAGCAGCGATAGGCGTGGAAGTTCTTAGTATGAAGACTGCTGCTAAAATACCCGTTGTATTTGGCGAAAAAGATTTGGTAAAAACCATTCAGCTTATGCCAGGCGTGAAAAACAATGGCGAGGGCACCAATGGATTCTCCGTGAGGGGTGGTGCCACCGACCAAAACCTAATTATTTTAGATGAAGCACCTGTGTACAATGCCTCGCACATGCTCGGCATATTTAGCACTTTCAATAGCGATGCCATTAAGGATGCCACCATTATCAAGGGTAACAGCCCAGCACAGTTTGGTGGCCGTTTGTCGTC
This sequence comes from Chitinophaga pinensis, assembly GCA_943373145.1. Classification (GTDB taxonomy): domain Bacteria; phylum Bacteroidota; class Bacteroidia; order Chitinophagales; family Chitinophagaceae; genus Ferruginibacter; species Ferruginibacter pinensis_H. The sequence goes on from CALSBI010000001.1 coordinate 10,486, forward strand.
TGTGCTTGATGTGAAAATGAAAGATGGCAACAATAAGAAATATCAAGTAAGTGGTGGTCTGGGCCTAATCAGCAGCAGGCTGACCATTGAAGGGCCTATACAAAAAGAAAAATCATCGTTTATTATCTCTGGCAGGCGCACGTACGCTGACATGCTGGCAAGGATGTCGCCTGACTTCAAAGGGTTAAAGCTGTACTTCTACGACTTGAATGCCAAGGCAAACTTGTCTATCAACAGCAAGAATAAACTTTATTTTTCTGGATATTTTGGTCAAGATGAATTGGCTGTATCCTCGATGTTTGGCAGCAAATGGGGGAATACCACCGCTACCTTACGATGGAATAGCATATTAAGCAGAAAGCTTTTTTCAAACACTTCATTTATATATAGCAATTATGACTTTAACGTTGGCTTCAAAACAGACGGCAGTACAATCAATTATAACTCTCATATCAAGGACTTAAATCTGAAACATGATTTTACATACTACCCCAATTCAAAAAATACCATCCGCTTTGGGTTCAATACCATACACCATACCATTACCCCAACAAAAGCAGAAGGAACCAATATCGTAAGTGCCAAAAACGGCCGGAAAAGTTTGGAGAATGCAGTGTACCTAAGTAACTCGTCAAAAGTATCTGAAAACGTGAATATTGATTTTGGATTACGATTTTCTTTCTACAACATCCTTGGTGGCGACATTTACAATGTTTATGCTAACAACCAGCTTAGCCAATCCATCGCATTGGCTAAAGGGAAGGTCGGCAAGACGTATTACAACTGGGAGCCTAGGTTTTCCATGAGTTACAAGCTAAACAATACTTCACAATTCAAACTGGGCTTTGCCCGAAATACCCAAAACCTGCATTTGATGAGCAATAGTACAGGAGGCAGTCCTACCGATCAATGGATTGGTAACAGTTACAACATCAAGCCTGAGGTGGCGGACCAGTTCAGCTTAGGCTTTAGCAAAATCTTAGGTAGCAACAAGTATGAATTAAATGCTGAGGGCTATTACAAGTTGATGAAAAACCAAATTGATTACAAAGATGGTGTGGATATAAACACTGTGCCCGATATAGAAAGTGAATTGCTGTACGGGAAGGGAAGGGCTTACGGCTTGGAAATCATGCTAAAAAAGAAAACAGGCAGGCTTACGGGCTGGCTTGGCTACACCATTTCCAAAACTGAAAGGCAGATCAACGGCATTAACAACGGACAATGGTATAATGCCAAACAAGATCGCACACACGATTTATCCATGGTTGGCATCTATGAGTTGACGAAACGATGGACCCTTTCTGCCACCTTTATATATACCACCGGAAACGCCGTAACCTTCCCAACGGGCAAATATGTTTTGAACGGCATAACCGTGTACCAATATGGCAACCGCAATGCCGATAGAATGCCCGCCACCCATCGGTTGGATTTTAGTGCTACTTATGAAAAACCGTCCAAAAAACGGTATCAAAGCTCTTGGAGTTTTGGGTTGTACAATGCATATGGCCGACAAAACCCATTCAGTATGACATTTAGGGAAAATAAAACCAATCCGAATAAAATTGATGCTGTACAAACGTCGCTTTTTAGGTGGGTACCTAGTGTAACATACAATTTCAAATTCTAAAACTTAAACAGATTATAAATGAAATATATTATTAATACAACGCTTCTTGTACTCATTTTATCAAGTTGCGAGAAAACGGTGGACTTAAAATACAAAGGCAACCAGTCCAAAATAATCATAGAAGGTAATATTACCAACGAGCCAGGACCGTATTTTGTCAAAATCTCGAAGTCAATAGCTTTGTCAGATACGGGAATTTACCCCACTATCAATAATGCAGTCGTTACCATTAACGACAATATGGGTAACAGCGAGGCCCTTACCCCGCAAGGCAATGGAACTTATCGAACAAATAGCCTAACAGGTGTAGCAGGCCGGACGTATACGCTTACAGTCAACGCAGAAAGCCAAACTTATACAGCTACCAGCACCATGCCCCAGACAGTTCCCTTTGATTCAATTAAAGTTGAGCAATTTACCTTTGGTGGCGAAGCGGAATTCAATATAATACCGGCTTATACCGATCCAGTAGGCAAAGGGAACAACTACCGTTTTGAGCTATCGGTCAACAACAAATTAATCAATCAGCACTTTGTTCAGAATGATGATGTGACAAATGGTATTGCAAATACCGTGCGCTTGGAAATAGATGATAATACGTTAAAACTGAAAGGTGGGGATATAATTACCTTAAAGATGCAATGTATAGACAAAAACGTGGCGCTATACTACACTACGTTGGCCCTTATGGGCGACAGTGGTCCTGGCGGGGGCACCACGCCCAGCAATCCGCCCAGCAATCTCTCTAATGGTGCGCTGGGCCTATTTTCGGCCCATACAGTACAGGGCCGCAGCAAAATACTGCCATGAAGAAGAAGTTGAAAGGAAAAATGCAAGCCCTTTGCTTGCACTGGCGGCGATGACCTGTAGCAGCGCTTAATTGGCCCGCCGTATTGGGCAAACAACATAGCTCGCAATACTTATTCATGACCCATAAAAAAAGGGCCAGCCTGCGCCAGCCCTTGGTTGTCATTCAACGAGATATCTTAGTCTTTTACAAATTTTACAGGAGCCCTTTTGCCTACTTGCAGTAAGTACAAGCCGCTGCCGATATTGGCAGGCAAGCTGAACCCTACTTGGTTGTAGCCTTCCGTTACCACGCTGTTGCGGTTTAATAACCTACGGCCACTCAGGTCGGTAATGCTAATGGTTTGCATACCTACTTCACTGGCGCTAGCAGTAAAGCCCACGGTAATTTTGTCGTTAACAGGATTGGGGAAGATGCTCACGGCTTGGCCCTTACCATTGCCACGGTCGGAAATCAGCACCCCGGCGTTTTTAGCCAGTACAGCCGAACTAATGGTGGTAGTAAGCGCATAGCAAACGGTAGTAGAGAATACACCGTTATAACCAATCACCCGTACAGAGTAAGTGCCCACGGCACCGCCATTGAGTACCACACTTTCGGCAGTAGTACCACCAGCGGTAGAGCTGCTGAGCAAAGTGCCGGCACTGTTGTACAGGTACAGGTCGTAATCGCCGGGCATGCCCGATAAGGTTACTTTTAAGTTGGGCTGTGCGGCCGTAGTGGTAAAGCGGTACCAATCCACATCGGTAGCACTCGCAATTTGCGAACTGGTAGTGCTATTGGCGGCTACAAGCGAAGCAGCAGCCTGTGTTTCGTTGGGCTCGGGCGTATTGCTGCAAGCCGAGGTAGCCGTAACCAACAGGGTATAGCAAGAGCTGGCAGAGAAAGCACCATTGTAGCCAAATACCCTTACGGTGTAAGTGCCTGCTGCCGCTGCATAGTTAATGCTTTCGTTGGTAGTGCCGCCCGCTGCGCTGCTGCCTACTACCGTGCCAGCCGAATTCAGCAGTTGTACATCATAATCAAATGGCAGGGTGCTAACCGATACCGCAATGGTACTGGCACCGCCCACTGTTATCTTGTAATAATCGTTATCGGTATTGGTGGCAATGAGCGCCCTGTAGGTAGTGCCGGAAACAATAGTGCCAGCAGTAGCTTGTGTGTTATTGGGCTCCTGTATATCGGGGCAACCAGCCACTACGCAAGCATTTTTTCCAGCCAAGCTAGTGATGCCGCTGTTGGCAGGATCCAGCCAAGGCTTCAACTGTACGGAAGCCGTAGCGCCATTGCTGGTCCAATCGTAAGAAACCTTGCCATAGTAGTCATTCTTACTAGCAGCCGCAACCGTGCAACCCGATGGGCCACCTGAAAGTTTGCCTACGATGCGGCCAGTGCTATTGAACAAGGGTGAGCCGGATGAACCACCTTCGGTGATGCTATGGTTGGTAGCTGTAGCCACCCAATTGGCCTGCCAGTGTGAGTTGTCGGGCAATTGGGTATAGTACCTGCGTGAAGTAAGGGCAGCGGAATAAGTAGAGATTTTTTTGATGTCGCCAGCGGGGTGGTGAATGCCCACGCCACTGTTGCTGCCTGTACCACTGGCATCCCAGCCAGCATAATATACATTGTAAGCGGCAGGGATGGCACTGTTAAACTCTACCAGCAAAAAGTCGGAGCCCGTTACATTGGAGTTGCCGCCATTGGAATTACTGGCCCGCATGGTGCAGCCCGTCATGGTGCTGCTGGCAGGCTCAGATGCGCCATTGGTACAACCGGCCGATTGGTAGTTGAAGTAAAATATCCATTGGTTTTTGTCGGCAGCGCTTACGGAAGCACCGCAGTGATTGGCCGTTAAGAAATAGTTTTTGCAATCCTGTGCGCCATTGTTTACCAAGGCACCGCTGCAATAACCCTGACTGGCACCGTTTTTTATCAAAATCCTGGCCACGGAACGCTTTTGGTCGGCCCAGGCATTGCCTTCGGGGCAGTTGGCATTTACATTGCAACTGCCGGATGTACCAAAGCCGCAGCACTTGGGATTACGCAATTGGATGTTGGCAGGCGGCTCGGGTGCATTGTACACATTGGCCACACCGGTAACCGTAAAATGGCCACGCTGTTTTACATTGGCAGGCTCATAATACTCCAGTATACAATCCGATGTGTAGATGATTTCGGTAGCAAACAGACCGCTTTCGTGGTTGTTGTGCGTACCGAATGAACCGATCAAATGTGTTTTTTCGGCATTGTACACATACAGCACGGCCCCTTCGGGGATGTAAAAATTTTCGTAGTACAAGGATGTGGCAGGTGCATCAGGCACAGAAAGGGCCAAGCGCCAAACCCGGTCTTTGTTGGGCAGCACCGTCCATACACCGCTGTTCTCCAACGTGTAATTAGCAGGCAGAATTTGGCCAGCAGGCATCATTTCTCCTTTGTGCATGGCCGCATGGCCAGCCTTGCGTAGTGCCGCTACATCCAGTAGGGGCATTGTTTTTTTAGCGGCGTCTACATTGTCGTTGAGCGGATACAAAAAGCTGAAAGGCTTTCCGCCCCTGCTTTCTTGCGCTTGTACGATGAAGGACATCAGCAATAAAGCGATGGTGAGTAAGTTGATTTTTTTCATTGTAATGTTTTTGTTTTGAAATGAGGTTAAAAATATCGCTTTATGACAGCGATAACAATACCACAATCTGGTTACTGGTTAATTTGTTACGGTAGTGACACAAAAAAAAGGGGAGAAAAAAAATGCTAGGTGGTTTTCGACAAGGGGTTGGGGGATAATTCAATAGGGGTTCTCAAAAAACGAAAAGGCAAAAAGTGGAACTATGCAGGAAAGGGCTACCAGCCATGGGCTTGGGTGATTTGCAAATACACCGTGTCGCCCAAAACAAGCTTCGCTTGCCCGGTGTTGACCAATAGGGTATGCTCCATTACTGCGACGGTGGCCGTATAAAAACTGCCCCAAAACTGTAGCTCCCGTACTTGGCCGGCAAGGGCTTGGGAACTGGGTGGTACTAGCTGGATATGTTCGGGCCTTATCACCAACTCCCGTACACCCGGCGGCACTTCAAATACATGGGCAATGGCTGCTGCCGGTACTTTATTGTAATGCCCCAACAGGGCAGCACAGTATTCATCCACGGGTTGTGCATACAAGGTTTCTGGCGTTCCTTGTTGAACGACCCTGCCATTGCGCATGATGAGTAAGGTATCGGCCCAAGAAAGTATATCCGTTGCATCGTGGCTCACCATTAGGCAAGTGATACCCAGTTGGTCCCCCATATCGGCTATCACGGATTTGATGATGTTTTTATGCCCAAGGTCGAGGTTAGAAAAAGGTTCGTCCAATAACAACAACTTTGGTCGGGTGGTGAGCAGGCGGGCCAGCGCTACCCGTTGTTTTTCGCCCCCCGAAAGCTCGTTGGTGCGCCGGTTCAACAAATGCTCAATCCGGCATACGGCATAGATATCGTTCGCCTCCTCTTGGGTGAGCAGGTTGGCATATTCCAATATCTCATACACCCAATAATTGTTGCGCAGCTCAAAATGTTGCGATAGATAAGCGATGGATTTATGGCCGGCAATCAGTTGCTCATCGGGGCCTGTTACCCGGCGTTGGTCAAACAGTATCGTACCGCTGCTGGGTTGTACAAAGCCGCCGATCATTTTGAGTAGCGTGGTTTTGCCGCAGCCCGTTTCCCCGGCAATGGCCATCTTTTGTAGCCGCTGTTGCGCAAAAGAAATATCCTGTACCGACACCATGCCTTCGGGAGCCTGCTTGCCGAGCTGTTGTACTTGCAACAGGGCCGTATCATTGTTGTTTGCTGCCATTAAGGTTGCGAAATTAGGGCATTGTGGGCGAATGCAAGATTTCGTTGAATGTGGAATGATGCCATGCCTTCGGCTTGGTGGCGCTCTGCGCCAAATGACGAATAAGGTTACAGCTTGTGTAACAGAGGTATACTTTATTAAAACGGAGGGGTGCATCCCAGATTTTCGTTTTATAGTTACAGCCTACTCCTTTCGGTTGTTTTCGGACTTACTTTTTTTCTTGTCAAAAAAAGTAAGCAAAAAAGGACACCGCCGCCGATTACACCCCGGCGGCGGAGGGTTCCCTGATTTAACTTCTGTACTACTGTAGTTTCGACATCGGTAATTCTACAACGTAGCGGAGATTGGTGCATAAGTTATGTTAGCGAAAATTTGGGATACACCCAAACGGAGAGCCCCCATTCAACATTCGTCATTCGCTATTCAACATTCGTCACTCCCCATTCCGCATTCGTCATTCGCTATTCCGCATTCATCATTCGTACCTCATCATTGTTCTTTTTCCTAACTTGCACTATGCCATTTCAATTACAATCACCATATCAGCCAAGTGGCGATCAACCACAGGCCATTGAGCAGTTAACGGAGGCCATTTTGGCGGGCGAAAAATTCCAGACCTTATTGGGCGTTACCGGCAGCGGTAAAACCTTTACCATGGCCAATGTGATACAGAATGTACAAAAGCCCACGTTGGTATTAACGCATAACAAAACCTTGGTGGCACAGTTGTACGGGGAGTTCAAACATTTTTTTCCCGATAATGCCGTGGGCTATTTTGTAAGCTATTACGATTATTACCAGCCGGAAGCCTATATGCCGGTTAGCGATACCTATATTGAAAAGGATCTGAGCATCAACGAAGAGTTGGACAAACTGCGCCTACAGGCCACTACCCAATTGCTGAGTGGTAGGCGAGATATTATTGTGGTGGCCAGTGTGAGCTGCATTTATGGTATGGGCAATCCTACGGATTATGAAAATGGCATCATCCGTATCGAGCGGGGTCAGGTCATCAGCCGCCAAGGTTTTTTGCATGCGTTGGTAAACAGTTTGTACAGCCGCACCCAAACGGATTTTACCCGTGGCACTTTTCGGGTAAAGGGCGATACGGTGGACATTAACCTGCCTTATGTGGACTTTGGTTATCGCATTACTTTTTTTGGCGACGAAATTGAAAGCATTGAAACCTTGGAACTGAGCAGCGGCAAGCGCATTGCGGCGGTAGACAATGCGGCCATCTTTCCGGCCAACCTGTATGTGGCGCCGAAAGACATGCTGCAACAGGTGATTGGCGATATTATGGATGAATGCAATGCACAGACGGAATATTTTAAAAGCAGTGGTAAATATATTGAGGCCCAGCGCATCAGCGAAAGGGTGAATTATGATATGGAAATGATGCGGGAACTGGGCTATTGCAATGGCGTAGAAAACTACTCCCGCTTTTTCGATCGGCGCAAGCCGGGCACCCGTCCCTTCTGTTTGTTGGACTATTTTCCCAAAGATTTTTTGTGCATGATAGACGAGAGCCACCAAACCATTCCGCAGGTGAGCGGTATGTACGGCGGCGACCGCAGCAGGAAATTGATATTGGTGGATTATGGTTTTCGCCTGCCCAGTGCTTTGGACAACCGGCCACTGAACTTTACCGAGTTTGAAAACATGCTGAACCAAACCGTGTTTGTGTCGGCCACCCCTGGTGATTATGAACTGGATAAAACCGGTGGTGTGGTAGTGGAGCAGGTGGTGCGCCCCACGGGCTTGTTGGATCCGCCGATAGAAGTGCGGCCTTCCATCAACCAAATTGATGACCTGCTGGACGAGATTGACAAACGGGTTACCAAGGGCGATAGGGTATTGGTAACTACCTTAACCAAACGCATGGCGGAGGAGATGGACAAATACCTGCACCGCATCGACATCAAAAGCAAGTACATACACAGCGAAGTGGATGCGCTGGAAAGGGTGGAGATACTGCGCCAATTGCGCTTGGGCACCATTGATGTATTGGTGGGCGTAAACCTATTAAGGGAAGGATTGGATTTACCAGAAGTGAGTTTGGTAGCCATTTTGGATGCCGATAAAGAGGGGTTTTTGCGTAACGAAAAAAGTTTGACCCAAACGGCTGGTAGGGCTGCCCGTAATGTGGATGGATTGGTTATTTTTTATGCGGACACCATGACGGAGAGTATGCAGCGTACCATTGACGAAACGGGCCGCCGCCGCGAAAAACAGATTGCTTACAATATCGAACATGGCATTACCCCTAGAACGATTATCAAGTCCATTGACCAAATTATGGGGCAAACGGCGGTATTGGATATTAGAGGATATGATGAGCACAGCCCCTTGGCGCAGGTAGCCGATGGGGGCAATATGGTGGCCGAGGAGCAAGAAACCTACCGCACCATTCCGCAGGTGGAAAAAGCCGTTGCCCAAACGAAAAAACAAATGGAGAAAGCCGCTCGGGACTTGGACTTTATGGAAGCCGCCCGCCTACGTGATGAAATGTTCCGCTTACAAAAGGAGCTGGAAGGCATGAAAGGTTGATGGGATTGAGCTAGGCCTTTCTTGCGGCATTGTTAGCAACCAGGTGTATGGCCCGGCACCACGGTAATGGTCACCCGTTATAGGCCATTGCAATAAAAAGTAGGGTGGGCGTGTATGTGAGCGATCAATTTGCTGATAAAATCGGTACAACCTATTATATTTGCAGAAATAAACTAGGGTAATTAGTAGCCCTTGGCAATATTTTGTCAATTCAACCGTTCTTCGTAACCGTTACTATAAGCAGGCCCCAAGGGTTAAACATCATGGTTAAGCAGATGATAACAAGATTGTTGCAAATTGGCGTGCAGGGTGCACAAAATCCTGCCGAGGCCAATCGTATTAGGCTAACCAATCGAATTGCTTTGGGCCCCATGCCCCTGTTCCTCTTTTCCACGATTTACTGCTTGATCGGCTGGTTCCCCCGTATTGTAATGGTCAACAGCATTGCTTTGTGCGCCGTTGCCGGTACACTTATCCTCAACTATCGCAACAAATATTCCCTTGCCAAATCGTTACTGATTTGTGCAGATGCACTAACGGTGCTGGTGTATTATAAGTTGATGATGGATGAGCCCAGCATGTTCTTTTATTATTTCGTAATCGTTTTATCTTTTATCATCTTTTACAATCCTGAAAAGGAAGCAAAAACACTCAGTTTTACCATACTGTTTGTGGTATTGTGCATTGTGTTGGCCATTTGGCTACCCAATGCCTACTTTAGGCCCTTTCCCTTATCGGCCGATCTGCATCGCTTTATTTTCATCTTTAATGCATTGGGTTGCTTGGCGCTCAGTTCCTTTTTTGTGGTGAATATTTTACGGGTAAATGTCCGGAACGAGCAAGTGTTGTTGGAGTCGAAAAAGGTGGCCGAAAATGCGGCCAAGGCCAAAAGTGTTTTTTTAAGCAATATGAGCCACGAACTGCGCACACCGCTCAACGGCATCATTGGTACTTCGCATATTTTAAAGGCAGATGCTTATCTACCTTCGCAGGAATATCATTTGTCGGTGTTGAGCAATCTTTCCGAACACATGCTGGGGCTGGTAAACAATATATTGGATTTTAGTAAGATTGATGCGGGTAAATTGGAACTGAACGCCTATCGGTTCAATGTAAAAGAGTTTGCCAATAAATTGGATATCACTTTTAGGCATTTGTTTGAAGACAAGGGTGTGCATTACAAAATGGATGTGGATGCAAGACTGATAGAGGTAGATGTTTTTGCCGATGAGCTACGGTTGCAGCAGGTGATGAACAACCTAATAGCCAATGCCATTAAGTTTACCGACAGCAATGGAACGGTTACGGTTTCCATTGCCACTATCAAAAAAATGGCGGATAAAGTACAACTGTTTTTTTCTGTTAGCGATAATGGGATTGGTATTGCCCAACACCACTTGGATAAAATATTCGACAGCTTTAGTCAGGGCGATTCTGCCACTACCCGCAAATATGGCGGCAGTGGGCTGGGGCTTTCCATTAGCAAAAGTTTGATACAGCAGTTTGATGGTAAGCTGTACGTACAAAGCACCAAGGGCGAGGGCAGCCATTTTTATTTTGATGTGACGCTACCCTTGTACCAAATGCAGCCCCTTGCAGAAAAAAAGCAAGCCATCCTTACGGTGGAGAATTTAAAAAGTTTTAAAGTACTGATTGCCGAGGATAATAAGGTGAACATGATGGTGGCCAAGAAAGTAATGCAGCGCTGGGGTATACAGGTTACCGAGGCCGAAAACGGTTTGGCAGCCTATGAAAAATGTTTGGAAGAGGAATTTGATTTGGTGCTGATTGATTTGGAAATGCCGGTAATGGATGGCAAAGCGGCCGTAAAAAAAATAAACAGCTTGGGCAAGCAACTACCCACCATTGCTTTTACTGCCGGTGTATATGAAAACATGGAGCAGGATTTATTGAAGCAGGGCTTTACGGATTACCTGTTGAAACCCTTTATGCCCGATGATTTGTATAGAAAGATTGTGGCGGTGAAAAATAAGAACATGCAAAGTGAAGCCGACGACCGTATTCAACTTACTTAGCCACCCACTTTATGAACTAACGACTTTGGTAAAACAAACTGTTATTTTGATAAGTCGTAAATCTTCATGATGTCTTTTAAAATGGTAGGGAAATCGATTTTCAAGTCGATGATCTTGCCCGTATGAATGTCGAAAACCCAACCGTGGACCATTAAACCCCGCTCTTTGTGTGCTTCCTGCACAGCGGCAGTCTTGATGAGGTTAACGCACTGTTCCTGTACATTCAATTCAATCAAACGATTGTACCGTTTAGCGGAGTCGCTGATATTGTCGAGTTCTGTTTGGTGCAAACGGTAAACATCACGGATATTGCGCAACCATGGGTTGAGTATACCCATGTCGGCGGATGTCATGGCAGCTTTTACGCCCCCACATTCGTAGTGGCCACATACCACAACATGCTTCACTTTGAGGTGCCTCACCGCATAGTTTAAAACCGACATGATATTGAGGTCGATGGAGATAACCATATTGGCGATGTTACGATGAATGAAAACTTCGCCGGGCTTGGCACCCATCAAATCTTCAGCCGTAACGCGGCTATCTGAGCAGCCGATGTATAAAATCTCTGGGCTTTGGCCCATTGAAAGTTTTTCAAAATACTGTGGGTCCAATTCCAATTTCTCTTGTATCCACTTTTCGTTGTTTAAAAAAATATTATCAAATTCCATTGTTATTATTTGATTAGGTAAGAATATTATTTTGTACCGCTACTGGTTTCAATTGGTGCGGCATGTCCAATATTTCCAGCATGTCTATTTCGATATTTCTGCTAATGGTGGTAATGGGGACATCATTGGCACTTCCTTCAAAAGGGTTTTCAGATGATTCGCCAATGCGTTCTAGCGTAGTAAATATCCATCCTGATAAAACCGAAAAAGGAATGGCCATCCACACAAAATCCTCGCCCAGTTTGGCAAATTCCGGTATCATGCCAAAAGGGATAAGGGCTACAAAAATTTTAATGAACCACATATTCAAACTGGCATATTGCCGGGGGTAAGGGAAGTTTTTGATGCGTTCGCTGGCCCCTTGTTGATTGTACAGTTCTACCAATAGCTTTTCCAACTCCATATGCCTAAAATCTTCGATAAGACCCTGCGCTAACAATTTTTTTAGATGCGAAGATTGCAGTGCCAAAATCTGTGCGGCTTTGTTGCTTTTGGCCATCACGGCTGTATATTCTTCATCGGACAAATACGGTTTAATGGCATCGGCCATCACATGGTCTTGTTCTTCTACCCTAAAAAATTTATTGCGGTATTCTTTATTGTGCGGCAAGTTGATGGCTTCCCAATTTTTGGTTTCACGAAGTTGGTAGCGCAGGGCCGTGAGCCAAGCCAGGTGCCGCTTGTACAACAACCAATGGATAGCCTTCAGCCCCTCTTCGGAAAGCGGAGTTTTGGCATGTTGGTTGGTTACATAGTCTTTCACCATTACGGCCCAACTTCTGCTTATATTGGTAATGGAGCCCCAGATTCTCCTAGCCTCCCATAAGCGGTCGTAAGAGGCATTGTTCTTAAAACCAATCACAAAAGCAACCGCCGTACCCAATAAGGCAATGGGCAACCAAGGCAAGGTGAGCCATGGCCAACGAAACAGTTGATACAAAATAGTGGGGATACTAGCAATGATGAGCAGTATAACAATATCCCTGCGGGTCCATAAAATGGCTTCTTTAAAACTATATCCTTTTCCTATGTGCATGTAGCTGCCGTTAAGTGATACTACAAATTTAATGGTTTACGGTTCACTTAGGGATGAAGTTTTTGGAAATGTTGACTGAATGATGGTTGTCGGTCAACGGCCCATGGCCAATTGATAGAAGGATGAATTCCACGGACATTTTCAAACTTTCGCTTTGTGTAAAATCAAGTTATTGAGATTTTCAACCTCCGCTTCGGTACGGCCTCATAAAAAAGCCGTTAAGAAAATTGAAGCCAAGGGCGCAAAAGAAAAACGAATGTTACCAAAGCTTGGTAGTGCTATTGGCCCGTAAGTCCTATTGAAGCTAGGTTTTATACCACAGATTGAGCTTGTTTTTCTTTAGCCCGAGGGTTCAATTTTTAGGCTTTTTTATGCAGCCTTGATTTTTTGCTCCACTTTTGTATCAAGACAAAAGTGGAAAAAGCCGCCGCAAAAGGTAACTTCAAATCGGGACAAGAACGAAAATTTGAAATGCACCCCGCTTAAATCCCTTCCATTTTAATACTTATATTGCAGTATGTTTTTGTGGGACAATAAAATCATCTTGCGCACCATGATCGCAGTGGGCTTCTGTCTGCTTGGGGCCGAGCTGTATTTTTATTATTTCAATTTTGATCACTTGCTCAAAGAACGGGTATTTGTTTTTGGCCAAAAAGATTATATCAATTATTGGCTGCTCACTTATATTGTGTTTGCCTTACTGCTCCGGTTGTTTGGACTGGTTAGGTTTATCAGCTACAACCAACAAGGCTTTCGGGAATACAGTTTTGGGCAGCTCATGCTGATCGCCTTATTGTGCAAAGAGTTTTTTAGGTATGTGTTTTATATCTATCAAAAACCCATGATGGAGTCGGGCAACTGGCGCACCGTTACCTATATGGCGTTGTTGTTTGTTGTGGAAGTAGGCATGCTCTTCTATTTTTATAAGGCCACCCGTAAAATGTCCGAAACATGAAATCAACCACCCAACAAGCTTTCATTACCGAACTATTGACCAGTATCTCATTGGTAGGTTGTTTTTTGAACATCCTTAGTTTGGTGCATGACCTGTACTTATTTTCCGATAAAGATTATCTGGCCGAATACCTGTATTTGATTACCCTTTCCGTTGCCACAGCCTTGAGCATATCGGGTATTTTAAAACTGCGGGAAGGCAAGCGGGCTGGTTTCCCTTTGTACCTGTACGGACAGATAGGCGAGTTTGTTTTTTATACGGTAGTGCTGTTGTTTATTACCATACCCGAATACAAAGAGCGCATTGAAACCGATAGCTTTTTGGCGAGTGTCAGCTTTATCAAAAACATGGCCCCACTGTTGGTGATGACGTTGTTGCATTATGGGTGGATCAGGAAAGTTGGCAGTGGACAGAAGACAGCCGATGACCGTTGACCGTGGTTCGTTGGCCGAAGGGATCACGAATTTATGGAGGATTGCACTAATTACACGAATTCTAACTATTCACTATTCATTATTCACTATTCACTCCCCACTTTCAACTTTCACCTTTCAACTCTCCACTTTCAACTAGCGTAAGCCAAAAGCTTGCCCTGCCGCTTTTTTGCTCGGCAACCAAGCCGCCATCAAGGCAATGAACAGGGCCGTGGCCGCTACCAGCAGCAAATCGGAGAGCACCAGTTTTACCGGAAAATAATCAATGAGGAAGGAGCCGCCGGATAATTTGATGAGCTTGTATTTTACTTGCAGCCAACATACGAACAGGGCCATCAGAATGCCGATACCTGCCCCGATGGCGCCCAAGAGCAGACCCTCGCTTAAAAAAATCTTTTGTATCACGCCCTTGGTGGCGCCCATGCTCTGCAGCACGGCAATGTCTTTTTGCTTTTCCAGCACCAGCATGGTAAGGGCGCTGAGCATGTTAAAAGCCGCAATGATGAGGATGAGGGTAAGCACGGCAAAGATGGCCCACTTCTCTAGCCGCATGGTGCTGTACAGGGTAGGATTTTGCTCGTACTTTGTTTGCACGGTGTAGGCAGTGCCCAATACTTGGCGCAGTGCTGTGGCAGCGTCATTGGCATCGGCATCGGGCCGCAGCAATATTTCCACGGCGGTATATTCGTTGGACTGCATGCCGGTGTGCAGCTTTACAAAATCAATATGGGTAATGGCATATTTGCTATCAAAATCCTGTTGAATGGTAAACACGCCCTTGGCATCCACATTGCCCTCGCTGATGGCTTCCAGCGGGTTGCCGAGGCCGCTGCTGCTTTTGTTGGGCATGATAAGGGTAAGGTGCGAAGAGGGCAGGGCCGCATCCACGCTGATGCCCACGGCGTTTTGTATGCCTGCGCCCACCACCAGTCCCGGTGCGTCGGCAGTACCGATATCAAAGCTGCCACGGTTGGTTTTTTCGGCTACACCTGCCACTCGATGATACGTGCTGTCTACCCCTTTGAGCAGTACCACGGTTTGTTGGTCGCCATCTTTGTTGTGCAGCAGGGCTTTTTCTTCGGCAATCAAGGAACTGGCCGCAATGCCCGGTTGTGCGTTGATTTGTGCCAGTTGTCCAGCACTGAGTGTGATCGTTTTGCCCTTGGCGGCGCTGATGCGGATATCGGTGTAAAAAGAAGCGTACAGCGATTTTACCAAATCTTCAAAGCCATTGAATACGCTCATCACCAGCACTTGGCACATGGTGGCAAAAGCAATCACGCCGGTAGTTACCCAAGCAATGACGTTGATGGCATTGGCCGATTTTTTGGCTTTGAAATAGCGCCAGGCAAAAGTTAGATACATCTATTTTATTAATGTGCAAATATGCAAATATGCAGATGTGCAAATTCCTTCGATTTGTTAGAACAAGCTAAACAATATGCAAGTGTGCAAATATGCAAATGTGCAAATTCCCTCAGTTTGTGTAAGCTATACAATTTGCAAATTATTTTTGAATTGAATTTATTCCGGTTTTTTTGCACAATCATAGAATCAGTAAATGTTTCTGATGGTAGAGTCTGTAGCTTACAGCTCATTAGCCTACAGTTATCGTTTAATCACCCTATTCGGACTAAACCAACGAGTCATTTATT
Source organism: Chitinophaga pinensis (assembly GCA_943373145.1). Lineage (GTDB taxonomy): Bacteria > Bacteroidota > Bacteroidia > Chitinophagales > Chitinophagaceae > Ferruginibacter > Ferruginibacter pinensis_H. The sequence continues at coordinate 26,098 of CALSBI010000001.1, forward strand.
AGCACATCTGCACATCTGCACATTTGCAAATTCCCTACTCCCCCTTCTCTTCCTTTATCTTCTTAAACAACTCATCCATCTTGTCCACATACTCCAGCGTATCATCCATGTAAAACTTCAGTTCGGGGATGCTGCGCAGTTGATGGCGCACCCGCTTGCCCAGTTCGTGCCGTATCTCTTTGTTCTTTTCTTCTATTTTTTTAAGGACGGCAAGATTGTCTTTTACCTTAAACAGGCTGAGGTAAACCCTGGCATCGAACAAGTCGGGGGTAATTTTTACCGAGGAGATGGACACCATGCCCCCATCCATCATATTAAGGCCCATGCGTAGGAAGATATCATTGAGCTCTTCGTTGATCAATCCGGCTACTTGTTTCTGTCTTTTTCCTTCTAACATATATATTATAATTGGCCGGCCAAAACCGGTGTACTGTAAAAGTACTGAGTTTATGCCACTTTATGCTAATAGTAGCACCCGCTGGCTGTTTGGGTGAACAAATTGTAGGCAATCGGGTAACAAAAAATGGTTTTTGATGATGTAAGGGCAACCGTGGTGACCAATGGTACAAGTGGCCATGTGCGGAGCAATTGTGTTATTTTTTAGTGAAATTCAGATAGACCTTGTTCGGAAGATACCTGCTATTGCAGCACATGTGCACCATGCGTGCCGCCCGTCTGAGTGACGTTGTCGGGCAGGCTTGGCTGTAAGCATCATCAAACCCAGTTGCCCCATTTCGTAGTAACTTGACGGGATGGGGTTTTTTATGCCCCCTCAATTAGCCCAATGGCATTGCCCCAAGGGTCTTGTACGATGGCAGTAATGATGCTGCCGCCCACATTGTGCGGTGGGGTTACCAACGTGGCACCAGCGGCGGTACATTGCGATACCGCAGCCTCCACACTGGCTACCGACCAATAGCTTACATGGCTGTTGCCGGGCACAATGCCGGTCATATCGGGGTCGAGCCCCAGTTCATAGCCATCAATATCAAAACCTACATAAAAAGGCTCGTCAAAATAAGGTTGCCTACCCGTGATGGCCGCATACCATTTTTTGGCCTTGGCCAAATCGGTTACGTTGTAGATAACGGTGCGTAGCTTGGTAAACATTTTTTTCTATAAAGATAAGATGAATTACGAATGGTTTTACCACGGATGGGACGGATTGCACGAATTACACGAATGCTTTTTTTCATTTGCCACGGATAGAACTGATTACACGAATTACACGAATTCTTTTTTTCATTTGCCACAAATAGAACGGATTGCACGAGTTGCACAAATAGTCATATTTTTCAGCAACTTTATACACCGCCAAAGTATCCACTGTTAAATCCGTGTAATTAGTGCAATCCCTTAAAATCCGTGGTCTGGTCATTCATAATTTCTTCAGCATCCATTTACCGCAACCAAAATGCCCACTATTGCCCATGGGGCCATCCAAATAATGAAAGCCGAATTTTTCGTACACCTGCACGGCTTTTTCCAGCTCGGGCATGGTTTCCAAATACATTTGGGTATAGCCCAGGGTTTTGGCGGTAGCCATGCATTGGTCAATCATGGTTTTGCCCAAACCTTTGCCCCGTGCATCTTTGTGCAGGTACATTTTTACCAGTTCGCAAACTTGTGGCGCTAACCCTTCGGTGGGAAAAACGCCAGCACCGCCCAGCAATATGCCGTTTGCTTCGGCCACATAATAGCAACTGCGGGGCGTTTGAAACAATTCAAACAGGGCATCCGTTGTGGGATCGTAATAAACGGTGCCGGGCTTGTTGGCCCCAAACTCGGCAAGGGCCTCCCGGATGATGGTGGCCATGGCCGCATTATCGGCCGCTTGTATGGGACGAATGGTAATGGTATCCATGGTCGCAAAGCTATTGATAAAGCACCGTTTGTGTATCAGGCAAGGTACTATATGGTAGGGGAAAGTGAATAATGAAAAATTAATAGTTAATAATGAATAGTGCACAGGTTTCAAAATTTTGTGGCATTTTACTGCTACTGACGATAAGGCCCCTTATCTCGCCCTTCACTATTCACTATTAATTCCTATAACTCTTCATAAAAAAAAGGCAGTCACGTTTCTGTAACTGCATTTTATTCATAAAAACTGTTAACTTATTTAACGATACCCATTTTGGCTTCGATGCTCAAAGTGGCATGTGGCACGGCACGTAAACGGGCTTTGTCGATCAGTTTGCCCGTAACACGGCATACACCGTAGGTTTTGTTTTCGATGCGCATCAATGCTTTTTCCAAATGGTCGATGAAGGTAATTTGGCGGCTGGCCATTTGGCTCAGTTGTTCCCTTTCCATACTCAGGCTACCATCTTCCATGGTCATGTAGCGGTTATCACTTTCGTCGCCACCCATTTCATCCTTGCGGGTAATGAGCCCCTGCAGGTAAGTCAGTTCCTTTTTGGCCGTATCCAGTTTGCGCTGGATCAAGTCTTTAAACTCGGTCAAGTCAGAATCGCTGTACCGAACCAAAGTACTCGAATGTACGTCCTGTTTCGGTTTGTCCAATATCGACTTGGTAAATTCTGGTTGATATTTCCTCACTGTCTTCGTTGTTGTTTTTGGAATAACCACCGGCTTGGGTGGTGTCGCTTTATTTTCTTTTGGCTTCATGTTGTTTTGTTGTGCTGGCTTTTCTGGGGATTTTTGGGGTGTTGCTTTTGCTGCTGGGGTAGCGGTAGGCTTGGCTACTGCTTTGGGGGCCGGTTGGGCTACTGGCTTTGGGGCCGGGGCCGGTTTTTTGGCCACCGCTTTTGGAGCAGGCTTGGCTACTGGCTTGGCTACTGCTTTTGGAGCAGGTTTGGCCGCCACTGGTTTTTTAGCAGGCACGGCTTTTTTAGCAGCGGGCTTGGCTACTGGTTTGGCCGGAGCCTTGGCTTTTGCAGCAGGTTTTACCGGGGCTGCCTTTTTGGCAGCGGGTTTTGCTACCTTGCTTACCTTTTTAGGGGCAGGTTTTTTAGTTGCCATACTATACTCCTTTTTTTGTTACGTTCACTTTTAAAAGAACATCATTTACTTCAATTTCGGTGCCATCTGTTAAAGTAGCGGAAAATTCCAGCGAATCTGCCAAAATTTCGGCGCAAATATAGGCATTAAATTCAGTTAAGGAAGCTTGCAGCCCCTGATTTTCAGATAGTTTCACGTTTATGCGGTCGGTTAAGGCAAAACCCTCGTCCTTGCGCAGGTTCTGTATCCGGTTTACAAACTCCCTAGCATCGCCTTCTTTTTTCAGATTATCGCTAATCGTAATGTCTAATGCCACTGTTAATGAGCCTTTTGCAGCTACTTCATAACCGGGGATGGCATCGGTGCTCACTTCCATATCCTCGGCGGTAATGGCAATGGGCTGTCCGGCATCGTCCAACACGGCAGCATCCAAAACCAACGGCCCTTGCAGTACTTTTTCAATATCCGCATTGGTAAACTGTGCTATTTTGTCAGCCGCCCACTTCATTTTGCCCCCCAAACGCTTGCCCAGGGTTTTAAAATTGGCCTTGGCTTTTTTGCGGATAAAGTCGTTATCGGCCGCCAATAACTCAATTTCCTTGATATTGGTTTCGGCTTTGATGATGTCGGCCACCTGCTGTATATGGCCCGTCATGGTGGTATCCAAGGCAGGAATCATTACTTTTTGCAGCGGCTGGCGCACTTTGATGTTCACTTTTTTGCGCAGCGATAATACCAGCGACGAAGCGTCTTGGGCCAGGGCCATCCTTTTTTCCAGTTCGCTGTCCAACACTTCCGTAGCTACCTTGGGGAAATGTGCATGGTGCACGGATGTTTCGCCAAACCTGCCCGAAACGGCATTGAGGTTGCCAAACAGCCAATCGGCAAAGAAGGGGGCGATGGGCGCAATCAGCAGACTAAGGGTCTCCAAGCACTCGTACAGGGTTTGGTAGGCGCATATCTTATCATGCTCGTACTCGCCTTTCCAAAAGCGGCGGCGGCAGAGGCGCACATACCAGTTGCTCAGTTGGGTATCGGTAAACTCTTCAATGGCCCTGCCGGCTTGGGTGGGCTCATAATCGTCCATGCTGTCCTGCACGGTTTGCACCAAGCTGTTGAGCGCCGATAAAATCCAACGGTCCAACTCGGGCCTTTCCGCCACGGGGATATAGGCTTCTTTAAAAGCAAAGCCATCCACATTGGCATAAAGGGCAAAAAACTGATAAGTATTGTATAGGGTGCCAAAGAACTTGCGTTGCACTTCTTGGATACCCGCTATGTCAAATTTCAAACTGTCCCACGGGTTGGCATTGGTAATGAGGTACCAGCGGGTGGGGTCGGCGCCATATTGGTCGATGGTTGCAAAGGGATCCACCACATTGCCGAGGCGCTTGCTCATTTTTACGCCATTTTTATCGAGCACCAAGCCATTGCTCACCACATTTTTATAGGCAATCCCAGTTATCCCAGCCTGAAGGCTGGGCCAAGGGATGTTGTCCTTTGCCAATTCTTCTTGGATGCTTTCTTGCAACAGGCCGGCCAGCGCATGCAAGGTGTAAAACCAACCCCTTGTTTGATCTACGCCTTCGGCGATGAAGTCGGCAGGGTAGTTTTGGGCAAACAGCTCCCGGTTTTCGAAAGGGAAATGGTATTGCGCATAGGGCATGGCGCCACTATCGAACCACACATCTATCAGGTCGGGCACCCGCCGCATGGGTTTGCCGCTGGGGCTTACCAGTATCACATCATCCACATAAGGTTTATGCAGGTCCAATATGCCATTGTGCAGGTAATGGGTGTTTACATCGCCGCCCAATACTTCGCTGGCCTTTTTTATACCCTCGTTCAGTTCGGCAATAGAACCGATGCAGATTTCCTCTTCGCCATCCTCTGTTTTCCATATCGGCAGCGGCGTGCCCCAAAAGCGGCTGCGGCTCAGGTTCCAATCCACCATATTTTCCAGCCAATTGCCAAAGCGGCCTTCGCCCGTGGCTTTGGGTTTCCAGTTGATGGTTTTGTTGGCTTCCACCATCTTATCTTTCAATGCGGTGGTTTTGATGAACCAAGCATCCAAGGGATAATAAATGATGGGCTTATCGGTACGCCAGCAATGGGGGTAGCTGTGTTCGTATTTTTCTACTTTAAAAGCCTGGCCCCGCAGTTTCAGTTCCACACTGATGTCCACGTTCACATCCACATAATTGGGATCGTCTTTGTAGTTTTTTACAAAGCGGCCGCTGTAATCGCCCAAACCGGGCACAAATTTGCCCTCCCTATCTACCAAGGTAAGGATGCCCAAATTGTGCTGCTTGCCCACTTTAAAGTCATCCGCACCAAAGGCCGGGGCCGTGTGTACAATGCCCGTACCATCGGTAGTGGTAACAAAATCGCCGGTAACAACCCTAAAAGGATCGGCACCGGGGGTGATGGCTTGCACGGCTTCCAGGGTATTGGCTTCGCCGGGTATCAATTGTTCGTAGCGCAGGCCCTCCAGTTGCGACCCTTTAAATTCGCCAATAATTTGCCATGGAAGTATTTTTTCATTTAGTTTATAATTCGCAAGGCCAATATTCTCTTCTTCTCGTTTAAAGTACTTAGTAATTAGATTTTTAGCAAGAATAACGTTAGTTGGACGATGTAAATATGGGTTGTAGGTTGATATCAGGGCATAGTCAATATCAGGGCCAACAGTTAATCCAAGATTACTTGGAAGTGTCCACGGTGTAGTTGTCCATGCAAGGAAGAATACTTCATTTGAGTATTCCTCAAACTCCGCAAGTGTCATTAGATCTTTATAGAATGCGTATTCTCTCCAGCTATTTAAAATCTTATTTTCTATCGACAGATACTCTCGATGAGAAGCATTTTTATGAGTTCTGTCAATCTTAAACATCACCGTCGCACTAGTATCCTTCACATCCTTATAAGTCCCCGGTTGGTTCAGTTCATGGCTGCTCAAGCCCGTGCCCGCAGCGGGACTGTAGGGCTGTATGCTTACGCTTTCGTACAGGTAGCCTTTTTTGTACAATGAGCTCAGGCACCACCAAAGCGATTCTATATAATTGTTTTCAAAAGTGATATAGGGGTCGTTCAGATCCACCCAATAGCCCATTTGCTGGGTAATACCGTCCCACTTGTCCTTAAAGCGCATTACCGCTTCCCGGCATTTTAGGTTGTATTCCTCCACCGATATTTTGGTGCCGATGTCTTCCTTGGTAATGCCGAGTTCTTTTTCCACGCCCAGTTCCACGGGTAGGCCATGGGTATCCCAACCGCCCTTGCGTTTTACCTGAAAGCCCTGCATGGTTTTGTAGCGGCAAACCAAATCTTTTAAGGTGCGGCTGATTACGTGGTGAATGCCGGGCATACCGTTGGCGCTGGGCGGCCCTTCGTAAAAAACAAAAGCGGGGCTGCCTTCCCGCAGGGTTACGCTTTGTTCAAAAGCATGGTCCTGCTTCCATTTGGCCAGTATTTCCTGCCCTATTGCCGGTAAATTAAGCTGTTTGTGCTCGTTGTACTTGCTGCTCATATATTAATGCCCTAAACTTTATGGACCCGCTTGCATACTACTGTTTTGGTAGTTAGCGCCCTTTGTTCCCTCTCTACATGAAAGGACTGGGTCGATTATGAAAGCGGTCTGTTGAAAATGGGAGCAAAGGTACTGAAATAGGAGGTTGAAAACAGCCGGGTGCGGCGGGGCCTTCAAAAAAGAGGGTTTACACGGTGCCGAGCGCCAGCCACTGTATAAAATACGCATAAATGCTGTCGGCAAGGGCCTGTTGCTGGGGCGGGATGGGCAGGGTTACGGTAAAAAAGCGGGTTTTGTGGGCCATCTTTTCCTGTACTTTAAATAGCAGGGATATGGATTGGGGGCGGTTGCGCAACCGAACATGGGTGAGCTGCCGGTTTTCGCCTAAAAGGATCCATGTTTTTTTTTCGGTGATGATTTTGGCGGTGGTTATCAATATTTCTTCGGCTTTAAAGCTGGCCATCCTGCGGTAAACCGAAAACAGGAGGCGGCCAATATGCCTGCCCGTTTTTCGTATCAGCCGTTGTTGGGCCAGTTCGCCATAGCGGTAGGTCCATGCGGCCAGCAGTTCGTTTTTTACCATAGTACTTGTTTGGGGTAAAATTAGCGGAGCCGCGGGGCTGGGCAATACCCTGCGAACGGTATTTTGGGTAGTGGATGCTGGATGCTAGGGGCTGGATACTGGATAGCGGATGCTGGATATTGGATACTGGTCAATAGTCCATGGTCCATTGACCATCGACCACACTTTCAACTTTCAATTTTCAACTCTCAACTATCCACTCTCCATTATCCACTATTAACTATTCACTATTAACTATTCACTCTCAACCCCCAACTCACTCCCCCTTTTCTGCAACTCAATCCTTTTCAATTGCCGGTATTAAAGGATGGCTGTAGCATTGTGGTATTAAACATTTTAATCAACTAAAAAGTAAAGCAATGTTAAAAGAAATGAAATCCCGCCTTGCGGGGAAAAAAGCAATACTGATGATGGCAGCCCTGCTGGGCCTACTGTCAATAACCGTGGCCCAAACCGCCCCGCCACAGGGTTTTGAAAAGGGCAGCATCGTAATGGCCGACGGCAGCACCGTGGCCGGATGGGTAAAAAATGAAATGGCCAACAAAGCCAGTATTACCCTGTTGCCAGAAGCGGGCGGCAAAAAACAACGCCATGATGCCTACAATTTAACAGCCGTTACCTTGGGCAGCCAACAGTTTCGCTGTGTAAAGGGCGATTTCTTTAAAGTGATCTGCGCCGGTGATATTGATTTTTTGCAAAAAGCCAGCGACTGCACCGGCAAAATGGTGTACAATGGGGCCGATGCCATTTACCTCAGCGGTACCGAGGGCAAACTGGGCAACTACTTTATGTACACGGCCAAAACAGCCGCCCTGCAATTGGTTACGGATAAAAATTTGACCGCCGTTACGCAAACACATTTTGCTAGCTGTGCCGCTGCCATCAACAAGGCCAAAGAAACCGGTGCCGATATAGCCAAACTGAAAGAGGCGGTGGATATTTACAACAACCGCAACAAATAGTTCCGCTTTAAACCGCTTTTGCAATAGCCAGCAATGCGGACAACATCCGAAAACTTAAAGTATAGCATCTTCATAAAGTTCATTTAAAAAATTTTATAGATATAACATGAAAGCATTTTTAACATCGGTGGTGCTTCTATTAGCCACCTTTTTTTCGCAAGCACAAACCACCTCCCTTACCCAAACGGTAAAGGGCGTGGTAATCGACCAACAATCGGGCGGGGCACTCCGCAATGCCACCGTTGTGGTAGAAGGCATTACGCCTACCATTGGCGGCTTAACGGATGCTGCAGGCCAATTTACTTTGTACCAAGTGCCCGTGGGCAGGCAAACCTTTAGGATAAGCCTTCAGGGCTATGAGGCCTCGGCGCTCTATGCCATCGAAGTAACCTCTTCCAAGGAAGTAGTGCTAGAAATCAAGCTGCGGGAGCGCATCCAAAAAATGGAGGAAGTGGTGCTTACCTCGGGCCGGGTAAAAAACAAACCGATAAACGAGGCGGCCGTGGTGAGTGCCCGGCAGTTTAGTGTGGATGAAGCCATCCGCTATGCGGGCAGCCGCAACGATCCCAGCCGCATGGCGCAAAACTTTGCCGGGGTAAGCGGTAGCAACGATGCCCGCAACGATATTGTGGTAAGGGGCAATTCGCCATCGGGCGTGCTGTGGCGCATGGAGGGCATTGATATACCGAACCCCAACCACTACAGCACCTTGGGTGCTACGGGCGGGCCGGTTACCATCATCAATACCAACAACCTTAAAAACTCCGATTTTATTACCAGTGCTTTTCCGGCGCAGTATGGCAATGCGGTGGCGGGTGTGTTCGACCTGCGCTTGCGCAATGGCAACAACAAAAAGCATGAGTTTTTGGGGCAGATGGGTTTTAATGGTTTTGAAGCTGGGGCAGAAGGGCCCTTTAGCAAAAAGTCCAACGCTTCTTATTTGGTCAACTACCGTTATTCGTTGATTGCGGCCATACAGCCCCTGGGCATCAGTGTGGGTACGGGTGCCGCCACACCTTATTATCAAGACCTGAATTTTAAGTTGCACTTTCCTACCAAAAAAAACGGCATATTCGATTTGTTTGGCATGGGCGGCGAAAGCCATATCAAGTTTTCGGCTTACGACGAGGATAACCTGTATGCCACCAACGACGGTACTTTGCGGGATAGAAAGTTCAAATCGCTCACGGGTGTAATGGGCCTTACGCATACCTACTTTTTCAACCCCAGCACTTCGGGTAAAGCCATATTGGCGGTATCGGGTACCAAGTCGGATTACAAGGAAGAGTTTGTAGATAACAGCAGGCCGCAGAAAACGGCTTTTGATAAAGTGAACACACAGCTTAAGTATTCGCTGGGTTATACCTTTAATAAAAAGGTGAATGCCAAAAATCAAGTAACGGCGGGCTTTATTGCCGACCTTACCCGTTTGGATCTGCGGCAGGATTATATTAAAAATGGAGACTCGGTGCTTACCCGTTTTACCGATACTAAGGAAAATGCGGTTTTGGTAAGGGCTTTTGGCAATTTCGCCCATCGCTTTACCGATAGGCTGTCAACCAATGTGGGCGTGTATGCCCAACTGTTTACCTATAACGATAGCTGGAGCATCGAGCCCCGCTGGAACATTAAATATCAAGCTACCGCCAATCAATCCTTTTCCTTTGGTGCCGGTATGCACAGCCAGTTGCAACCGCTGGAAGTATATTTTTACAAAACGGCGGCTTCGGGTGGCGAAACAGTGCTGAGCAATAAAGACCTGGGCTTTGTAAAAAGTGTGCACGGTGTATTGGGCTACGATAGGAGCTTTTCCAAGTACTTCCGCATAAAGGCCGAAGTGTATGGGCAGTACCTGTACGGTGCAGCAGTGGAAAAAACGGCTTCTTCTTTTAGCATGCTCAACAGCGGTGCCGACTTTTACTTTCCCGACAAAACCTATTTGGAGAATGAGGGCAATGGTTACAACTATGGTGTAGAGTTTACGGCAGAGCGTTTTTTGAACAAGGGCTTTTACTACTTGGCTACCGTATCGGTATTTGAATCGAAATACCGGGGTAGCGACAAAGTGTGGCGCAATACTGCTTTTAATACCAATTTTGCAGCCAACCTGCTGGGCGGAAAGGAATTTAAGGTGAGCAAAAAATCAACGTTTGGTATTGATACAAAAATTACTTGGGCCGGGGGCCAACGGTACACGCCTTACGACCTGCCAGCTTCGGCGACAGCGGGCTATATTGTTTTTAAAGAGCAGGAAGCTTACAGCCAACAGGGGAATGATTACCTGCGCTGGGACCTGAAGTTTTCATACACCCGCAATGGTAAAAAGACAACGCAGAAATGGTATGTGGACCTGCAGAACTTTACCGGCCGGGAGAATGTGTACCTGCGTACATTGAACCCCAAAACGGGTAAGACGGGCGTTATTAACCAGATAGGCTTTTTTCCCAACGTAAATTATATGATTACGTTTTAGGTTGATTGATACCGGCTCGGTATGCTGCGGCAGTTGTCATACCGGCCGGTTTTATACGAGGGCAAACGCATTTAAATTAAATTCAGTATAAGCGGCCCATTTGTTTTAATGTAACGAGGCAAGGAGTGGTTCACCTCTCACCAGTTCCGAGGTGAATCATCTCGTCATTAATGACGAGACCGGTCCGCCGTAGGCGGATTTTCTGGGTAGGGCCCCAGAAAAAGGGCTAAATGCAGTGGTGAACCCGGAACGAAGCCCGCCGGCTTGAGGCAAGCACAAGCAATCGGCTGATAGAATGTAGCGACAGTTCAAACTTTATAAATTAGCTGCCTTTGCCGGGCAGGCAGGCTTGTCCCCAACTGGTTAGCGGCGGAGACAAAAGTGCAAAAAGCTACTGCTAATGGCTATTTCGAGCGGGACAACAGCATAAAATTCTAATACTCACTATTTATACATCACTTGTTTTACCCCTTTAAAAAACTTAATTTTACCACATGTGGCGCCCCGATTATAAAAAGATAGGTTTTGATGACAGGCTGGTATCGTTGATTATGATACCGGTTACCGCTTTTTTTATACCCATCGTGTTTTTTGGTATCCGCATCGGCAGAACCCCCGAATATGATTGGCGCATGTTTGTAACCACCATCATCACCACTTCGGTGATATGGATTGGCAACCGCTACATACTCATTTGGGCCCGTACCCGCTATCCGCAGTTTCCCAAAGTGAAAAAGCGGTTATGGGTACAGTCGCTGGTAATGCTGGGCTTTACCCTACTGGCCACCAATACATTGGGCTATTATTTGCATGGCTTTTGCGGACTGGGCGATACGGCCAATTATCCCGGTCGCAGTTTGGCCGATGTGGTAATCAACTCCAATAATGCGGCGTTTTTTTGCTCCATCACCGTAGCCGCCATTTACGAAAGCAAATACCTGAGCAAAAAATTAATGGAATCCTTGGAAGAGCAGGAGATGCTGAAAAGGGAAAACCTACATGCCCAATTGAATGCATTGAAAACACAGGTAAATCCACATTTTTTGTTCAACAACCTCAATACCTTGGCTTCCTTGATACCGGAAGACCCGCAGCAGGCCGTGGCTTTTGTGCAACAGTTGTCCAAAGTGTACCGACATATTTTGGAGGTAAAAGATGAAAAAAGCATTTCGTTAAAGGATGAGCTGGAAGTGTTGGAAGCCTATGCTTTTTTGCTAAAAACCCGGTTTGGCAACAACCTCACCATTGATATAGCCGTGCCCGAAGAAAAACTGAAACACAATATTGTACCCATGTCATTACAGTTGTTGATGGAAAATGCCATCAAGCACAATGTGGTATCCATGAGCAAACCCTTGCGGATAGATGTGTATGCGGTAAACGGCAGTTTGGTGGTGCGCAATAATTTGCAAAAGAAAAACCAACTCTCCGAATCGACCGGTATTGGGCTGGATAATATACGCAACCGCTATCGGCTCTTGGGCGATAGGCAGGTGATGGTTACCGAAAGCGACAACAGCTTTACCGTTTCGATACCTTTAATTGCAACTGGATAATGCAGGTAATATTAATAGAAGATGAAATGCCCGCTGCCAACCGCTTGGCCCGGATGCTGGAGCAGTTGGATGCGGAGATAGTGATACGGGAGCGTTTTGATAGTGTGGAATCGTCGGTGCGGTATTTTTTGTCCGACCCAGCCCCCTTCGATTTGGTTTTTATGGATATCCAACTGGCCGATGGCCTGAGCTTCGACATTTTTGCGCAGGCCCCGGTTACCGCCCCGGTTATTTTTACCACGGCTTTTGACCAATACACCCTCAAGGCTTTTAAGGTAAACAGTGTGGATTACCTGCTAAAGCCGATAGATGAAAGCGAACTGAGCAATGCGGTGGAAAAATACCGCCAACTGTACCGCAACAAAAAAACCGATTTTTCCGAAAAGATTTTGCAGTTGGTGCAGCAGATGAATGCGGGGCGCTACAAGGAACGCTTGATGATTAAGCGGGGCCAGCAGTTGAGTTATTTAAAAACCGAAAATGTGGCGTATTGCTATGCAGATGGCAAACTGTGCTTTGCGGTTGATTTCAACAATGCCAAATACCTGTTGGAAAGCAACCTTACCCAATTGGAGGAGCAGTTGAGCCCTGCGCAGTTTTATCGCATCAACCGACACTTATTGGTCAATATCGAATCCGTAAAAAAAGTACATACATGGTTGGGCGGGCGGCTTAAAATTGAGGTGTTGCCCACTACTACTGCCGAAACCATCGTTAGCCGGGAAAGGGTAAATGGTTTTAAGGATTGGCTGGGTCAATAGGGTATATATATAAAGAAAACTGCCCGAGAACGGGCAGCCTCTACCTTTTAATAAACCAACAACCGTTAGCACTCAAGTTTTGTGTTAACAGTGTAAAGATGGGATGCCCTACTCCAATAATATCGGAGTGGCGAAGTTTTTTTAAAATTATTTGAAAGTTGGCTTTCACATACGAAAAATAGGGTTTCCGTATTTATCAAGGCCTTTAATATTGGGGGAGCCTAGTTTTTATTGTTTTTCTAAAAAAGAAATATTGAAATGGCCTTCTGTTTCGTAATAATAGCGTTGGTTAAACTTGTCGAATTGGATAGGGGCGCCCAATTCTTTCATTACGGCAATAAAATCATAGAGGGTACTTTCGGAAATGCCTAAGCGGCTGGCCATTTGCGCTGGAGTACCCGAAGACTTGTTGGCAATGATTTCGTCGATACGTTTAAAACGGTCAATAAATTTACGAGGCATTGAGGTTGGTTTATAGGGCAAAGGTAGGCACAATAAGCTAAGCAGCCTTACTCACCGCCGCAAAAAATACTCCTTAAACAACCGTACGGCTTCCCATTCGGCCCGTACATGTTTTTCAAACAAGTAATCGCCAGTATCCTGTTGCATCAGGGCTTGGCCAATCCCGATCAAACGAAGGCCTTGCTGCGTCAATAAAATATTATCAAAAAACGTGGTGGCGGTACCGGCCGCATCGTACAGTTTGCGGTGTGCCCAACCGGATTCGTGCAGTTGCCTTAACTCAAATTCAAAAGCTTCCAGCCAAAGGATCCGTTTTTCTAACTCAAAAGCCCGGTAATCATAGGCATACAGTCGCTCCATTACCAATACATCGGCATCCAATTGCTCGTCAAAATCGTTGCGCACCCATTTTACCACCAAATCGTTGATATCGTTGGCAAAGCGCATCGCAGCCGATTCGGTAGCAATATCGCTATGGATATCATCGGTAAATATTTTGGCCACGGTCGCATCGTCCAGCGCCACCACCTTATGGTGGCTGCCGATGGAAAGCTGGTGAGGATAACGCCTTTGCATGGTTAAAATTAACGATATCAGGGCTAAATACAATGGAATGGTGGATTTGAGATGGGCAATCGATATTCTTGGACCACGGATTGATACTGATTGCACTTATTACACGGATTATTAATTACTCCTTATTGATTATTGAACCGAAGCGAATTCCCAACTTCCTGCGCCTATTCGTCACTCAACATTCGTCATTCAACATTTAGCGCTCCCATTCGGCATTCCTCATTCGTCACTCAACATTGGCACCTCGTCCTTCCATAAAAAAACCACCGGTTTTTACACCGATGGCCTTTATTGTTGTGCTAATGTAAACTGATTTTAGCTGCAGCCCATGCTATTGCCGCAGTTGAGGCATTTGTAGCAAGTACCGCTGCGTACGGTAATATGTCCGCAGGTATTGCAAGCAGGTGCGTCGCTCTGCATGCTTTTAGCGGCTGCATTTACGGCATCCATGCCATTAGGCTGTACTTTGCGGTGTATCTCCCTGTGGGCGGGCAGTGGCTTGGGCGCTGCGTTGCCCATTACCCTTACATCGCTCAGTTCGGGTGTGCGTTCGCCAATGGTAGGGGTTTCTTGGTCCCATTCCTCATTGCCCAAGTTCAGCACTTCGGGTTTGTCCAGCACATGCACCAGATCGGTCCTGCCCAAGTATTCATACGCCAATGAGCGGAAGATAAAGTCAACAATAGAAGTAGTGGTTTTGATATTCGGGTGATCTACCATACCGCTAGGCTCAAAGCGGGTAAACACAAATTTTTCTACATACTCTTCCAAAGGCACACCGTATTGCAAACCAATAGAAATGGCAATGGCAAAACAGTTGAGCATACTGCGCATGGTTGCTCCTTCTTTGGCCATATCAATAAATATTTCGCCCAAAGTACCATCACCATATTCGCCCGTACGTACAAACAGTGCCTGTCCGTTTATCTTGGCCTTTTGCGTAAAGCCGCGGCGTTTGGCCGGCATGCTCCTGCGTTCTACAATCATCGCCAATTGGCGCTTCAGCACCGTATCCTTACTGCTCTGCACCCGCTTATTCACTTCGTCCAACAGTTCTTCTACTGTCAGTTTCGACATGTCTACAATCATCGGGGCCGATTCGGCCGCTACTTCTGGAGCAGCCTCTGCAGTGGTATCTTCTTTTTTCTTTTTGTCGCTTTTGTTGCTCAAAGGCTGGCTCAGCTTGCTACCGTCGCGGTACAGGGCGCAGGCTTTCAGGCCCAGTTCCCAGCTCATGCGGTAGGCTTCGGCAATATCTTCCAATGTACCCTCGTTGGGCAGGTTGATCGTTTTAGAAATCGCACCGCTCAAGAAAGGTTGGCAGGCCGCCATCATGCGGATATGGCCGCTGTGGTGGATAAAGCGTTGCCCTTTGTGGCCGCACTTGTTGGCGCAGTCAAATACGGGGTAATGCTCATCTTTTAAGTAAGGCGCACCTTCCACCGTCATGCTACCGCAGATATATTCGTTGGCGGCATCAATGGCTTCATCGCTAAAGCCCAAGGCTTCCAGCAGGTTGAAGTTCCAGTCGTTAAACTGATCGGGGGTAAAGCCCAAGCGCTCCAAGCAAGCCTCGCCCAATGTATATTTATTAAATACAAAGCCAATTTCAAAAGCGGCTGCCATGGCTGCATCCAGCTTGGCAATTTCTTCGGCCAAAAAGCCTTTTTCGCTCAGTGTTTGTGGATTGATAAAGGGCGCACCTTTTAATGTGGCGTGGCCCTTGGCATAATTTACAATCGCTTCAATTTCAGATTCTTTGTAACCCATCTTCCTCAATGCATAAGGCACCGATTGGTTGATGATTTTAAAGTAACCGCCACCGCTCAATTTTTTAAACTTCACCAAGGCAAAGTCGGGTTCTACACCGGTAGTATCGCAATCCATCACCAAGCCAATGGTGCCGGTGGGGGCAATTACCGTGGTTTGTGCGTTGCGGTAGCCATTCTTTTCGCCCAATTGCACGGCTTCGTCCCAAGCCTTGGTAGCGGCTTTCAGCAGGTAATCGGGGCAATACTTGGCCTGGATACCTTGTGGTTTTATTTCCAGCCCTTCGTATGCATCGGCGGCATCGTAAGCAGCAGCACGGTGGTTGCGCATTACCCGCAGCATATGGGCTTTGTTTTCTTCGTATTTGCTAAAGGCGCCCAAATGGCCGGCCAGTTCTGCCGAGGTTTTGTAAGATATGCCGGTCATAATAGCCGTGATAGCGCCTGCAATGCCACGGGCCTCATCGCTATCGTAAGGAATGCCGCTCACCATCAGTACCGTACCCAAGTTGGCAAAGCCAAGACCCAACGTACGATAGTCGTAGCTCAGTTGCGCCACTTCCTTGCTGGGGAACTGAGCCATCAGCACCGATACTTCCAGTACGGTTGTCCACAAGCGAACGGTATGTTCAAAACCTGCCACATCAAATGTGCTGGTCGTTGCATCAAAATACTTTGTCAAGTTTACCGATGCCAGGTTGCAAGCGGTATTGTCCAAGAACATGTATTCACTGCAAGGGTTGCTGGCACGGATGGGGCCTCCTTCGGGGCAGGTATGCCATTCGTTGATGGTGGTATCATATTGTGTACCGGGGTCGGCGCAGCGCCAAGCGGCATAATTGATTTTGTCCCACAGGTTTTTGGCCCTTACCTTCTTCATGGTGCGGCCATCGCTACGGGCTTTCAGTTCCCAATCGGTATCCGCATCCAATGCACGGAAAAAGCCGTTGGGTATGCGTACAGAGTTGTTGCTGTTTTGTCCACTTACGGTGCGGTAAGCCTCGCCTTCGTAGTCGCTGGCATAACCGGCTTCAATCAGGGCAGCCACTTTGCGCTCTTCCTCTACTTTCCAATCGATGAACAGTTCAATTTCGGGGTGGTCCAAGTCCAAGCAAACCATTTTGGCCGCCCTACGGGTAGTGCCACCGCTTTTGATAGCGCCTGCTGCCCTATCGCCAATTTTCAAAAAGCTCATCAGGCCGCTGGAAGTACCACCGCCGCTGAGCTTTTCGCCTTCGCCACGGATGCTGCTGAAGTTGGTACCTACGCCGCTGCCGTATTTAAAGATACGGGCTTCCCTTACCCACAGGTCCATGATACCGCCTTCGTTTACCAAATCATCATCCACACTTAAAATAAAGCAAGCATGGGGCTGCGGACGTTCGTAAGCCGAAGTTGACTTTTTCAACACACCATCTACGGCATCTACATAATAGTGCCCTTGTGGTTTGCCCTTGATACCATATACTTCGTACAAACCGGTATTGAACCATTGTGGGCTATTGGGAACGCAGCCTTGGTTAAGGATGCTGTACGCCAATTCATCGTAAAATATTTCTGCATCGTTTACCGAAGCAAAGTAACCGTAACGCTCACCCCAAACACGCCAGCAATGTGCCATGCGATGTGCTACTTGCTTTACCGAAGTTTCACGGCCGAGGCTGCCATCTTGCTGGGGCACGCCTGCTTTCCTAAAATATTTTTGGGCTAGGATGTCCGTAGCAATTTGGCTCCATTGTTTGGGCACCTCTACATTGTCCATTTGAAAAACCACTTCGCCGCTCGGATTTTTGATTACCGAAGTACGGTAATCGTATTCAAACATATCGTATGGGTTAATGCCGTCTTTTGTAAAGTGGCGGGTAAATTGCATTCCTTTTGCAGACTGCTTCTTGCTTGACATATTAAAGTAAGTTGATTGTGTAATAAACCTTGTTATCCTTTTGCAGGAGAACGAAAATATTTTTTGCTAGCGACATTACAAGGGCTTAAATATCAACAGACTGTGGAAAAACAATGTGCGTAATTTTATAAGGCAGGCGGGCAGGGGCTTTGCTTGATTTTCCCCATTTTTTGAAAGAAAAAGGGGAAAAAACCTTTGGATTTTTCGAAGAAATTGTTACTAGCCTGATTTTGCTGCATTTTACGGTTTTCTGCAACAATTTGGCCCCTGTTTCTTAAAAGAAGAGGGCGGGTTTTATTTTGGAAAAAGGCAACCTGTGGAATGGTGTTTCCGCCAAGATTTAGGGGCTTTAAATGCTACAGATAGAGCCCTTGATGGGCTGTATAACCCATAAATCGCATTCCGTTTATTGCTGGTTGCATATTACATTTGTATCATGAGAGTGGTTATACAAAGAGTGCAACAAGCCAGTGTAACGATTGGGGACAGCCTAAAATCGGCGATTGCACATGGCTTATTGGTATTGATTGGTATTGAGGATGCAGATGGTGCCGATGATATTACTTGGCTCAGCAATAAAATCGTAAACCTGCGCATTTTTGATGATGCTGAAAAAGTACCCAACTTATCAGTTAAAGATATTGAAGGCGATATTTTATTGGTGAGTCAATTTACTTTGCATGCCGCCACAAAAAAGGGTAACCGGCCTAGTTATATCCGTGCCGCCAAACCCGAAACAGCCATACCGCTGTATGAAAAAATGATAGCACAGTTGCAAACAGACTTGGGCAAGCCCATACAAACAGGTACGTTTGGTGCGGATATGCAGGTGGGCTTGGTAAATGATGGGCCGGTAACGATTTGGATTGATTCTAAAAGTAAGGATTGATTGTTGGTACACGGATTGAGGCGAATTGCACTGATTACACGGATTCTTTCTTTGAATACGAATGGGAACCAATTTCATCAACCTGCCTGACGGCAGTTAGTTTACACGGATTATAATTTGTACACGGATTGAGGCGAATTGCACGGATTACACGGATTATAATTTGCATATGAGGTGGGACGAATTGTACAGAGTATTATTTGCACACAGATTAAGACTAATTGCACGGATTACACGGATTGGGTTTACATAATAAACGTGTTTTATTGGCCATTACAAGAATAATATCACAAAGCGCTAATATACTTAATTCAATAATTTGTGTAATTCGTGTAATCCTTATAAATTCGTGGTCAAAATCCGTAATATTAAAACGTACCCAATGACAGACTTACTCTTCAAAAAAGAATCTTATCAAATTATAGGTATTTGCATGGAAGTTCATCGTACGCTTGGTATGGGGCTAAAAGAGGTGAATTATAAAGATGCAATAGAGATTGATTTTGTGGCACAAGGGATTTTATACGATAGAGAGCAGAAGTTTTCCGTGCGGTACAAAGAGCAGGTTTTGCGCAACCCGTACATACCCGACTTTGTTGTATTTGATTCAATTATAGTAGAAGTGAAAGCTACGCCTTGTATCATTGATGAACATGTAGCCCAAACGTTGAGTTACTTGGCTGTTACAGGAATGAAGCTTGGACTGCTGGTAAACTTTGGGGAGCGTTCTTTAAAGTGGAAACGGGTTGTAAAATAATCTGGGCGGAGCATACAATGCCCGTTTGACACCCGTTTTCCTAATATCTATTGCCCCAAGAATGAGTATGCATAATCGGTTATCACTTTATCCCAATAAACCCTATCCTTGCAATCATTTTAATCAATATCCCAATAAATAATTCGTGTAATCCGTGCAATCATCTACCATACGTGTTCAAGCAAAGCCTAATCCGTGTAATTCGTGTAATCATTTCTAATTCGTGTCCCAATAAATAATTCATGTAATTTGTGCAATCATTTCTAATTCGTGAACCAAAATTGCAAAGCAATGACAATAAATGAAGCGCAAGCGCAAGTAGATGCCTGGATAAAAACTGTGGGGGTACGTTATTTTAACGAACTGACCAACTTGGGCATATTGATGGAGGAGGTGGGCGAACTGAGCCGCTTGATGGTGCGTATCTATGGCGAGCAATCGTTTAAGGAGAGCGACAAGGGCAAAGAGCTGGGCGATGAAATGGCAGATGTTTTGTGGGTGCTGATTTGCCTGGCCAACCAAACCGGTATCAACCTTACCGAAGCCTTGCAAAAGAATTTTGAAAAGAAAAATATACGGGATGCGGAGCGGCATCAAGGAAATGAAAAATTACAATAAAATCTCGGCGATGCGTTTTTTTGTTTTGACTATATCTGTATTATGTATGGCTTTGGGGGGTTATGCACAAGCAAAAAAGAAAAAAAAGCCCGGGCCTCCCAAAAAACAAGAATCGGTTGCACAATTGGTGGAAGACTTTTTTAGTAGGCAGCAGGTTCCGTACGACTCTGCCAAACTGGTTTTTTATGATTCTGCCCAACAGGCTAAGGAAGATAGCTTAGCTATGCTGGTATTCGCAGAAAAAACTAGAAAAAACGATTCTATATACCAAAACTACTTGAATCCCAAGGATGCATTGGTTGATGTTGACAGGAAGATGGGGACATTATTGGATATACAGGGTAATCTTACCATCGACACCGTAATCAGCACCGTGCGATTGCACTTTAAAACACCTTTACAAAGGGCTAGGGCCTTGTTTTATGTGGTAAGCCAGCGAATTATGTACGACTACGATGCAGTTGCGGCCGATACAGTGAAAGCGATAGAGGAGATGGAACAAGCCGCTCTGGAAACTTTTTCGCAAAAAAAAGGGGTTTGCCAAAACTACGCCAACCTGTTTGCTTATTTATGCCAAGCCTTGGATATTGAATGCGAAATCATTGTGGGGTGGGGTAGAAATTTCCCTTATGGTGTTACAGCGGATGAAAACGACCAAAATCACGCTTGGAACGCTTTTAAGATTGGCGACAGATGGATATTGGCGGATGCTACTTGGGCCAAGGATAGGTATGCGGAAGAGTTGGAACATTACTGGTTTGATACGGATCCCAACGAATTCGTGTACAGTCATTTGCCTGCTGATGATAAATGGCAATTGCGTAAACACGTTATGCGCTTTGAGGAATTTAAAAATGCGCCCATTGTTCATGCATCTTTTTTCAAATCCAAACTGAAGTTTGAACTTCCCGAATATGGCAATTTATTATTAGAAAACGGACAATTTAGCATCGGGTTGCCCTCGGTCCAAAAGCAATATCGTTTTGCTTTTAGCATTGCGCCCTATAAAGGAAATGGCTGGCGTGATTGTACCGAAACCATTTGGGAAAGTTTGCCCACTACTACCATTGTTGATAAAAAATCTGGAACAAGGCAGTTTCAAGTAAAATTGCCAGCAAAGGGTATTTACTGGCTGCAAGTATCAGTGATACTTACAGTACCCGAAAAGGAATTGGATGAGGTTATTTATGGCCAAGCTCTTATTTTTCGACTGAGGTATTGATGGGGCGCCATATGAAATTTTTTGGCTAACCAGACCGGCATCAACCTTACCGAAGCCTTGCAAAAGAATTTTGAAAAAAAGAACATACGGGATGCGGAACGGCACCAAGGGAACGACAAACTACAATAAAAAAGGCCAGCCATATACATGGCCGACCTTTTGTTTTGCACGCTATACAATAAGATGCTACTTATTTTTTCTTTTTATTGCTAGACAGGATATGAACCTGCAGGCCAACGTTTACAGGGATATAAAACCGGCTGTACTCGCTGGTATAATCGTATCCTGTACCTGTTGAAGGACGATATTCGTATTGTGTTTTGCTTTTGCCATAGTTAAAACCAATTGAGCCATAAAAGCCTACATTGGGTGTAATGAAATGCTCATAGCCAAAGCTCAAGCCTGCATTCCAGTCGCCTTTGGGCTTGGTTTTGGTTTCGCTGCTGGCGCCGCTGCTGGTTTTGCTTTCGCTTTTACCACCATAGATACCATATTGTATGTTTACTTGTGCAAAAGGCATGCCTTTGGAGCTACCGCCAAAATAGTAACGGGCCAAGGGGCCAATGTAAACAGAGGGTTGGGTTGATTTGCTCTCGCTAGTTGTGGTAGAGCTCGTATTGCTGCTATTGCTCTTGCTGCTGTAAAAGCTTACGCTTACGCCTCCACCAATGGCCAAATTGTCTTTAACAAACCAAGCTACGTTGGGGTTAACAGAAATGCTAAAACTGTTGCCATCCGAATTGTAAATGGTAGGGGTATTGCTATAAGTGGTTTTGGAGTCACTATTGGTATAGCTGATGCTGCCGATGCCTACGCCTACCAGCTTATCGCCCTTTTTAGTTTGCGCCGTAGCCATCAAGCTTACCATTGCTATGCCTGACACTAAAAATAATTTTTTCATGATAAATCAGTTTTGTTTAAATTTAATACTGCAAAACTAGTTATCAATTCTTACACAAGCAATCACACTTTCGTGGTATAGACGCTGATTCTGGTCAGCCCCCATTACCTGAACTTGTTGAAAATAAATGTATATTGTTGTAAATCAATATGTTGTGCTGGTTTTCTTGGAAATCCCACACATATAAAAAAATAATATTTTATTGGCCAGCATAAAGCAATAGTGGATTTTCCCCGCTTTAATAATTCCTTTTCAATTCTTACATGGCAATATTACCTTTGCACCCATTATGGCAAACGAAGCAAGCAACAATTTTCAGGAGTTAATAGCACATTGCAAGGAATATGGCTATATTTTCCAAAGTAGTGAAATTTACGATGGGCTACAAGCCGTGTACGACTATGGCCAATACGGGGCCCAGTTGAAAAAGAACATCCGGGATTACTGGTGGAAAAGCATGACGCAACTGCACGACAATATCGTGGGTATTGATGCGGCTATTTTTATGCACCCCACCACTTGGAAGGCGAGCGGGCATGTGGACAATTTTAGCGACCCCATGATCGATAACCGCGACAGCAATAAACGCTACCGGGTGGATCACTTGATTGAGGGCTATGCCGAAACCTTGGACGAAGTGGCTGCTGGAGCCTTGATAGCCGAGATGGAAGCCCTGTTGGCCAAGGACGATTATGCCGGACTGAAGCAATTGATTGAAAACAACAAAATAGCCTGCTCGGTAAGCGGCACTTGCAATTGGACGGATATCCGCCAGTTCAACCTGATGTTCAGCACCGAGTTTGGCGCCGTGGCCAGCGATAACCCCGACGATAATAAAGTATACCTGCGCCCCGAAACGGCCCAGGGCATTTTTGTAAACTTTTTAAATGTGCAAAAAACCGGACGGATGAAAATCCCCTTTGGTATTGCGCAAACGGGCAAGGCCTTCCGCAACGAAATTGTGGCCCGTCAGTTCATCTTCCGTATGCGGGAGTTTGAACAAATGGAAATGCAGTTTTTTGTACGCCCCGGCACACAAATGGATTGGTACAATTACTGGAAGGATACCAGAAAGCAATGGCATGAAAGCTTGGGCATACCCACCGAAAAATTGCGCTATCACGACCATGTTAAGCTGGCACACTATGCAGATGCGGCCTTGGATATTGAGTTTGAATTTCCTTTTGGTTGGAAAGAATTGGAGGGCATCCATAGCCGTACCGATTTTGACTTGAAGCAACATCAAGAGTACAGCAAAAAGAAAATGCAGTACTTTGACAATGACCTGAACCCCGAGGGCAAGCCTTATGGCAACTATATCCCTTATGTGGTGGAAACCTCTGTGGGGTTGGATAGGCTGGTGTTGACCATATTGAGCTTAGCCTATGCCGAAGAAAAATGGAACAAAGAAGATGGCAGCGAAGATAGCCGTGTGGTATTGCGGATCCCGGCCAAGATTGCGCCTACCAAATTGGCGGTGCTACCTTTGACCAAAAAAGATGGCTTGCCAGAATTGGCCGAAGCTTTGATTAAAGAGTGCAAATCCGACTTCCATTGTTTTTATGAAGAGAAGGACAGCATTGGCAAACGCTACCGCCGCATGGATGCCATTGGCACACCCTTCTGCGTAACCATCGACCACCAAACCAAGGAGGACAATACGGTTACCATCCGCTACCGCGATACCATGGTGCAAGAGCGTATTGCTATGGCCGATGTAAAAAGGATTGTGAACGAAAAGATCAAATAGTATTATCTACTTATTATAAAAGCGGCAGTCAATTTATTTTGGCTGCCGCTTTTTTGTATATTTATGTGCAAATGCATTTACCATATGTTGTTCCGTATTGCCTGTTTAACGATTGTGTTATCAACAGCCTGTAAACAGCCCGCCAAGCCTTCCGTAGCGCCCATCATTGATACCGCAGTCGTAACCGCTGCTGTGGACTCAGGTATTGTTGCCGGGACCTATGATAGGGTGACCGATTCATTGCGCACCATCCATTTACGGGATAGTTTTTATGCCCAGGCTCCGGTGCTGAGATTTGCCGATGAGAGAGAAGGCAATGCGCTGCTTAAACTGGCCGCTTGGTGCACCGATACCTTGCCCATTCGCCGCACACCCTTGCAGTTTACTGAAAAGGAAGACCGTAGGTACAATAAAGCGCAAGAACCTACGCAAATCAAATATACTTACCGGAATCTCCACTATACTGTTACACTTACCAACAACCACCCAGATGAGTATGCTACCCGTCAATTGACGGTTAATGGAAAGCCGCTGCGGCCCGGTATTGAATTGGATACTTCGCTGGTTGGCCAGGAATGGTTATCGCATATATCATTAGATGCTAGCCATTTTACGGCCATCGAAATCAACCGGCGGCCATGGTTATTATTAGAAGGTGGGATTGAAAAATGCAACGGAATAGGCTGTGGTACTCGGTATTTCATCTTGTACAATCCTTTACAAAACCGGGGCATAGTCGTGCAGCAATATAGGATGTACCTGCTTGTTATTGGTTTAAATAGAGTCAATCAGCAACCTGAACTGGTAGTAATGAAAGATGCGGACTTTAACGATCTTTTACAGTATGAAAATTGTTCGGGTGCGCTTTATACAATTAATCAACAAGGAAGGTTACAGGCCATTAAAGACAAATATGGAAAGCCCAAAGCCTTTGAGGGCTATTATCCAATGAACGATTGGGACACCTGTGGCTGTATCTGCATCAGGCGGCATAATATGCGCTAATGGTATCAAGCAGCGGCTGAAAAGCAGGCATTTTTATTGCTAGGCGGCGGGATTGTGTCAATTTACTTATCTTACTACCTTAATTCATGCGTTGTATGAGAAGAATTTTCTTTCTACTGTTTTTTGTTTGTCTAGGATGTTTTGTAAATGCCCAAAACAGTATGCCTACCTACCCACAGGTGCTTAAGACGTTTTTTAGCAAGTACACTGACTCGGACAATGCAGAAGAGGAGTTAAATTTTGCCAAGAAAAAAGATGGTTGGTATGTACAGCACATAAACCGACTGAACAATGACGAAGTGCTGAACGAACAAGTTTTTTGGTCGTTGCAAAAAAGTGCCTATCAAGAGGTAGCCTCAGCGCATGAGGCTATGGAGGGCGATGATCCCGAGGAAAAAGTAATGGCCCATCTTAATAAAAATACTTGGTACGACTATGAGCGCTGTTGCTACTATGGCTACAACGGCTGGGCCGATGATATTATTAAAGACTATGCAGGCAAGCCTTTGGATAATGATACTTTATACGAGGGCCTTGCTAGGGCTTATTCCTATACTGCAAGCCTATTTTTGTGGTACCAAGTAGGCGGTACGGAGGTTAAAGCAGACCCATTAAAGCGCAAATTGGGCAGGTTGGAATTACCTGGGAAAGAGCGGATTGAAAAAGTGCGGCACTATATTAATTTGGCAATACAAACATACACCCAACTGCGAAAAAGGAACCCCTACTATCAAACCAAAATTGGCAACATACCCATGAAAAGTATGAACGAAGCCATGTTTGGTTACGACCAAATGATAATGGCCGGAGAGAATAATGCTGCCCTACAGTATATTGCCGAACTGGAAGCTGATGAATCATATATTAATCAGGCTAAAAACTACCTGAGTGCTTGTGCCCCCAATGCTATCTTGTTTACATTTGGCGACAACGACACTTATCCGCTTTGGTACGTACAGCAAAAACTCAATTTCCGTAAAGATGTAAAGGTGATCAACAATAGCCTATTGGGTTTACCGGTTTACGTAAAACATATTAAAGACACCAAAGCGGTAATGGTAACCCTTCCTGACTCATTTTTAGCGAGTGCAAGCAGCGATTATAATGTTTACAAGGAAGGAAAAACGGCATCACCTTCTTTACCTGTCAAAAAATTCATTGCGGATATCCTTGCAGCCAAAAACACCCTAAGTTCACTCACGACAGATGGTAGCGAAATGCAAATCACTACGTATCAAACAAAAAAAATAACGATACCTGTACTGCCCAACACCTTTATCCAATTAACCAAACAGGGTTTTGCTACCCGCCCCATTACGGTTACCTTGGGCAGGTATTTGCTTTTAAATGATTTGTTGGTGTTGGATATTGTTGCATCCAATATCAACACCCGGCCCATCTATTTTACAGTGCAAGGCTACAATTTGTTTGATGATTACTTGACGGAGGAGGGCATTATATATAGACTGACCCCGTTTACGGAAAAAGCAAAAAAAGCCTATCAGGATGTTTCCATAAAAAAGACAGAGGATTATATTACCAAGCTATATCTACCGCTTAACGGGGAAGGTAACAACAAACCTTATTCATCTGCCAGTGGCCAAGCGTTTTGTCATGCCAACTTGTTTTTTAAACTGTCAGCCTATTATGCTGGCCAAAAAAATCTTGCAAAAGCCAGTTGGTGGATGGACAAAGGCACTGCATTATATCCGCACTTTATCGAAACGGGGCTACAGGCTGGTCGGATTTGGGGCTATGCACAAATGATGGCCGGCAATTTCGAAACAGGAAAACAGTTTTTGGAAAAGTATGCCCAAATGTATTTTAATGCTTATACCGCACCCCATGCATTGCACTCGTATATATCCAAGAGCGAATGTACGGCCAGCCTGCAGGAAATAAAAGGCGAGATATACAGGTTTTCCGGTAAGCACAGCCAAAAGTTGGAAGCGCTATTGCAGCAGTTGGAACAGTAGTCGAGTTTTTACACCCCAAACTGTTGCAAGTGATGGTCCAAATGTTTCCAAGTGCCCTTGCTCCATTCTTCCTTTGTCATTTTGCCAAAGATGGGGTGCGGCTCATCCACCATGGTTTCCGGTGCAAAGCGGTTCACCATGTCGATCAATTTGTTTTTTTCGGCTTCAAAGTCCCGGGGATCGGCTATGATAAAAGATTTATCGGTGCCTATGTTTTTTTTAAAGGGCTTGCTGTTGAACAAAAGGGGTTTGAACAGGGGGCCGATCAGCCTCATAAAAAAGCTACCTTTTATTTGATGGCTGCCCACGGCCACACCCAAGGGCATTTGGCAGTGCGCCAGCATTTGCGCCACATTCATCTTGCCCCATTGCGCTGGGCTATTCGGGCTGAGTTGGTTGATGCGTTTGATGATATCGGCCTTGACAGCCGGATCGAATAAGTCTCTTACTTCCATTGAATCTGCTTAATTTTTACTATCCATATAATTCTTGGTGGATGGCTTTTTTATCATAGCCCAAGGCTAAAATCCGCTGCTTGGCCTCGTCTACCATGTTCTTCCAGCCGCATAAATAAAAAGAGGCGGGTTTTAGTATCATGGCATCCGTACCATCATCGGCTGGTATTTTGTTTTTGTTGCAAATTTCTTCAAATACTTGGTGCACATAGCCGGTCCTTATCAAATGATCTTCATTGCCGGGCTCTTCCCTAGAGTAGCAGGTATAGTATTTAAAGCCGGGCGACTTGCGCATCAAATCCTTTAGCTCTGCTGGATACAGGGCATCACCAAATTTGCGACAGCCGAAAATGAGGTAAATATTTTGGTAGGGGATATTGTGGTTAAGTATATGGTGCGCCATCGAACGGAAAGGCGCAATACCTGTGCCGGTACAAATAAAGAACAAGTCTTTTTCGATGGGGTCGGGCAGGGTGAACACACCGGCAGGGCCACGCAAGGTCAATTCGCTGCCCACCGTTACTTCATTAAAAAGATAGGTGGTGCCTGCGCCGCCTTCCAATAGTACAATTACCAATTCAATTACATTGGTGCCATCGGGCCAACTGGCAATGGAATAGCTGCGCCAGCGTTTGTTGGGCTTTTCGTGAATGGGCAAGTCGAGCGTTACAAACTGGCCGGGCTTAAAATCAAAACGATCTAGTTCGGGAATTTGTATCCAGAAGCGTCTGGTACTGCTGGTTTCATTTTCAATGCGTATTACTTTTCCTAAGCGCCATGGTTCTACTGCCATATAAATAGTTTGCAATAAAGCTAATAAAAAACAGGCAAGAATAAAAATACTTGCCTGTTTGGGTGCATTTCAAATTTTCGCTTTATGGTTGCAGTTCGTACTTTTCGGTTGCCTTTTGAGTTACTTTTTTTCTTGTCAAAAAAAGTAACCAAAAAAGGACACCGCCGCCGATTACACCCCGGCGGCGGAGGGTTCCCTGATTTGGCATTTGTACTACTGTAGCTTCAACTTTAGTAATTCTACAACGGAGCGAAGCCAGAAGTAAAGTTTTTAGCTACGAAAAATTGAAATACACTTGCCTTTTCCTACGCTATTGCTAAAGCCCCTACGGCCTATTTTCCTTTTACATCCAATGTGATATTGGCAGCAATATTTACCGTGGCCCCGCTTGCTATCCGCAGTTGCCTTACTGCTGCATTAACAGTAACCAATGGATAATTGGATACGGCCGCAGGTATGATCACATCGGTAAATTCATCGGGCAAGTCACCGCAGCCCCAGTTGTTGGGGTTGGCCCAATCGGTGCTGGTAATGCCGTTCCACACTTTGGTAAAACGCAACGTAACGGGGTTGCCCGGCACGCCATTTACCACACAGCGGTACTTTCGGCCTGTATAGGAAGTGGGCAAGCCGGCCAGTTTTACCGTATTGGTAGTAACCCCGATGAAATTGACGCTGTTGGTCATGTTCACAAAGCCAGCGCCATTGTCTTCTTGCCATTGATAGGTGCTGCCACTGGAAGCAGCGGTATAAGTAATGGTATCCGTGGCACAGGTGTTGGTTACTGCCGGGGCTATCGTGGCCTTGCTCAACCAAAACTCGCTAAAGCTGTTCACCGTGTATTCGGCATAATAGCCATTGTCGTAAGGGATGATGGCCACGGTATCGGGCAGGTGAAAAGTGTAAGTGCCCGTTGCATTGTCGCTCAGGGTGCCGTTTTCTTCCGCCACAGGACCGGTGTATTGAGTAACGCCCAATTCATAGGGGTCGCCCAGTTTGCCGCAGCCCGAACACCCCGTTGCTGCCAACAATGATTTGGCTACCGAATCGGTAAAATAAAAACGGATGCGGACAGGGCCACCAGGCTGTGTAGTAGGCTGAACCGCAATATTGTGGTTGGCATAGTATTGTTGGTTGGCATAACGTACCGGGCCTGTATAAGGATGCGCCTGTACATTGGTAGGGCCGAGGTTTTGCCCTTCGGCGTTAATGGAAACTATCCGCTTGCCATTGGCATCGCTAAAATCTACCCAGTTATTGCCGCTCACGGCCTGTGATAAACCTGTAACGGACGTGTTACCACCATAAATAGCCGCTTTGTCAAACACATGCACATCATCAATGCCCACGCCTTCTTGATTAACGCCACCATCGGCAAACATGATAAACCGGAACCTTACCGTACCCATGCCGGGCGGTATATCGTAGCTGGCCACATGCCAAGTATTTTTGGATGCTTGCCAAGCGGTGGCAGGGGCATTGTCGTACCAATTGGTGCCGTTGCCCGAAGCATTGCCAAAGCGTTGCCAAGTTTCGCCGCCATCGGTTGAATATTCTACCCAAGTATAATCGCAGGGGCAATCATCTTCTATTTGAAAAATATGACTGAACGATAGTACCGGTTGCGTCATGCCACTGATGTCGAAGCAAGGCGAAACCAAACTGGAATTTTCATTGTCTTTATAACTGCCAATGAGGCTGGTTGTCCAAGCCTTGTTGCCATTAGCGGCCTTGGATAAGAGGGTTTTGGCTGGTGTGCCCCATTGCCAAGAACTATTAAGGCCGTTGGTGTACCAGTAACCATCGTTGACCTCAAAATTTTCCAGATAAGGGAAGGAGGTAATAAGCGGCGATTTTCTAAAAGTATAAGTCAATACCGAGTCGTTGCCACGATAGGTATCCGGCGCATGGCTCACCCAAAAATCGAAACTGTAATTGGCATAAGCCGTTACATTGGCTTGAGCGCTAAAGGTATATACTAGTGTTTGGTTGGCGTTCAAAACCGGAATGGTTTCTGTAACGATGGCCCCACCATTTACACGGTAACTAACGTTGATATTGTTTTGTGTGGTACTGGCATAGTTTTTTACGGTAATGGTAACAGGAGTCGTATTGCCCAAATTACATTCCTTTTTTTCGGGTGCCACAATGTTTACCAATGCAATATCATTTACCGCATCTGTCAGCCGCAGGTCGTCAAAAGTATAGCCATCTTCAAATTCGCTGGTCTCTACTGCATTGGCAGCGCTGGCCTGCCCCTCTTGCCCAAACCTTACCTGAAAACTGGTGGATAGGTTTTGTGGTGGCGAGGCATTGCCCAATACATCATTGAGGTTGATGCTGGCAAACTTCCATTGGCCTGTAGCGGCTTGGTTGGCATACAAGTCAAAAGCCTGTATCCAGTTGCTGGTATCACTGCCCCGTATCCATATTTTATTGCCCGGCCGGTTTTTTTGGCTGTGGTTCCTGTAATAAAAATCATAACGGAGTTGGATACTTGACAAATTGTAAATCAGCATATTGTACGTGGCCGTTACGCTGTCGCTATTGTACGCACTGCTGGCCGGAGCCTGATCCAAGGTGAGGGCCCTGCTGCCGCTGCGGGCAAAGCCGGTATTAACAAAAGTACGCAACCGCCCACGGGTTGTGCTTCTGGCAAAATCAAACCGATCGTTGCCTTCAAGGCCCATCACTGCACTTGTATAGTCAGCGGCTGTGGTTGTTTCAAAACTTTCCGTAACCGGAAGGGCAAATATCAAGAAATTGGCCAACCGTTTTACCGTAGCATACAGTGTATCGTTGCTGTGGATGCTATCACTGGCACGGGTGATCCATGCTTTGATGTTCAGGGTAAAAGGGCCATCCAAGATAAGTGGATGTTGTGGAAAGGTGTGCTCAAAACTAGCACCAGCGGCTACAGTAGGGCTTATCGTTTGGGTAACAACAGTACCCCCATTGATACTGTAAGATACATCCATCGGGCCGCTGATGGCTGCATTGTCTAAGTTTTTAAACCGCACCTTAATAGGTTTTTCTGCATTGAAGGCATTCGGGGTAAATTCCCTGGCCGTTATTGGCTCCAGCACCAAGTCGCCCGCAACATCATTGTCAAAATTGCTTTGGGAACAAGGTCCGCTGTTGGGCAACACGGCTACCGCTACTGAGCGTCTACCCACTTCCGTTCCGTTCTTGGCCCTAACGGCCAGATACTGCGTGGTGCTTTTATTCAACCCGGTTACTACATAGTTGAGCAAAGCAGTGCTGCCAACCAGTTGCATGCTATCGCCTTTTTGCAGCATGATGTCGTAGCCGGTAGCACCGGTAACAGCAGGCCAACTCAGTTCCACGGCCCCTTCGCAGGCATTGGCAGCGGTAACCACTGGCTGGGCCAATACCACAAATGTGCGGCTGCTTTGGCCGCTCATGGCGGTACCGTTTCGGCTTACCCTTATCAGCCCTTGATTGGTGGGGGCGGTAGGCCCGGTAGCCCAGTTGTAAGAACGGGCACTGGCCGGCACCGAGTTGCTCAGCGTTGTCCAGCTCGTACCGTTATTGTCGGAATATTCAACCGTAAACGTATTGGTCTCATTACCATAAGCATTCCACCGGATGTTTTCCTCTATATTGGGCACCCAAGTTTCGCCGCCATAAGGATATTCTACCGTAACACCGTGGTTGGTAATTTCATACGTTAACACATAGGGCTGTGGACCGGCGGGCACAGAAAAGCCGTTGACTGCGACCGTATACGTGCCCACCTGCGGACTGTCTATAATTACTTGCTCAATATTGTTGATATGGTCGGCACCGGGAGCAGCGGGCAGGTTTACGCCTGAGGGTGTGGCATTCAGCACCATCGGTAGCCGGGCACCCACAATACCCGGCCCTGCCACCGTAATGTCCAAATCGTTTACCAAGGTAGTGGCTGCATTGGGCAGGGCTTCTTTATCCATCCAATACAACATCACTTTTAACCTTCTGGTACCGGCGGGCACTACAATGTTTTCGGTAACGGTAGCGCCAGTGGCTAGGCTACCCGTAAAATAGCGGTTGCCTTCCATCGCTTCCACGGCCCTGCGAATATTGAGTAATCCAAATCCAAAAGTAAAATCAGGCCCAGGGTTGCCCAAGTCTTCTGCGGTATTGCAAACCAAGGCTTTTGCCAAAGCACCGCTGGGATTGGCGCCGCCGTTGAGTTGGCGATAGCGTTCGTACAGCAAGGCCAAAGCCCCGGTAACTACGGGTGCGGCCATGCTGGTACCATAATAGCCATCGTAGGTATTGTAGGGATAAGTAGAGCCGATGGCCCAGCCGTTGGCCACCAGTTCGGGTTTGATGCGGCCATCTTTTACCGGCCCCCTACTGCTAAAAGGGGCAATGGTATAATCATCTACTTTGGCAGCACCCACGGTCAATACATTTTTAGCGCATTGCCAGCCCGACTTTACCGTGGCAAAAGAAGTAGGGTAACCGCTACAACTAAAAGAACCATCGTTGCCCGAAGCCACCACATGCAACAATTGGTTATAGGACAAAGTTTGTATATCCGCAAATCGGCTGTAAGTGTCGTACGCATTGTTGCCGGGGCAGGCCTGTTCGCCAGTAAAGTAGGAGTTGTTGGTGATGACCATTGCATGATCGGTAATATAGCTGGGCGTGTTGTAGAGGATGCCATCAAAAATCTGGCTTACGATAGTAGCCTTGGGTGCCATGCCCCTAAAGCGAGGGTTGAACAATGCCGCACCGGCAGCCGTACCCGTTACATGCGTACCGTGTGCATTGGCAATACCAAAAGTTCTGTTAATGAGCCGACCGTTAAAGTCGATATGGGTAGATACATCGGCATCATCGCCCAAGCCCATGGTAATGCCCTTGCCAAAAAGGTTTTTGCCATTTTGCAAAGCGCTTACGGCATGTGCGCCCACACTGTTGTGGTTCAGCACATGGCTTTTGGTGGCCTGCAAATGGATATAGCTTACAAAGGGCAGTGTGGCGATGGCCCTTGCCACAGCGGTATCGGGGTAGATGAACAGTACATCCTTGGTTTGCATGGGATGGGAAGCGATGGTAGCCCCCAGTTGGGTGAGTGCCGCCATGGCTATGGAAGGATCGGTTTCGCCGATGATGGTTACGGCCATTAATTGTGCTGCTTCTTTATCGGCTGATGGCTGATATTCCGTAATGCGGGTATCCAGCTTGTATTGGCTGGGTAAAGCATTGATGGATACGATATTGTAGCGACCCGCAGCGGCAAAGTCAAAATTGCTTTTGATGATGGCGAGATAGGCATTATCGGGGAGGTATTGCACCAGTTGCACCCCAGCCTGTTGCAAACTGCTTTGGCGAAGCCCATCGGGTAATTGGCTAAATTTTACCACCACATAATATTGGCCATTGTATAGGGCCGTTGTCAAGCTTGCCTTGGAAAAAGTACGGTTGGCGATATTGTTACCGGTAAAAAAATTACCTGAAGCAAACCGCAGGGGCTGTTCTTGGGCCTGGGTTGCAAGGGGCAATTGCAATGCGCACAATAAAATAATGGCTAGGTAAAGTTTGGTCATATATTATATACGGTTTAATTGGATTTTACCAAAATTAAGGCCTTTTTGGGCTAAAAGGGGCATTTGGGGGAAGGTTTTTGGGAGGAGGGGATAATAGTGGGTAGGCGGCTCTTAGATCACAGTCGAGGAATTCATTCAGGTTGGTGATGGTGACAGTAGCCGTTTCCGATCCTTGTATAATTTTTGCAAGGAAGCCCTTTTTTAGTACGGCCTTTGCATTGCACACCCTTTTCTTGGCCTTGCGCTTTCTGTACAATGGGTTGAGATTTGCTGTATAAGTCGGGCTTGCAAATTTTGCACGGCGTAAGGCCCAGTTGTTCAGCTTGGCTGATGGATATTTCTTCCGACACATTTTTTACTGAGCTACAAGTGGAGGTATGGTACTTTTTGCCGCTGGGTGTTTTAAAAACCTGCTGGGCATTAGCGGAAATGGCCAGCAGCCAAAAAATGCAGCATTGCAGTATTACTTTCATGGTATAAGGGGTTTTATAGGAGATAAAGTTATGCTTTTGTAGTCTTTTGGGAGCATACTTGTTGCCCGAGTTGAAGGACATAGG
The DNA here is from genome assembly GCA_943373145.1 of Chitinophaga pinensis. Classification (GTDB taxonomy): domain Bacteria; phylum Bacteroidota; class Bacteroidia; order Chitinophagales; family Chitinophagaceae; genus Ferruginibacter; species Ferruginibacter pinensis_H. Next base: position 60,120 of record CALSBI010000001.1, read on the forward strand.
GTAGTCAAATCCACCCCCTACAGCGGCGGCAGTCCCGCTTTAAACTTAGCTTCCTTTGCCATCTTCTGTAAAGTCGCTTCCAGTTCCTCCACCGAGTTTACCATTTTTATGAGATCACCTTTTTTGCCAATAATGGCATAGGTAGGGAACATGCTTACGCCCAATCGTTGCTGTAAACAGTCTTTTTCTCTGCAATTGAGTAGTTCGTAAAAACCCGGCCAACTGATTTTTTCTTTTTTATAAGTGGCTTGGGCTACGGACAGATTTTTTTCGGCCAACAGGGTAGCAAATTGGTATTGTCCCTTGTATTTGTTGTACAGTTTTTTAAAAGCGGGCAGGGCCATGTGGCAGGGCTTGCACCAACTGCCGCTAAAATGCACAATGGCGGGGCGGCCAGGCAGCATAATGTCTTGCTGCATGGTGGTGCCTACATGCTGGGCCATGGCGTCCATTATGTTGGGTGGATTTGCTAGGTTGGGCGGCGGCGTATCTCGAATGGTAATCACCACCCTGTTATGCGGCAAGTCAATCGTATCAAAGCGCAGATAGTGGTTGCCGGTTTTAAAGAAAGGTGCATCTTCGCCTTTGAGCTTGTCTATCTTGCCTAGCATGTGCTCGGTCAATACTTCTTTTTCATTGCCACCCTTGAGCCTTACACCCAACCACACCATGTGGCGGGTAGGAACGTTTAACGATTTTGGTGCATTGTACAAATTGTAGGATTCGGCTGGCAATATGGCCCTTATTTCGTATACCGTATCCTTGTGCTGGTAGTATCCGCTCAGGTAATAATTCCTGAATAAAGTCGTTTTTACTTTTCCCCGGTATTCGGTCACATCAAAAAAATTATTGAACCAAGGGCGTTCCGGTGCGTCCTTCCCGGGGGCAATAACTAAAACTAAGCTATCCCTGCTCTGTTGGCTTAGTAGAGGAAGGCCACCAACGTTAATATGTGGCAGGTTGCAAACATATTCATCCCTATTTTTATTGGGCTGTATATAGTGTACGGGATCGTTGCCCAAATTGCCATCCCGGTTTTCGTCGGCCACGGCAAAGAGTTGGTTTTTGGCCGTTATGCCACTGGCAATCAACAAATAAACCTTAGCGGTATCGTGGTATACCAATGACAACCTACGCACATCGGCCATACGCACATTATCTCCATTGGCCAGTAAAGTGGGCGGCGACAGCTTGCTTTCGGTTACTTGTAATCCAGCGAAAGTACGATGGTTGCAAGTAAAGCCATCTTTTAATTGTAAGGGTACAATTGTTTGAGCATAATTCTTAACAGTAAAAAACAAAAATATCATTAACAGGCGATAAGGACAAGGCTGAGTCATTATATTAAATTTACTATTTTCGAATGATTTATATAAATTCAAATTGCATATTACGATGTGCTTTAAAGCGGAGCAACTAATTAGTCGCTCCGCTAATTCTGAGCAAAGGTTATGGACATGTGTAATCTAATGCAGTCCATCCTTCCTCACTACCGTTTTTACAGCCCATCCAACCCGAAACACTAGTACCTGGCTCAGTGGGTGGAGCTGCAATGTAATCGGAAATCTCACATTGCGCCGTAGCAGGTACCGATGCGCAATGCACATTTCCCGGCCCACAAATGACGCAAACATTTTTGCGCTGCGGCCCAGCACCGCCCCATACTTTTTTCATTTCCCGGGCAGTAAGCACCTGCCCCAAATTTTTTGTATTGTGTAACATCATGTAGCGGGTATTTTATCTATCAAAAACACCCAAAAACTTTGGTTGTAAAATATGCCTACTATTTTAAATAGGTGTTCGGCATCTCCTTATAAGCAGGTGTTGCGGAAGGCAACGGATTGCTATTAACCTAATAAAGTTAACGCTATTTTAAAGGAATTTTCAAAAAAATATTTATTCCTTTTATAGCTATAACACTGCAAAAATGATAACACTAAAGCTGAATGGAGAAAATAATAAATCCGTTGCGCAAGTCATAGTATTTGCTCTCTCTTCATTTAAAAAAGTGTACGACTTTTAATGTTGCATATTTATAAAGGCAAATAGTTTTCTTTATTGCTGCGTGTATTTGGTCAATCGGCCAATCAGTCCCAAACTTGCACATTGCAAGTTTTAAATTGCGAACAGTAAAGGGAAATTAAATCATGTAGCAATCGGCTTGCCATCCGCATCCAAACAAAACCTAGCTTTGTACCCAACAAGCAACCCAGCAATGGGTTATTATACCAATCGCACATGTCATCAATTCATATAGCACAAGGCTGGAATTTTAACAACAGTTATACGCTGCTGCCCGAGCCCTTATTTGCACCCACCCTGCCCACAACGGTTGCGGCACCTACCACCGTGCTGCTGAACCAGCGATTGGCCAAGGATTTGGGACTGGATTTGGCGCAAACAACACCGGAAGAATGGGCGGGTTTTTTTAGCGGCAACACCCTGCCACCGGGCGCCATGCCCATTGCGCAGGCCTATGCGGGCCATCAGTTTGGCGGCTTTAATATGTTGGGGGATGGCCGTGCCATTTTATTGGGCGAACAAATAACGCCCAATGGCCAACGGTTCGATATACAACTAAAAGGGGCAGGGCCTAGTGTGTACTCCCGGCGCGGCGATGGGCGGGCCACCCTCAGTGCCGTACTGCGGGAATACCTGATGAGCGAAGCCATGTACCACTTGGGCATACCCACTACGGGCAGTTTGGCGGCAACCCTTACCGGCGAGCAAGTGCGGCGGGAAACGATGCAGCCGGGGGCCGTGCTTACCCGTGTAGCGGCCAGCCATATCCGGGTAGGTACTTTTGAATACATTGCCCGTTTTGAAAGTAAGGAGGTGTTGGAAACCTTTGTTGATTATACCATACAGCGGCATTACCCCTCGTTGGCCGATAGGGAAAACAAGGCCTTGGCTTTGCTGGGAGCGGTACTAGCAAGGCAAGTGCATTTGATAACACATTGGATGCGGGTGGGCTTTATCCATGGTGTGATGAATACCGACAACATGAGCATTGCCGGCGAAACGATTGATTATGGTCCCTGTGCTTTTATGAACCGCTACCATTCGGCTACGGCTTTTAGTGCCATTGATGTGCAAAGGCGCTATGCGTATGCCAACCAGCCGCCCATTGCGCAGTGGAACCTGGCCCGCTTGGCAGGTGCTTTGTTGCCACTGATGGATGCGGATACCGACAAAGCCATTGCCTTGGCGCAACCGGTTATCGATAGCTTTCCGGTATTGTACCATATAGCTTGGCTACAGATGATGCGCCAAAAACTCGGCTGGGCTGGCGAACAGGCCGAAGATGCGGATTTAATCACCGCCCTGCTGGATTGGATGGAAGGGCAAAATGCCGATTATACCAATACATTTTTATTGCTGCAGGCCCAATTGGCCTATGCAGACGAACCGCCTGTTATTGCCCAGTGGATGGAGACGTACGGCCTTATTGGATCTGCGGGTTCGAGAGAGCAACCTTATGATGAAACGGTATTTAAAAAATGGTTGCTGCAATGGCGGCAACGGGTAGGGGCGCAAGGGCAAACAGATGCAGCAGCTTTACAGATCATGCAATCGGTCAATCCGGCCTTTATACCCCGCAACCATCAAGTAGAAGCCGCATTGGCTGCCGCCACTCAACAGCAAGACTATACGCTTTTTAATCAACTGCTAACAGTACTGTCTAACCCCTATCAGCCGCAGGAGGGAAACGAAGTTTACCAAATGCCGCCTGTAGATGACGAACAAGGCTACCAAACTTTTTGTAATACTTAATAGGAGTCGGTCACTCCGAAGCAAGTTGTACCTCCATTAGTGTAATCATTTCTTGCAGACCAATCCCCTGCGGCCAGTTCATCCATGCTGCAAAATCGGCTAACAGTGTTTCCTTTTTTACCGTTTGTAATAGGCTATGGGCTTGGTGTCCAGCGCTTTTTGAAATTTTGGCGCCATCAGTTTGTTGTAGCAAGGGATGATGCCAAAAAATACAGGCGTTCAAATATTTTTTATCCAATAAGCCATCTAGATATAGTTGCATGGCGGTGGAAGGCAATAGGTCTTGCCCACGGGCGATATGCGTAACGCCAAAATGCCGATCATCTGCCAAAGACGTTAATTGGTAGGCGGCGATACCATCTTTTTTGCGCACCACAAAGCTGCCCGTGGTTTCGGCAAGGGGGATATACACAGTACCCAATGCACTATCGGTAAAGTGTATGGTTGTTTTCTTGTCCATTTGGATGCGCCAAGCCGTATCGGGCAAATCAAGCGGCAATCCCTTGTTGGTGCAAGTTCCCGGATAAGGTGCCTCGTTGCCTAATTGCTTGCGGCTACAAGCGCAGGCAAAAACTAAGCCTTTCCCCTTTAGTTCATCCAATATATTTACGTACAACTCTTTGCGGCTAAGTTGTGTCCAATGCTTTTCAAAATCATCAGGGCCGCTGGGGCCAATATCCCAATGCAAGCCCAACCAATCCAGTACCCTAAAGATATCTTCCACATATTCTGGTCGTTTGCGGGCCGCATCCGCATCGTCAATCCGCAGCAACACTTGTCCACCCAGTGCTTTTGCCCATAACCAGTTGAGCAGGAAATTATACACATTCCCTGCATGCAAAAAGCCGCTGGGCGTAGGGGCCAATCTGGTAACCATGCGTTGCATAAAGGCAAGATACGAAGTACCTGACCAGCTACAAAAAAGCTGCCCGGAAACCGGGCAGCAAAAGTCAACATAAGCAGCAGTCCTTTATTGTAGCAACACTAGTTTTTCTGTTACTACTTTATTGCCGGTAATAATTTTGGCCGTGTAAGTGCCGCTGGGTTGTCCGCTCAAATCCACTACGGTATTGGTCTGTTTACCGGTTGTAATGCGTTGCAACAGTTTGCCCGAAGGACTGTACACTTCTATACGGCCGTTGCCCATGGCTTCGGTGGCAATGGTGAAGCGTCCGTTGCTGGGATTGGGGTACACTGTTTCGATTGCTACCGGTTTTATGTTAGCTGTGGCAGACGGTTTCAAATAATTTAAATCGGGTGCATGCTTATCAATTGTGGTAGTAAAATTTTGCTGCCGCTCATTCATTCCCGGTTCTGAATCACAATACACTACAACCTGGGACTGTTGTGCCCAAGGGCAATAGGCATTCCAAGTGCCTCGGGTGATACGGTACTTTCGGCAGTAATAAAACCTTCCCGGTACGCCTAAATGACAATTGGAGTAGGTGGCTACATTCAGTGTGCCATAATAGCCCTTGAAAATTAAAGGATTGGGGTATACCCACCAGCAAGGAGGGTTGGGGTTGCCGCCTAAAGAGGTTCTGGTGCCTGGGATGGTTACATTATTGTTGTCCACTTCTTCAATAATATACATTTCGCCAAACCCAGCAATCGTATTGGCATTGGTTACTACAGGTGTGGCAGTGCAATTGTAATAGTTGAGACCCGGTAATAAGGTTTTTGTAACGGTAAATGCTGGATTATTGGCAAAGGCCTGCACTCTCACCACATCGGTGTTTACGCAGGGATTATGAACATTATGGGTTGTTAGCCTATAGGTTGTTAATGAGGCAGTTGGGCATACCGTTATCTGTGCCGTAGTACCAACCACTTGCCCCGTGGCGTTATTTGTCCATGTATATTGGGTATTAGGAACTGGTACTGGCCCAATGGTAACACACTGGCCTACACAAATGGTGCGGTCTGGACCTGCATTAAGACCGGGGGAGTAAAACCTGCCACATAAAAACATACCCGATGCAGTATATCCAGTTACCCCAATTCGGTTTCTTACTTTAATGGCAATTTTGTTTTGCCCAATCAACAAGTGGTTAGGGTTAATGTATAGGGTAATATTTTGTTTCAATGGGTCGCTGTCATCGGTGCCCGTAAAATTAAAACTATAGGGGTTGTTATTGAACCTGAGTTCCAAGAATTCATTGTCGGCCCCAAAGAAACTGAGCTCAATTCTTGCTGAATCGTCTATGAAACAGAGATTAAAAGTTGTTTCATACACATAGTTTCCACTGTCTAATTCTACGGCAGTACCCCCATTCCCATTGGGTTGCGGTGAAATCCACCTTGCACAACTAGTTGATGCCCACCCAATAGTACTGCTTAAAACATAAGGTGTTACTACTTTGGGTGCAATCACACTACCGTTAGGTAGACGTACTGTCCAAGTGTTATCATTGGTGCCATAAGCCAATGGTGTACCATTGTTGAAACCCGTTGTAAGATCAATGATGGTGGGCTGTGCCAATAAAAATGTGCAAATAATACACGTAAAAGTGAGGAGGAATAATTTTTTCATACAAATGTTTTAATGAATAGATAAATTGCTGGGTACAAAGATTATCTTTCACTCAAACATCTTTACGGGAATTTCAAATTTGGTGTAATTGATATTAAATACGGATACTAATGGTACAAATCTAGTGTTAAAACATTTCGTTTTTTATTTGTTAAGTAGTTGTTATTTCAACACTTCTTCTTCGTCTACATCACCTTCTGCATCTTTGGTATGAGGGTAATCTTGGTTTAACTGCTGCTCAAAATCTTTTTCATCTTTCCTGTTGCGCACTACCAAAAAAACCAACAATGCAATAATGATAAGGCTCACAATAATGATTACATACCAGTTCATATACAGTTGTTTGCATTAAAGATAGATAGGTTTATTGAGAAACGACATTAAGTTTACATAAATGGTACGATGTTAGCCCCCTTGGCCAGCATTCATTACCACGGCCTTTTATCATTGACCCCCTCAACTCACCCCTACAATCTTACCATTTACCACATCGATAAAATTGGCCTGTGGTATTTTGGGCAAGCCCGGCATGCGCATCATCTCCCCGCATACGGCCACAATAAAGCCTGCCCCCTGGTTGATGACCAAATCGTCCACATCAATGTTGAAATTGCCATCCAAGCCGCTCACCGCCGCATCATCGGTAAAGGAATACTGCGTTTTGGCCATACAAATCGGTAAATGTTCCAATCCCAATTGCTTAATCTTTTTAATCATTTCCTGTGCTTTTTTATACAGCACCACATCCTTGCCACCATAAATGGTACGCACAATTTTCCTGATTTTTGTTTCCACATCATCCGTAAGCTCGTATGTATATTGCAAGGGTGCGGAGGGTGTATCACAAATCTCCACCACGGCCCTTGCCATTTCCAAGGCACCCTCGCCGCCATGGGCAAAAGCATCATTTACCGCAAAAGCCGCCCCTTTTGTAAGGCACCAGTTACGCATAAAATCAATTTCTTCCGCTGTGTCAAAGCCGTACTTGTTCAATACCACCAATACTTTTTGGTTAAAAGAGTGCAAGATGGCGATGTGTTTTTCCACGTTCTGCAAACCCTTGGTAAGTGCCGCCATATCGGGCAGCATCATTTTTTCCGGAGTAATACCACCGCTCAACTTCAGCGCTTGGGAAGTGGCTACCAGTACGCTCATGGCAGGTTGCAGCCCTGCCTTTCGGCATTTGATATTGAAGAATTTTTCGGCACCAAGGTCGCTGGCAAAGCCTGCTTCGGTTACCACATAGTCGCCATACTGCATGGCCGTTTTGGTAGCCATGATAGAGTTGCAGCCATGGGCAATATTGGCAAAGGGGCCGCCGTGCACCATGGCCGGGCAACCTTCCAATGTTTGTACCAAATTGGGTAGCAGGGCATCTTTGAGCAGGGCTGTAATAGCACCCGTAACGCCTAGTTCCTTGGTAGTAAATGGCGCTCCCGCAAAAGTGAAACCGAGCAGTATATTGTCTATCCGTTCACGCAGGTCCTCCAAGCCTTCTGCTAGGCATAGCACGGCCATCAGTTCGCTTGCGGGCGTTATCACAAAGCCCGTTTCGGATGGGATGCCGTTATTGGGCCCATCCAGTGCGGTAACGACTTTGCGCAGCACCCGGTCGTTTACATCCAAGCAACGCTTTAGTAAAACGGTTTTGATACCTTCCGGCTTTCCGCGGTTGAAGAAACGGAAATTGTCTACCAACGAAGCCAGTGTATTGTTGGCAGCCGTAATGGCATGGAAGTCGCCCGTAAAATGCAGGTTGATGTCTTCCATGGGGATTACCTGCGAGTAGCCACCACCGGCTGCGCCACCCTTCATGCCAAAGCAGGGACCGAGCGATGGCTCCCGCAAGGCCAGTACCACTTTTTTGCCCAGCTTTTGTAGGCCATCCGCCAAACCGATGGAGGTAGTTGTTTTGCCAATGCCAGCCTTGGTAGGCGTAATGGCGGTAACAAGAATCAATTTGGAAGCCGCCATCTTTACTGCATCAAAACATGCTATATCCACTTTGGCTTTGTAATGGCCGTAGGGCACCAATAAGGCAGGCGGCAGACCCATCGAAGCGGCAATATCCATAATGGGGCGTATCGGGGTTTCCTGCGCTATTGCATAATCTGATTTCATATAAACAATTGTTTTAAAAACTACACTGCTATGGGCATTGCCGGGCCAAGTTGCGGTTTTTTAAACCTGCCGGTGCTGATGATATTCAGGCTGTTGAATGATTGTTGTCAATGGCGTTAAAGCGGGGGGAGCTATTGGTCTTTGTTTCCATAAACAGCACAGCTCTGTATAACTGAATTAAAAAAAGAATTATTTTCGCTGACTAAATACCCAACATGAGTTACCCAACACAATGGTACCCTGCCACACCGCAAAACGTACCGCCCGCTGTAACACAACCCTCCGCTACTTTTAAAAAAGAAGTGGGCCAAGTACTATGGGCCATCCTGCTTTTTTTTACCATATACTTACTGCTGATCGCTGCCTCGCTGTTGCTGGCCGCCGCCTGTGTGTATTTGGGCGTATCCATCATGGTGCACATGACACATATCATCACCATCTTGGCGGGGCTGGGCATCATCAGTATCGGCATTATGGTTTTTATTTTTTTGGTGAAATTTATTTTCTCGGTAAAAAAATTCGATGAGTCGGGCAGCATGGTGATTACCGAATCGGAGCAGCCCCAATTGTTTGCCTTTATCAAGCAGCTTACCGTTGATACGCAAACGCCTTTTCCTAAAAAGATTGTACTATCGCCCGAAGTAAATGCCTGTGTATATTACAACGATAGCTTTTGGAGCATGCTTTTTCCCGTAAAAAAGAACCTGCAAATAGGACTGGCTTTGGTAAATACCCTTACCCTGAGCGAATTTAAAGCGGTGATGGCGCATGAGTTTGGGCATTTTTCGCAGCGCAGTATGAAGTTGGGTAGCTTTGTGTACAATGTAAACAAGGTTATCTACAATATGCTGTTCGACAATAAAGGCTTTGCTGAATTTTTACAAGGATGGGGCAGCTTACATTATGCCATTGCCATTTTTGTAAACTTGACCATTTATATCATCAAAGGGATACAGAAAATATTACAAGTGGTGTACCGCTTTGTAAACAAAAGGTATATGGCTCTCTCCCGGGAAATGGAATTTCATGCCGATGCGGTAGCGGCCAGTGTAAGCGGCAGCAACAACTGCATCAGCTCACTGCAAAAGCTGGAAGTGGGCGATATTTGTTACCAAACTGTCATACAAAAAGCCAATGAACAGTTAAAGTTCAAGCAGGCGTTGCAAAATGTATATGACAACCACAATGAAGTGATGCGGCAGTATGCCCTGCACAACAACCTGCCCTTGCAAAACCATACACCATTGGCCGATGCAGCGTTTTTTAAAAAATTTGCCATCAATAAGGTAAATGTAAAAGACCAATGGGCTTCGCATCCGTCGAGAGAAGAACGGGAGCAGCATTTGGAGGCGCTTCAGGTGGTGGCAGCAACCGATAGCCGCCCCGCTTGGCTGCTTTTTTCCGATGCGGCAGCGCTGCAACAAAAAGCTACCCATTTGCTGTACAAAACAGTTCCAGATGAGGCCCAGTTGCCACGGATGGATGCGGCTGCGTTTAAAGCACAATACCAACTGGAGATTGATAAGTATACGCTACACTCGGCGTACAATGGGTTTTACGATAACCGCAGCATGAATGATATGGATTTTAATGTGGTTATGGAAAGGCCATACGAACCTCCCATCACCCAAGTGCAGTTCGATACTTTGTTTGCCGACGAATGGATTGGTTTGCACAAGGCATTGGCTGCTAACGAACAGGATGCCATGATTTTGAAGGCGCTGGCCGAAAAGCAAATTGATGCGCAAAGTTTTGATTATGACGGGCAGAAAATGAGCAAAGCAGAAGCGGGTACCATTGTAGAGAAAATCAACCAGAGCATTGCGTTACAACAACAACAATTGCAGCAGCATGAAGAAGAGATTGTGGGCTTTTTTTACAAAGCGGCACTGAAAACCGGTCCCGACAAAGCCACAGGCCTAAAGGAAAAGTACCAGACCCATTTTGGGCAACGGCGTAAGACAGAGGAGTTCATGCAGGGCGCACAACAGATAATGAACGAGTTGGCTCCCTTGTTTGGTGGTGCCCCATTAGAGCAGAGTGATGTTATCGTACTGGGCAGGAATGTGCGTAACGAAGTAGGGGGCATCAGGCCCATCATCAAAGAATGGCTAGCCAATGGTGCATACGACAGTAATGAGGATTTGAAAAAGGACATTGCCCAATTTATTGAAAGAAACTATGGCTATTACCACAGCGATTCATTTTTTGTGGGTGAACTGCAGATATTGTCTCGGTTGATAAACGAAACACTATACCTGCGCAGCGAATTTCAGTTTGCGAACTTTAAAGCGTTGTTGCAATACCAATTGGATATTTACCAAGAGGCGCTTACCTTATAGCGCAACCAATAGCAACACGGGCATCCCATCACTGCTGGATATACAGGGCTGGGTAAACAGTTGCAATCGGTAGTTACAATGTTACTGTAACTTGAGCGAAAAACGAAACCTATCAGCGATAAATGCAGAAATGCTGCGAATATTGCTAAACAGAAGTTCGTCGCCACTTTGCAGCTTTAAAAGTTGCGGTAGCAATTCATCGGGAATACTATAGCCCTTGATATGGTGTACAGGGCCAGTTTGATTTCTAGTTATTATTTGAAGATCGAAATTGAGCACTTCATCTCGAAAGTTTATTAAGCAATTGGGCAGGATAACCCTTAACTGACGGTTGAGCAGCAGGCTGTCTTTGGGAATACTGTTGCCCTGCCAATTTCCTAGTACTACAACAGGGTCGGTAAGCTGGCGTACGGCAAATGATATTTCTTTTAGTTTCCGGCGCCCTTGAAGCACAGCAATTGACATATTGCCCATTGTACTTACTGAAACATAAAATATCCCATCTTTCTCCGGCGATACGACAATATGGTCCGCATAACGTAAAGTGATATTTTTTGATTCTTTAAAGCCTGAAACAGCAAGTTTATTGGGTATCCCTATATATAATACTGCGCTGTCGGGGCTAACGAGGGATAGGTTACGCAATTGCACTTGTGCTGCCAAACCAGCGGGTATCATGGCCCAAAGGCAAAAAAATAAACTGTGTACTTTCACTGCGTCAATTTTAAGTGAAAACTGATTTGATACATGGCTTTAACACGCAAGCAAACCCTATCTCATCCCCCCACCTATTCGTTGTAACACTAACAATATAAAGGCATTAGCATATTAGCCCATTAGCTAATCATCACATTAACTACACTTTTACATAAATTTTCTTTTTGTCCATCAACCAGCCGATAAACCAATACATACCAATCATCAGCAGGGCGTACATGAGCGAACTGTTGCGCTCATCGGCAAAAATGGGTTTGCAGGCATGCTCGTAAAACCAGCCAAAGGGCGAAAGGAATTTGGGTTTGCCCGTGGGGTCCAACCCATTGGGTATGCGGATAAGCCCAAGTAACCTAGGCAATGCACCACTGAGTACAAAAATGAACAGCGGGTTTTTGCCAAACACATCAAAAAACCGGCTCCACCAACCTTTCCAGCCTTTAAATTCGATGATATAGATGAGTACGCTCAATACCAGCAAGGCCAGGCCCGTGGTATAGATGGTATAGCTACTGGTCCATATTTTTTTGTTGAGCGGAAATACCATGTCCCAACAAAAGCCGGCGAACACCAACACACAGCCCGCTACAAACAGACCGTTCACCATTTCATGGGTTTTACCCTTGGCAAGTATATAATTACCCACCAAGTAGCCCAGTATCACTTGTACAATGGCGCAAATAGTACTACTTAACCCCTCATAATCAAAATGGTACACCTTATTCGCTACTTTGTCTAAGTGCAGCATGTGATGTTTATGTAAAATGGTTATGTCAATATCACGGCCAAAGTAACCAGTTATGCTGAATGGGTCCGCAGGGTTAGCCGCTACACATACAAACCAATATGCCAAGAGAAGAAATGCACTTATGACAAAAGCGCCTTTTGCTTTGAAGTAGTGAACTAAGACTGAAGCAAAAAAATAGCAAAGTGCAATACGTTGTAATACACCCAAAACCCTTACCCCATCAGGATTGCCATCTGCATCTGTAAACCTCCAAGGCTTACCCACCAAATGTCCGCCATCCCATTTTACAAAAGGAAACCAGTTGAGCAGCAGCCCTATAACAAAAATGAGCAGGGTGCGCTTGAGTACCTTCCTCCAAAAAACACTTTCGCCCCCTGCATCCAATTTGGGCATTACAAAAGCCATGGCATTGCCCACGGCAAATAAAAAGAAAGGGAACACCAAATCGGTAGGGGTGCAACCGTGCCAACTGGCATGCTCCAGCGGCGGATAAATATGCGCCCAACTGCCAGGGGTATTTACCAATATCATCAGTGCTACAGTGGCACCACGAAAAACATCGAGGGAATAAAAACGTTGGTTCATTGCCAGAATAAGCTGCCGCCGATCCAACATAGATCGGGCGAGCAACCGACATGAAGGTAATAAAAAATTTTACAGGTAGTGACTTGATAGCAGATTCATAACCTGTTAGTCAAATACCAGACAGGGGCAAAAGGGGAATAATTTTTTTTAAGTTAGTAATTTGCTAGCGGATGAATATTACTGCAGGTTATTATCCATCTTTTCCTGCAGCATGGCCAAATAGTAAGGGCGTAGCTCTTCATATATTTGCTTAGCCTTTTCGTTGCCTTCGTCAGCCAGCTTTTTATAATTTTCGTACAGGGCAAGACTACGGGCGGCGAGGCTAGCTTGCATGATGAGCTTCATATCTTGAATGGTTTGTAAGTGCAGTTGTACCGCTTCGGTAAGTTCTTGCAAGATCGCTTCTTCCTCTGGCGTCCTATCCGGTTTGCCGGCGAGGTATTCTAATTCGGGCCCTATCTTCGTTTGTACCAGTTCCGATAGGGTGGGCATATCATTGGCCACAAAATCCCGTACTTTTTGCACCCATTCCTCCATTTTGCCATCCAAAGCTTTGGATGCTTCGTCGTCGTACAACATGGTTTTGTATTTATACTGTTTCCCAAAATTATTGATTTCTAGGGAAAAGGGTATAAGTACGCTTGCAGGGTGTATTTCAAATTATGGCTAACATTCTAATCGAGTTCATAGGGTTCCAAACCTCCGCTTCGGTACGGCCTCATAAAAAAGCCGTTAAGAAAATTGAAGATGAGGGCGCAAAAGAAAAACGAATGTTACTAAAGCTTGGCCATATTCTTAGCCCGTAAGTCCTACTGAAGCTAGGTTTTGTATTACTGATTGAGCTTGTTTTTCTTTAGCCCGAGGATTCAATTTTTAGGCTTTTTTATGCAGCCTTGATTTTTTGCTCCACTTTTGTATCAAGACAAAAGTGGAAAAAGCCACCACCAAGGGCAACTACAAGCACAGATAAGAGCGAAAATTTGAAATACACCAGAACAATCAACAACGTAACGTTTTAACTTTGCCGCATGACAACAACCGCCCAATTGTTACAATCGGCTGAAGAAAAAGCCCTGCAACTATTTGCCACGGCCGTGGAGCGACAATTGATTGCTCCACACCAAACCGAAAAAGAGCTGAACACCAAAATGTACGACTTGGCCTTTGAACTGTTTGGCATTAAAAAATACTGGCACAAACGCATTGTGCGCAGCGGCCCCAATACGCTTTTTCCTTACAAAGAGAACCCGCCGGATTTGATGATTGCAGCAGACGATATTTTGTTCTTCGACTTTGGGCCGGTGTTTGAAGATTGGGAAGCTGATGTGGGCAAAACCTTTGTGATAGGGAACGACCCGGTAAAGCATCGGCTGGCTGCCGACACGGAAGCGATATGGTACAAGGCCCAGTCTTTTTACCGCCAGTATGCCGAGACCTTAACCGGTGCCCAACTGTATGCCGAGGTAGCCAAACTGGCACAGGAATACGGCTGGGCTTTTGGCAATGTGCATTGCGGCCATTTGATAGGCCAGTTTCCGCATGAAATTATTGAAGGCGAGAAGAAAGTCAATTACCTCCACCCCGAAAACCATATCCTGTTGTCGGCACCCGGTCAGCAGGGCAGCAAGCGGTATTGGATACTGGAAGTACATTTGGTGGATACCGAGCGGCAGATCGGCGGTTTTTTTGAACAGCTATTGAACGGGGACGAGTGAGAGTATAATGCTACCTTTTTTTAAATGATAATGATAAATTAATACAGATGTTGCGAAGTGCCACTGCTGCTGATTTCCCCTTTTTCTACGGGCTGTATATGCACCCTCAGGTGAACCCTTGGCTGCTGTACGAACCCATGGAAGAAGGCGAATTTGAACCCATTTATGTTAATTTGCTAAGCCAAGCTTGTTTGTACGTATTTGAACAAAACGGCGAGGCCCTGGGCATGTGCAAACTATTGCCGATGCCCTACCGCAACAGCCATGTGCTATATTTGGGCGGGGTGGGGGTTGACCCAGCACATGCGGGCAAGGGTTATGGACAAACGATGTTGCAGGAAATTTTGGCGTGGGCCCAACAGCGTGGTTTTTTGCGCATTGAATTAACGGTGGCCACTTTTAATACCAAGGCCATTGCCTTGTATAAAAAGGCAGGGTTTGTGGAAGAAGGGGTGCTGCGGCAATTTACCTATCTCAAAAGTCAAAACAAGCTGATTGACGAAACGTTGATGAGCTATTTAATTAATCAAGACATGAAAAAGAAAGTATTGTTCGTTTGTATCGAAAACAGCAACCGCAGCCAAATGAGCCAAGCCTTTGCCATCATGCATGGGGGCGAAAACCTGGAGGCGTATAGTGCGGGCAGCAACCCCAGCGGAGTGGTAAACCCCAAGGCCATCGCTGCCATGGCCGAACTGGGTTACGATTTGAGTCAGCACGACAGTAAGAGTTTGGATGAAGTAAAAGCCTACGCCCCCTTTGATGCCGTAGTGACCATGGGCTGTGGCGATGCCTGCCCTTGGATGCCCGCCAAGCAGTTTGTAGATTGGCAAATACCCGACCCCAAGCACATGGAACCTGCCGAATTTAACCAAGTGAGGGATTTGATTGAAACGAAGGTGAAGGAGTTGTTGGCTTCTTTGTAAATAAAAAAGCGGCTGTAAAATACAGCCGCTTTAAGGTATCATTATATTGTGCTATTAACGCTTGTTCAACTTTGATAAGAGGTTGAGTATTTCCAGATATAACCAAACAACGGTTACCATCAAGCCAAAAGCACCATACCACTCCATGTATTTGGGGGCACCCATTTCGCTGCCCGTTTCAATCATGTCAAAATCAAGTATGAGGTAAGATGCTGCCAATCCCACTACCAGTATAGAGAAACCAATGCCCATTGCACTGCCTTCATGCAAAAAGGGTATGGTAATTCCAAAGAAGGATAAGGCGAAAGAAATCAAATAAAATATCATTACACCAGCGGTAGCCGTGGTTACGATGGCCCTGAATTTTTGAGTAGCTTTAATAATCCTAAAACTATACAACAGGTACATGGCTATGCAAACGCCCATGGTAAGCCCTACAGCTTGTAAAATGATAAAGGGCGCTTTTTCGGCAAAGATATAGTCGTAGGTGGCCGATATGGCACCGATGAATAATCCTTCCAAAAGCGCATAAGCCGGAACCAAATACGGTGACCATTCTTGCTTGAACATCAAAACGATGGCGATAACTAAACCGCCGATAAGACCAGTCCACATTAAGGGTTGCACATTACCACCTTCTGCAAACTCTTTCCATGCATAAAAGGCCGTACTCATCAAAAGCAAAAGCATGATGCCAAACTTATTCAAGGTGCCCCTTACCGTCATGGTATTAGAACCATAAACCACATCATCTAAAACCGTATCCTTGAACCTTTTCTCCGAAAGGGCAGGATTGCTTGATTTAAACAAAGACATAATAATTGTGTTTTAATTTACACAGTAAAGCTAGGGAAAAATGTGCAAATAAGAAAATGTGCAAATATGCAAATAGGTGGCCAGCGTCATCTCACACCTATCCAGCCAATCCTAACCAGCCAAAAGAAATTTGCATATTGGCAAATTTGCACCGTGCGTACCGCTCGGCCATAGGCATCGGCACCATGCGTTCCGCCCCGCCGTGCTGGGCAGGCTTGGCCGTAGGCATTAGCCAATCAGCCCATTAGCTCATCAGCACATTAAAATGGCTATATTTGCGCCCATGCAAGCTTTAGTAGAACAAATTGAGGCATACAAACAGGAAATAGCCACCGCTACCGCCCAATCGGCAGCGGAAGCCGAGGCTTTTCGTATCAAATACTTGGGTACCAAGGGGTTGCTCAAAACCGTAATGGGCATGATGAAAGAAGTGCCTGCTGAGGACAAACGTGCTTTTGGCCAAGTGTTGAACGATTTTAAGTTGTTTGCAGAGGCCAAATACGAGGAGATGAAAGCCGTTACCGAAAATGGCGAGCAGGCCAGTGCGGGCGGTATGGATTTCACCCTGCCCGGCGCACCCATTCCCTTGGGTACCCGCCACCCCATTAGCTTGGTGCGCAACCAAATACTGTCTATTTTTCAGCGCTTGGGCTTTGCCGTGGCAGAAGGTCCCGAACTGGAAGACGATTGGCATAATTTTACCGCCCTCAACATGCCCGAAAACCATACGGCCCGGGATATGCAGGATACTTTTTATGTGGCGCAAAACCCCGATTGGATTTTGCGTACCCATACCAGCAGTGTGCAGGTAAGGGAAATGGAGAAGGGCAAACTGCCCATCCGCATCATCTGCCCCGGCCGGGTGTACCGCAACGAAACCATCAGCGCCAGGGCGCACTGTTTCTTCCATCAGGTAGAAGGGCTGTACATCGCCGAAAACGTGAGCTTTGCCGACCTTAAACAAACCCTGTACTTTTTTGTGCAGGAAATGTTTGGGCAAACGGTGAAAGTGCGCTTCCGCCCTTCCTATTTTCCGTTTACCGAACCCAGTGCCGAAATGGACATCAGTTGTCTCATTTGCGGCGGCAGCGGTTGCAATGTGTGCAAGCATACCGGTTGGGTAGAAATTTTGGGCTGCGGCATGGTACATCCCAATGTATTGGATAATTGCGGTATCGACAGCAATAAGTACACGGGCTTCGCCTTTGGCATGGGCATCGAAAGGATTACCATGCTCAAATACCAAATTAAAGACCTGCGGCTGTTTAGCGAAAACGATGTGCGGTTTTTGAAGCAATTTACCGGAGCTGTATAAACAGTATAAAGATACAGCCGTTCACTGTTTACGTTAATCATTGCAGGTGAAAATCTACTGATACATAAAAGGCTACAGCCAAACAATAGCAGTATTGCGCAATAGGATATTTAATCAATGCATACAACCATCCATACAATCGGCGTTATCGGTGCAGGCACCATGGGCAGCGGCATTGCACAAGTGGCGGCCCAAGCGGGTTTTGCTACCTTGTTAACCGATGTACAGCCCGCCATGTTGGACAAAGCCAAGGCAGGCATTCAAAAAAACCTGCAATACTTAACCGATAAGCAAAAAATAACGGTCGATGAAGCCACGGCCATCATGGGCCGCATCCAGTTTTTAAACAACGTGGCCGATTGCAAGGCCGAGGTAATCATTGAAGCCATTGTGGAAAAAATGGAAGCCAAGTTGGATCTGTTTGCGCAATTAGCCGCCGTTAACAGTCCCGATACCATTTTTGCCACCAATACTTCGTCGCTGTCCGTTTCGGCCATACAGCAACAAGCGGTGCATCCGCAACGGGTAGTGGGCATGCACTTTTTTAACCCGGCACCGCTGATGAAATTGGTAGAGATTGTGCAAGGCCAGCAAACCGATGCAGCCGTGCTCACCACAACCTATCAGTTGGCCAAGCAAATGGGCAAAATCCCCGTGCAGTGCAAAGATGCGCCGGGCTTTATCGTAAACCGGGTGGCCCGTCCTTACTATCTAGAAGCCATGAAACTGGTGGAACAGGGCCTGGCCACGATGGAAAATGTAGATGCGGCACTGGAAGCAGCAGGGTTCAAAATGGGGCCGTTCAAATTGATGGACCTGATAGGTCTGGACATAAATTTTGCCGTTAGCACATCGGTATATGAGCAATTGAACAGCCCCGTCCGACTGCAGCCATCTCCCCTGCAGCAGCAAAAAGTGGCCGAGGGCAAACTGGGCCGCAAAACCGGCGAGGGTTTTTATGCGTATGGCAGTTAGTAGTATTTGAGGATACGATACGTTGTGTAAAGGATGCCAAAGGCGTTTATCGGGGCAGCAATAACAGGCGCAAAGTTTCAAATCAACATAGTACACAATCATAGTAATCATATAATCACAGCAATCACACTAATCACAGTAAAGTATGATTTTAGTAACCGGCAGTGCAGGCCTCTTGGGCCATGAAGTGGTGCAGCAATTGTTGCAGCAGGGCAAGCCCGTTACAATCATGTACAACAAAACCATGCCTGCCCTTGCCCAAAGCCCGGGTGTAAAGGCTGTGCAGTGCAACCTGTTGGATGTAACAGGCCTCGAAATGTTGATGCAGGGGGTAGAGCAGATTTATCACTGCGCAGCCGTGGTGAGCTTTAACCCCCGCAACAAGCATCAGCTTTATAAAATAAATATAGAAGGTACCGCCAATATTGTAAACGCCGCCATTGATGCAGGGGTTAAAAAGATGGTGCATGTGAGTTCGGTGGCTGCCATGGGCCGCTTACGGCAGGGCCAAACGGTAACGGAAGCCATGCATTGGAGCGAAGCAACCAGCAATAGCCACTATGGCAAAAGCAAGTATTTGGGCGAAATGGAAGTGTGGCGCGGCGTGGCCGAGGGCCTACAAGCCGTGGTGGTAAACCCGGCTATCATATTGGGTGCCGGCGATTGGGAAACGGGTTCTTCAAAAATATTCAAGAGTGTACACGATGAATTTCCTTGGTACACAGAAGGGGTGACCGGGTTTGTGGATGTGAAGGATGTGGCCAGGGCCATGCTGCAATTGATGGAAAGCCCCGTGAGCGGCGAAAGGTTTATCCTCAGTGCCGAAAACAAAACCTATCGGGAAGTTTTTAACTTGATCGCAGCCGCTTTTGGCAAAAAGCAGCCCCATAAAAAAGTAACGCCCTTGGTGGCGGCATTGGTATGGCGCTTGGAGGCATTAAAGAGCAGGTTTACCGGCAAAGAACCGTTGGTTACCAAAGAAACCGCTGCCACCGCATTGGCTGAAGTATATTTCGACAATACTAAATTGGCCAAATTTTTGCCGGGCTGGCAATACACCCCCATCACCGGCTCCGTAGCTGATATATGTGCCGCACTAAAGCCTCATGCATAATACTGTTTGCCACTGCTACAATAAGCCTGCAACCTTATACCCAAGCTCCCTACATTTGCAATAGTTTTCAAACTGTCTTTTATGAACAAAACAATTCTTCTTGTCTGTAGTTTATTGGCTTGGGCTTTTGCCGGATTGGCACAAACAGGCTACTACACCATCAGCGGTAAAGTAACCGACAAGCAAACCAATAGCCCCATGCAAGCGGCCTCTGTATTTGCCCAAAATACCACTTTCGGTACCACCACCGATGCGCAAGGTGGTTTTGTGCTCAAACTGCCCTATGGCGGTTACGACTTGGTGATAACGTTTACCGGCTACCAAACAGAAAGTATCCGTATCACCACGGCCACAGCGGATGAAAAATCATTGGTGATCGAGCTACAACCCAAGGACAAGGCCATGGAAGCTGTAGCCGTTGTGAGCAGCAACGAAGTAAAAGATGGCTGGGAAAAGTACGGCAGTTTCTTTTTGGAAAATTTCATTGGCAAAACGGCTTTTAGTAACCAATGTACCCTGCGCAACAAAGAGGCATTGAAATTTTATTTCTCCAAAAGAAAAAACCGCTTAAAAGTAACGGCCGCAGTTCCCTTGGAAATACAAAACGAGGCGCTCGGTTACACCATCAAATATACCATCGACTCTTTTACATACGATTATGGTACGCAGGTGAGCCTTTACACCGGCTATCCTTTGTTTGAGGAAATGACCCCCACGGATGCGGCACAAATGGCCTATTGGAAACAGAACCGCCAAACCGCTTACCGGGGTTCCATTCTACACTTCATGCGCAGTGTGCACGCCAAGCGCATCAAGGAAGAAGGGTTTGAAATACAGTTTTTGGTAAAGAACGGTGATGCCGAACACGCCATTACGTTAAAAGATTATTATGGCGCACTTCAGTATAGCAAAGATGATAGTACACAAACGGTAGAAATATTGCCCAACCAACCCATGGTGGCCGTTTTGTACATCAAAGAGAAACCCGATACCGCCTATTTGGCCCAAGCCGATCCCGGTACGCCCGGCAGCTTTCAGTTTTCCTTTTTGAGCTTTGTGCCGCAAACCAGCGTGGTGATTGAGCAGAACGGATTTTATTACAACCAAGATGATATTGCCATTAATAGCTATTGGACATGGGAAAAAGTGGCCGATATGCTGCCATACAATTACGAAAATCTTTAAAAACTGCACACTTATCTGTCAAAACTGCACAGTTATGAAGTTTGATGTGCAAGCAATAGGGGAAAAGCTGATTTTTGTGCAAGAAAGGTCCGTTGCAATCATTACCCTAACAATATATGCCCTGTTGTAATAACGGGGCTTTTTTGGTGTAATAAAAATTAACTGTTTGAAGCTATTCTACATTGTAC
This sequence comes from Chitinophaga pinensis, assembly GCA_943373145.1. Classification (GTDB taxonomy): domain Bacteria; phylum Bacteroidota; class Bacteroidia; order Chitinophagales; family Chitinophagaceae; genus Ferruginibacter; species Ferruginibacter pinensis_H. The sequence continues at coordinate 81,171 of CALSBI010000001.1, forward strand.
TTTTTATTTGTTTGTATGCCACAGTTGGTGCGCAGCAATACAACTATGTTCAGTACACCGAAAAAGACGGACTTGCTGGCTCCACGGTTTACGATATGTGCCAAGACAAGGATGGCTTTATATGGTTTGCCACCGAAAGTGGCCTGAGCAGATACGATGGAACTAGGTTTGTTAATTTTACTACTAAAGATGGGCTGCCCGATAACGAAGTGTTAAAGATTTTTGCGGATAGTAGGGGCAGGGTTTGGATTGTGACGTTTAAAAATGAATTGAACTATTATTATAAAGGGAAGGTATATAACAAACTCCAGGATACCCTTTTGGCAAAAATTACACTGGCAACAGTGCGGGTGGCTATTGCTGAAAGCAAGAACGGAAAAATTTTTATAACCGATGAAGAAAGTATTACTACTATTAGTAGCAGCGGGGAAGTTAAAAAAATAATGGGAAAGGAATTAACGGGGAATGCTATTAATGATTTTGCTGCATTTGGGGGCGAGGGCGTTGTTGCTGTAACCGATAGATTATCGAGGAAGCGGTTCATGTATAATGATGTGGAAGATAAATTCATTTTTCAATTATCAATCCCTCAGAGTTTCCTTTTTACAAATAATAAAACAGCTATCCGATTGCCAGTCTTTATGAATTTTAAGCAGCAGATTATAGACTTGCCTACTAAAAGCGGCCATACTTCTTTTGTGACCCATGGCGGCAAAGTTACTTGGTTAAACACGGATAGAGGTGCTTGGCAAGTTGATACCGTCAACTTAAAATGGGGTGAACTTTTTTTGCCCAACAAACCGGTTAGCCTAACACTAACCGACACCGAAAAAAACACGTGGTTTAGCACTTTTGGAGAAGGGGTGTTCAAGCTTTCCTCTATGAGCTTTAAAACACTCGTGCCACCAGATAGGAAACAGCCCCATGATAATGGTATTTATGCATTTGAAAAATATAAGCAGGATGTGCTTGCGGGAACGGGTTATAACAAGGCTTATATGATTCGCAATCTTGCAATAGCTGAAAATTTGGATTTTACGGAAGCGTACAAATTTTCTACCAACCCCATCAAAAACAACAGGCTTTATACCATCAAAACTCTATCCAATGGCGCTTGCTTATTGGGGTTTGATGCATTTTTGGTAAAGCTGGGTAGTGGTAAACCTTTGGTGAAGTATGTTTATCCCATTAAGTCGATAGCGCAAATAGACAGTAATTTTATTTTGGTAGGTACTGGCTTGTGTGCACTCAAAATAAAAATAAGCGACCTCAGCATTGTTGATACAGTATGGAAAACACGGGCTACCAAAGTACATTATGCCAACCAACATTATTATATTGGTACGGTAAACGGCCTTTACGAAGTGAACCTGGATAAAACCTATACTTTTTTGGGCGATCGGCACAAGGCCTTTAGCAGGCGGATAGCGGATATCAATGAAGATGGAAATGGTACGCTTTGGATAGCTACTAGCGATGCAGGTATTGTGGGGTATAAAAATGGGGCAATCGTCCGCATGATTGATGAAAAACAAGGGTTGGCAAGCGATATTTGTAAAACCCTTTTTTGGCAATCACCCTATTTATGGGCAGGCACCAATAAGGGGCTGAGCAAAATAAATACGTTATTACCCAATCAGCCTATTATTAATTATTCTACATCTGATGGACTCGCTTCCGATTTTGTGAATGCCGTGTATGTACAAGATAGCATAGTATATGTAGGTACACCCGCAGGTATTACCGTATTCAACGAGAACACAGTTAGGTTGTCATCCCGTTGTAATTTAAACCTACTGGGTGTAAAAGTTGGGGGCAGGGATACAGCTATTTTGGATAATTATGCCCTCTCTTGGCGCAACAACAGCATCGGTTTCGAGTACGTGGCCATCTCCCTTAAGTCCGCTGGCGATATCGTGTACCGGTATAAACTGCAGGGGCTTGATACAGCTTGGCTACAAACCAGAAATACCAATATCAATTACCCCTCCTTGCCGGCCGGGGATTATGTTTTTATGATTCAGGGCATCAATAAATTTGGTGTGGCCAGTAATATTATACAGATAAAGTTTACCATCAATGCCCCTATCTGGAAAAAACTATGGTTTTACCTATTGCTTTCGGCCTTGGCAATGGCCTTGGTATTGTGGATAATGCAAAGGCGCAACAAACAACTACGTACAAGGCTGGAAGAAAAGAATAGGGTACAAAAGCAGTTTGCCGAGTTGGAGCAACAGGCCCTGCAATCGCAAATGAACCCGCATTTTATCTTTAATTGCTTAAACTCCATACAGCAGTTTATTGTGCTTGCCGACATTCCCGCTGCTAACAAATACCTTACTGCTTTTGCCCGGCTCATCCGACAAACATTGGATAATTCGGCCAAAAAAATGTTGAGCATTGAAGAAGAAGTGGCTTATTTGTCCTCTTATCTTGAAATGGAGCAGATGCGCTTTAGCGACCGATTTGCGTACACCATCGAAGTGGATAAGCATATCGACAAAAACGAGGATGGCATACCCGCCATGTTGCTGCAGCCATTTGTAGAAAACAGCATCCGCCATGGCCTTGCCAATAGAACGCTAGCCAACGGGCTATTGAGAATAGCTTTTCTAAAAGAAGGTAACAGCGTCGTTTGTACCGTAACCGACAACGGTATTGGGCGGCAAGAATCTATCAAAAGGAAATCGGCAACGCATATCGAATACCAATCAAAAGGGATGAGCCTTACCCAAAAACGGATCAACCTCATCAATTCAACTAGGCAGTCGCATATTCAACTAACCATTAAAGATTTGTACAACTCCGATCATACGGCGGCGGGTACAGAAGTAACGATTATAATACCACAGTAACATGGAATTGATCAAAACAATACTGGTAGATGATGAGCCGGGTAATATCATCACCTTACAGGAACTCCTCAAAAACTATTGCTCCTATATCAGCGTGGTTGGCATAGCCGAAAACATTGATGCTGCCGCCGAATTGATACAAAGTGAACGGCCAGATTTGGTAATGCTGGATATAGAAATGCCCTACGGAAATGGGTTTGATTTGCTGGAACGCCTGAGCCCCGCCAATTTTGAAGTGGTATTTGTAACCGCCTTTGATAACTATGCCGTGCGGGCCTTTAAATATGCCGCCATTGATTATATTTTAAAACCAGTAAATATACAGGAACTGCAAGAAGCGGTTGGCAAGGTGCGGATGCGCTTGACCGAAAAACAGGTGAACAATAAAATTGAACTGTTGCTTTCCACCATCAAGTCGGGCCAAGGTGATGTAAAAAAAATCGCTTTCCCCACCGGCGATGGCTTGGTGTTTGAGGCGGTGGACAATATCCTTTTTATAGAAGCAAGCGGCAGCTACACCACCATCCATCTAACCGGGGGACATAAATATTTGGTTACCAAAAAAATAAGCGATATCGAGCAGGTATTGCCCTCCACCATCTTTTTTAGGGTACACAATTCTTTTATCATCAATACCCATAAAATACGCAAGTATCAAAAAGGGCGCGGCGGTTTTGTGGTAATGGAAAATGGTGCCAGCATTGAAGTGTCTACCCGTAAGCGGGACGAATTTTTGGAGCGCTTCCAGCTATAACTCCCAGTGAGTGCAACGCTATTCGCCCATCACTTTTTTCCACAGCTCCGGTATGCGCTTTACCCATACCAGTTCCTTCATTTTTTCACGGGCATCTTCAATGGGGCTGCCAAAATAACTTTTGCCCCCTTCGGTATCCTTGCCCACCCCGCTTTGCGCCATAATCACGGCATTATCGCCAATGGTGAGCGTTTTGCTTACACCCACTTGGCCCCATAGGGTTACCCCGTTGCCAATGGTAGTAGCACCCGCAATACCTACCTGTGCGGCAAACAAGCAGTTATTGCCAACTATGGTATCATGGCCAATATGTATCATGTTATCCATTTTGGTGCCACGCCCAATCCGGGTATCATGGCTCACGCCCCTATCTATCGTACAACCGGCACCAATTTCCACATCATCTTCTATCACCACCCTGCCGCAATCGGGCATTTTTTTATACCACACGGCACGGTCTTTTTTGGTGTTGTAGTAAAAAGCATTGCTACCGATAACCGTACCCGCCTGTATCACCACATTGTTGCCAATGATACAATGATCCATGATGCTTACATTGGGATAGATGATACAGTTGCTACCAATTTGTACGTGGTGCCCAATAAAAGCGTTGGGATAAACAACCGTACCCTCACCAATAAGGGCAGTATCGCTGATCGATTTGTTGGCAGGTTCAAAAGGCCGAAAATGGTTTACGATGGTGCAGTAGGCATCAAAGGGACTATCAACCACCAACAGTGCCTTACCATCGGGACAATCAGTTTCTTTGTTGATGATGATAAAACTAGCAGCACTGTTAATGCACTTGTCGTAATATTTAGGATGATCTACAAATACCAAATCGCCCGGCTCTACTTTATGTATTTCATTGATGCCCGTTGCTTGGCCATCTACATGGCCCAACAATTTGGCATTGATTAATTCGGCTATCCATTTAACAGAAACAGGTGAAGGGAACTGCATAAAAAATATTTTGGCAAAGGTAATATGCTTTGTCTTTGGGCGCACAAAACAGAAAAACAATGTTTAAAGGGTCATTTGGGGCATAATGGCCTCGATTTTTAAAAAATATTTTTCGCCTTAATTGAGCCCTTAATTGCTGCTGACAAACACGGTTGTGACGGCATTGCTAAAACGCAACGACGCATGAAATGTTGAGCAAGAAAAAATTCGATCCTTTACAAACACACTGCTGACAAGCCTTTCAGCGTACACCAAGAAATGACTGTACAAAATTTCATCTACCTATGGTACAAAAGCATTGCGAAAAATCAACAATGCTTGCTTAAAAAACACCCGTCCTTATCCACAGTACAAAAAAAAATGTGAATAAAATTATTTGGAAATTTTTTTATGATAGCAAAATTTCTTTTTAATATTGTGTTGGGAACTTGGTTCCTGGTACTTACTAACCCATCCATTATAAAGAGCCCGGTGTAATAACCGGGCTTTTTTTGTGAATCAATTTTGGCAACATGCATATTTATGAAGCCCATGAAAACGGGTTTACCATTAGCACAGACAAAAGCAAATTGGATATTGCGGTTATACATGATTACCTAAGTGGTCATTCGTATTGGGCCAAAGGCATCCCATTTGAAAAAGTGGAGCGTAGCATTTCGTTTTCTTTATGTTTTGGTGTGTACAAACAAAATGAACAAGTAGGGTTTGCCCGTTTGATAACCGACTATACTACCTACGCCTATTTAGCCGATGTATTTATATTACCGCCCTATCGTGGACTGGGCCTTTCCAAATGGCTGATGGCTTTTATCACCGCCAACCCCGAAGTGCAAGGCTTACGGCGTTGGGTATTGGCTACCCAAGATGCACATGGCCTTTATGCGCAATATGGATTTGAACCGTACGACAAGCCCGAACGGTTAATGCAGCGGCGGGATATTACCGGGTATCCGCTTTAACGCATCAATCAATACAAGCATGCATGGTGTAATGTTAGAAGTTTCGTGTTAGCCGACATATATTGTATGACACACTATATTTATTTATCTTTTTTCAATGCACCGTTGGTATTATTGATTTTGTTTTGTTGAACGATGCTTGTATCTTGTACTTAAATAGTTTTTTTATGCTTAAATCAATGACGGGTTTTGGACGGGCGGAGCAAACAGTAAATGATAAGACTTTTTTGGTAGAAGTAAAGTCGCTCAACGGAAAGCAGTTTGAAATGCAACTCAAGTTGCCGCCACTGCTCAAGCCCTACGAGTTTGATATACGCGGTATCTTACAAGAACAACTGTTGCGGGGTTCGATAGACTGCTCAGTTACCATCAAACAAAACGGCACGGCCCGGCCGGTTACCATCAACACCGATTTGATCAAAGCTTATTATACCCAAATTAAGGAATTGGCAACCGAACTGGACATTGATACCCATGCGGTACTTAGCTCGCTGCTGCGTTTGCCAGAAGTGGTTACCCCTGCAACCGATATACTGAGCGAAAACGAATTTGAAGAGTTCAAAAAAGTATTACAGTTGGCCTTGGATGCCATCAATAGCCACCGCGAAACGGAAGGGGCCACTATGGAAAAGGACCTGATGCTGCGCATTAATAATATCCATGCACAAGAAGAAGCCATATTGGCCCTAGAACCCGAGCGGAAAAAACGCATCAAAGAAGAAATTGTACAGTTGCTGCACGAGCATGTGGGCGAAGAGAACTATGATAGCAACCGCATGGAACAAGAACTGATTTACTATATCGAAAAAATCGATATCCACGAAGAGCAGGTACGGTTGAAGCAACACTGCCAGTACCTGCTGGACATGTTGAAAGAGCCGGGCGAAAGCAAGGGCAAAAAAATATCCTTTGTGCTACAGGAAATCGGCCGTGAAATCAATACCACGGGTAGCAAAGCTTACGATGCCGGCATCCAGCAATGTGTAGTGGTGATGAAGGATGAACTGGAAAAAGCCAAAGAACAGGTGTTGAATATTTTATAAATACTAATTTTGGCGGTAAACGGTACAAAGGTGAAAGCGAAGGCATATAATAATACGGATAGCCTGTATTGGCGCAAGGGCAGGGCGGCGCTGCTGGGCATACTCACAATGGGTGTATGCCTTTTTTCCTGTCAACCCGTGGCGGTGTATGAAAAAAACACGCCCATCCCCAATCAAGCTTGGAAGAGTTCCGTAGCGGCAACGGGCAGTTTTGATATAAAAGATACAGCCGCCTTGTACCGCACCCATTTGGTACTGCGCCATACGGACGCCTATCAGTACGAAAATATTTGGCTCAATATCGGCCTGCAAGCCCCCGGCGATTCCATGCACTTTGTGCGCTACAACCTGTCGCTGGTAAACGGCAACACCGGCTGGGAAGGAACCGGAATGAACGATATTTGGGAGGTGCGCAAATGGCTACAAATAGGGGATGGCCGCTTTAAAAAAGCCGGGACTTGGAATTTTGCCATTTATCACCTGATGCGCAACGACCCTTTGCCAGCCGTTTTAAGTGCTGGGCTGCGGGTGGAAAAACAGCCTTAAAAGGTACCTTTTTTAACAAACCTTTAACGTTTCTGCCCCCCAAAAGGTTAATTTTAACCAAACAATTCGTTATTTTGCAGTATGATAAAGCGATATCTTACCGTGCTTTTAGCAACATTTGGCTGCTACTGTGCCAATGCACAGTATGAGTATGTACAGCAAGGCGAATTTGGCATTACCGCTGGTGCTGCCCATTATTTTGGCGACATCAATACCAGGGCTGCCATCAACCGCCCAAAACCCGCCTTGGGCATCTTCTTCCGTAAACAGTTCAACAACTATTTGGGCATGCGCATCAGTGCACACTATGCCCAGCTAGGTTACAGCGATATATACAGTAAAAATGCCTATCAGCAGAAGCGTAACCTCAGCTTCAATACCAATCTTTGGGAACTGGCCGTGCAGGGCGATTTCAACTTCTTTAAGTTTGTGCCGGGCAACCCCGACTATTTGTTTACGCCCTATGTAACCCTTGGCGTGGGCCTTTTCAGCTACGACCCTTATGCCATGTTGGATGGCAAAAAGGTTTTTCTGCGGCCATTGGGCACCGAGGGGCAGAACAAAGCGTATTTGAGTCGTAAGCCATACAATACAATGGCCGTTTGCCTACCCATTGGCGCAGGCATCAAGTATAACATTAACGAAAAGATGAATATCTCTTTCGAAATTTCGCATCGCCTTACCTCTACGGATTATTTAGATGATGTGAGCACTACCTATGCGGGTCCTGCACTTTTTGATGATTTGCCCAACGGCCAGCCCGGCACGGCCAAACTGTTGCAGGATAGGTCTTACGAAATAGACCCCAGTAACTTATTGGGCGTACAAGGCCGCCAAAGGGGCTGGAGCAAACAAAAAGACCAATACATTTTTGCCGAAATAGGTATTTCGTTTAACCTTAGTAGCTATCGCTGCCCCACGGGCAACTGATGCTATATTGCATAAATTATTAAAGCCGCATAAAAAAATGCGGCTTTTTTTTTGCTGTTTGCAAAAAGCCCTTATCTTTATAACTCCCCCATCGATATCATATAAATCCTTTATACTACGTACACTAGCCAGCAACTCACCCCAAGCAGTAGTAATTGCCTGATGCAGTTTTTCCAATATGGATGGGCCATCAACCCATTAAACCAGTTACTGTTTTCAGCAACATTAAATCCTGCGGATCCATCTATTTCTGTGATGAAACCATAGTTTTTTACACAAGTTCAACAACAAACTATGGCGTTCATTCGCTGCACCCTTGTGGCAGTGGCTATACTTTTGTGCATACAGATAAAGGCACAAATGGTATACTATCCGGCAGGGGCTTCACAATTATTAAAAGAAACGGCGGCTGATATGGCCGGACTTTTGCAAAAAGCCACGGGCAGGCCTATGCCGGTGCAGCCTTATACGAGCATGCCCAACAGTGGCTTCGTATTCATATACGACAGTACGGTGGCGGGTAATCAATCTTGTACCATCAACGGTAGTGCCAACGGTTACCTTACACTGGCCGCTGCACAAGATAACGGCTTGGTATATGGGGCCTATCGTTATTTATACATGCTGGGCTTTCGGTTTTACCAACCCGGCGAGGCATGGCAACTCACCCCTTCACTCAACAACGCTTTTATCAACATACAGGCCACCGTAAGTGGGGCCTATAAATACGCAGGCTGGTTTATCAGTGGCGGGCATAACCGCTGGGCCATGGATAACAGCAACGATTACAACTGGGATACCTATTTTGGGAAAAATGGCCATGAGTGGGCCTTGTACCAACGGCGCAATGGCATGGGCGGCGCACACCGCTTTGCTGGTCACCGTACCGATATTATTGCCGGTAATTATTTAGCCCAATTGCAAAACAATCCCTGCTATGTGGCCTGCTACAACGGCAACCGTACCGCAGGCATGCAATCGGTGCCCGACCTGAACAATAACAATGCCGTTCAGCTTTGGGCCAACGCCCTTGCGCAGCAGTACACCCAGTACCGCAATATCATTTTGGGCAACCCCACACTCTATGCCAACCAGTACCGCAATTTTGCCTACAACAATCAATTGATTGGGCTGGAAGCACCCGATGGGGCACAGTGGGGCAACTCGGCCGATAATGGCACATGCACAACCAGTACTTACCCTTCGGCCAGCGACCAGCAGTTTACCCTGGTGAATGCTGCCGTGGCCAAGGTAAATGGACAGTATCCCAATGCTGCCTTTCAATGTTATGCGTACAGCAGCCACGCCAATGTGCCTTCGGCGCATATTGGCATCAGCAACCAACTGGATGTACAGGTGATACCCACGGCTTTTCAGGCCGAGAGCAGTGGCAAAGGATTGCTCAACCGCTGGTACAACCGCCACGGCAATATTTCCGAATACCATTATTTGAATATCCCCCAATGGGGCGGCGAAACACCCATGTTGCACAAAAACGAACTGGAGCAAACCCTTGACCGCCTTAGGGAAAAGCATGGCCAAGGCATTGTGTGGGAAGCTTCTCCTGCAAAATTTGCCAGCCTTCCTTATCTATTGGCCGCCAATCGCAAAATGCAACAGGGCATACCGGTGGATAGTACCCTAAAAGAATTTAGCAATCAACTATTTGGCCCCGCAGCAGCTACGGTATACCAACTATTGCAGCTTTGGGGCGATGAACAAGCGGTTACCAATGGCGATTTCATCCCTGATAATAAATACAAGCTGCCCCTGTACCTTAGTTTGGTAAACACGGCTGCCCAACAGGCATCCAATGCATCGGCAGTTGTGCAGGAGCGCATAGCAGAGTTAAAAGCTTATCTGCATTATATGGTGCTGTACTACAACTGGCTAGCCGATCAGCGGAGCCATGTGGCCAAAGCACCCCAAGCGGCCGAGCTATGCCTTTATTTGGCATCGGTGCATCGCTTGCAAATTGTAAACAGCTATTTTCTCATTGCAGATATCAGTAGCCGGTATGGTAGCGGTAGTGCGTTTTACCAGCAGTACAACCCTTCCAATGGAACGGCTTATCAAAATGGCAACCTGCCTTTGGTTACCCGTGAAAAAATTGAGCAATTGTTTACTAATGATATGGCAACTCATGGCAGTCAAGTACAGCAATACCGATTTGTGAGTCCTGCTTTTATCAAGGCTCAATTGGCCAATGATGCATTTATCAGTCCGGCTAAAAAGATTGCGGTTAAAATAGGCTATACCAACGGATACGAATACCCCGGTAAAGCCGAGTATATGATTGAAGCGCCAACGGCAGGTAGTTTTGCCCTGCAATATGTGCCCCGCTTTGATATGGCAGGTAAAGGGCAAGTTAATTTTACCGTGGAAGCGGCCGATAAAGCGTTGGAAATCATCAAAGACCTCACCATCAATAACGGTGCGGCGGGCGGCACACTTACGGTAAGCTTGCCCATGGCGGGCAGGTACAAACTAACGGTGAGCAGTCGATTTAAAACGGCAGTGGATTTGGTTATTAGCACCAGTAACAATGTGTTTTACAAAGACGCTCCCTTTTTGGGCAATAAAGTAGAAAATTACCGTGGCAACCTACTCAACCTGCCGGGTTATTTTTATGTGCCAACGGGTGTTGACAGGGTATATTTTAGCATCAACAATGGCAATCCGGGTGGTAGTGGTTTTGCCAAAGCGGCGGATATGGACAAGGCCTTTGTATTTAAAGATCACCAAGGCAACACCGTCAATGCGCAATTGGCAAGTACAGCCGATTCGGCACTTTTTTACCTGCCCATTCCAGCGGGAGGCAATGGCCATTTTTGGCAAGTGGTAAAAATGGAGCAATACAATTTGTGTTTTGCCAATATCAACAACCAACTTTGGTACGCCAGCCGGAAACCTTGTGCCAGTGCTGCTTTTACTGCCAGTGTCATCAACCGCAACGGACTTTGTATCACCCGGTTAAAAACAAACAGCAATAGCGCTGCCCTGCAATGGGAAGTGTATGATGCCAGCAAATGGTTGTACTTTAATACAGCCGAAGTAGAGCTGCCCGATTATGTTTCGCCCAATGCCATTATAACGCTTAAAATGGGAACGCAATGCATCACTACCCAACGCTTGGGTGATGATGCAATGTACATGCGCCAGCGGGAAGCCTGTGCTTCTGGGGCACCGATACCGGTTGCTACGGCGGATGGCAAACCGCAGCTATACCCCAATCCATCAACCGGTATATTTAATTTGGCGGCAGGCACTGTACCCACACAATTTGATGAATTGACTATTACCGATGCCAAGGGCCAACCAGTTGCCGTATTTAAAGCCGCCAGCCAATTTGATATTAGCCATTTGTCCGCAGGCCTTTATCTATACCAGTGTATGGTGAACGGGCAGGTGCATAAGGGTAGGTTAGTGAAAATATAGGGCTGTGCTGAATTTATACGGGTGGTGTTCCTAGGCAAACTGTCTAATTTATTACGCTTGAATCGTCGCTGTACAATCCGCATCGCTGCATTCCATTGGCCAATTGCTTGTGCTTGCCTCGGGCCGGCTGGCCTCGTTCCGGGTTCACCACTGCATTTAGCCCTTTTTCTGGGTCCCCTTCGCCCCAGAAAATCCGCCTACGGCGGACCGGACTAAATGAGGTGGTTCACCTCGGAACTGGTGGAAGGTTACCCACTTTTTGCATTGTTACATTAAGGCAAATCGGCTGGTTGAATAGAGTTTAATTTAGATGCGTTTGCCTTAGCGGCACCCCATTATCAAAATAAAAAAGGTATATTTGAATTAGCAAAACAAGACCGAAGGCACAGTAAGTAAGTTTTGAACCCCTAGTTTCCCATAAATACAGTAAACACCCTTTTATATTTCTATTACTAGCAAGATGCTTTGGTTTTTGCACGCAACAAACTGGCTGCCGGAGCATAACAACCATTTACTGCCAAGCAGCCATGCAGTACTATCAATTCCATTATCATGAAGCATCTACAAAAAGAACAAATGAAGAAAATCCTGGGTGGTATCCCCTTGCCCAAGAATGGCTACTGCTATGGGTTTAACGAGTATTGCTACCGCAGCACCGGTTGTTGCAGTGGCTATTACTGCAATACCATCAATACCACCAGTGGGTTGGGGCGCTGCGGCACTACCCCTACCGATCCACTTTTGTAAAGCGTCTATTGTATTTTGATTAGAAACATTTAAATTTTACAACAATGAAAAAACTAGAAAAAAAAGCATTGAAAAAAATCATGGGCGGTGGTGGCGATGGCCCCTGCATTTTGAGCGCCTGTGTTACCTATCCGCCGGTATGCACCAACGGGGGTACGCCCACTTTTTCCAACTATTGCAAAACCCGCAATACGGCACAGTACGAATGTTGCCCCAAAGTAGGCGATTAGGTTTTAACTATTTGCACAAAAATGCCCCACTCAAGAGCGGGGCATTTTCAATTTTATCCAGTGGCCTATTACATTTGAGCCGTGGTTGCTTTCTTTTTGCAGCAAGATTTTGTTGCTTTTGCTGTAGTGGAGCAGCATTTTTTGCCTTTAGCGCATTTTTTCTTTTTTCCGCCGTCGGCCATGGCGATACCTGTTACCATAAAAGCCGCAGCCGCTAATAAAAATACTTTTTTCATAATAATCGTTTTATTTTTTGTTCAATAATCAACGTAAAGTTAACCATTTAATTGCTTTTTTGCAAAGCCAACATGTTAAAGTTGGATGAGCGGTAGCCTATAATGTAGCGATTACCGTAACCCCGCCCTGAACGGTTTGGTTCAGTTGTACGTGCAATTGGGTACCGGGGGGTAGTAAAAGGTCAACCCGGCTACCAAATTTGATAAAACCCAGTTCCTCGCCCTGCTTTACCTGCTGGCCCACGCTGAGGTAGTTTACAATGCGCTTGGCCAAGGCCCCGGCTATCTGTTTTACCAATATGGATTTACCATTTTTGCTGATAACCACCGAGTGGCGCTCGTTTTCGGTGGAAGATTTGGGGTTCCAAGCAACCAAATACTTGCCCTTGTGGTACTGGCTGTACACCACTTCGCCGCTGAGGGGGTTGCGGTTTACATGCACATTGGCCGGGCTCATAAAAATGCTCACCTGTAGCCTTTTGTCCTTAAAATACTCCACATCGGTCGTTTCCTCAATTACCACCACTTTGCCATCGGCGGGCGCAATGAGCTGCCCATCGTTGATGGTAAGTTGGCGGGCCGGAATCCTAAAAAAAGAAATCAGGAACAAAAGCAGGAAAAGCGTGGCCGCAAATACCAGCCAGCAAAGCCAGGGCAATGAGGAGCTGAAGAAGTAAAAGGCGGCAAAATTGATGGCCCCAAATATCAATGTGCCAATGGCGATGGATTTGTAGCCTTCCCGATGAATGGTCATTTTTTAAAATTGAAGGGCAAAGGTAAGGCAAAATGGTATTGGGTATTGGGAATTAGGAATTGGGTTCACGCCTTTGGCCTGCCCGACTGCGCCTCCAATTGGGGGTAGTAGTTGAATGGTTGATAAGTTGAAAGGTTGAAGCAAACGCATCTTTCCTCATTCGTCACTCCTTATTCGTCATTTGGCGAGGCTTTGCTCGCCACCACGCTTTGCGTGGCATCATTCCTTATTCGTCATTCAATATTCGTGCCTATACAAAGCATTTCACATACACCCACACAAAGGGAACTGCCACCAACAGGGAATCGAACCGGTCTAAAAAGCCACCGTGCCCGGGCATAAAGCTGCCACTGTCTTTTACCCCGGCCATCCGCTTCAGCTTGCTTTCGAGCAAGTCGCCGGCTGTGCCAAAAACAGCACAAATAGCCGCAATGGCCATCCAATGCCCTACGGTTAAAAAGCCGGTGAGCCAGCCGATGAGGGCAATCACGGCCACGCAAAGGATGGCACCGCCGCCCGTTCCCTCCCAGGTTTTTTTGGGCGAAATGGACGAGAAGGGCGTTTTGCCAATAAGGGAGCCTACGATATAGGCCATGGTATCGTTGATCCAAATGGAGAAGATGATACCGCAGGGAATGATGATGAATTGGTGGAAGTATTCGCTTTGCAGTGTTCCGTCCATCCAATGATAATCCATAGTAGTATCTGCCGCAATAGCTATCTCGCAGGGCATGAATATCATCAATGCACAGGGCAGGGTGATATAACCAAAACCCGCCAGCAGCAACCATTTGGCCTTGTTGGGTATCTGTTTGTTTTGTATAAGCAATATTAGAAGGCATACGGCCAAAAAGGCTAAAAACAAGGGTTTTAAAGCTATTTTTAAATCGTCTCTGTATAAAACGATATCGAAAAAATAATTAGGGAAAATGGCATAATAAAGTAGGATGCCGCCCAGCACCAAAAAGAACCCTTTCACAAATTTATCCATGGTGAAACGGTGTATTTTTTCCACTAATTGAAAGTACTCCCACCAGCAACCAAAATGGATCAGCACAAACAGGGCCACAAAGCCCCAGCGATGCAGCAACAGTCCGCCCAACATCACCACCACAAATACAATCGCCGTTAAAGCACGGGTTTTAAATGTTTGAATATTGAGCGCCATGGTTTACCACTTTGTTTTTTCGCTGTTCAAAAACTCGTTGAAGGGTTTGGCTTTTTCGTACAATAGGTTTTCCTGCTTTGTAATGGCCGCCCGGTTCTTGCCCGAAATCTTATCGTACAATACGCATAACGCCACCGTAAGGGCCAGCGACAATACGCCGATCCACCAGGGCATGGTAACGCCGATATTGTTCACATCGGCTTGTTTGCCCGTTTGTATGGCAAAAAACAGGGAGGACAGCGCAAACAGGTTATTTAAAAAATGCGCCATGATGGGCACCCATATATTTTTGCTGCGGTAAAAAATCCAGCCCAGCGCCACACTGAGTATAAAACGACTGAAAAACAGGTAATAGGAAGCATGGATAAGGCTAAACACAAAGGAGGTAACCAAAATAGCGGCTATCGGCTTTTGCCACCAGCGGGTGAGCAGGTTTTGCACCGTGCCGCGGAAGAAAGCTTCCTCAAAAACGGCTGGTAGCAGGCATACCATAAAAACCGAGATGAAATATTGGGTGGGGTTTTTGAGGTTGGTTACGGCCAGCATCATATCACCATAGGCTTTTTCGGCCGCTTGGGATTTGGCCTTTAGCACGGGCACATAATCAATCAAAAACATGCTCCACTGCTTGAGCGTACCGGCAAATATGGTAATGAAAAAGATGATTAAAAAGCCCGTAATCACCTGTGGGGTGCTTACCAAACGGCTAAAGCCCAGCCAAAGGCCCCTGCCGCCGTGGCAAATGAGCAGGTACAAAAAAGCAGGGATACCGGCCACCCAAAAACTGTTGAAAAAGTGGATCAGGCGGGTAAAAAACAGGTTTTCGGGCTTTAGCATGGCATCCATGGAGCTGGCCCCAGCGGGTACGCCCATGCCATATTCGGCAATAACGGCTTGCAAAAGGCCCGATAATATGATGCCGATACCAAACAGGGCCAATAACAACCCCAACTGCGACCATCCCTTAAAACCCTTAACACTCCTGTACTGCATCTGTTTGTTCAAATTTTAGTTAGTACCTTTGCCCCTTTTATTATGGTAACAATTGGCAAGATACAACTTCCTGATTTCCCGCTGCTGCTGGCGCCCATGGAAGACGTGAGCGATCCGCCGTTTAGGGCGGTGTGCAAAGATAATGGTGCCGACCTGATGTACACCGAATTTATCAGCAGCGAGGGCCTGATACGGGATGCCATCAAAAGTCGCAAAAAATTGGACATTTTCGACTACGAAAGGCCCGTGGGCATCCAGATTTTTGGGGGCGATGAGGAGAGCCTGGCTTTGGCCGCCAAGATTGTGGACGTGACCAATCCCGACCTGCTGGACATCAATTTTGGCTGTCCGGTTAAAAAAGTGGCCCTTAAAGGTGCCGGTGCTGGGGTATTAAAAGATATCGACCTGATGGTGCGCCTCACCAGTGCCGTGGTAAAAGCCACCAGCCTGCCCGTAACGGTAAAAACCCGCCTTGGCTGGGACGATAAGATGCTGAACATTGAGGAAGTGGCCGAACGCCTGCAAGATGTGGGCATACAAGCCCTGGCCATCCATGGGCGCACCCGTACCCAAATGTACAAGGGCGAGGCCGATTGGACGCTGATTGGCAAGGTGAAGAACAACCCCCGCATCAAGATACCCATATTTGGCAACGGCGATATTGATAGCCCCGAAAAAGCGGTGGCCTACCAAAACCGCTATGGCGTGGATGGCATCATGATTGGCCGGGCCGCCATCGGTTACCCTTGGATATTTAACGAAATAAAACATTATAACGCTACGGGCGAACACCTGCCCCCGCCCACCATTGAAGAAAGGGTGGCCGTGGCCAAAAAGCACCTGCACAAAAGCGTGGAATGGAAGGGCCCGGTTGTGGGCATCAACGAAATGCGCCGCCACTATGCCAACTACTTAAAGGGCATGCCCAACATCAAAGAATATCGCGGCAAACTGGTTACGCTAAAAGAAGTGGCCGAAATTGATGCGGTGCTGGATGATATTGTGACCAATTACAGTGGGTACGAGTTTGAAAAAACGCCGATTGAGTTGATCAATTATCATGAGAAGTGTCCGGTGAATTAGATTGTTGGGTTGCCTGCCTGACGGCAGTCAGGTTCGGTTGTTCAGGGTTTAAAGTCTAAAGTTTAAGGTTGTTTTCGGGAGGGTGCTGTCGGCTTGTTTGGCGTTTAGCACCAAGCCTTTTGACTGCCCGATGGCGGTGTGCTTTTTACCTAACGTGCATAAAACCCAACCTTATATGCATTTTGCGAAAACTCACTTTACGTTTGGGATTTTACTGTTGATATATGTATAAAGTTTGTCCCACTTTTCGTTGTCAAAATCGCTACTCGAAATGTCTAATTTGTCAGTTGAAACACCTCCGCAATCAAAACAGCATTCTATATAAGCAATATCTTTTTTCGAAATAACAATAAAGGCATGATGGGGGTCAAAGCATTTGGCTGACTCAATCTTCTCTCCTTTCACTGCTTGGGTTAAAATATTTATAAGAGCTTCCTTTTCTTTGCCTTCTATTAATATTGTTTTCTTAATAACAGCCTTGTTGATAATATTATTTTCCACCAATTTTTTGGCCTCATCATGGATTCTTCCTTTTTTGTTATAAACGGGACCGTATGTCTGTTCGTGACTTACCAGCAAAATACTGTCTGCATCCTGCAATTGCAGTTTTAATTTCTTATAAAGCTCATTGTTTATAGGGTCTAATGTTTGTGAAGATGTAGCTTCCGAGTTACTGTCGGTAGTCTTTTCCTTTACGGGGTCACAACCAATAAAATAGGCCGAAAGCAAGAGCAGCAAAATCTGTTTAAACCGAGATGTCAGTGATTGCATATAAATCTTGTATTTATGTTATTTGACATAATCCCAAGATACGTCACATTTGCTTATTGATTTCGCTTTTCTGGCGCAAGAATACCGAAGGGCTTCTTGTGTCTATTAAACCTACCGGACTCCCGCCATGCGGGACAAGTTATGTCCGGATTATTGAATGACCTGTACCTGCAGCGGGCGGGCAGTAGCCCGTTACGGCCCCTCAGTAGCCTTTTCCGTTTGCTAAGTACACCAATCGGACCCTTACGCAGTTAACGACGGATGGTAAGAAGGTCATTCCGGACCCTAAGAAGGCTGTCCCGGACGCTAAGAAGCTCATTCCGGCCACTAAGAAGGTCATTCCGGCTGCTAAGAAGGGTATTTGGCTGCCAGTTTGGCGGTTCTAAAGGTCCGGAGCGCTTGGCTGAAGGGGTGGAACCGTGATTTAAAGTAGCCGGATTGATTGCTGTGGACTTCGGTTAGGGGTAGCTTGGTAAAATGTAACAATCGTAGCAACCGTTTTTATGGTGTGAAAGTACGGAGTGATAAACTTTGGACTACGGGGAGGGTGCTGTCGGCTTTTTGGTGCAAAAAGCCCTTTGGAAAGCGCCAAAATGAGTAGAAATGCCCAAAAAGCAACTCAGATTGCGGCAATCTGAGTTCGGTTTGCGACAATCTGAGTTCGGTTTGCGGCAATTTGAGTTCGGTTTGCGGTAATTTGAGTTCGGTTTGGGGCAATCTGAGTCCGGGTTGCGGTAATCTGAGTTTGGTTTACGGCAATCCGAATTCATTTTGCGGCAATTTGAGCCAAGGTTGTGGCAACCTGAATTCGGATGACGATAATTTTAGATGGGCTTGTGATGGTTGGTGGGTATCTTTATGTTTGCTCCTTTTCTGGCGCATGTGTTCCGCAGGATCACTTGTGTCTATTAAATCTGCCGGTCTGCGACCGGATTTTTACCATGGATTTTGAATGCCTTATGTATGTGGTAATTTATAGTGCGGTACCGTTTCCAAGCCCCGATACAAATCGGGCAGATTTGACGGGTAAACTAGCCAATCGGGGCGAGTTGTGGCTTGAGGGAGGGATGTTGGATAGGGAGTTATTTACTACTTAATCCTCTAAGTAATTTTGTTATTAATGTAATAAATTCAGGACTTTCTACATCCCTAAGACTTGCCTGTTCTACAAATGACAATGAGTTAAGCATTTTCAATTCGGTTATATTTTCCCAATATTCATTTTGCTTTTCTAAAGGTCTTATATCACGTTTTTTTACTTCGAAAAGATAGTTATCAATGTGAATTGGGAAAAGAACTCTTTCCCAACTTTTTTCTTGCTTTTTTCTTCCTTCTGTCAATTCAAAGTGACAAGCTGCACTTTTGAGTGAATTTTTCGACGCAATGAAAAGTAGTCTATCTTTAGATTTAATGCCAGCATCCATTATATCTTCAAGTAACATCCCACCGGGGGCATCTTTTTCCCATAGGAAAGTTGAAACACCATATTTATTTAATTTAAGATTAAGTACAGTTGCAAAGTCTTTATCAACCGTACTATATGAGATGAAAATTGACTGATATTCAATTTTGCTAGTTATGCCCTTAATATATGTCTTAATATCATACTTGTTTATCCCAAAAGTATTTTGCAAAATTGGGAAAGGCAAATTTTCTGAAATTAATACAGATTGAAAATCTAAGGTATTAAAATGGGCGTCTGTCGTTTTGTTATTTGAATTAAAAGTTTTATCAGATAATTTACAATTAGCAAAATGGTTAAGGTTTATAGTTGAAGAATTAAAGCTCTCACTTTCTAAATTCAGATTAATAAAGTTAGAATTATTGATTAAGCACTCAAAGAATGAGAGGTTATTCAAAAGGCCTAAATTATGAGATTTGAAGAATGCATTACTAATAAAAGAATTTTCCAGTTGCAAATTGAGTTTAGCGCTGTTAATTCTAAGATCTGATACATCACTCCCATTCTTAATATAAAAATTCTTTGATTCAACGTCATCAATGTCTAAGCCGATGATTTCACAATTAAGTAGATTTGAGTTGATGACAGAGGAGTCTATTATTTTAGACCATTGAAAGGAACAGTTTATAAAGTCGCAATTTATAAAGGTACCAAAGTAAAAAAAAGACTGCTCGAGAATACAATCTTCAAATACACAATCTGTAATTTCAAATTCAAATAAATGAATGTCTTTTAACGTTAACCCAAGTAACTTAAAATGAGATAATGAAACTCCAATAAAATGATTCCTTTTAAAGCCTAAATCATCCTCAGTAGAAAGTAATCCTTTCCCACTTAATAATGTTTTAAGTAAATTTTTATTTGTTCTAATTATGTTCATTTTTTAGTTTATCAAGAAAACTGTCGATTTAATTGCACCTAATGGACAGGTATTGCGGCATATATGATATTTTAACTTCAAGCCCAGAGCCACTGCTCAATTAAAAATAGGAAGTTAAAGTTCACAAAAAACAAATTGAAACTCGTCTGTCCAAGCTAACGTGCATCGATGTAAGCAATATAAGTTTCAAAGCCCTGTCCAATTTGCATAAAACCCTATGTAGTGCATATAGTATTCTTTTTTTATGTCTTTGAAGTTGGATTCTCATCTCTAATTCAAAAAGACATGTAATGCTCGTTGAAGCTCATGTATTTTTTTATAATAACGGTTAACTACACCCTGCTTTAAAAAAATCCTTTTTGGTGGCAGTTATTTTCTAGATTTAATAAATCTTACAATACGGTTATCCAATTCAGTTTTCCTAATTTCGATTGGAATTGCCTCTTTCTTATTTCCTGCAAAAGTCTTCATTATTTTTTCAAAGTTTTGCAACGCATCATCCAAGTGAAATAAGAAGTTGTCTTTCAACTCCCTCAATATTAGCTTTTCGTTAGAAACTATTCCTTTTTCATTGTAATGATTTCTCAAGATTGAGCTAAGGATAAAACAGCCTAAATGAAATTTTCCATAAGCGATTAACGTCTTGACATAGCTATCGCTTTCAGGATTTTGTCTGAGATAATCTTTTATCCCTTTTGTCAAAGCAATATCAATTTTAACCGGTATTAGATATAATACATAGTTTACAACTTTTACTTCGATAGTTGGAAAGACGTCGTCATATGTTGAAAGAAACATGGCTTTAGGTCTTGTTTTAACTTGTGATGGTTTAAACAAAATCTGAGCAGTATATAATTGAAATAGTTTTTGAATACTATAAACATTTTTTTTCCCTTTGTTTCTGAGGCTATTTATCCTTCTCTCATAATAAATTCCGGCATTTTCAAGGTATTTCTCTATTAGTTTTTGAATATCATCGTTAGCCTTTAATGAAAATGCTTTAATTGGGGTTTGCGAGTTTGTTGTCTCTGTGATCCGGTAAATAAAATCTTGATCTTTTGTTTCAATGATTTTGACTAAAAGGTTTGTTGCATCATTAAATTGCAATTTTAATTTCTTTTGCAATTCTTCCTTCTCCTTCTTAGTTAACACTTTCCCACTCGCTTCTTTTGATTCTAACTCCATTACTCTCTCTCTGTTTTTGACTGCTAGATAAATTGCATTTGAAGTTTGGCAGCCATTAACAATTTGCAGATTGTGAAGTTTATACTTATTGTTTGGCAGGTCTTCAACTTTACTACAAGTCATAGTCAAACCATTATTATAACTCCAAAAAAACTTCGCCTCGTCTGCATCAGAACTCGTCGCAGTAATTTTCGAGTTTAGGTCACTTCGTTTGTAATAATCTCTTATATTGGCTTCAAATATTGCTGTTTGATGTTTGCGTACTAGCTCAGCAATATCAGCACCCTTTATAATGCTAATGTACCCGTTCAACTTATTTTTTGAGTCAGTATCAGTTATATATTTAAAGGTTTTCTGATATTCGATTATATCAATTATCTCAACACTCCTTGATGGGGCATGTATTAGGCTTTGGCAGTCTGTTATTGCTATTCTTGTATTTGTAAATCCGCTTGTAGTTAAAGTGTCTTGGATTCCGGTTAACTCGTCCGTCAAAATAGACTCAGAATGAATATTACTTTCAATACCACCAAAAACAATATGGCAAACAACACTTATGTTTTCGCTTGGGAAGTTGGCAAAAAGCTTTGTCTTAATTTCGTTAAGAACATTCATTCGATTATAAAAATATAAATTATCGGAATCTGCTAAATTTTCATCAACCACTATTTTTTTTATCCCGGTTTTTAATTTTAAAAGATCAGCTTGAGCAATGCCCGTCGCTCTTTTAAATTGAAATATTTCAATTTTAAATTTACTATCTTCGTTGTATTCTTCGATTTCTTCAGGCTGTTCGATAAAATCATTAGACCCTGTTATATAAATTGCATCTATTCCAAAGTCATACTTCTCACCTCGATAAGAGGAGTCTACTATACCATACTCCACATCATCAATATGCTTGTCTTTAAAAATATTAGATAATGCATAAAACATAAACTCTGCACCTTTTAATGCATCACCTTTTTGATCGGCCAAGAACTGCGAATAGTTCTCATTACTTTTAGAAATATTGTCTTCTAAAACTTTAAATATGCTCATTTCTAATTTTTAATGGAATGTAAAAATAATTGCAACCAACTTTTGTATTTGCGCTATAATAAGCAACCCAAACACACGAAAACACACGAGCCTGGCCATTTATCTATTCATTTCCAATTGCTTATGAAATAGTTTCTTAAAAACCCTATTACGGCAATTCCCGTTTTCAAACGTTTGTAGTCGTTTGTAAACGTTTACAAAGGCTCCCACTCTTACAAATTTCCTTGTCTTTGCCTAAAAAATGGACCGGGAAAAAACCCTATTTCTTAACCCTTCCCAACTTTCCCACCACGGCCTTACTCAACCTTGTATAAGCTATAACCTTCTCCACTGGCTCACCAGCGGCCAGCATCGCCTTAGCAATCTCCTGTGCCTTCTTCGCTTCCATCTGTAGCTTCAACAGTTCCACCTCATCTTCATGCAGCACCGTATAAGTTTTGCTCTCCCGCAGTTGCTTCATCAGCCCTGCTTCGGCAAAACTGTAATAGCCCGCTTCGTTGATAATGAAATGATCTACAATTTTAATTTCTACTACTTCCCCGGCCTTCATCAGGCGGTTGGTGGTGTCCTTGTCGGAAGCACTGGGCTCTAACTTGCCTTTGGGGTGGTTGTGGACGAAGATAACGTAATCAGCATTTTTATAAATGGCTGCTTTAAAAGCATCGGCAGGCTTTATATGTACCCGGTTGTCGCTGCCAATAGCTAGTAGCTCGGCTACCTGTAAATAGCGTTCCCTATCAATACCTAGTAACCAAAAGTATTCTTTTTGGCGGCGCATCTTGTTTTCCCGCATGTGGATGGGGTGGATGATATCCCATACGTCCTGCGACGTGTAAATCGGTTTGCTCTTTTGCTGGGCTGTTAGTTTTATGCTCATCGTTTTTAATAGTGAAATAAAGGTAGGTTTTTTTTTAATTGTAAGCACTTTGTTGTGGGCTTTGGTATTAAGGTATTGGGTAATGGGTATTTGAAACGGTTCTTATCTACTGCCACCTTTTACTATCCGGACGCATTCTAGTGAGGCTAATAAACACTAGTCGCGCTGCAGTAGACTGGCCAGACAAAGTTTCGTTAACTGTTTACCTTTACGATTGTAAGCCGCACAAACCAATATCCCTATCTAATAATCAAAACCGTTCCCTTAATAACCGGACTGCCGTTTTTCAAATCAATCATATAGGTATAGGCCCCGGCGGGTTGGTCCTGCCCTTTGTATTGGCCATCCCAGCCTTGTACACTTTGCTTGCGGGAAAAAACCGGTTGGCCGTAGCGGTTATACACCGTTAGCTCATGCAGCGGGTAGGCTTCCAATACGGGTATGTTCCAAGTATCGTTTTTACCATCGCCATTGGGTGTAAAGGCATTGGGTATATAGATGCCGCTGTATATTTTTACATACATGGTATCGGTTACGGCTCCGCAATTGCCCAATGCTTGGGCGGTAAGATAATACACGGCTTCGCTGGGCGGGTTGATGGTGGGGTTGAGCGTATTGGCATTGGTAATAAAACTGGGCGGTGCCCATATAAAATTGCTAAAGGGGCCGGTGATGCTGCCGTTGAGCTCAATGCTTTTGTTGGCCACGATGATCCTATCGGGCCCTGCATTTACAAGCGGCAGTTTTACTACCTGGATATGGCTATAGGCGGTATCGCTGCAATTGAATGCATTGGTTACCGCTACGCCATACCGCACCGTATCGGTGGGTGCGGCGATGGGGTTGGGCAAACTGGCATCGCTGAGTCCGGCTGCGGGAAACCACTGATAAGTGCCGCCGCCACTGGCCGATAATTGTAGGCTGCTGCCGGCACAGATGGTTGTATCGGCAAACAAGCTTTGTGCCACAGGGGTTGGGTTTACTACAACAACCGTAGTGGCGGTATTTTCGCAACCGTCTGCATCCCTGCCGATTACGCTGTAACTGCCTGCGTTTGCCAACTGTGCATTGCTGAGCGTAATAGGGTTGCCATTGCTGGTAAAACCATTGGGGCCGCTCCATTGATAGCTGGCGGCTCCGGCTGCGGTAATCACTATATTTCCTTTGGCGCATATTGGCCCATTGTTGTTGGCGCTTACTACGGGTCTGGGCTTTACGGTTACGGTAATATTTGTGGAGCTGATCCTGCACTGGGGCGCCCCAAGGTTACCGGCTTCGGCTACGGCCAACCGGTACTGATAGGTGCCCGTTGGGGCGGTGGCGGTAAAGTTGGTGGTGAGGGCAGTGGCATTTTCGCCAGGCATATCTGCAAAGGCGCTGCCATTAACACTTTGCTGCCATTGATATACCGGATTGTTGAAGCCGGGCGATACGGTACAGGCAAAATTGTACGACTGGGCCGTGCCTTGGCACAGGATGGCCGTGGTATTGGTTTGCCCTACTATGGTGGGCGTAAGCTGGGGGCCGCAGGGCCTGAATGTGATATCATCCAGCGCAATATCGTTGCCGCAACCGCCTGTGGCATTGTTGGTCATGCGCAACACAATGTCTTGCACCCCCGTGGGCGTGGTAAACACGAGGCCAAAGCGGTTCCATACGGCGGAGGTGGTGGGCGGTATATTGTTGGAGTTGGCGGTTTGCAATACGGTGCCATCGGTCCTTTCTATCGAAAAGGTAATATTGGGTTGTATGGGGTTGCCGCCGCAACCGCTGGGTTGCAAAATGCTCATGTTCATGATCCAAGCGGCAAATTCGTACGTGGAGTTGCCGCATAGCCCTCTTACGGTATCTACATAAAAGGCACTGGGCTGTATGGAGGCATTTACCAACATAAAATAACCGTTGGCATTGCCGGTATGGTCGGCATTGAGCGTAAACCAGGAGCTGCCAAAACAACTGGTGGTATTGTTGCGTACGGTATAAAAACCATCGTTGGGGCAATCGTTGGCCACGTATTGGTAATTGGTGGTGGCGGCTGCCAAGGGTGCGCCGGGGTTGGCCCCTGCACCAAAACTGATATTGACGATGGGGTCGCCAAAACTGCCCTGACAAAGCTGGGCCTGTAAGGTATTTGTTAAACTAACTATAAAAACCAATAACCAACAAAGCCTTTTATGAACCCTCAACCGTATGATTTTATGAATGAGAAATAGTAGGTAATATGGGTGTGAAGTTAGGGCATAAAATGCTATGAAAATGGATAGCGGATAATAAAACGATTGCTGGTACATCTTAATTTGATTATTGTATACTGTTGTTTTTTCTGTTATGTTGACTTTTTTGTTGATGGGTGAGCTTTTATTCCCCTTGGGAAAAATTATTCTTCTTTTCATCCTGCCAATCTTTGATGGCAGTTTGTATGGCAGCATCTTGCATGGGTAGGAGTAGTTTTGCTGCTTCGGTCCCATATAGCTGTAATAAACTATCCGCAGCGTATTCCCTTGTATCCGCATTCTCTTTTTGCAATAAATCCAGCAGGATGCCCTTGGTGTTTTTGTGCCTGAATTTTTTGAGTGCTATGGCATATTCTTCCTCTATCATCGGAGAGTTTGTATTCAATAGAAACAATAGTTCCTTGGGGTCTGTTTTTCTGGCCTTACTACTTATTGCGCCAAGTAAATCGCCCATTTTGTAAAGATCTTTTTCAGTGGATAGTTGCTCTAACAATTCCTTGTAGGTGCTTTTTTTAATAGTCTTTCCGGTTTTTTGCCTCAATCTGTTGGCCTTTATATCGCCCCTGATACAGAAATCGCAGCTACAAGGTTTTCTGCCTTTAGCGTCTGGGCTCACACGCCAACCAACCGTTTGGGTAATATTGATGATCTTTTCAATTTCCTTGGCCTCGATTTTTCTGTCAATGATCAATTCATATCCCAATGGGGTGTCTTGCATTTCTTTAATGGCTTCACCCAGTGTGATGTGTTTGTGGTCGCTGTTAAAATACCCTGCGTATACCATTGTTTTGCTGGGAGCCTTAAAATACACGGCCACATAGGTTTTAACGCCACGGCGCTTTAGCTCTCGCAGCCATTGGTGCGACATGAAAAAATTAGGTGTAACGGGCATGCAATAAATGCCTTGGCGATGCTTTCCGATTTTTATACCATTTCGTTTGATGCTGGTAGCGTCCTTTTCATCTGCTAAATGTACCAATGTAGGCATACAAATTGTTTGCTTTTGTATGTATTAAATTTTTTACTTCGTATCCGCACTGTTCACTTCTATCCAATAACCATCTAGGTCTTGAAAATAGAGTTGCAAAATGCCATCGGCCCGGGTGGTGATTTTTTGTTGGGCACCCTCCCAATCGCTATAAGGGATTTTGTTTTGCTCCAAACGCCTGAGGAAGCCCCCCAAATCGGGTGTGGTAAGGGCCATGTGTACGGCTTTGTTGATGGTAACGGGCACTTTGATGGTGCTTATCAAATGCAGTTCCTTGCCGCCGCCCAGCGATACCCAGCGGATGCCGGGCTTTTGGGTGCGGTTGGTTATTTCGGGCAGGCCCAATACGTTTTTATAAAAATCGGCAGCCCGGTCTACATCTTTTACGGATAGGGCCAAGTGGTTAAAACTGAATTTAAAAGCCGTGCTGTCTTGTGCTTGCAAATTGGCAACGCACAATGCCAATACACAAAGGATAATGATTTGTTTCATGTATTAAAGTTAGGGGAATTACCGCTGCAATATGCGACGGCGGCTCATTTTACAACATCGTATCCTGCACCAGCTTACTCTTTTCGGGATAATCCGTATTGTAATGCAGCCCTCGGCTTTCATGCCTAAACTCGGCGCTTTTTACAATGAGATAGGCCACGGTAATCATGTTGCGCAGTTCGCAGAGCTGGGGCGATACCACGGTTTTTTGGTACAGGGCTTCCGTTTCTTCCCACAGCAAATCCAAGCGGCGGAGGGCCCTTTGCAGACGCTCCCGGTTGCGCACAATGCCCACATAGTCGCTCATGAGCAGTTTCAACTCTTTGAGGCTTTGGGTAATCAAAATCATTTCTTTGGGGGCCGTGGTACCCATGGCATTCCAGTCGGGTATGGCGGGGGCGCTATGCTGGGCATTGGCTTGCACTTGCTGGACACTGTGCAAATAAGCCCGGTGGGCAAATACCATCGCTTCCAGCAGGCTGTTGCTGGCCAAGCGGTTGGCACCATGCAAACCAGTGCTGGCGCATTCGCCGGCCGCATATAAATTTTTGATGGAGGTAAGTCCATGGGCATCGGTTTTGATGCCGCCGCAACTGTAGTGGGCGGCTGGGGCCACGGGTATAAAATGCTTTTCTATATCAATGCCGATGCTCTTACATTTTTCGTAAATATTGGGGAAATGCTCTACAAATTTTTCTCGGCCCATGTGGCGGCAGTCGAGGTACACATGCTCGGTACCGGCCACTTTCATTTCGTTATCAATAGCACGGGCCACGATATCCCTGGGTGCTAAATCTTTGCGGCTGTCGTAGCGCTCCATAAAGGCTTCGCCTGCTGCATTGCGCAAAATGCCGCCATCGCCCCGCACTGCTTCGGTAATCAAAAAAGATTGGCCCCTTACACCGGCTTCGTACAGCGCCGTGGGATGAAACTGGATGAACTCCATGTTTTCGATGCGGCCCTTGGCCCTGTACACCATGGCCACCCCATCGCCGGTTGCAATGGAAGGGTTGGTGGTGGTGCGGTACACCTGCCCGTTACCGCCCGTGGCCAATAAAGTAATGCCTGCTTGGATGGTTTCTACTTGATTGGTTTGCAGGTTGAGTACATACACACCATAACACTCTACATCCGTTGTGGCTTTGGTAACCAAATAGCCCAAATGGTGCTGCGTAATAATATCCAATACAAAGCAATAATTGATGAGCTGTATATTGGGGCGTTTTTTGATGGCTTCCAATAAGGCCCTTTCCATTTCCTTGCCGGTTACATCTTTGTGGTGCAAAATGCGGAACTCGCTGTGGCCACCTTCTTTACCGAGTTTAAAATCGCCATCGGCGTCTTTGTCAAACTGGGCCCCCCAGGCAATGATTTCGTTGATTCGTTCCCGGCCTTCCCTTACCACAATTTCAACGATGTCCCTATCACAAAGGCCATCGCCTGCAATGAGGGTATCTTCAATGTGTTTTTCAAAACTATCATTGTCAAAATCCATCACACCCGCAATGCCGCCTTGGGCATACTTGGTATTGGTTTCGTCGCTTTGGGTTTTGGTGAGTACGGTTACTTTTTTATCAGGACAGGCTTCGGCCGTTTTGAGGGCGTAGGTAAGCCCTGCAATGCCCGAGCCGATTACTAAAAAATCTGTTTGCATAATAAAGTAGCCTTTGTATGCCCCATTGTTTACAGGGCAAAAATGATTTTATTTTCTTCCAATATCCTTTTGATGCCGATATTCACTTCTTGCTTCAAAGCATCAAATTCAGCGGCTTCCATGGGGGCTGCAAAGTATTCTATGCCCATGGTAATGCCTGTTTTACTGATTTCTTTAACAAAAACAGTTGGGCGGTAGATTTGTTCGGCTTTATGCGCTAGCAATTGCGTAATCTGTTGTACCAATGTTTCCAACTCGGTAGCCTTGGTGAGCGGATGCAATTGTAATTTTACTTCGCCGTGCATTTGGGTGCGCATGCTGTGGTTGTCCACAATGCTGTCCACCATCTGCTTATTGGGCACACTCACCAAGGTTTTGTCGGCCGTGCGGATGCGGGTGCTTCGGAGGCCAATTTTTTCCACGGTACCGGTTACATCATGCACTTTTAAGGTGTCGCCCGTGGTAAAGGGTTTGTCGAAAAAGATGATGAAGGAGGCGATGATGTTTTCCAAACTTTCTTTGGAAGCCAAGGCGATACCGGCACCGGCGATACCCAAGCCCGTTACCAAGGGGCCAACGGCTTGGTTGAAGCAAAACTTTAGCATGGCCAAAAATCCGGCAATGGCCAACACTACTTTAAAAAAATCTTTGAAAAAAACAATCAACTGATTGTCGGTTTGGTCTTCGGTGAGGTTGGCCTTGTACTCCAGTACCATCGCAATAAAATCAATCAAGCGCAGCAGCAACCAAGTAAAGATGATGATTAAAATGGCCTTGCCGATACGGTCTGCCAACAATTGTGTGGAGATACCGTAAATGGTGTGCTGCCAAGCCGTAGGGAATTGCAATTGGTCGATGGAGAGCACTATTACCAGTGTTAACAAGAAAAACTCTAGGGGCTGTACCACCAAATCGATAAAGTACTTTTTTTCTACATTGCCCCATACCTTTTTGAGCAAGCGATACAGCAGCCCGGCAATATAGCGGCTGAGGAAGGTTTTGAGCAATAGGGCGGCCATGATGGTACCGGCCGCAATGAGGTAAGCCTTAACTGTATTGTTCAAATAAACTTGGTCTAAAAAATCCATCAGCTAAATTACGGTATATGGGGTAAACTATTTTACCCGATAAATATCAATGCCATCGGGCCGCAGCAGGTACACATGGCCGCCATGTACTTTGATGCTGGTATAATTGCCAAAAAAACCAGGCAGGGTATAGGTTTTCAATTGCAAGGAGCCCGTGCGGTAACTGTATAACTGCTGCTGCTGAAAACCGTAGAGGGTGCCCCCGGCCACGGCGGTATTGCCCCAATTGGTAAAGGGTAATTTGTTTTTAAAGGCACCGTAGTAGTCGAAAATATAAAAGCCCTTGGCAGGATCGTACAAGTAGATATAACCGTCTTGGTCGAAGATATGCGTGGGGCTGGGCAGGGTGTCAAACAACTGCCGCCAATCAACCGACTCAAACAGGGTTTTACCCGTTTCGTCCAGCTTCTTCAATTTGAACTCTTGCTCATCTACCACCCATAAATTATTGTCGTACGAAGTGGCAATGGCTTTTACTTTAAACAGTTGTTGTTTGCGCAGGTCCAGCACATTGCGGCTGGTTAAAAACCGGTCAAGCGTAACGATGGTGCCAAAATTTTGATAGTACAATTGTACTTTCAGCGGGTTGCTCACATCCGCATAACTGAGTTTGCCATAGCGGCGCACATCATTGAACACGCCCATGGAATCGCCTTTGGCAGAAAATTTCTTTAACTGGTTGGTTTTGGTGAGCAGGTAGATATTGCCCAAATTGTCTACCCAAAAATTGGTGTAGTTGCCGGGCATTTTTTTTACAAAAGCAAAGGCACTGTCTTCCTGCGCCCTTGCGGATAGGGGAACAGCCGCCAGCAATAAGCACCATATCGTTAACCACTGCCTCATGGTTGGTAATATTTTAAGTACAGTTCCTGTCCATCAAACTCGGCATAGCTAAAATAGCGTATCCAATCGCCTAGGTTGATGTAGCGACTGTTGGCTGGTAGGGCAAAATCGATGGGGAGGTGGCGGTGGCCAAATACAAAATAATCGTAGTGCTGCTGTTGTAAAATTTCTTTGCAATAAATGATCAACCACTCTTTGTCTTCGCCCAAAAAAACTTCTTCGCTCTGCCCTGTGGCTGCCCGGCTTTTGCGGGAGAAATAATCGGCAATGCCCATACCGATGTACGGCGGCAACAGACCAAACAGGGCTTGGCATATTTTGTTGCGAAAAATCTTTTTTAAAAACTTATAGCCGTGATCGCCGGGGCCTAATCCATCACCATGGCCCACCCAAAATTTTTTACCGGCGAACTCAAAAGCCTTGGGCTCAAAGTAAACAGGGATATTCAGTTCTTGCTGTAGGTAATTGCGCATCCACATGTCGTGGTTGCCCACAAAAAAATGAATGGGTATGCCGCTATCGGTGAGTTGGGCCAGGGTGCCGAGCAAGCGTACGTAACCCTTGGGCACCACTTTTTTGTATTCGTACCAAAAGTCGAACATATCGCCCACGATAAAAATGGCGGCAGCATCCGCTTTGATGCTGTTTAAAAACTGCACCACCATTTTTTCCCGCTGCAAACTACTGGCCGCATCGGGTGCACCCAGATGAAAATCGGAAAGGAAATAAATTTTTTTTGCCGGACTACCCATGGTTGATTGTGCAAAGGTACGGTATTCGTGTTGGCCGTGCTTTCTTGAGTAAGAGGTATTTTAGATGCTGGCTTTAACGCTTATTTGGACTAACTTTCTATAGTGACTTTTTCCACTTTTGCCTTGATGCAAAAGTGGAGCAAAAAATCAAGGCTGCATAAAAAAGCCTAAAAATTGAATCCTCGGGCTAAATAAAAACAAGCTCAAGCCGTAGTGCTAATCCTAACTTCCGTGCGACTTACAAGCTAATTGCTCTGCCAAACTGCGGTAACAACTGTTTTTCTTTTGCGCCCTCCGCTTCAATTTTCTTAACGGCTTTTTTATGAGGCCATACCTAAGCGGAGGTTGGGAACCCAATAAACTCGATTGTAATACTAGTGAGAATTTGAAATGCAATCGTTGGCCGTGCATGGCGGCGCCCTATCCCTGTTCTTTCAGGTAGGCCAATATATCCCCAGAAGGTATCACGGGCTTACCACTGGTATCGCCATTGTACCAATATACCCATGCCGAAACCGTGCTGCCATCCTCCAATAATACATCTGTTTTTTCGCGGCGGTACAGGGGCGTTTCGCCCACTTCCACTACCAGCCCTTCGTAATCGTCAATTTGTGCAATGGCCCAGTTAAATTCGGCTGGGTTGGTTACTTGGTACAGTTCGCCAATAATATACGCTTCGTCTTTGGTAGGCTGCGCAGCGGGGAAACTGCCCAAATTGTACAACTTGCCCTTTGCCTTTGCATGACTAACGAAGGTAAAATAACGGCTAATGTACTCGTAGGCCGGGTTTTGAAAACCTTGGCGCAGGGATCCATATACAAACAATGTGCAAATTTCGTTTTCCATCATGGTATAAAGGTACGCCTAAACTGCATGCAATGCAATCAAAAAATGAGTGTCAAATGGCAATAAATTAGTCTAATAAGGGGCCGTAACTGGGCTGCCATTCAAATTTAAAGCGGCGATGGCTCCACAGGTAATTGGCGGGGTCTTGGCGGATGGTTTTTTCCAACACATCCCGGTATTTTTTGGTCAGTTCGCCCTTGGTTGTTTGTGCGCCATCGGTATGCAGGAGAGTCGTTTCAAAATGATAATGGCCCCTTTTTACTTTTTTAAAACCCACATATACCATGGCCGCATTGTTTCGGATGGCCCCTTTTTCCGGACCGGTTACAAAGGGGGTGGGGCGACCAAAAAAATGTATCCAATAAGCATTGCTGGGGTCGCCGGGATTTTGGTCGGCGGCCAATGCCAACGAATATTGATAGCTAAAAACCTCGTGCATTTTATTCTTAAAATCGGGGGCGCTGATGAGTACGGTGCCATAGCGCTTACGGATATCGAAAAATATTTTATTGAATATGGGGTTTTTGATGGGCATGTAGATCCCTACAAAAGGTATTTTTAAATTCATGGAATACAGCAGGTTGGCATACTCCCAGTTGAACTGGTGCCCTGCCATGATATGTATATTTTTGCCTTGTTCGGTCAATTGGTCCAACAGTTCAAAAGACCCTGTGCTGCGCTTTAACAACTGTTTTTTGCTGATGGAAATGAACTTGAGCGTTTCAATAAACGTATCGGTAAAGTATTGGTAAAATTTTTTGGCAATGGCTTCCCTTTCGGCGGCGGTTTTTTCTGGAAAAGCGATGGCAAGGTTGTTCAGCACTACGGCTTTGCGGTACTTGAATACCCGGTGCAGCAAAAAAGCCAGTCCGTTGCTAATGCCATACAGTACAAAAAAGGGCAATAGCGATAGCAGGTAAAGCAATGGGAAAACAATATAGTACATACCGAAGATTGAGCGGCAAAGATAGGGTAATGTGATAATTGGCTAATGTGCTGATTAGCTGATGGGATAATGTGCTGATGAATGTGCAAATGTGCAAATATGCAGATGTGCAAATGTGAGGTTGATAGTGTTTTGCGGATAGGATAGTGTATAATCGGGTGATGTGCTGATTAGCTAATGCCCGCCCGGACGATCCGGTCGGACGCGTGATGATTGGCTGATGGCCCCGTGCCCCCGCCAAGGTTCGTGTCTTCACGAAACTTGCTGGGGAAAAGAGTAATTTTGCCGAGTTCGTTACACGCTTAAGGATAATCATGATACAAAAGTTGTTTCGCCACCGATTTGGGCCATTGGCCGTTTTGGCCTTTTTAATTTGCGGCATCAGCCTGCTTACCCGCTTGGTGTTGCTGGTTAAAAGCTGGGGCAGTGCCGACTTGGGGCCGCTGAGCGTTCCCTTGGTGCTGCTGATCGGTTTGTTTTACGATTTGGTGGTGTGGAGCTTTTTTGCCATTCCCGTAGCCTTGTATTGCTGGCTGCTAAAGGATAGTTGGTACCGGGCCAAGGGACAGCGGATTGCCCTTTTTGCGCTATTTTTCATCCTCATTTTTATATTGGTCATCAATGCGGGTTCGGAGTTTGCTTTTTGGGACGAATTTGATGTGCGCTACAACTTTATCGCAGTTGACTATTTAATTTACACAACCGAAGTACTGGGCAATATTTGGCAATCGTACAATATACCGTTGATACTGGGGGCGGTTTTGCTGATGAGCGTTGCCCTGCTCTGGCTCAGCCGTAAAAAGTTGATACAGTCGCAGCAGGTAACCATGCGCTTTAAGCAGCGCAGTTTGTTCTTTTTGGGTTTTTTGTTGTTGCCCACGGCCGGTTATTTTTTGGTGAACAACCGCATCAAAAATTTTAGCGATAATAACTTTACCAACGAACTGGCGGGCAATGGCGTTTATGAGTTTGGGGCTGCTTTTTGGAACAATGAAATTGACTACAACCGTTTTTATGCTACCCGTAGCGATACACAGAATATCCAGATCCTTAAAAATATGCTGCAGGCGCCCAACGTAAGTTTTACTGGCGGCCCCTTGAGCATCGAACGGCAAATTACAAGCGATAGCCCACAGCACAATTGGAATGTGGTAATGATCAGCGTGGAAAGCCTCAGCGGTGATTACCTGCGTTATTTTGGCAATAAGGAAAACATTACCCCCCATTTGGATTCGCTGATACCGCACAGTCTTTTCTTCAACAACTTTTATGCATCGGGCACCCGTACCGTGCGGGGGCTGGAGGCACTTTCGCTGGCTATACCGCCCACGCCCGGCCAATCCATTGTACGGCGCAAAAACAACAGCGATATGTTCAGCCTAGGCAATGTGCTGGGCAGTAAGGGTTATGCGGTGAAGTATATTTATGGTGGCAATAGTTTTTTTGATAATATGGGCGCTTTTTTTAGTGGCAACGGTTACCAAGTGATTGACAAACGGGATATTCCCGATAGCATCATTCACCATACTACCGCCTGGGGTGTATGCGATGAAGACGCTTTTACGAAAACCCTTACGGAGTGCGACAGCAGTTTCAAGCAAGGCAAGCTGTTCTTTAACCATGTCATGACCACCAGTAATCACCGGCCCTATACCTACCCCGACGGCCGGATTGATATTCCTTCGGCCTATAACAGTGTGCAAGGCGGGGTAAAGTACACCGACTATGCCATTGCGGATTTTTTGAAGCGGGCCCAACAAAAGCCTTGGTTCAATAATACGCTGTTTGTGATAGTGTCCGACCATTGTAGCAAAAGCGCCGGAAAAACCGATCTGCCCGTAAACCGCTACCATATCCCTTGCTGGATTTATGCGCCCAGTTTGGTAAAACCCGCCTTGGTGGAAAGGCTGACCAGTCAAATTGATTTGGCCCCCAGTATTTTAGGGCTGTTGAATATGAATTATACCAGCCGTTTTATGGGCTATGATATTTTTAACACACCGATTGGCAGGGAAAGGATATTTATCAGTACGTATCAGGATATCGGCTATATCCGGGATGGCAAATTGGCTATTTTATCGCCACGGCAAAAAGTGGCGTTGTACAAACCGGATTTTACTACCGGAAGCAATCAAATCATACAAAACCTTGATACGTCCCTCGTAAATGAGGCCATTGCTTGGTACCAAGGTGCCAGTTTTCTTTATCGAACAAGGGCCTATCAAAACATAGAAAAAATCAAGTGAAACGACTGAAAAACAGCGTTTTATGCATAAAGGCAATCGAAATTTAATATAGTGTACAACCCACACATCTAAAAAAATATCATAAAAAACTTTAAAAAATACTTGTTTTTAAGTAAAAACCACATTATCTTTGTTTCGGTTTTTCATAGGATATTGGATTTTAAAGCGGGACTAGATTTCTATCTTGGTCCCTTTTTTATTTTATACCCTTCCCGTTTTAGAATGATATGCCAAATCCCTGCTCCAATGCGATGGTATGGGCAACAAATCCGGCAGGCGGTCGGCTGTCGAAATAGTACCGAAACGATGTTTGAACCTTGAATTTCTTGGTAATGTTAAATGCCAACCTATTTTCCGAAAGAATGCGGTAGTCTTTAAAGTTTTGTAGCAAAGGTTGGTAATAGGTAGTGCCCGTCATTTCCATTTTTATCGCAGGCACATGGATGGTAAAAGAGGCATAGGTGCTGTTGCGGCTGCCCTTGGATTGCACGTCGTTGGTACTGCGTTCATAATCGTACATGTACAACACGCCGGCATACAGGTGTAACAATTGACTGCCGAGCAATTTGAACCGAGGGCCTGTTCCAAAAAGATAGCGCCATTGGATACCGATGGGCAGGTTGCGTTGAAATTGGGCAAAAGCTTCCCAGCGAATTATTTTGCCCCATTTTTGATTGTAGCGTAAGTGCAGGAAATGACTGTTTTCAAATTTGCTGCCACCAGCTTTGGAAATATCGGCAGCACCCAAGAAAAGCCAATAGCTGTTGAAGTTTTTCGATTTTAATTGCAGCATGAGGTTACTGCTGAGCACAGAAAACTTTCTATCGTTGATTTCCCGATAGCTATAATTGAAATTGAACTCCCCGGCCCGCCGGATACTGTCGTTGTGTATGCGCCTGGATTCGATATTTACCAATTGGGCATTTACTTGGCCAGCAGCCAATAGCAACAAAAGCAGCAGTACTCGTTTCATTAGCGCTTAACTGTAAATACGTTCAATCGCATCGCGGTATTTTTCCATTACCACTTTGCGCTTGAGGGATAGTTTAGGGGTCATTTCGCCTGTTTCCACGCTCCACTCGTTGGGCAACAGTTCAAATTTCTTGATCTGCTCCACATGGTTAAAGTACTTGTTAAAGCTCTCCACTAAGTCTTTGTACATATCAATCACTTTTTCATTGCGAATGATTTCTGCTGGGCTGGTAAAGGCAATATTGTTGGTACGGCACCATTCCTGCAAATTGGGGAAGGATGGCACCATCAGGGCACCCACAAATTTCTTCTCAGAGCCCACCACCATCACCTGTTCCACATATAGGGATTCTTTCAGTTTGTTTTCAATGGGCAAAGGCGCCACATATTTGCCACCACTGGTTTTGAACAGTTCTTTTTTACGGTCGGTGATTTTTAAAAACTGCCTGTAGGGGCCGCTTTCTTTGTCTACCAACATACCGATATCGCCGGTATGGTACCAGCCATCGGTTAATTCTGCTGCCGTTAGGTCGGGGCGCTTGTAATAGCCCATCATTACATTGGGGCCTTTACAAAGTATTTCGCCATCTTCTGCAATTTTTACGGATACACCGTCAATCAAGGGCCCCACGCTGCCAAACATACGGCCCGCTTCTTCATATCGGTTTACGCTGATCACCGGAGAGGTTTCTGTAAGGCCATAACCCTCCATGATGGGTATGCGCCCGGCGGTGAAAATCCGGATAAGCCGCACTTGGCAGGCAGCGCCACCGGTAACGATGCATTTGATATTGCCGCCCAAGCCTTCACGCCATTTGCTAAAAATCAACTTATTGGCAAGGCTCAATTGCATATTATACCCAATACCCTGGCTTTTATTGATTTCGAATTTTTCGGCCAAGCCGTGCGCCCAATAAAACAATTTCTTTTTAATACCGCTCAAGTCCATGCCTTTTTGCATGATCCTGTCGTACACTTTTTCCAATAAGCGGGGAACCGTGGTAAACATGTGCGGTTTTACCTCTTTCAGGTTGTCGGCAATGGTTTCCAAGCTTTCGGCATAGTAAATGGAAACGCCCCTAAACAGGTAGAGGTACGATACCATGCGTTCAAATATATGGTTCAGGGGCAAAAAGCTGAGGGAGCGCATGTCATCGCCGGGGGGAAAACAAGGGATGGCCG
Source organism: Chitinophaga pinensis (assembly GCA_943373145.1). Classification (GTDB taxonomy): domain Bacteria; phylum Bacteroidota; class Bacteroidia; order Chitinophagales; family Chitinophagaceae; genus Ferruginibacter; species Ferruginibacter pinensis_H. The sequence goes on from CALSBI010000001.1 coordinate 118,329, forward strand.
CCATTACATTGCTGAGGATATTTTGATGGCTCAGCATCACACCCTTGGGGGTGCCGGTGGTGCCGGATGTGTAAATGATGGTGGCCAAATCCTCATAGCCAATGCTGGCGGCCGTGGTGGCTACGGTTGCAATGGCTTCGGGCGTGGCGGCCTGTAGCACTTCTTTCCAATGGCGGGCATTGGCAATATGTTCAAAAGCAAATATCTCTTTTACTGAAGGCACCCGGTCTTTGATACTCATCACTTTGTGATAGGTATCTTCATCGTTTACAAAAACGACTTTTACCTGCGCATCGTTCAGCACAAATTCCAGTTCGTTTACATTGATGGTGGGGTAAATGGGCGTGAGGATGGCCCCCATTTGTTGCACCGCTAGGTCGAGCATGATCCACTCGGGGCGGTTCTTGCTCAGGATGGCCACTTTATCCCGGCCCTCGGCCGTCATGTCGCCGCAACCGATGCCCATGTTTAGGAGACCTGCCGCCAATTTCTCCGATGTTGTTTTCACCTCCTCGGTACTGTAGGTACGCCATTTGCCATTTTCTTTGGCAGCCAACATATCAGTAAGTGGCTTGCGGGATAAACTGTTTGCTATGCAATCAAATAATCGTTTCGGTTCCATCTGCAATCGTAATTAATCGGTAGTATAAAATATGCCTGCGGCTATTGGCTAGCCGTCATTCTTGCTGGCCTTGTGTACGTTATTGGCTTTCTTTTTGTTTGTTCTTAAGCCGATCGTACTCTTTTTGTACCAAATCGCTCTTGTTGCCGCCATAGGCATCTAGGTATTGAAAGGCCAAACCAATACCCCAGCCGATCATGGGCCATACGGGCCAAGGCATATCGTTGTTGTAGCCATGCCGCCCAGCGGTAAACCACCATATGAACCACAAAAAGCCGTTTACGATCACATAAGCGGCAATGCTGCGTTGGAAATTAGCCCTTTTTCGGGCCATGCGCCATAAATGTTCATCTCTTTCTTCCATAATGGGGAAATTTATCCGACAAATTAGTTAAAATAAGACAAACAAAAAAGCAATGGCATAAAGAAGGTAATATCAATTTTTTTTGTGGCTAGCCCCGTTGGTTAAAAACCATCATGCCTTGGGCTTGACAGGTACGGCGGTAAAAGGACACAAATAAAAAGCCGCCCTTTGGGGGCAGCTCTTTTTTATAAAGCAGTTAAGCGATTATTGCTTGGCAGCAGCCGATAAATTCAATTTGATATTAACGGTTTTGCTGATTACCCAATCTTGTGGATTGTTGGGGCCTTTGTAGTTCAAACCCCACTGCGTGCGGTCGATATTGAAATCGGCTACAGCACTTACTTTGCCAGCATCCACCGTTACTTTGGCGGGGAAGGAAATATTTTTGGTGCTGTCTTTTAATGTAAAGTTGCCTTTGATGGTATGGGTAGCATCTTTCATAATTACATCCTTCATGGTAAGGCTGTCGTATTTGAAAGTTTCTACACCCGTAATTTCAAACTTGGCAGTAGGAAATTTGGCGGCATCAAAAAAGTCGGGGCTTTTCAAATGGCCTTCCAATTTGCCTTTGCTTTCTGCATCACCGGCCAAATCAGTATTGTTCATCGAATTGATGTCGATTACAAAGCTACCGCCGGTAAGGTTACCGTCTTTAGCGGCCAAACTACCTTCTTTTACTTTAAAAGTACCAGCATGTGAGCCACCGGGCTTGGTACCCGTCCAAGTAACGGTAGAAGTGCTATCGGCCATATAGGTAGTGCCTTCGGCAGCTTTTACTTCCTGCTTGTCGGTGGTAGTGGCTTTATCGGCCTCAGGTGCATTGTTACAAGCTGCCAGTAATGCTATGGCAGCCAAGGGGGCAATAAATTTTTTCATGTCAATTATTTATATTTTTTTAGTCAACAAAGATAGTAGGAAATTGTTTAGCCCAATGTTTAAACATCGTTTTTTTGCAAAAATCACAAAAAAAAGCAGCTTTTATTGATAATACTGCCCTTTGGGTACTTTAAAAATGCGCCCTTTTTGAAAACGGCTAAACTGCCCTGCTTCGGCGGCATGGGCATTGAGCCAATTTTGGTAAGCGGGCAGGTTTTGGGCCGCTCCAAAAAGCCATTGGTTGTAGGCGTCAAACATGCCTTCTTGTAGCAATTGGCGCTGTTGCTCAAATAATTTAAAGGGGTATTTGGCGGCACTTTCGTTAAACCAATCCAGTATAAAACGGGCCCGCAGCATGGTAAGTGATTCGGGGTTGATGCCATAGCTCACTACCGACGACTGGTTGCTGAGACTTTGTAAAAAAGCGGTGGCAAAGGCGTTCTTTTTGGCCAGTTTGGTAATATCGGTTTCTGCAAACAGTTTCTTGTAGCTTTCCAGTAAAATGGTTTTTATTTCGGGGGTGCGGTTGCCCATCGGCTCCATGTTTACAAATACTTCGCCGTACAAAATGCTCCACACTTTATCGGTGCTGAAATAGTGGTATTTGCAGGCGTTGTAATAATTCAAAGAATAATCCGGGTCGGTTTCGATGCCTTTTTCCCACTGTTTGATGGCGGAAAAGTCTTTTTGCGCCCAAAGCAGTTCGCCCAGTTCGTTGTAGAGCGGGCCACTGTCCGGGAACTTTTTCAGCCCTTTTCGGTAAACTTTCTCGCAATCCTTGGGGTTGTCCAGCCCTTTGTAGATATTTCCGGCAATCTGAAAACATTGGTCGTCGCAATCCTCCCTGTCCAGCAGCGGTTTGATTACTTCCAGCGCTTTGACGTTGTCGTTTTGGTAGGAGTAGCTAAAAGCCAGGTCTTTGGCGATGGCCAAATTGTTCGGGTCTTTTTGAGTGGCCCGGTTGAGCACCAGTATCGCATTGGGAAAATCGCCCTGGCGCATAAAGGTTTTGCCCGTTTCGTGCAGGGCGGCGGCATCCTGCGCTTTTGCGCCCACAAATGCCGTAATGCCCAGTAATATGATGAGTAATCGTTTCATTGAGGCATAAAGATAGGAAATAGTTAATAGTGAAGAGTGAATAGGGAATAGTGGAGTGCTGATTGTTTCAATGTATAGCGCTAATGTTGGGAATGTCAATGTTATCGACTGCTTTCCCCAGTCAGGCAGTTTGCAAGTTCGGCTTTCACTTCGTCTGGGAAACCTGAAAGCCCCGGTATATCATTGTATTCAACAAAATACCTGTTCCCATCTTCTTCTTCCAAGATGTCAATTGCCAAAATGTCTGCTTGTAAATAATTTTGCAATTTTTTTGTTTGCTCAACTAAAGTTTCTTCTTGGTCGATAATTATAAAATCTGTTGTCTGAACATTGGCCTTCCAAAATTTCCCTTTTCTTGCCATTGCCCAAATTTTATCGCCTACAGCTAAATAACGAATGTCTTTGTCGTAATTTATAAAAGGCTCGATGGTGATATAGTCTTCAGAAATAAAAAGTAGGTCTTTGATGTCTTGCCATTTCTCTTCGCTGTCAACCAGTACTTTTCCAAACCCTCCGTGATAATTCCCTGCTTTAATGACAAAAGGAAACGGAATCTGAATGTTTTTTAGTTGTGTCGAAGTTGTGGCCACATTAAACGGAATTACAGGGAGATTGCATTCCTTCAAAACATTTAGCATAGTAAGTCTGTCGAAACCCTTGGTTAAGACATTTACTGAATTGACACAATGAATTCCTGAAAGTTGAATAATGTCTAGTGCAGTTTTGTGTTTTGCATTAGGCCTGATTGCACCTACTCTCCACAAAATTTTATCAGGTTTGCAAACTCCATTTTGGTCAATGGCAAAAAGTTGGTTGTCTTTTAATAACCATTCGGTTGATTGTATCTTTTTCTGTTCAACTTTATAGTTAGGTAAAAAGTCTTGCCAGTACGTTTCGCCGTTTATTACTAAAATTGTCTCCATTGCTCTTTGTAATGTGTGTTGCCCGGAAAATCACCTGCTAATTTATCTATTGATACTCTTATATCTAACTCATAAGATCATCCTATCAATCTTTGTAAAAGCTCTACATTTTCAAACACCGGTCCATGGACCATCGACTATGGACCATCGACCAACCCTAATCCCCAATCAAATGCGTCAGCAGCCCATCCCTTAATTTCGGCTCAAACCAAGTGCTTTTGGGGGGCATTACGTTGCCACTGTCGGCGATATCAAACAATTGTTGGATGCTCACTGGGTATAGACTGAAGGCCACGGCCATTTCGCCGCTGTTCACCCTTTTTTCCAGTTCGCCCAGGCCGCGGATACCGCCCACAAAGTCGATGCGCTTATCGGTGCGTTGGTCTTTGATGCCCAGCAAGGGATCCAAGATATTGTTTTGCAAAATGCTCACATCCAATACGCCAATGGGGTCGGTGGTATAACTGCCTTCCTTGGCTTCCAGTTGATACCAATGGCCGACGAGGTACATGCCCAGTTGGTGCAGTTGGCTAGGCTTTAGCGCACCATTGGTCTTGGTAATGGTAAACTGTGCTGCCAGTGCTTCCAATAAAGCTTCGGGGCTGTGGCCGTTGAGGTCTTTCACCACCCGGTTGTAATCCAAAATGGCCAATTCATCAGCGGGGAACAACGTGGTTAAAAAATAATTGGCGCCCGGCTGTGCGGCCTGGCCCAATGCCTTGCGCACTTTGGCAGCAGAAGCGGCCCGGTGGTGACCATCGGCAATATAGGTACAGGGCACCTGCTCTTTGAACAGGGTAGATATTTTTTCGATGGCATTGTCGTCGTTTACAATCCACACGGTATGCTGTATACCATCATCGGCGGTAAAATCGCAAACGGGGCTTTTGTCTTTTTTCCAATTGGCCACCAGTTCGTCCATGGCGGGCACATTACGGTAGGCCAAAAACACATTGCCCGTTTGGGCACCCGTGGTAGCAATATGGTTGATGCGGTCCTGCTCTTTTTCGGGGCGGGTAAACTCGTGTTTTTTGATCAAATCGTTTTCGTAATCGTCCACACTGCTGCCGCATACCAATCCGGTTTGACTCCTGCCATCCATGATTAGTTGATAAATATAGTAGCAGGGTTTGTTTTCCCTAAACAGTATTTCCCGACTGATAAACGCATCCAGGTTTTCCTTGGCCTTATCATATACTTCTTGCGAGTGGATATCTGTATCCTCGGGCAGGTCGATTTCGCTTTTGGTGATGTGCAAAAAAGAAAGGGGGTTGCCTTGGGCCTCTGTTTTGGCTTCGGCGCTATTGAGTACATCGTAGGGCCTACTGGCCACTTCCCGTGCATGTTGTGCCTCGGGGCGCAATGCTTTAAAGGGTGCTATTGTTACCATTGTTCAAATTTGGTGCAAACTTACCAATTTCATTTTTATTGGTGGTGATTAATCGGGGCAAACGCATCTGACTTTATTGGTAGTATTAGTCATTAGTCCATTCCCAAAACGGTCGATTTCATGGCCCGTCGGCTTGTGCTGGCCTCAAGCCGGCGGGCTTCGTCCTCGCTGCGCCACTGCATTTAGCCCTTATTTGGGGCCCCTGCCCCAAATACCCCTTCGGCAAGCCTCGGGAACGGTCTAAATGAGGTGGCTCCGCTGAGGACTGGTGGCAGTTGACCCACTTTTGTGGGCGTTACATTACAGCAATTGGGCGGGGCTACTAAATTTTATTTAAATGCGTTTGCCTTGGTTGATAAAAGCGAAGGCCATATGCCAATTTTACAAAATCACGATGTTATATTATCCTTTTTTAGCCGCAAAATCCTTCATCAAATCGGTAAAGGCCTGTACGCTGGTCAGGGGTAGGGCATTGTACATGGATACCCTAAAGCCGCCCACGCTGCGGTGGCCTTTTACGCCTACCATATTATGGGCTTTGCACAGTTGCAAAAACTCATCTTCCAATGTAGGGTCGTTCATTACAAACACCGCATTCATTTTACTGCGGTCTTCTTTGTTTACCGTACCGCGGAAGATGGGCAATGAATCCAACGTATTATAAAACAGTTCTGCTTTTTGGTTGTTGATGGCTTCGATGGTAGCTACACCGCCCTGGGCCTTTAACCAACGCAGCGTAAGCATACACACGTACACGGCAAACACCGGCGGGGTATTGAGCATGCTGCCTTCTTTGATGTGGTTGCGATAGTCCATGATGGTGGGGATGGGCCTTTTTACCCTGCCCAATATATCCTTGTTTACCACTACCAAGTTTACCCCAGCGGCACCCACATTTTTTTGTGCGCCTGCATAAATCAGGTCAAAGCGGTTGAAGTCCATGGTGCGACTCATGATATCGCTGCTCATGTCGGCCACCATTACATTGCTGGTATGCGGTATGGTTTGCCACTGCGTACCATAAATGGTATTGTTGGTGGTGATGTGCAAATATTTGGCATCGTTGGGCACGGCAAAATCCTTGGGTATAAACGTATAGTTGGCTTCTTTGCTGCTGCATACCACTTCTACCTTGCCGTACAATTTGGCTTCCTTAATGGCTTTGGCGCCCCATACACCGGTATCGGTATATGCAGCGGTTTCCTTATCGTCCAGCAGGTTCATGGGTACTTGCATAAACTGGGTAGAAGCCCCGCCGTGCAAAAACAATACTTCGTGTTTGTCGTCCAGCTGCATCAGCTCTTTTACCAATGCACGGGCCTCATCCATCACGGCTTGAAAAAGCGGTGTACGATGGCCTATTTCCAAAATGGATAAACCGGTTCCATTGTAATCCGATATGGCTTGGGCTGCTTGTTCAAAAACTTCTTTGGGTAGTATAGAGGGGCCTGCGTTGAAATTGTGTATCAATTGAATGGATTGAAAAATGTAAACAATGCGGCAAAATTAAGGCTTCATCCGCTAAGATAAATTTGGAAGATTCACAATAATTGCTAATGGATTTAGCAGAGCCGCTTTTTAATCAGTCGCAAATACGGCCCTTGGCCTTCCCTTCTTTCCATACTTGGTTCAGCTCGTCCATGGCCGCTTTATCGGCTTCGGAAAACTGTTGTTTTGCCATTGCACTTAAATCGGGCTGACCCGCATTTACCCAAGCGGTGTACCAAAAACTGGCAATGGTATAAATGGATTGGCGCATACGACGTTCAATCATGCCATCCAGCCGGGTATTGAAGGCCTTGGTAAAAGCGGTTGAGTATTGACGGATCACTACCCCGTTCCTTTCTTCAAACGCATATTTTTTATCCGGAGGAAATGCCAAGCTAAGCTGCCGCTCGGTCTGCAATACCGTATCGGCCGCTTGGGCGCTTTCCAACACCCGTTTCCAAATAAAATCGCCGGGATTGCTGATGTAATCCGCTTTGCCAATAAAAAAATCAAACTCTTTTTCGGCCAGCAACTCGGGCACCCGGCTTTCCCAAAAACCGTGGATGCCTTTTTGGTTAGTGAACTGCCCATTGTGGTTGCTACAGGCATGCAAGGGCACATGGGCATCGCCAATATAGTGGCCAATCTCTGCACTGTATTTCATAATCAGGGCAAAATTCTTTGTTTTAAAAGCATCGGTCAACCGCCCCAACATGGTTTGTATATGCCAAGGAACAATGCCATAAGCTTGTAGACTGTCTTCGCCAAATTTGGCCACGGCTTCGCTCCATTTGCGGGGCAGTGCCGCATAAGGATACACACCGTAATGATCAATGTCGATGTAGTGGCGGGCCGCTTCATTGGGTACGGCATAGCGCCGCTTATCGGGGTCAACGGCATGTTCGCTGATAAAGGCGATATGCGGTTTGTACAGCACCATCATTTGCGGCGGCAGCAAAAAAACAGCATGGTAATTGATTTGTTGGTGGGCGTAAAAGCCCCAGCAATAGGCGGGTAGACTGAAGGCCCATAGGGCGCAGGATAGCATTATTCGTTTCATAATAAGGGTTTGAATTGGGTACTAAGGTAGGGGAAATATGTGAATGTGCAAATATGCAAATGTGCAGATGTGCAAAAGAGAATCGGCGCCCTCAAAGTATATTGTTGCAGTAAGTATGGGCAAGCAGTTCTCCCTAATTAAAAGCAACCTATACCAAGTAGCCTAACAAGTTAACCATTAGCATATTTGCACATTTGCACATCAGCACATTTGCTTAACCCTCTTCCACCACATCCGTCACCCCGCCGCTTATCGCAAACTTCATGGCCTGCGAGGGGCTGATGCTGGTAAGGGGTTTTACCCGGCTGCTCGGTATAATATATACATTGCCAGCCACCGAATAGGCCATGGGCACATATACGGCCACAAAACCATCGAGGTTAAAATTACTCATGTCTTCCTGCGTTACAAAACCCACCCGCCACACATCATTATCGTCTATATTGGCCAATACACTTTTGGTAAATTTCTTTTTGTCGCCAGCAAAAGCCTCAAAAAAGTCTTTGATAAAACCATAAATCAGCTTGATGCCGGGCGTTTTTTCCAATAGGTTGTCGAAGAGGGACAACAACCGGCCCATTACAAAAAAGGAGCTGACCCAGCCTACCAATAGTACGAACGCCAGTATAATGATAAAACCGATGCCCGGTACTTGTACATAAGGCCGCAAAATGCTATCAATATTGTCGTACACCCAATACAGGGCATATAAGGTGATGGTAATAGGGGCCAATACCAATAAGCCTTGCAGGAAATATTGTAATAAACGCTTGTAGGTTAATGGTTTGTTCATTGTGTGCACATTTAGTAACCAAAGGTAGCCCAATAAAAAAGGGGCCGAATGATATTTTTTTGGATGAACGGCGAAAAAAAGATGCCGGAAACTTTGGCAACATTAAAAGTTTCCATAGTTTTGCACCCGTTTCGAACAAAAGAATGGACGTAAAAGAAAGAATATTACAAAAAGCCACGCAACTGTACATGCAGTACAGTGTAAGGTCGGTAACAATGGATGATATTGCCGAGCAAAGCGGTGTGTCCAAAAAAACCATTTATCAATTTTTTGCCGATAAAGACGAATTGGTGCAAGCCGTTTTTCGAGCCGAGATCAATGATAGCGAATCTTGCTGCAATATTGATAGGAGCGCATCGGCTAACGCCATCGAAGAGGTTTTTAAGGCCATGGAAATGGTAGAAAGGATGTTCCGCTCCATGAACCCGGCCGTGATATATGATGTGCAAAAATACCATCCCAGTGCTTACCTGCATTTTGAAAAGCACAAAAACGAATACCTGCACACAGTTATTAAAGAAAACTTGGAAAGGGGCATTGCCGAAGGGCTTTACCGGAGCGATTTGAACGTGGATATCATTACCCGCTTTAGGTTGGAAAGCATGATGCTGCCCTTTAACCCCAGTTTTAGAACAGTTCGTAAGTACGACTTGGCCGATTTGGAGATAGAGCTTACCCTCCATTTTTTACATGGCATTGTAAACCCCAAGGGGTATAAACTCATATTAAAGTATCAAGAAGAAAGAAATAAAACGACGTTGAAAGATGAAAAGAAACTTGTTAAATAAGGTGGTGATGGTGCTATGGGCCCTGGCGGCGGCGCAGGTGGGTCTGGCGCAACAGGTCAATAATTTTTCGGTAAAGCAAAGTGTTGACTATGGTACCAAAAACGCTATTCAGGTAAAAAATGCCTTGCTGGATGTAAGGGTGCAGGAGCAGTACAACAAAGAGATTACCTCGGCAGCTTTTCCGCAGGTAAGCGGCAGTATTTCCACCAACTATTTTCCTGCCATACCGGTGCAAAGCCTGCCCGACTTTATTTCACCATCGGTGTACCAAGTATTGGTTGACCAAGGTGTGAAAGATGGCAGCGGCAACACCATTCAATTCCCTGCTGGCGGCTTCGGTATCATCCCTGCACGCTTTGGTACCAAGTACACGGCTTCGGGCGGTATTGATGTATCGCAACTGTTGTTTGATGGCCAAGTGTTCATCGGCCTACAGGCACGTAAAGCCGGATTGGAGTTTTACCGCAAAAATGTGGAAGTAACCCAAGAGCAGATAAAAGCCAATATTTATAAAGTGTATTACCAATTGGTGGTGGGCCAAAAGCAATTGGAAAGCTTTGATGCCAATATTGAGCGGTTAAACAAATTGCTGCACGATGTTACTGAACTGTATAAAAATGGTTTTGCCGAAAAATTGGCCATCGACAAAGTAACCGTACAACTCAACAACCTGAAAACGGAAAAAGTGAAGGTGCAGAATATGTTGGATGCGGGTAATGCCGGATTGAAATTTTTGATGGGCATGCCACAAAAAGAAACCTTGTTACTTACCGATACGTTGAGCGAACAGGAATTGAAGCAAGGGATATTGGAAGAGGCCGTGGGATATGATAACCGCAAAGAAATCCAGTTTTTAAATATCGGTAAGCAATTGAACGAGTACAATATCAAGCGCTACAAGTTGAGCTACCTGCCCACGGTAGCTGCCTTTGGTAGCTTTAGCAAAAACGCCCAACGCAACCAGTTTGACTTTTTTGGCAAGGGCGATTGGTTTACCACGGCATTGATTGGTCTTAAAATATCAGTACCCATTTATGATGGTGGCAACAAGCGGGCAAAATTGAACAAAGCCAAAATAGAGTTGGAAAGAACCAACAACAATATTGATCAGTTGAAGCAGATGATCGATAGCGATGTTGAACAGGCCAAGATAAAAATGAAAACGGCCTTGGTTACCATGGACAACCAAAAGCAAAATATCGAATTGGCGCAAAAAGTGTACAGCACCACCAAGCTCAAGTACGAGCAAGGATTGGGCGGTAATGATGAAGTGTACAATGCTTTTGCTGATTTGAGGGTGGCTCAAAACAATTACTACAGCGCTTTGTACGATGCCATTAATGCTAAAATTGATTACCTTAAAACTGTTGGCAAGCTGTAAGGCGCAACAATAATTTTTTTAAAATGCTAAAACAAAATAAGATGGTTATGGGAAATAGGTTCACAACTGCATTTGTTGCGCTGGCGGCACTTGTGCTGGCATCCTGCGGAAGCAGTAAAAAGGAAGGCGATGGCACGCTTAACGACAAAAAAGTGCAATTGGAAAAGCTGAAGGCAGAAAAAAACAAGTCGGATGCAGCCATACGCCAACTGGAAGAAGAGGTACAAAAATTGGATACGGGTGCTTCAAAATCCGTTAACCTAAAATTGGTAACGGTAGCCCCTGTTACCACGCAAAATTTTGAGCACTATATCGACCTGCAGGGTAAGATAGATGCTGAAAATATTTCGTATATATCCCCACGTGGTATGCCCGGCCAAGTAAAGGCCATTTATATCAGGGAAGGCCAAACTGTTAAAAAAGGGCAATTGGTACTACGCCTCGATGATGCCATTGTGCAACAGCAGATCATTGCTTCCCGCAAGGGCATGGAAGGCATCAAAACCCAATTGGCCTATGCCAAAAATATTTATCAGCGCCAAAAAAACCTGTGGGACCAAGGTATTGGTACCGAAGTACAATTGTTAACGGCCAAAACCAATGTGGAAAGCTTGGAAAATCAATTGTCGGCTGCTGAAGAGAATGTAAAAGTGGCCAATGAGCAACTGAAAACAGCCAATGTCTATAGTGATGTGAGTGGGATAGTTGAGCGGATAAACATAAGGATTGGCGAAACCTTTGTGGGTGCTACGGAGGCTGGCCCACAGATAAAAGTGGTAAACAAGAGTAGCCTAAAAGTGGTTACCAATGTACCAGAAAATTATTTGAGTCGCATCAGCACGGGCATGGGTGTTGTGATAGAAATACCCGATGCGGGCAAAAAAATCAATTCGTCTATTTCGCTTATCAGCCCATCCATTGAGGTGTTGCAGCGTGGCTTTATAGCCGAGGCCCGCATACCCAGCGATGCCACACTAAAGCCCAATCAAATTGCCATTATGCGGATAAGGGATTATAGTGCAGCCAATGCCGTGGTGATACCGGTAAACATGGTGCAAAGCGATGAAAAAGGTAAATATGTGTTTGTGTTGGTGAAATCTAGCAATGGTAAAACAGTGGCCGCCAAGAGGCCAGTTGTTGTTGGCGAAACTTACGGCGAATCAGTAGAGGTAAAAGCGGGGCTGAGTGCCGGTGAGCAACTGATTACGGCTGGTTATCAAAACTTGTACGAAGGGCAGTTGATTACTACTAGTTAATAGTTAATAATGAATAGGTAATAGTTGATTGGGCCGAAGCATTCATTGGGTTGATAACAGCACATTATTCATTATTCATTGTTCATTATTCACTAAAAAAAATTACTTATGAGTGTTTTAGGAGGCATAAAAGAAAAATTTAAGGAGTTTAAGCCCACCAGTTGGGCCGTTAATAACCGCACTGCCATTTACATCATTTCTATTTTGATTTCGTTGTATGGGCTGTACAAATTCAACACATTGCCCAAGGAGCAGTTTCCTGATATTGTAGTGCCTACCATTAGTGTAAGCACGGTTTATATCGGCAATTCGCCCAAGGATATTGAAAACTTGGTAACCCGGCCCATCGAAAAACAATTGAAGGGCATCAGCGGTGCCAAGGTGAAAAAAATCACCAGTACCTCACAATCGGATTTTAGTTTGATTATCGTGGAATTTGATACCGATGTAAAAACCGATTTGGCCAAGCAAAAGGTAAAAGATGCGATTGACAAGGCTAAAACCGACCTGCCCAACGACCTTACGGTGCAGCCGGATGCACAGGAATTTGCTTTTAGCGAAATGCCCATCATGTTTGTAAACATCAGCGGCGACTACGATGGGGTAAAGCTGAAGCAGTATGCCGAAAAAATGCAGGACAAGTTTGAAGAGCTGTCGGAAATTACCCGTGCCGAAATTGTGGGCGCACCCGAAAGGGAAATACAGGTAAATGTGGATCCCTACAAAATGCAGGCGGCCCGCATCAGCTTTATGGATATTGAAAACGCCATCAGCCGAGAAAACAGGGATATTACCGCTGGGCAAATTGAAGTGGGCGATATGAAGCGTACCATGAAGATAAAGGGGCAGTTTACCAGTGCCCTCAATTTGCAAAACATCATTGTGCGCAGCAGTGCCCAAGGTGCTACTGTTTATTTAAGGGATATTGCGGCACTAAAAGATACAATTAAAGAAAATGAAAGTTTTGCACGGTTGGATGGCAAAAATGTAATTACGCTCAATATTGTAAAAAGGGCCGGTGAAAACCTGATTGAAGCGGCGGGCAAGATAAAAAATATTGTTACCCAGATGCAGGAGGACAGGGAATTGCCCGAAGATTTAAAAGTGATAATTACGGGCGACCAAAGTAAGGCTACAGCTACTTCGTTCAACGAATTGGTAAATACCATCATCATTGGTTTTATATTGGTGTTGTTAGTGCTCATGTTTTTTATGGGTGTAACCAACGCCTTTTTCGTGGCGTTGAGTGTACCTTTAAGTGTATTTGTGGCTTTTATGTTTTTGCCCTTGGGTGATTTTGTGATAGGCACACCTGTTACCCTCAACTTTATTGTACTGTTTGCGCTGTTGTTCGGCCTAGGTATTATTGTTGACGATGCGATTGTGGTGATTGAAAATACGCACCGGATATATAACAATGGTAAAGTACCCATTGTGCGCAGTGCCAAAGAGGCGGCCGGTGAAGTGTTTATACCCGTATTGGCGGGTACGGCCACAACCTTGGCACCGTTTTTTCCGCTGCTGTTTTGGAAGGGTATTATTGGTAAGTTTATGATTTATCTGCCCACCATGCTCATACTTACGCTGGCGGCATCTTTGATTGTAGCATTTATTTTTAACCCGGTGTTTGCGGTAAGCTTTATGCGGCCCGAGGGTAAAGAACACGAGGAACCTAAAGCGGCTTTGTTTAAAAAACCCTTGTTTTGGGTGGCCATTGGCTTTGGTATATTGCTGCATTTGGCCGCATGGCATGGTTTTGCCAATTTTATTTTGTTCATGGTGTTGCTGTCTATCCTTAACCGTTTTGTGTTTAGGGATGTTATCCATTGGTTTCAAAATAGGTTGCTGCCTTGGCTGATGAGCCATTACGAAAGCCTGTTGCGTTGGGTGCTAAAGGGTACCCGTCCGGCTTGGTTAGTAGTAGGATTGTTTTTATTGTTCCCTGTATCTGTGGCATTGTTGATGGCAAGGGGCAATAAGGCGGTGTTTTTCCCTAGTGGCGATCCCAACTTTATTTATGTGTATTTAAAAATGCCCGTAGGTACCAGTGTGAATACCACGGATAGCATTACCCGCTATTTGGAGAAGAAAGTATATAAAGTGCTTGAGGCAGAAAGGCCCAGCACGCCCGGTAGCATTGTGGAGAGCATCATTTCTAACGTGGCCAATAGTGCCAACAACCCTAGGGACAATAACCGTAGTGTGCGTCCCAATTTGGGTAGGATACAGGTATCTTTTGTAGAGTACGAAAAACGGCATGGTAAGGCTACGGCCCCTTATTTGGATAAGATAAGGGCCGAAATGAAGGGCATACCGGGTGCCAGTATTGAAGTAGCCCAGGAAGATGGTGGCCCTCCAACCGATCCGCCAGTGAATATTGAAATTGCGGGCGATAAGTTTGAGGACATTGCAAGGGTGGCCAGCAGCCTCTCCAACTACTTGGATACCAACCAAGTGTATGGCGTAGAAAATCTGCGGATGGACGTGGACCTGAACAGCCCTGAAATTACCATTAATGTGGATAGGGAAAAAGCGATGATGGAGGGCCTGAGCACAGGGCAGATTGGTATGGAATTGCGTACGGCTGTATTTGGCAAAGAAGTGAGCAAACTAAAGGATGGCGAGGATGAGTATAAAATCCAATTGCGCTATACCGATTTGATGCGCAATAACATTGCCGATTTGATGAATATGCGTATCACGTTTATGGACATGAATGTGATGCGGGTAAAATCCATCCCCATTAGTGCCATTGCCACGGTGGATTATACTAATACCTCTGGTGCCATTGCCCGTAAAAATGTGAAGCGTACCATCCAATTGCAGTCGAATGTACTGGATCCATCACTTACCGCACAGGTAAACAAGGAACTGGCTGTAAAAATTGCCGACTTTAAAGAAAAAAATAAGGGTAGCATACCGGCAGATGTGAACATTAAGCAAACCGGGCAAGGCGAACAAGAGGCCGAAACCAATAACTTTTTGATGTTAGCCTTGGGCACTGCGTTGGCGTTGATATTTTTGATATTGGTGTTGCAGTTCAATTCGTTGAGTAAGCCATTTATCGTGTTGACGGAAATTTTCTTCTCGGTTATTGGTGTACTGTTGGGCTATGCCGCTACCGGTATGACCATTGCCAGTATCATGTTGGGTGTGGGTGTGATTGGCTTGGCGGGTATCGTAATTAAGAACGGTATTTTATTGATAGAGTTTACCGATGAGTTGCGTGGTCGTGGTATGCGTACCCGTGAGGCCGCCGTACAGGCAGGGCGCATCCGCATTATTCCCGTATTGTTAACAGCCGTGGCCACTATCTTGGGGCTGTTACCGCTGGCGGTTGGGTTCAATATAGATTTCGCTTCATTCTTCCGTACGCTGAACCCCCATATTTTCTTTGGTGGCGATAGCGTAGTTTTTTGGGGTCCTTTGAGTTGGACGATCATCTTCGGTTTGATTTTCTCCTTCTTCTTAACCTTGGTGATGGTACCCAGTATGTACATCATTGCTGAACGTTTGCGCCGCCCCATGGATAAATTCTATGGCACTAAATTCGTGGCACTGTTTGGCTTTACGGGTCCGTTGTTCTTCCTGTTTGTAGGTATTATGTATTTGGTACGTCGCCTACAAGGTAAAAAAGTTTGGAACGGTTTGCAAAGAGGCCCCAAGCGATTAAAGTAATAGCGTTTTAGCGTTAGTTTTTAATATAATGCTGTCCTGCAAGGGGCGGCATTTTTTTCTCCTCGTCCTGAAGGACGAGGCAAAGGATGGTGAAATAGGCCATTAACCCAGATTTTGCAGCCACTTCAGCTTGCCAAAGATTTTCTATTGCAATAGCTGGGGTTAAGGAAGGCGTTGTTTGCATGTATTGCACAACCAAAGCTCTTCCCTATCTACCTGTGCCATGGTACCTTTGGCGTCGTTCATCAAACAGGTAGGTTCATTGCTGGTGCAGTGTGGCAGGCCTAGGTTATGCCCCAGTTCGTGCAGCACCACTTTGAGCAAACGTTGCTGCAATTGCGAACGGCTATGCGATGCCCTTTGCAGCCGATAGGTAGAAATAATGCAGGCCGGGCCGGGACAGTAGCCGAGCCCAAACACACCCCAATCGGCACTGCTTTCGCTGCTGGTAGAAATGTCTTGGTGAGTTAACCCAACGATGATTTGATTGTTGGCCATTTGTTGTTGTTGGTACACCAATAGGCTATCTGCCCTGTAGCGTTTGCGGGGGGCATAATAAGCAAAGGTGGGCAATGGTGAGCTGGGTAGCCTGCTGATGCGGCATTGATAAAATTTTGTTATGGCTTGTTGTAGGTCTGGTAGTAGGGTGGTGTCGAAACCTCGGTAAGGGAGTAAGCGTATTTGTTTTTGTACGGGTGCAACTTGTTTGGATATTGTTGGTGAGCTAGGGTTGGGTTGTGTATTGCAGCCCTGCAACAACTCCAGCACCAATATGAAACACCATAATTTGTACATGCTGTAGGTATGGGTTACCAATCCTTTTCGGGTTTTTCCAATGTGGATATTTGCGCCTTGCGCAGTTTTTCTTGCAGGTTTTTTTCTTCCTGCAGTAGGGCTTTCAGCTTTTCCTCAGCCTGCTTTTTGGTAAGCTTGGAAGGCTGGGGCTTGGGCAGCCCATCCTTTTTGTCTTTTGGCTCCTGCGGTTCCTTTTCTTTTTGCTTGGGATCCGGCTTGGGTTTTTGTTTGGGTTTGTTTTTTTGCTGCTCTTGCTGCTTTTTAAGTTGCTGCAAAGCTTTTTGTAAGTTCAACCGGGCATCGGCATCATTGGGGCTGATTTTTAGCGCTTTTTTGTATGCGGCGATACAGGGTTCCAACTGATTACTTTTTTGCAAAGCCACACCTTGGTTGTAATAAATGGCCGATTGCATAGATGCAGGAATGTTCGCTTGCAGGGCTTGGTTGTAGGCTTGCAGGGCTTGGGTAAAGTTGCCATTTTTAAAATGGGCATTGCCTAAATTGTATTGGGCAACGGCATCGGAGGCATTTTCTGCCACAATGCTTTTGTACCCATCTGCAGCCTTCTCGTATTCTTTTTGGTTGTAGGCCTCATTGGCTTTTTTCAACTGTGCTTTTGTATCTTGGGCACTTAGGGTTATGGGACAAAATAGGTAGAATAGTACCGCTACTGCCATGGACGCTTTTTTTATCCGTTTTTTTTCTGTGATAAAAACCTCGGCGACCAATAACAATAAGGCGGCCAATAAAAACCAAGGAAAGAAATACGTGTAATTCATGGAGCTACTGGCCCGTACGGCCCTTTTTTCCATATTGTTCAATTGCTTTTCTAAATTGGCGGCTACTTCATCGCTGCTGGTAAACAATTGGTAGCTGCCCTTACCTTTGCTAGCTATCTCTTGCAAAGCGGTTTCGTTCAGTTTGGTGATAACCGTATTGCCGTCTTTATCCTTTTTAATTTCGTTGGTGGTTTCATCAATAATGGGGGCACCCTGCGGTGAACCGATGCCCACTGTGTGTATCACAACACCTTCTTCTGCCATGGCTTGGGCAATGCTGTTGGCGTTTTCGTCGTGGTCTTCGCCATCGCTGATCAATATCACGGCCTTGTATTTTTTTTCGTTGCCCGAAAAGGCATTAAAGCACATTTTGAGCGCTTCGCCCAAAACCGTTCCTTGCACCGGCACCATGGCGGGGTTGATGGAGGAAATGTACAGGCGGGCCGCATTGTTGTCGGCCGTGAGTGGCATCTGTATATAGGCATGACCGGCAAATACCACTATGCCGAGGCGGTTGTTTTCCAGTTTATTCGATAAGCGGTTGAGCAATTGCTTGGCCCGCTCCAATCGGTTGGGCATAATATCTTGCGCCATCATGCTTTTGCTTACATCAATGGCCAACATTACATCAATGCCATTGAGGGTAACATCGGCGCTGCCTTGGGGCTTTTTTAAATTGGCCAATGCCAATGCGCAAAGGGCGATGGCGGCGGTGACCAATGTAAATTTTAGCAGGGCTTTGCGGGGGCTATGGTTTTGGGTGAGTAGTTGCACCAGTTGTGCATCGCCAATTTTACGGGCGGTTTTCTTTTTGCGGATGATTACATATAGGTACAGGGCCGCTAATAAAGGGATGGCTGCCAAACCCCAAAAATAGACCGTATCGTAAAACCTAAACATTTTATGGCAATATAAACAATGGTTTGTTAATAGGGTTGTTAAAAAATATGCTTCGTTCGATAAAATGAAACATATTATTTCCTTAGCTATCCAAAGCTATACTTGCGCTTCGCTCTTTTTTTGAAATGTTAGAAGATAAGATACATTAAGAAAGCCTTTTTTGCCAGTTCTGACCGTTATGCACCACTACTGGCAACAAGTTCTAACAAGTTGAACCCGCCCTGCCTACCGCAGGCAGGCTCTCGGAGGGCAGGCTTAATGGCTCCTTAATGTCTGAATGGTTAAAAATCCCAGTTGCTTTTTAAAAGTATTTACATCTCCCCTTTAAAAAAGCCCAACTGTGTTAAAATACCCTTGGTAATGTTCATCCGCACGGTGCGCATGTCTATGTCCTTATCGGCGGATTTTACCAAGCTCACAAAAAAGTACACATGTCTGTTTTCTTCTATCCAACCTACCATCCAGCCCAAGCTGTTATTGGCTTCATCAAATCCCCAACCGGTTTTATAACTCAATTTGTATGCCGTATTTGATTCCCGCAGCATGGCATCTTTTACCGACTCTTGTACGCTTACCCTAAAGGGCAGTTGGTTGAAGAACAATTTTTTTGCCAGGCCTAGTTGTTCGTCGGGCGAAATTTTCAGGCGGTTGTTGAGCCAAAAGGAGTCGATGGGGCCTTGGGTGTTGCGGTTGCCATAGTGCAGGCTGTCGAGCCATTTTTGCATGGTATCACGGCCTATGCGGCGGGCCACTTCTTGGTAGTAAGGTACGCTGCTGGCTTTAAAAGCTTCCTTCATGCCCAGGTCTTTGTTCCAGTCTTCGTTCCAGCGCTTTATCCCATCCCATTTAATCGTCATGGTATCGTTGGTAATGGCACCGGTTTCCAATCCGATGAGGGAGTTAACGATTTTAAAGGTAGAGGCGGGTGTGTAGCGGGTAGTGTCCATGGCCATATTGTACACGGTAATTTCGCCGCTGACATTGTTCAGCATGGTAAAGCAGCCTTCTACTTTGTTGTCGTCGAAATACTTTTTTAAACTGTTGTCGACGGTGGCCCTTTTTTGGGTACATGATAGGGCTGTAGCCAGTAGTGCCAAGAGAGTGAAATGCTTTGTTGTCATCTTATACATTGTACTATTGAGTAATTTAAGTTGCTATTTCTTTTCTTCGAAAATCTCAAATATTTTTCGCTCTTACTTTTTGTTTGCCCAAAAAGTAAGCAAAAAGGCCCCCGAAAACGATTACACCCCGTTTTCGGATGGTTCCCTGATTGAGCTTTAGTACTAGTGTAAACTCAAATTCGGTTCCCTGATATTGGGCTTCAACAACTTGGAACCACTTTTCAGTAATAGATGACCTTACGTTTGATAACGACATCGTGCTCTTTCTATCTTAAACCACAAGTGCAATCTTGTTTGTAAAAATCATTTTCTTTGCTCCATGTGCTGGGCCGTGGCTTCCAGCGCATCATAAAATTCTTGTCCATATTTGCGTACCAGTGCATCTTTTAAAAATACATACACAGGCACTTTTAGTTTTTTGCCCAATGTGCAAGCGGCGCTGCAAAGGTCGGGCCGGGGATCGTAATTAACGTATTCTGTATTGCCCCGTTTGCTATGTTTGATGCGGATGGGGTAGAGGTGGCAACTGATGGGCTTTTTCCACTGTACTTTGCCATCGAGGTAGGCTTGTTCGATACCGCATTTTACAATACCCTTATTGTCTATAATACCATAAACACATATTTTTCCTTGGATGGTAGGGGTTACCCAGCCAAACTCTTTGTCGTACACGTACCGGCCCTGGCGTTCCAGCTCTTTCTTGCTTTCGGCGCTGAGGTAGGGCAAAACCTGCTCGTAGGCAGCATTGATTTCATCCAGCTCAGCCTTTTCCAGCGGGGCCCCGGCATCGCCATCCACACAGCAGCCACCCTTGCACTGGTTGAGGTCGCACACAAACTGCTCTTGGGCCACTTCATCACTGATCAAAATGTTGTCGATTGCAATCATATAGGGTGCAAAAGTACGGCAAATGTTACACGGATTGAGGAAGATTACACGAATTACACGGATTATTGACTGTGATTATTGTGATTGTGGGATGGACATGATAGGGGACTGTGATTATTGTGATTGTGTGATGGACATGATAGGTGGCTTATGATGGGTACACGGATGGGGGAAGATTACACGAATTACACGGATTATTTGAATGCCGATTATTGATTATACATTGATTGATTATTGGCTTGACGGAGGAAGGAGCGAGTGGTTTATCTGTTGCTCCCCAATAATCAATAATTAATAAGGCAATTAACAAAATAAAACCCTTCCTTTAATAATCAATAATTAATCGGTGTAATCCGTGCAATCCTATCAAATTCGTGTTCCAATAAACTCACTTCACCCACCTAAACGTATTAATCATATGCCGTATATCCTGCTCCAAAAATGACAATACCGGTGCCAAAGAATCGGCGTTGGGCGTGGCATGGAAGTAGAGGGCACCCCTTAAAAAATGTTGGCTGGTATCGCTTAAAAAAAACTGTCGGGCCGTAGCGGCATTGCCCTTTACCTTAAAATATACGCCGGATACCCCATTGGCCGTGCGGATAAGACTATCGTCTATTTTACTGGCGGCCACTTCGTTTTTGTAAGTGAGCTTAAAGGCGTCGGCTACCATTTTATCGAAAATATTGATGCCGATGGAATCTTTAAAACTGCCGTCGGGCAAGGGTTTGCGGAAAACGGCTTTACCGCCAATGGTTTTATAGCTCAAAAAGAGTTTGCAATTAAACTGCGGAAAATCGATGTTGCGCCAGTAGGGATTGTCGGGCACATAGTCGAAATAAGTACTGTCTTGCACAATATTGGCATACACCGGATACTCGAAGGTATAGGGAAAACCGGGCTGCGCAAAGGATGCATATTGGTGCTGCGGCAGGTCGATTTTAAAATAACCTTTGGGCTTGGGCGTAAACACCGAATTACAAGCTGTTGCCAATAACAAAGCGATTGCTGCTGCTGCCGTGTACTTTTTTTTGTTCAATGGGATCATGCGTTTATGCCGTTTGCGGCTTGATGACAACTTTTATTTTTTCGATACGGTTTTTATTGATGACCAAGGGTATGAATACAAAGGGGGCTTTTGCCACTTCTTCGTTTACCTGCGGAAAGCCACCGGCAATTTCCAGCACCAGCCCGGCCAGCGTATCGCTTTCGCCCCTTTCTTCCTCAAAAGTATCGGCGGGCAGGCCCATCACTTTGCATACATCGTTTATCATGGTTTTGCCCTCGAACTCGTAGGTAAAATCGTCCAGTTTTTTGCTCTGGTTCTCCTCGTCGTCAAACTCGTCTTTGATATCGCCAATGATTTCTTCCATGATGTCTTCCAGCGTTACGATGCCACTGGTGCCGCCAAACTCATCTACCACAATGGCAAAATGGATGCGCCGGTTGCGGAACTCCTGTAGCAAATCTTCAATCAGCTTTTGCTCATGCACAAAAAAGGCGGGGCGCATCAGCTCATGCCAATTGTAATCGCCACTTTCGTTGAGGTGGGGCAGCAGGTCCTTGGTATGGAGCATGCCCAATATATGATCGAGGTTGCCCTTGTACACGGGCACCCTGCTATAATGTAATTCTTCCAGCCGGATGATGAGTTTGGTAAAGTCGATACTATGCTCCACACCGCTAACATCCAGCCGGGCCCGCATTACCTGCTTTACGGTGGTATCGCCAAATTTGTGGATGCCCTTGAGGATCTGTTTTTCTTCAATGGTGGCTTCATGCTCGGGCAGCAAATCAATGGCATCGTCCAAATGGCTGCTGTCCATCGCTGCATTGCTTTCTGGCGAAAATCGTTTCTCCATCCTATCGCTAAAGTTGACCAACCTTTTGCTAAAGCGGAAGAACAGGCCGTTGCACACATCGATCATCAGCGAGGCCTGAGCGGCAAAGCGCAGTTTTTCGTGGGTGGCCCATACTTTGGGCAGTACTTCGGCAAACAGTACCAGTATTACCGTTACCACCACCACTTTTATCAAAAATACAAACCAGGTATCGGGGTTGGGAAAAGCTGTGTTGATAAGCGTATTAGCAATAAGGATGATGCCTATGTTTACAAAACTATTGGTAATGAGCATGGAGGCGAGCAGGGTTTTGGGCTGCTCCAGCAGGGTAACGATGCGGCGATAAGCTGGCCTTTGCTGGGTTTTCAGCATGTTGATGTCTTTGTGCGTCATGGAAAAAAACGCCACTTCGGCCCCGGCCACGGTAAAGGAAATGATAAAGAGCAGCAGCAATAAAAATACCAGTACGGTGGTGCCCGCCGGGTTCATGGCCAGTAAGGTAAAAGGAAGGTTGGTAAACAAAGCGCTTATCGAATGATAATCCAAAGCAATTAATTTATATTAACAATAGTTCTGTGGGCAAAGATAAGTGCTTAGAAGCTGTCTAAACTTCATCCAATGGGTCCCCCATGTCCCTTTTTGGCTACAACTGCATTGGATTTTTCGACGTAGCGCCTCTTGCTATGCCTGCAAAATCCGCCTTGTTTCGCTCAAAAATTGACTATGTGTAACCTCATCAATAAAATTTAGACAGCTTCTTAGAACGGCAACCGCTCATTGCCTCCGTCATCGGCAGGAGGCAGGTCGTCGCCAAAGCCCTCCAAGTCGCCATGCGCACCATGGGTGCCATCGCCTCTTTTATCCAACATAATCAAATTGTCGCCCACTACTTCCGTTGCAAATTTTTTATTGCCCTCTTTGTCTTCCCAACTGCGGGTTTTGAGGCGTCCTTCTATATATACCAAACTGCCTTTGTGCAGGTACTTTTGTGCCAGTTCGGCCAAGCCCCGCCACAGTACAATGGTATGCCATTCTGTTTGTGAAATTAGTTTACCGCTTCGGTCTTTGTAGGTTTCCGTAGTGGCCAAGGAAAATTTGGCTACGCAAATGCTGCCTTCCAAAAACTGGATATCGGGGTCTTTACCTAAGTTACCAATTAACATTACCCTGTTTACGCCTCTCATAATATGCATGCTTTATTCCAATTCCCTTGCAGGCTGGAAGTTATGATGGTATGGCTCTTGACCCTGTTGGGGGCTGAGCGAATGATGCAATACCGCAATTACAAATTTAAAGTTAGTTTTTTATCCGTCAAATAGTGTGCAATAATTTTAGGAAAAGGCAGATTATGGAGGTTTTTTTGATCGATGGCTTCATAACCGGCCAGTTGCAGGGGCTTTTTTACCGTCAAGCGGATGAACTGCCCCTTGATGGTTAAGTGGGTGAGCTGCTGTGTGTACAAGGGCGATACCTGCGTTACTTGGTGCCCCAGGCCTGCCATCATTTTTTTAAATTCGGGTGTTTTATATAGCTCCTGCGGCGTAAGGGGCCCTTCGGTTTCCAGCAGCACAAATTCGTACAGGTTTTCCCAAATATTTTTGGCGGGCCGCTTCCGTACATACAGATTACCGCCATGTTCCACCACCAAATAATGGAACCAGCGTACGGATTTGGTGATGGCTTTGGCTTTTACCGGCAGTTGTTTTACTTGGTTTTGCGCCAATGCTTTGCACTGTGTTTTTAAGGGGCAGTGGGGGCAATCGGGTGCCATGGGTTTGCAGATGGTAGCGCCAAAATCCATCAGGGCTTGGTTGTACAGGCCGGGCTTGCCGGGGGGCAGCAGTTGCTGGGCCAGTGCCGAAAATTCTTTTTTGCCCACCGTACTGTCGATGGGGGTGGCGATGCCAAAAAAGCGGGCCAGCACCCGGTACACATTGCCATCTACCACGGCATGGGGCAGGTTAAAGGCAAATGACCCAATGGCTGCGGCCGTATAAGGACCGATGCCCTGCAGTTGCAAAATCCCTTCGTAGGTATTGGGAAAATGGCCCTTTAAATCGATTGCAATATGCTTGGCCGTGGCAATAAGGTTTTTGCAGCGGGTATAATAGCCCAGCCCTTCCCAAAGCTTAAAAACCTGCTGTTCGGGGGCTTTGGCCAAGTGCTGCACCGTGGGAAAAGCCTCTATAAACCGGTTGTAATAAGCCAGGCCCTGTTCCACCCGGGTTTGCTGTAAGATGATTTCGCTGAGCCATATCTTGTAGGGGTCAGTCTCGCCTTTCCAGGGCATGGCCCGGCGGTTGTGTTTGGTATTCCAAGCCAGTAATTGCCGGGTAAAAAAACGCCTATCAGCGGCCAGGTTTACATCCATTGTCCAAAATTCAACATTTAATCGATTACAAGGGAAAATTATTTTGTTGCACTTGTAGCCCGTTAATAATCAACAGCTTATACAAAATAATATTTCAAATTGTAGATTTGTTTTAGTAAATTTGATAGAAAATAACGCTGTAAGGCTGGTGACAGAAAAACGAATGTCGAGTTTTTCGGTAGTTTTGAGCGGTTTAAATTAAACAGGAAATATGAGAAAAGCAGACCTTATTACCCAGATTTCGGAAAAGACAGGTATACCCAAAGTAGATGTATTGGTTACCCTTGAAACTATGTTTAGGGAGGTAAAAGAATCCCTGGCCAGTGGCGAAAATATTTATATCCGTGGCTTTGGCAGTTTTATTACCAAAAAAAGGGCCGCCAAAATTGGCCGTAACATCAAGAAGAATGTGGCGGTGGAAATACCCGAACACTTTATTCCGGCCTTCAAACCTTCCAAGGAATTTGTACAGGAAGTAAAAACCAAAAAGATCAGCGATGTGAAATTGGATATGGAAAGCGAAGCATAACGTACCTTTGCGGTTCAATTCCACAGCGTGAAAAAGCAATTAATACTTACGGGGGCAGGCGTACTGCTTATTTTGGCCTTATTTATATGGGGCCCAACGGTAGCGGGCAAAAAGGACAGTGCAGCGGTGCGTCCGGCGGCCAAGCCCAAATTTAATATTGAACAGGCTATTACAATGGCCAAAAGCCGTATTACCCCTTCTCAACAAAGTTTTTTGGCAGGATTGGAAAATGGCATCAGCCGGGGCAACGTGGCCGGGCAGGAGTTGGAAGCAGCCAATCGCTTGGCCAATTTCTGGAAAGACAGTATAAAACTGCTAGAACCTTATCTGTTTTACCTTTCTAAAGCAGCTAAGTTGGAAAATTCAGAAAAAAACCTCAACTTTGCCGCCCAATTCGCATTGGATGCCGCCCGCCGGGAGCAAATTGACTCGGTTAGGGACTGGAAATCGGATGTTGCAATTGAGTTATTTGAAAAGGCGATAACCCTGAACCCGAACAACGACACGCTGAAAGTAGGCTTGGGCAGTTGTTATGTGTTGGTTAAGGCCATGGGCGGTACAGACGGGCAAGCGGCCATGAAGGGGGTAGGTATTCTGCGGGAAGTAATTGCCAAAGACTCTACCAATATGCAAGCCCAGTTTGTGTTGGCCATGGGCGGTGCGGTAAGCGGCCAGTACGATAAGGCCATACCGAGGCTGCTAAAAGTACTGAAAGCCATGCCGGATGATGCAGAAGCCATGAGCGTGTTGGCAGATTGCTACGCCGCCAACGGCCAAAATGCAGAAGCCATCAAATGGTACACAGAGAGTAAAAGGGTGATCACTAACCCTGCATTTATAAAGGAAATAGACGACAGGATCAGGCAGTTAAAGCAAACACTGCGATAGCCTGAGTGCCTAACCTAAGAAGAAGCCGACGTAAACGGATAAACCTGCGGGGCCAAGGGGCCACAGCGAAACAATATTTTTAACAGAATTTAAAAAAGATTTAGCGTATGCCTTGCGGTAAAAAGAGAAAGCGTCATAAAATTGCTACCCATAAACGTAAGAAGCGTTTAAGGAAAAACCGTCATAAGAAGAAGTAAGCTTTTTTTTGTTATGGTGTCGGGTAGTGCCGCCTAATACAAGAACGATATTATTTGAAAGTTGGTAACAATTTCCATTGTAACCGACTTTCAATCTTTTATATCGGCATCTTTTCAAACCTGCGCTTGCAGATTTGGTGGTTAAATTGATACAACTGCTGCCCGGCTTGATGGCGTAGTGTGTGCATGGGCCAGCCTATTTGGCCGAGGGCCATTTTCTCCGTGATGTTATGGTTTGATCAAACGATTTAAGCTTGACAAAGGAATTGATTATTAATGCTGCTCCGCAAGGAGTGGAAATAGCACTGCTTGAAGATAAAAAATTAGTAGAGCTGCACAGCGAAAAGGCAGATGCCAATTTTGCGGTGGGTGACCTCTATTTGGGTAAAGTAAAAAAATTAATCCCAGGCCTGAATGCTGCCTTTATTGATGTGGGTTTTGAAAAAGATGCCTTTTTACACTACACCGATCTCAGCCCCTATGTACGTTCCATACTTAAGTTCACCACGATGGCCATCAACGAAAAAACCGAAGGCGGTTTTGATTTTGGCAAGTTTGAGGTGGAGCCCGAAATTGTAAAAACGGGCAAAATTGCGGAAGTGCTGAATGGCCGCCCCAATATTTTAGTACAAATTTTAAAGGAACCCATTGCCGCCAAAGGCCCCCGCCTTAGTTGCGAGTTGAGTCTGCCCGGCCGCTTTGTGGTGATTACCCCTTTTAACGATATCATTGCCGTGAGCCGCAAAATACACAGCGGCGAAGAACGCAAACGGCTCCAAAAAATCATTGAATCCATCAAGCCGAAAAATTTTGGCGTGATTGTGCGCACGGCTGCCGAAGGAAAAAATACGGCCGAGCTGCACGATGATTTGTTGACCTTGGTTAACACTTGGAAAGGGATACAAAGCAATTTGAAAAACTCTGTAGCGCCTGCCAAAATATTGAGCGAGCAAGGCAAAACCACCAGCATCCTGCGTGATTTGCTCAACGAAGATTTTAACCGCATTGTGGTAAATGATAAAAACATTTACAACGATGCCAAGCAATACATCCAGCGCATTGCGCCCGATAAGGCCGATATTGTGGCCTACCATAGCAATGGCTCGCCTATATTCGACAGTTTTGGTATAACCAAGCAAGTGAAGGGCAGCTTTGGCAAAACGGTAAACCTGCCCAGCGGAGCCTACCTGATTGTGGAACATACGGAAGCCCTGCATGTGGTTGACGTGAACAGTGGTTACAAAAGTGTGGGCAACAACCAAGAGCAAAATGCCTTGGAAACCAATCTGGAAGCGGCTGAGGAAATTGCCCGTCAATTGCGCCTCCGCGACTTGGGCGGTATTATTGTAGTGGATTTCATCGACATGAAATTGCCCGACAATAAAAAGAAACTGGCGGATGCCATGGAGAATTTTATGCGGATG
This sequence comes from Chitinophaga pinensis, assembly GCA_943373145.1. Classification (GTDB taxonomy): domain Bacteria; phylum Bacteroidota; class Bacteroidia; order Chitinophagales; family Chitinophagaceae; genus Ferruginibacter; species Ferruginibacter pinensis_H. The sequence goes on from CALSBI010000001.1 coordinate 145,779, forward strand.
GACAGGGCCAAACATGCGGTCCTGCAAATCAGCAAGTTTGGGTTGATGCAGATTACCCGCCAACGGATGAAGCCCGAAATGACCATCAACACCACAGAAGTGTGCCCCAGTTGCAATGGTACTGGCAAAATAAGCAGTACACTGGTATTGGAAGACGAAATAGAAAAGAACCTAAGCTACTTGGTGATGCAAAAGCACCGTGGCCTTACAATAGAAGTACATCCCATTGTATATGCTTACCTTACCAAGGGATGGCTGTTCTCTAAAAAATCGGCTTGGCGGCGCAAGTTTAAGCAGCCGATCAAAATTAAGGCCAACAACAATTACCACTTAACGGAGTTTCACTTTTTTGACGAAAGTGATGAGGAAATCAAACTTTAGTTTGATTATTAATTATTGAATTATTTATTATTATGGGTTACTGCTAATTTGTGAATGCCCCATAATCAATAACCAGTAATCAATAATCTATTTGCTAATGGGGGAGCGTTTTGATTATTGATTATTCAATGATTGATTATTATGGGCTACTACTAATTTGTGAATGCCCAATAATAAATAACCAGTAATTAATAATCAACTGGCTAATTTGCAGACAGCTAATAATCAATAACCACTAATCAATAATCCGTATTCTTATTATCTTCATCCAATGGATATACAACCCACCCATTTACAAGATGCAAACGTAACCCTAGTGCCTTTGCAGGAAACCGATTTTGAGCGGTTGTACCAAGTGGCCAGCGACCCCTTGATTTGGGAACAGCATCCCAGTAAAACACGCTATCAACGGGAGGTCTTCGCCAATTATTTTAAAGGGGCTATCGAATCGAAAGGGGCTTTTTTGGTGTTGGATACCCAAACGGGCGAACCCATTGGCTGTAGCCGCTTGTATGATTATGATGAGGCCCGAGCCACCATATTAATCGGTTATACATTTTTGGCCCGCAGCCATTGGGGCAGCACTTATAACCGCTCCTTAAAAACCTTGATGATTGAACATGCTTTCACTTTTGCAGATCATGTTGTCTTCCATATCGGTGCGCAAAATATCCGTTCGCAAAAAGCCATTGAAAAGTTGGGTGCTGTTAAAATGGGTGAACTTGATTTGGCCTATTACGGCGAAGCGGCCAACCCTAACTTTATTTATCAAATCAACAAAGCTGATTGGTGTCTTTGATTATTGATTATTTAATTATTTATTATTAGGGGGCTAGTGCTAATTTGTTGGGAGCCAATAGTCAATTGGCTGATTTTGATTATTAATTATTTTAATTATTCATTATTATAGGGCTAGTGCTAATTTTTGAGCTGCCAATAATCAATAACCAGTAATCAATAATCAATTTGCGGGGAGCCAATAATCAATAACCAGTAATCAATAATCTGTATTAACCCAACCGCTTACGTCTTTTTTGATACAGAAAACCAAGTGCCAATAACAAGGCTGCACCAGTAACATAGATCCACCAGTAATTATTTGCTTCGGGCTGGTCAAAACCGCCAATGTGCATGAGGGCGGCCCAATAGTATGGGGCTATTTTACCGCCCGGCCCTTGGGAACTTAAATATATTTTTTTGGCATCCCTTAGTTTGGCTGCATAATTAACACCTTTATTGCTTTTGTAAAATAGCTGTATCATCTTCGCCGTGCTTTTATCATCTACATTCCAAAGACTGGCCACAATATTTTTGGCCCCAGCATAGTAAAACCCCCTGGCTAGGCTAAGGGTGCCTTCCGATTGGTTGATATTGCCTTGGTTGGTTTGGCAGGCGCTCAGCACCACCAAATTGGTATGCAGCAAGGAAGTGGCGTACAGTTCGTTCATATAAAAAGCGCTGTCGTACATCTCAATTTTGGGGTTGCCATCGGTTCCCATATCGGCACTGGCGTGTGAGGCTATATGGATGGTGCCTGCGGTTGCAAAACTTTGGCGCAGGTTGCCCACCGTGGACTGGTTACCAATATACCGCAATTGAACATCGATGCTATCCACTTCTGCCTTGCTATTGCGCAAAGGCCGCATGTTCCGTTCGCCTGCATCAAACACCGGTGCAAAAGCTACCGCAGGGCCGTTGCCGGTTTTGTGGTTGTCGGTTTGTTTGAGCAAAGAAGTGGCCGAGTAACCATAGCTGGTAGTTATTTTGAAAAAGAGATAGTCCATACTTATATACCCACTATTGCCATCGTTTTTGGTAACCAGCGCATCAAAAGGCACGAGGTTAAAAGGCCCATCGGGTATAATAAGTAGTTCTTTGGCATCAAGGGTGGCGGCCAGCCCACTGGCTTGGAAGAGTTGATAGGCGGCTTCTTTATAATCTTTGGATTCCTGTTGGTCTTTACCCGTAAAAAAACGCATCAACCCTTCAATTGACTGTGCAACATGATTGTCTAACTGTTTAAAAACCAGGTTCCCCGTCTTTTTTACCACAAAAAGATAACGGTTGCTATCCGTCCAAAAAAACTCAGCTAGGTAGCGGTTATCGGTCAGCAGTTTTTTGCGTAGGTCTCCCAATAGATCCGTGTTTTCCGCTTGCTGGTATTTTTTATACCCTAATCCCCGGTTATCCAAATCGGTTAAGGCATCGTCTAGAGCTTTCTTCAATACATCTTTACGGGCCATCACAGTGCTATCCCCTTTTTTTTCCTCAAACAATAACCGCTCGGTATAGGCCAATTGCAATCGTAAGCTGTCCACCCGTTTAAAAAATGGGTTGTCTTTGTTTTCACTCTTGCTGATGTTCTTTTTTATGGCTTCGAGTAATATCAATGCCTTGCTGTTTTCCGAAAATCGAAAGGCTTTCTCGGCCCAAATATTTTCCCCTGTTAAGGCATACAATTGATAGCAAGCGTTGATGGCCCTTCCGCTGCGGGCCTTGCTCACTTGCTGCATGTGCTCCCTTGAGTCATCGTAGGTAAAATTGTCCAGCAGTTTTTGCTCCACCGCAAAGGAAAGTTCGTAGCAGGTGATGGCATTTTTCAATAAACTGCTATCTTTAGCGTACAAGTATTTTTTCTCCAATAATCTCGCCTTGCTATCCAATGCTTCCATGATGGTGTTTTCGGGGTACAGTTCCGTAAGGGCCGGGTTGCTGGCAATGGATGCCTTGTCGGTTTGGGTTACAGAGGCCAAGGCAAACTGGCTGTAGTAAAGGGCTGTATCGTATTGGCCAAGGCTATCATACACGGCTGCTAACTTGAGGAGTAATTTGCCGTAACTACGGTCTTTGTAACTGCTGTCATTTTTTTTCAAACAAGTATCCAGTGCGTTTTTATAAAATACAATCGCAGTGGGATATTTTTTTTCGAGTAGGTATATGTTGCCATAGAGTTTTAAAACATCGCTTTTCTTACCAAGAATATCCTCGTCAACCTCGTCTTGCGGGATTTTTTGCAAAGAGTCCAATGCTTCATGCAATTGAATACTATATAGGGGGTCGTTAGTGGCGTAGAGTGCTTCGGCATAATAAGCCTTAATCATGGCAATCCGCTTCAGGTCCACGTTTTTAAGCATCAGCACAGTGGGGGCATGGGCTATTACAGCATCCGGTTGATTGTATTCTAAAAAGTATCCATACCGATTAATAGAAGCACTGGCAATATCATCGTTGGGGTTATTGGTTAAAGGCGCCACATGGAGGGCCAGGGAATAATAATTGAGCGCTTTGTTTTTCTCCCCTAATATATGATATGATATGCCAAGGTTTTGCAGGGTATTAAAATATTTCTTGGGGCTGAGCCATTGATTGTGTTGCTGTATGAAGTAACAGCGCTCAAAATCAGTCACTATGTTTTCGTTGTATTGGAAAGAAAATGCTTCGGCAGTTAATTTGTAAAAGTTGTTCCAAAAATAACGTGGTAGTGTATCACTTTGCAATGTTGATTCATACTGGGTAACATTGTGAAAATAGTCGATACATTCTTTCCTGTTTTTTTTCCATAACAAATCGCCTGCCACATCATTTATCGCAATAAAGGAACGAAAGTTGCTGTCTATTCCATCCCATTTGAACCTTTTTCCCAACCCGGCCAATGCATCCCACTTGGCTTGCAGGGTGCTACTATCAAATAGCTCCGGTGTTTTTAACTGAACCGTAAGTGCAACAATACTGTCCCTTTGTGCGCTATATGACAATGGTGGCTGTTTCTTGCTTTTACAGCAAACCATAAAAAAAGGCATGAACAGTATCAATAACTTTTTCATGCCTTTAAGGTACAATATTTTTTAACCCAGCAATGGGTTTATCGCCGCCTGCGGAACAACAGCCATAGCAGGAGTAACAGGGCCAACAGTATCAGTACCCACCACCACCAGCAGAGGCCTAGGATGATATAGCAGTCATCCATGCAAGTATCATTGCATTGGCAATCTTTATCACGATAAACCGTTTTGGCGGTATTGGTTTTTACTGCCCGTTCCCAAGTGCCATAATGGCTGCGGAATTGATTTTCGGCAAAGCTGGTAAGGCTGTCAGGCGTTTCGGCTGTTACCGCCAATGTAAAACGGATACAACCTTTACTGCCTATACCGCCACCGCCACGTTGACCAATGCCCAATAACATGTCTTTGATATCCGATGAGTTGGGCACCATCAAAAAAGTATCCACTTTTTTATCGCCAGTTTGTCCGTGGCGATAAAAGAAAAGGGTGCCGGCCGGATCTACCACCCTACCAGCATATTTGATGGATTGCACGGTAAGGTCCGCATTTTCCAGCCCTTCGGGCCTGTGAAACAAAATCCTTACGGTATCTGCAGGGCCCTCTCCTACGTTTTCAAAATACAAAGCATATTGCAATTGTTTATTGCCCTTAGGCAAGGCAAAACAACTGGGCGATTGCTCCAAATGGTTGGGGTCAAAGGAGTCGGCAATATACATACCACTGATTATGTCGCTGCCCAGCTCAACTGGTTGACCGTCGGTTATGACAATATAACTCGCCATGATGCTGGAGCTTTCGCCAACGTTGATGAGTTTTTTGCCTGTTAAGGTTTTGAGCGTTACAAAAATATTGCCCTCGTCTAGCGAGCTAGCACTATCGCTAAAAGCCCCCAATTCTATCACCAGTTTGTTGGCATAACCGGCGGGTGCAGCAGGCAGTCCCGCAACATCACCCGTTACTACGGCATCTTTGTTAAAAAGCCTTACATCGGATATATTGGTAGTAGTGGGGGAACTGGTATAGCGTAAGGTACTTGTGCCGCTAGCCTGTATAGGGTTGAAAATGGTTCTGTTTTCGCTGTTGTAATACAGTACCACATAATATTTGATGCTGCCCGGTTTTATGCCGAGCGAAATCTGTTTGCGGTTATTGGGTTTCATGCGGTAGGTAAGTGCCAATACTTTGGGCTCGCCTTTTACAATACTGTAATTATTGGCGGTAATTTTGATATTGCCATTCTCTAATAACAAGCTGTCGTTCGCACTTTTTTTGCTGGTCGGGGATATGGCAGGAAAGCTGCCGGTTGCCATAATACGGGTAATGATGCCATCTTTGCCCTTGGAGGTATCGTACAGCGGAACGAAAAATAAATAGGGGCTGCTTTGGGCGGTGCGCTGTGGGCGTTCGTTGGAGGCTTTGGTGGTAAAGCCCCCGTCGCCATATTCCAGCCATATATTGCATAGGCCAGTAGCCTCGCCACTTGCCCTGCCGGTTGGGTTCACAACAGGGGCAACAATTTTGGTTACTGGCCCCGCATTGAGGCTGGGGTCATTTAACGGCGCTGCGTTTAAATTGGCTACCGTGTCGCTATTAACGGTTACGGTTGTTTGTGCCAACATACCATTGCCAAATAGCAACAGCGCCAATATGGCCGCCAATCGCCCGAGCTTGGGCAGTACATATTTATCCATGTTGTAAATTTTTTGGTTTTGAATTAGAGTAACTATCTACTTTTCGGTATATCCTAATCCAACTTCTTTTGTTACCCCGTTTAAAAATACATAATTTCTGCTGCTAAATTTTTATATTGCACACCACATTGCACACATATTATTAATTGCATGCACCCGGATAACAAATATATCGAGGCGCTGAAGCTGCATGCTTCCCCGCTGATAACCGAAATATATGAGCGATACGCCGCCAAAATTGAGCGCATGGTGGTTGCCAACAACGGCTCAGCCACCGATGCGGCGGATATTTTTCAAGAAGCGCTAACCGATTTATACCATAAAGCCCATGCAGGATTTGTGCTTACCTGCCCCTTGGACGCTTTTTTATACCTGATTTGCAAAAACAAATGGTTGAACGTGCTGAACAAGCAAAAACGTAGCCCCGTAACATTTACTGAAGTAGGTGGATATAGTGCTACGGAAGACGTTTTTGAAAATGCGGAGCAAATGCAGGTGATGGATACCAAGCTTTCGGTAATGCGAACAGCATTTGAGAAGCTGGGAGACGGCTGTAGGCAATTGCTGCAATTGAACTGGGGCGGGATGCCCTTGGAAGAGGTGGCCGCCAAAATGGAAACCACCTACGGCTATATCCGCAAAAAAAAGAGCGAATGTGTGGGCAAATTGACCCAATTGGTCAAAAACTCACCCCTATATAAATCTTTATCAAGTTAAAAGCACGATTACTGTGAACTACGAACAAATAGAAAATTACTTGCATGGCGGCCTTTCGGCGGCAGAACATACCGCTTTTGAGGCGGAAATGGCCGCTGACCCGGCATTGGCAGATGCCGTGAACCTATACCGGGATGTGGAAACGAAATTGCAAGGCTCCATCAAAGCCACTGCTGGCGAGGCAGCCCTAAAACAACAATTGGAAGCACTGAACCAACAATATTTTGGCAAAAAAGACGGGGCCACGGTAATGCAAATGCAACCGGATGCCCATAGCGGCCTTGGTACGGGGCAGGCAGCGGCTACGGCAGTGGAAGCGCCGGTGGTGGGCATCAACAGGCGGCGGATCCTTTATTATATCGCTAGTGCGGCTGCGGTGTTATTGGTGCTATTATGGATACGCCCTTTTGGCGGCAGCACTCAATTTGATGCAGATGCGGTATATGCCCAGTTTGGGCAGTATGAAGTGTCTTCTTGGGGGGAAGTAAGGGGTGGAAATGATGTGCCGGGTGATTCAGTGAGGGCATTGAAAATGAAAGTAGATAGTTTATTCAACCTAAATCCGCCTAAGTATGCAGGAGCCCTGCCCATTTTAGAAAAAATTGCTACAGTAGACACAAAAGACCCTCAAGTGGCGTTGGCCCAAGCAGCTTGCTATACCGAAACCAACGACAGTGCGAGGGCCATGCAAACTATTACTTCGGTTGAGGCCCAAGCCCAAGGGGAAGTAAAAAACCAAGCAACCTTTTACAAAGCCAAATTGTACATCAAATACAAAGATATTGAGGGTTGCCGCAAAGCCTTGCAAGCCATATCCGGTGGGGATTGGGGGCCCAAAGCGCAGGAACTATTAAAAGCCCTTCCTAAACAATAAAGCATATTACAGCTAAAAAATTGGACAAAGGCCATCTGCATTGGGGTTATCAATCCGGTCGCAGACCGGCGGAATTGGCTGACATAAGCCTGCCTGCCGGCAAAGGCAGGTCACGCTTCGCTAGACTTGCGCCAGTCGGGGCCCAACAACTATTGACAGCCCTTCCCAAGCAATAAAACATAAAATCACATGGCCTGCGCCTGTGGGCATAAAAAAGTTCTAATGATTGCCATTAGAACTTTTTTGTATAGCGTATCGCTAATTATTTCCGCTTTACATAATCCCGCAGGTAGCTGCAACTGCTGGTTGCTTCTTTAAAGAAGGGCGTATTGCCATATTCTTTTACCAACTGCGGGAAGTATTGGTTGTACTTGAACTGCGGCCAATAGTTTTTGTTGGCAGCATCGTACTTGTCCCAACTGTCGGTACCGGTAAAATCGTCGTATTGGGGGCGCCTTACCCTTTTTTGATTGCACTTGGCCATCATAAATAGGCAACGGGCTTTGAAGTTTTTATCCGAACTGGCTTCCATCGCTTTTTTAAAATAGGTTTCCGCAGCAAAACAGCCGTAATATTCTTTTTTAAAGTCGGTAGCATCTTGGGGGATAAAATAACCATCGCTGCCACTACGGCCATACTCTACCAATTGCCAGGCATGGCCATAATAGGTCATGTTGTAAAGGCCCAAAGCATACTTGTAATAATGAATGCTAGCTTTGGCTTTATCCCCACTGGCCTTCTTCAACAAGTCTTGCATTTCCAGCGCAAAAGCCAATTTGGTAGTGCTGAACCTGGCTTCCGAGGGCAAACGTTCTTCCCTATCGTACAGTAAATCAATAAAGGGGTTGGTATTGATGGTGATGGATTTTTTATCCTCCGATTTGGCAAACCATTCTGCCGCTTTGGCATAGTTGTTATCCCGCAGATAAGCGGTGCCGGCAAAGTCGGTTACCGTAGATTTTTTGATGCTGTTGAAGCCGATCAAATATTTCTCCAACTTGTTTTGTTGCTTACTGTTCATCAGCGCAAATAGTTTTTCTACATCGGCGCTGCTGCATTTCTCCCTAAAAAACTCAATGGCGCTTACATAACTAAAATTATTGTCTATTTGGTCGGCGGCACCCATGCAAAGCACTTCTTTGGAAAGGTTGCCTTGCTCGTGGTAGCGTTTGGCCAACACGTCGGACATGAGGTTGCGGTAGAAAAACGCCCACTGGTTCACTTCGTAATAGCCGCCCACCGTATTGGTCTTTTCGGCCTTGGCTTTTGCTTCCAGCCATTGCAGGCCGGGCACCAACTGCTCTTCAAAAGCAGCATCTATCTTATTCTTTTCGCCAATGGTAACCAATAGGTCCGTAAGCGTCAATTGATCTTTTACCTTGTTGGTCAAGGGCATTTTTCCGGCAGCATCCACATATTTTCTGGCATTGCTCCAATCCCTTAACATATAGGCCACATGGGCAGCACTGGTTTCAAAAAGGGCGCTGTTACCCGTTTTACCACTCTTTGCTATTTTGTGCAGTACACTGGCCAGTTCTTGGGCCTTGCCTTCACCGCTGGTTAATTTGGCTTCGGCACCATCCTCTGACCAATAACCATAAAAGCTTTTGCCGCCGGGTTGCTTTTGCAGCAAAGGGGTTAAGTACTTTTCTTCCAGCTTGTTTACTTCCCTTACGGCCAATACTTCCAAGGCTTCATTGGTGGGGTCGAGGTTGAAAACGGTTTCCAAGGTTTTTATTTCATGGTCGCCGCTGTTCAGGCCAAACATGGCATGTAACCATGCTTTTTCGCTATCGTTTTTGCAATAGGAGAAATAGTTGTTCTTATCTTCTTCCCTGGTAACACTCCATGCAAAGCCCAAGTAATTGCTGATGCGCTTGGTAGTGGTTTGGCTAAATACTTTACTAAAGAGGTAGGCCGCTTCTTTTTGCCTGCCACTGCGCATGCAAGCCCCGGCTTTGAGCGCTAGGCAAAGGGGTTGCAGTACACTCTTGGTATTGTTGATGGTACCGCTGTACTCATCATACCAATTGATGGCATCCGTATAGCGATTGCTGTAATGGGCCAAGCGCAACACTTGGTAAGCATATTTTAGTTTAAAAATATCTTTTTTGGCCGCACCGTACAACTGCTTGCCGTTCTTGATTAGCTTGTCCATTTTCAGGCTGTCGCGGTTCAGCGGCTCCCACAAATCGCCAACGGCAAAGGGTTCCACTTTTTTAGCATACATCAAATAGCCCAACGCCTCCAAGTCTTTGCTTTGCATAAAGTAGCCCGTCATGCTATTGCGTTTTACCGAATCGGGAATTTTAAGGGGCTGGTTTTTTTCTAAATTGAAGTAGAGGTTATTCAAATCCTTCCAAGCAAATTTGTTTACAAACTGGGCAGCATCTTTTTCCGAAGCTTGGCCGCCGGTATAGGCCGACCATTCGCTGGCCAACACTTCACTTACTGTTACTGGCTCGTTTTCGTCGTACAGATAAGTGCCCCCCACATAGTAAAAAGGCTTGTAGGCCTTGGCATCGGGCAAGTTGTTGTGAAAAAACGAAGCATAATAATCGTAAGGATTGCCCTCGCCGCTACAGCCAATCATATTTTGCGGGAAAGCAATCATGGCCGCACTAACGAAGGCCGTTAAACAGATCTTCCAGTTCATGTATCGAAAATTTGGATAAAAGTAGCGAATCCAAATGGTACAGTGATACCCTACAGCGGGTATTTTTAAGTTTGTTGGCAATGCTATTGGCAGCGGCCAACACTACTGGGTAGTCGCTGGTTTCTAGGCGGAGCACATCGCCCTTGCGCAGTTCATAACCCTGCAATACCGTATCGTACAGGGCCGTAAACTGGTGTTTGCTTTGGGCAAAAACGGGGCCATGGAGTAGGCTGTCGGGCAGTTCTTCCGTAATGCCTTTGTACAGGTCTTGCCGAAACCATACTTTCCAGTTAAAAATGGGCAGGGCCACATCCAGCGGTAGGGGATAGCTGTTGAGGTTGCCGATGTATTTTTCAAGCTCTGCATTTTCGATGATGGAATTGGCGGTGCCCAAGGTTTTGAGGTTGCCCATATTGTAGCACATCAGCAGGCCCTTATCCACCGGCGGTACCCCTGCTTTTTGGTGGTACTTGGTTTGGTACAGGCGGATGGTGGCCGACAACTGGGCCGTGGGGAAGCCTTCTTTTATTTTTTTGAGCAGGGCAAAATATTTCTCCTTGGTCGTTTCCGACCAATCACAATCAATCTGCACTTCGGTAGGGGCGGGCAATCCGTATTTTTCCAAAATGCCTTTGATGAGTTGGGTAATTTTGCCCGGCAGTTCCGCCGCTTGTGCAGGGCTTGCCTGTTGCAGGGTTTGGTTGGTGATAAAAACGGTGGGGATGATGGTTGCCACGGGGGCTTTGGCAAACTGTACCACCGCCTTGGGGATGGGTTGGTGCGTCAGTTCATCCCAATCCACATCAAAAAACTTCACGTAAAGCGTTTTTACCCGCAGGCTGTCCAAGCAACGCTGCTCATAAGCCGATAATTGATAGGACGATTTCCAATAATAGAAGGCAGGTTCTACGGTTCGTGGGGGGCGTTGCCCATCATTGCAGGCCCCCAATACACCGGTAAGCAATAGCAGCCAAAATGCGGCCCCGGCCATACGACGGCCCAACAAAAAATCTTTTCTTAATACATTGGTAGATGACCGCAAAGCTATTTGTTTTAATTTGTGGCCTCAAATTAATCAATACAGCATGATAAGGGCAAAAAAATATTTGATCTGCTTGGCTTGTTTGGTGGTAGCCACGGTTGCCATGGCACAAAATAAAGGGGGTGTTATCAGCGGACCCATGTTGGGTATGGTGGAGCTGCGCAATGCAATGGTATGGCTGGAAGTGGCACCCTCGGTAAAAAAAGTGGAGATTAAGTATTATGAAGAAGGCGGCATGACGGAAGTAAAGCAGGAGGTTTATAAAGGCGAGTTGGGCAAAGCGTTTAACCCCATTAAATTTGAACTGAACGGCTTGAAGATGAACACCACTTACACCTATGGCTTTTTGATTGATGGCAAGCCTTTTATACAAAACTACAAAACACAGTTTACCACCAAGGACCTGTGGCAATGGCGCAAACCAGCACCCGACTTTAGTTTTTTGGCGGGCAGTTGTGCCTATTTCAACGAACCTATTTACGATAGGCCGGGCAAACCCTATGGCTGGGACAGCACCCTTTTTGAAACCATGGCAACTACCCCGGCGGCTTTTCATTTGTGGCTGGGCGATAACTGGTACACCCGTGAAGTAGATTATTACACTACTTGGGGCCTCAACTATAGGGCTAGCCGCGATAGGGGCATCCCTTCGCTGCAACGGTTTTTGAGCAGTATGCCGCAGTATGCTATTTGGGACGATCATGACTTTGGCCCCAACGATGCCAACAGCAGTTATATATTAAAGGATGCGAGTAAAAAAGTATTCGACAGCTATTGGTGCAACCCCAGCAGCGGCGAGGAGGGCAAGGGCATTTATACAAAAATCAGCTATGGTGATGTGGATGTATTTATGCTGGACGATCGGTTTTTTCGCTCTGCGGATAACCTGCCGGCAAAAGTGGATGGGCAGCCCAACCTGAGCAAACAGATGTACGGCGCCCAACAAATGCGCTGGCTGGAAAATGCATTGGCCACCAGCAGTGCTACCTTTAAAATTATTGCAACGGGCAGCCAAGTGCTGAACCCGATGAGCCCTTTTGATTGTGTACAGCATTTTCCGGCAGACTACGAATACCTGATGGAGATGTTGCAGCGCAACCATATTGATGGGGTAATGTTTTTAACTGGCGACCGCCACCATAGCGAGGTAATCAAGCAGGAGCGGACGGGTACCTATACATTGTACGACATTACGGCTTCGCCCTATACGTCGGGTGTGGGCAAGGCAGGCGGCAAAGAGGCCGACAACCCTGCCCGCCTGCCGAATACTTTGGTAGAGGCGCAGAACTTTGCCAAAATATCGGTGAGCGGCAAACGGAATGAGCGTATCTTGAAAGTGGTATTCATTGGCTTGAAAGGGGAGCAACTGGGCGAATGGAGCGTGGCGGAAAAGGATTTGAAGGGGCCGAAGGGGGAGTAGCCTAATGTGCTGATTAGCTAATGGGATAATGTGCTAATTCCTTCAGTTTGAGGTTCTTTTAATAATGCTTTCACACTTTCAACTTTCAATTTTCAACTCTCAACTAAATAACATGAAGTCGATTTTAATTGCGCTAGTTGTTTTGTCTACACTGCCTGCCATGGCGCAGCCATACAAAATTGAAAACAGCGAGGTAAAACTGGAGCAAGCTATTGCGTTTAAAGCAGGTTCGGATCAATTGGAGGCAAGTAGCAAGGCTGCATTAGAAGCGGTTCAACAATTGTTGAAAGACAAAAGCTATATCAGTACGCTGCGGGTGGAGTGCCATAGCGACAATACGGGCATCGAAAAAAATAACCAAAGCCTTACCGAAAAACGGGCTTTGGCCGTTTGCCGGGAGCTGGTTAAAATGGGCGTGGATTGCAAGCGGCTGTTGGCGGTAGGCTTTGGCAGCACCAAGCCGGTTGCAGATAATGCCACACCCGAAGGCAAGGCACAAAACCGCCGGACCAGTTTTATAATAGCGGGTTTGCGGGGCCGGGCCATTGGCGGTATGCCCTTGGATGGCGGCGGCAAACTGGCTGGGGAACTTTGTCAGTAAACAATTGAAAATAAGTGCCGGTAGCCATACCGGCACTTATATAAAATGCATTGATTATTTACGATTGGTACCCAAGCCAGTTTGGGTAGCTGTTTTCTTCGTAGCGTCGCCCTGTGCCTTTTGGGTGGGGGCGCTTCCCATTAAGAAAGGCTGTTCCTGTATGGCTTGAAAAACCGGGTTGGTGCTGGGTTTTGCAAGTGTTATCCTGCTTTCGCTCACGCTATAGGAGCCAATCACAAAGGTGGCGCCATTGCCGTTGGGCGCATCAATAAATACAACCATTTCGCTGTTGGATGCGGCCAAGGTTTCTTGCATCCTGCCATTGCAAGCCAATTGTGCTTCAGCCCCAAGGTTGTTGCCCCTGATGGTTGCCACCGTGCCATTAGCCACTTCGGTGGGCAAGTTATTGGCAGTTGCCCTGTCGAATATCCAGGCAAAGCCCGGCCTTACCATAGTGTTTGCCGTGGCCAGTCGGCTACCGTTTATATCCGTACAGGTAATGGAGGCAGGGGTGTTCACTGTAATGCCTGTGGCAATGGTAGAGAAGTCGAGGATGGCATGCCCATCCACATCCGTTCGGGCCGTTGTACTCCGCCCAGCGACCGTGGCGGTAATAAGCAAATTGGCTAAGTTGCCCAGCTTTCGGATTGTTACCATCATCCGGTCTTCGGCAAATACCGAGCTCACTACGTACAATTTGGCAGTACCGGTTCCCAGTATCGGTTTAGAAGTACCAGTGGCTGGGGCTAGTGCCATTGTGTAAGGTGCTCCTGCGTTTTTTAAGCTGTCAATACGGGCCTTGTTGGCAGCGTCAAGACTGTCATAATATTCTTGTCGCCTTTTTTTTATTTCTTCAATTTGTGTTGGACTCAAACCATGCTCTGCTGCCTTCTTCAATTCTCCATCATAAGCTTCCACTTCGTTTATTGCAATGCCCTTAGCCCCTGGCAACCACCTGCTAGGACTGTCTGCAGCTTGTCCGCCGTGCATCACAATTTCATGATACTTGGTTGTGGCGAGTTCATTTGCAGAATCTAGTCCATCCATCCCGATTTTAACTTTCACTTTCTTTCCAGAGAGCTCGGCTTCACCTTCACCTTCCAGATCTGGGTCATACTCCGGTTCCCCATCAGCATTGTCTCCTGGGATTTTGTAATACTTATCTGCTAGTTCAATGGCTTCTTTGGCCAAGGCTTTGATTGCACTATCGTTATTTGGTTTCCCTTGATTTTTTAATTCCTTGATTTTGTCTAATTTTTCTTGAACCTCTTTTACCTGTTCAGGGGTAGGTATGAGTTGAGCGTTGGTATTAAAAACTACCCCCCAAGTCAGCAATACCAGTAATAAGCAGCTGCGTAAATTTATGTATTTCATATCCACTGAATTTAATGTTATCAATTTAATGTGAAAATGGCCTTGTTAGACCTTAAGCGTCCTTTCCATGAGGCAGGTAGAGCCAATGAAGCCGGGGCGTTGAGCTTATTCTCATAAAACCCCGTTACACTATATTGACCTTTTGCGCTACTGGGGAAATAGTGGGAGAACACAAAGGTTTTTGCCGTTGTGGAACCTGGTTGAAGTAAAATGTATTTTAAAGATTGTGCACCTGCTCTAATTCTCACTGCAAGTGCTATTGTTTTCAAGGCCGGGTCAATTGCCTGAAATGAAACTTCATGTGGCCCTATTGGGTTGTTTACCAAAAACCGATGGTTCACCACCAATGCGGTTGCGCCCGTATTCTTGAGCGTCATGGTGCATACGATGGGTTCACCAACGGCATACACCGTTTTGTTGAGGCTGATGCTAAAAGTAAGTCCTTGGGCCTGGGCGTTCCCTGGCGACATCAGTAGCAGGAACAGGATGCCTGCTAAAATGTGGTAGATCTTCTTTTTCATTTGATTGGTATTGATACATGCCTACTCTATCCCCTTTTCGGCTACCGGGTGCTTACTCTGTTGTATGGATTTTCAGCTTCCTCCAACATCTTTATAGCGAACCGTACCATTTGTTTGAGTGCATACCAATGCTACAGCAAACAACTGCTCGGCTGTTCACGCAATATGAAAACGGGGTGCGGTGTTGTATTTGGGGTTTTAAGGTGGCCGTGGGCATAGCAAAGTCTTTCTTACACGGTCATAGCCTAAGCCTTTTTGTCAAGATAAAAAAGACAAATGAAAAATGCAAGGATTTTTTTTCTTATTTAGCGAACGGTAAATGATTGCATGCCTATAAAAAGCCCTTACACCCTTTGGCCCCACAATTACATTGCAGTTTGCCATCGTGGTGCGTTTCGCCATAGTTGCAGGAGAGTTCTTCTTTGATGGCGATGGGGCGCAGGGCATAAAACTCTACCCGCTTGGCAATTACCCGCATATAGGTATTGGGCTGGCAGGAATGGTTGATGTATTTGAGCGGTGCTTCCGTGTCAGTTGCATTTAGTGCCCAATGGTCATCCAGTTCCACAATGGCGATGCGCTTTTGTTGCTCAGCCAATTTGCGGGCTTTGCGTTTTGAAATCACTTCGCCACGCAGTTCACCAATCTTTTTTCTTGCTGGGATAGCTTCCAATGCAAAAGCGCCCTTGCCCTCTATTTTACTGGGCTTAACCTGTACTGCAAAATTTTCTTTATGCATCATGGATGGTGATAGTAAGCGCCAAAGCTAAGGGATAAATGGCAGGTGGCAAAAGAAGGCGGGACTGTATGATAAGGCAGCAATAATTTTACAAAGCCACGCTGTTTTTGCTTCCTCCATTTCTACTGTATAACAAAGAGCCGTATTACCGCATCATTATTTCCTCTACCCTTTCTAGGGCTTTGATGGCGATATCTAGTTTTTCATCATAGTCCTTGTTCACAGCGACAATATCGGCTTGGCAAAAATGGCATGTTGTTTCGTGGCTGTAATTAAAATTGTTGCAGCCATGGCAAAGCACCAAGGCTTCGGGCACACGGGGCGTTTGCCCCAATATCGGGGGCGCTTCCACGGCATTGCCCGGCGATTGCACTGATACTATTTCACCTTGCTCGTTTTCCACTACTATTTCAAACAATCCGGTATCGAAGGAATTGCCGGGGGCTTCCTGTATTTTTCGGATGCGTTCCCGCAATCCCTTTTTTTGCAGCTCCAATGCCCGGTGGTGACAATAAGGGTTGTTGCCCCTTTTGCCAAAGAGCACATGGCTGGTCCAGGTACAGCCCGCCAAGCAGCTCGACTGATAATAGCAACCCTTACAGCCGCCCCATAGTTCCTCTTTGTTGCGGTAGCGGGAAAAGAACATCACTTCACTGTGATTCCAAATATCTTCCAGTTGCATGTTTTTTACATTACCACCGGTATAGTCAGTTGTCGGCAACGAAGGGCAGCCCTTGATGCTGCCATCGGCTTCAATGCCAATAACAGTATGCCCGGCCGAGCAGCCGGTATAATATTTTTCATCCCCTTGCCGCCAAATATGTTCATAAGGTCCAAAATAACCAATATTGTTGCCTGCTTGAATAAATAGGTCGCCCGCCAAAGCTTGGTCGTATATCTCAGCTAGGTTGTCGTACAGTGGTATTAGTTCATAAGGCTGTAGCAACAGTTCTTCAGAATTGTCTACCGCATTGCCCATGGCCACGGCCAATTGTATCTGCCAATTGCGAACGCCATAAGCAATCAATACATCGGCCAGTTCACTCAGCTCATGTTGGTTGAGTTTGGTAATAACGGTGTTTACACCCGCATGAATATTGTATTGCTTTAGCAGTTGCAAACAGCGGGTGGCATGCGCAAAAGAGTCTTGACGCCCCCTTATTTTATTGTGCGTATCGGCCAGGCCGTCAATGGATACACCAATGCTTTTTATACCGGCTTTTTTAGCATTACTAATTCGCTCCTCCGTTAAATTATAAGCGCCCGATTGCATGGTGCATTCGATGCCGCTCTGCGTAATACGCTCAATAATCTGCAACCAATCTTTGCGTAAAAAGGCCTCGCCACCGATGATGGTAATTTCACGGGTGCCCAGTTTTTTTAGGCTGTCGATTACTTCAAAGCATTGTTCGGTTGTGAGCTCGCCGGGGCGGACCTTGCCTGCCCGGGAGCCGCAGTGTGCGCACTTAAGATTACAGGCAAGCGTTATTTCCCACACAACGTGCACGGGAACGGCTGTTTTATAATCATCCCTTACCCTAAAGCGAGGGGCGGTTTGTTGTGTCATACAAGTATGGTTATGAAGATTGGATACCGTTTTTGTAAATTGGGATAACGGCTAATGGCGCAGCCTTTAGCCGTTATCCTTCCAACTGGATTATTTTTTTTCCAGTTTGGCAATCGCTTCGTGCAAATCCAACAACGCCACTGCCATGTCCTTTTGGTCACGCAGTTGCTGCGAGGCCTTAGCGGCCGTTGCTTTCATTACTTTAAGGTCTTTTGATTTGATGGCATCTCTGATTACAACGCCATACAATACATGAACTGAAGGCATAGATTGTTCATTAATGGTGATACCTACTCTGTTACGGCTTTTCGGTTTCTGCCGCTACCCTGTCGGTAGGATAGAGTTAACCCACACAAAATACTGGTTACCATAAATTGGCACAAGGGTATAAATACCTGTTTTTTGGGGAAGTGAAAACGCACCCTTTAAGTGATAATGGTATGCTGAAATCACAATTTTTGCTTATTTTCAACTATTCTTCATTTTTAAAACCATTTAGTATGTATCAAATTGAAACAACCGTTCAATCCGTTGAAACAAAGGCGTTGCCCCATGGCGGCGAAATTGAAATGGCCACAGCCGAAGCCTGTCGCCAAAACTACTTGGAGAGCAAGGCAGAAGGATTTTTGACCGCTACCCAATGCCCCGAAGCCGTGGTATTTAACCTATCGCAATTAAAAGCCTTTATGGAAAGGATAGAAGCGGTGTACGAAGAACTGCAAGTGCCCGAAGCAAACCGTGGTATTGCCGTTATGCCCATGATGTACGAAAAAGATGGCCAGATGAACCTGCAGTTTGTTCCCTGTGTAAAAGACAGCGAGGGCAAGGTGGTACACAGCTTTAACGTAATCACCAGCGGTAGCGATGTGCCGGCCGACCTTACTTGGTGGGATGTGCTTTGGCGCACCATTTGGAACCATGGCAGCGGCATGTATTAATAAGGGATAAAGTTATCATTACAGCGCTGGTAAATCGGACCAGCGCTGTTTTTATATCGGTTGGTACTTTTATAGTTTTATAAACTCAACCCTTCGGTTCTTGGCCTTGTTCAAAGCATTTTCGTTGGGCGCAACAGGTTGTGTTTCGCCCATGCCATCCGTTTCAATGCGGGCGGCAGCAATGCCGAAGTTTTCCACCAATTCTTTTTTTACTGCCGCTGCCCTCCTTTGCGACAAATCCAAATTGGCATTGGCATCTCCATCGGCATCGGTATGCCCTACTATCTTTATCCTTACACTGGCATTGTCTTTCAGTATTTGTGCCATTTCCTTGATGCTGCCATACGATTCGGCTTTTACTTTATCCGAATTAACATCAAACTGAATGCCGTAGCTAATCAACTTCCCGGCCGTTAGCAATTTGTTGCGCATATCGGGCAGGCCAGCGGCTATCCTAAAATTGGCTATCAAGGGCATGGGTTCATCATTGATTTGTATCCTGAAAATATTATACACATATCCATCAATTAGTCCCCTTGGCAAATCCAACACTTTGGATTCATTTACATACATGCGCACCCTTTGCTTTTGTATCCAAAAACTAATATGGTACTTTTCATTGGTGTTAAACATAAAGGGGGAGTTGCCATTGTTTACATAGCCACCGTCTTTTTCGGAATAATTGGTCCAGTTTATATTGTCATAGTCAGATGCGATTTTAATGCCTGCCTTGCCGGGCACGGCCCCACCTTCGGCCGGGTTGTTCAGCGTTCCAGAGATGAACATAAAAGTTACATTGTACTGGTAATTGATATCGTCTTTGTTGATGGGCACCCAATCAAACTCAACCGTAAAATTATCGGTCAATTTATCCTTTACCTCCGGTATGTAAAAGCCGCCGCCTTTCAATTGAAACCATCTGCCGGGATAACTGCTGCTGGTTACAATTTCCCCACTACTGTTGCTGTTCCAGCTTGCCGGGAAATCGCCCAAGCCCTCAGCAGTAAAATCATCGAAGAAAATTACCTTTTCGCCTGGTACAAAGTCGAATTTGGATGTTATTTTGTTTTCTTCCTGTGCCCATAAAGCCTGCGAAAAAAACAGAGATAACAATAATGAAACTGTTTTTAAATGTACTTTTCCCATCTGATTGATTTTTAATTAAAACTACTGTGGACATGCTGCTTGTGTGATGATTGCTGTTCTGCCACTGCTTGATTTTGGTCACCCGGGCCGCCAGTAACCCGGTTGCTTTTCAACGTATAGGTAAGGGCCCCTTTTTGGCAGACGACATGTAGCAAGCGCCAAACTTGACCCGACAAAGCGCCCTAATTTTCTGCCACCCGTCACAAAATAAATGCTGTTACTTTACAATATTGTAATAGCTTGCCCGTCTCCCCATTATGGCAACGGGTGTTACGATACCAATTACAATGACTGCGGAAAAGGGACAAAGTATTACGGGCACAATCAACAATTTTAGCAAAAGGCTGATGGGCTTCATCCGTAAGCGGGTGGTGAACGAGGCGGATGCTGAAGATATTTTGCAAGACGTGTTTTACCAATTGGCCGTTAACACACAGCCGATAGAGCAGGTGCAGGCCTGGCTTTTTAAGGTTACCCGCAATAAAATTACCGATCGGCAGCGCAAAAAGAAAGACCTACTGCTAGAAGATACTTTTGGCAGCGCGGAAGAGGAGGGCTCGTTTGATTGGACCGAGTTGTTGTATGATGGAACCGATAACCCCGAAACGGATTACCTGCGCAATGTTTTTTGGGAAGAATTACAGGCTGCATTGGCCGAGCTGCCAGCGGAGCAAAGGGATGTGTTTGTAATGACCGAGCTAGAAGGAGTGCCCTTTAAAGCCATTGCCGAAGCTACGGGGGAGGCCGTCAGTACATTGATCAGCCGTAAGCGCTATGCCGTACTACATTTAAGGCAACGCTTGCAAGTGGTAAAAGAAGCATTATTAAATTATTAAATTATTTAAAAAATAGGGTGATGAGAAAGCAGTTTAAAGTAGTGAAAATAATTGGTTTTGTGCTGATTGGCGCAGCCTTGGTGTTGGCTTTGGGTTTTGTGGTGATGTATTTGTGGAACGCCATACTCCCAAGTGTGCTAGGTGTTAAAACCATTACTTTTTGGCAAGCCATGGGTATATTTGTACTAGCCAAGATATTGTTTGGCGGCTTTAGGGGAGGTGGCCATAAAAAGCAGGAATGGCGCAGGAAAATGCACGATAAATGGGAGCAGATGAGTCCCGATGAACGCCAACAGTGGAAGCAAAACATGCGTAACTGGTGCGGCCAATGGGGCAAACCCATGCCAGTCACCCCTAGCGAAGGGCCCATCAATACGGCCACTCAGCAAGAATAGATAGTCATTACGTCCAAAACAACTGTATTATGCCGGTATATGTATATAAAACCAATGTGGCTTACGCCGAAACAGCCGGTGCTATTTCCGGGCAACTTAAAAAAATCCCCGGTGTGTTGCGCTGCAATTTCGATTTGAGCGATGTAGATAAAATATTGCGGGTAGAAGCCATAACAACCCTTTCGCCCGTTGTTGAAAAAACCCTGCGGGCAGCCGGTTTTTTTTGCCGGGAGTTGGAAGATTAGTTAATGTGGTGATTAGCTGATTAGCTAATGGGATAATGCCGCAGGCCAAGCGGAACGCATGGTGCTGATGGATGCGGGTGAGGGTTATGAATTATAAGTTATGGGTTATGAGTGTTTGACTTGGTAAACTGTTCTTGATGGATGGCCTGCTTCTCATTTTACACTATAATAATCTGTGTAATCGGTCTTCATCTGTGTACCCAAAAAACTATGCAACTAGACAGCCGTCAGGCAGGTCCGTGTAATCCCTCCTAATTAACGGGTAAATTAATCCGTGCAATCCGTGCCATCTCCCTTAATCCGTGGCCTAAATCAATCCGTGTAACCCATTCTCATCTGTCTCACTGAAAATAATCCGTGTAATCCGTGCCATCCACTCTAATCCGTGGTGAAAATCACACAATCACCACAATCAAAAAAATCCTGTTAAAAATCCTGTTAATACTTGCCATACAATTTAAACAGCACCTTCCGGGAATTCTCTTGCATGCGTGGCGTGGTATCTTGCAAAAAATGCCGCTTAAAAGCAATGATGGCAGCACCGGTATCTTTTACGTCATACCCCACGATGCGCAGGGCCTGTATATGATTGAAGTTGTCGGGCACTTGCACTCTAGCCGTATCATCGTACCAAAGCCCCAAACCATTTTGCGAAAGTTGTTGCCAAGGGAAGCGCCAGTTGGGGTCGTTTTTACGGGTGGGTGCAATATCACCATGGCCGATAAAATTGGCGGTGGGTATACCAAAAGCCGTTTTCAACCGTTTCAGCAAATCCGTTAAGCTGCTGATTTGCGCAGGGGTAAACTCCTCAAAGCCATTATTGTCCAATTCAATTCCGATGCTGCTGCTGTTGAGGTCGGTATTGTTGCCCCAGCGGGCTACACCGGCATGATGGGCCCGTAGGTAATCGTTCAGCATGTGGAACACCGTACCATCTTTACAAATTACATAATGGGCACTTACTTGGGTACGTTGCAAAGTAAATGTGCGCAGGGTTTGGTCGCAACTGTTTTGTGCCGTATGGTGTATGATAACAAAGTTGGGCTTGCGCATGGTAAAATTGGTAGTGCCCGCAAAGTAGGGCGCATTGTTTACCGAATCTTTAATAGGGTATTGGCGCAGCAGGCGGGCATATTGCTTGGCCTGTTTTTTATAGGTTTTGTTGGTAGCGGCATATTTACTGCTGCAACTGTATTGTAGGGCTACAAAAAAAATTACTGCTGCAAGGAGGATGTGAAAACGATTCATAGCACGAATATAAAGGTGAATGCCATAAAAACGGTAATCACTCGCCAATTTTGCCACAAAGAAAAGCCACCTCTGCAACAAGGTGGCTAACAACAACATGAGAATGAATACTAATCCTTAATCCCTATTAAAATGAAGCCGTCTTAATTTTCTTTGGCACTTTTACTTCAAAATTCATGGCGCTGCCGTTGCGCTTGGCTTTGATGCTGTACGATTTTTTTTCTTCGCTGGGCTTGAGCTGTTCCCTGGCATCATCTGTGTTATTTACTTTTTTACCATCAATTTCTGTAATAACATCATCTTTTTTCAATCCCGCCTTAGCTGCTGGCGTTTCTTCATCTACACCAATCACTTTTACACCTTCGCCTTCTTCCACATCTTGTATTTTAATACCCAACTTCGGACGGCCATAAGCAAAACTCAGTTCTTCCATCCTTTCACCGAAGCCTTCAAAGTTTCCGTTCATATTAACCCGTGGCATTCGTGGCATGCGTGGTATGGTAGTGGCAGCGCCACCATTGGGAAAATCGAAGTTTTGCTGTCCCCAGTTTTGGCCACCACCCGGGCCGGTCATAGAAAATATCCGCACATTCTTTTCTACCTTTTCGCCCAGTTTGGCCTTGGTAGTGTTTTCTTTACCATCTCTTGTATACGTGATTTTTGCCTCATCTTTGGGCTTCATAGTCCTAATGGCTTCCGAAAGATCGTTGGGCCCTTCGATTTTCTTGTCGCCCACTTTGGTGATGATATCGCCTTCTTTTAATCCAGCTTTATCGGCGCCGCTACCTTCGCTAACGTCGGTTATTTTGGCACCCGCTTCATCATCCGAAGTAGTTACGCCCAAAAAAGTGTACTTTTCTTCTTTTCCACCATCATCTTCGTTCCAAAACTGAAACCCATGGCCATCTGCCATACCTTTCAGCTCCATTCCCTTAGTCATATTACCATCTACCGTGAAAAGATTGCGTCCATTCACATTGGTGATGATCTGCATCTTACGCTTGCTAATGGTAACATCATCGCCTTTGTATTCGGCCAGTGGCTTACCGTTTACCAAAATTTCATCGCCCTTTACCTGAACAGTTACGTTCACGTCTTTATCGGCTTTTTTACGGATGATGATTTCTTGGGTTTCTTTTTTGGTTTCATTGACGTCTTTTTTGGGCTCCTGTGCCATGGCTGGGTAACTGCCGCCCAGAACCATCAATGCCAATACATTTTTAACTATCTGATTCATATCTTTATTTTTATGTACGAAATGTTTAGTAGTTCAAAAGTAATGGTTTTTTTTAAACTACGAAACTTTTCGCAAATATTTTTTTGACTTTAACAAATTTTTAAGAAACGGGGCGGTTGGCTTGGTAAATTTTGATGGTTTCGCCATCTTCTTCACCCAGTTCCCGGAACTGCATGCCTATTTTTTCGAGGATGCTCCAAGAAGCGATATTGTCGATATGTGCCCGGCCGATGATGGTTGGCAGGTTGCGGTGGGTAAAACCAAAAGCGAGTGTATTGCCGGCCGCTTCGAAAGCATAACCCTTGCCCCAATATTGCGGCATCAGGCGGTAACCAAGGTCCACCTCGTCCTCATCGGCCAGGTATTTGAGGCCGCACCAGCCGATAAACTGGCCATCTTCCTTGCGCTCAATGGCCCAGCGGCCCAAATTGTAGAGCGTGTACTGGGGCATGATGATTTCCCTGATGACCCGCAGGGCATCGGCCTCGTCTTTTAATGTTGGTTCATGCACATATTGCAGTACACCGGGGCTGGTGTTGAGGGCATATACCAATGGGGCATCGGCCTCCGTCATTTGGCGGAGGATGAGTCGTTCTGTTTGTAATATGATATGATCGGTTGTTATGTTTTTATTCTGCGAACAGTTTATAACCAGTTAAATCAAAATAAGCTTTTACGTTTTCATCTCTGTTAATGGTTGCTGCATATACCCTTGGCTGGCTGCCATCCGGCTCTTTGATGATAAAGTCAAGCACTAATTTACCTTCTATCACAATTGGAAAAATATCCATTAACCAAAAATTCCCAATTTGCGCATTGGTATGGTCAATAGAAGCCAAACAATCTGCCTTCAGCATCTTGGTTTTGTCAATACCGTTGGAGTCGGCTTTATAATGAAAACAAATAGCCCCATTTGACATGGCAATTTTCTCGGTATTCAAAAAACGAAATCGAGGGGTTCCGAAAGGTTGCTCTTGATACGTTTTACCCACATTATCAATATAGTATTGCTTATGGGTTTTAAAGTCAACCAGTATGCCCATTTCCTCAATAGTGCCGCGTTTTTGCTCGGATGGCACATACAAAGTAGCCATAATTCTATTGGTGTCAAATACAATGCGCATTGAATCTGCTTTTTTTTCATCGCCGCCTAAAACAGACATTTTATATTTGACCACGCCGGTAAATACTTTTTGTGCTATGCCAACTATGGATAGCAACATTATCATTGCCAGTATAGCCAATCTTTTTTGCATCGTTTTACTTTTATGCTATCCAATATCTTTTATTACAACAACCCCTTCACCACGGCAATCACTGCTGCCAGTTGGCCTACTTCCTGTCCGCCTGCTGTGGCCAAGGTGGCCTGTCCACCGCCGCCGCCCTTGATAAGGCCTGCCACTTTTTCCTTGATGATCTTTACCGCATCCAAGCCCCTGGCCGCTGCCACCGTATCGCTGATGCCGATGGCCACATGGGCCTTGCCATCAATATTGCTGCACAGTACGGCCACATAATCATGCAGGTTGGTCTTGAGGTCCACACATAATTTTTTCAATGCCTCGGGATTGCCCACTTCAATGATGTCAGCCACAAAAGTTACCCCGTTCACTATTTCATCCTGTTGCAACAGTTGGTTGCGGATGCCCACCAGTTGACGTGCTTCCAACCCTTCCAGCTTTTTGTGCAGCTTGCTGTTTTCTTCCAGCAGGTTTTCAATGCTTTTTTGAATATCCTTGGTATTTTTCAGCAAAGCCTTTACCATGTGCACGGTGGCAAACTGTTCGTTTACATATACTTCGGCAGCTTGGCCGCACAGGGCTTCTACCCGGCGCACACCCGCTGCTACGGCCGACTCATGCTTTATTTTAAAGAGTCCCAGCTCGCCGGTACTGCCCACATGGGTGCCGCCGCAAAGTTCAATGCTATAATCGGGGTCCATCACCACTACCCGAACCTTGTCGCCATATTTTTCGCCAAACAAAGCCATAGCGCCAATGGCCACGGCTTCGTCTTTGTTCATTTCCTTAATCACTACCGGTACATTCTCCCGAATCTTTTGGTTCACCATCGCTTCCACGGCCGCTATTTCTTCATCCGTTACCTTGGCAAAATGGCTAAAGTCGAACCGCAGGTGCTCAGTATTCACCAAGCTGCCCTTTTGTGCCACATGGGTACCCAGTACATTGCGCAGGGCCGAGTGCATCAAGTGCGTAACGCTGTGGTGCACCGTAATGGCATGGCGACGAACCGCATCCACCTGTGCCGTAACCGCACCGCTCAAATCTTCGGGCAAGGTATCGGCAAAATGGATGATGAGGTTATTTTCTTTTTTCGTGTCGGTAACATGTACCGTTGATCCACCAATGGTTAAAGTGCCGCTATCGCCCACTTGGCCGCCGCTTTCGGCATAAAAAGGCGTTTCGGCCAGTACCACTTGATATTGGGTTTTGCCCTTGGCCGTTACTTTGCGGTAGCGCTGTACCTGCGTGGTAGCGGTCAATGTATCGTACCCCACAAAGCGGTTGCTGTCGCTATCGTCCAATATCGTCCAATCACCCGTATCCATAGCCGTGGCAGAGCGTCCACGTTCCTGTTGTTCCTTGCGGGCTTTTTCGTAGCCTGCGCTATCCACTTTTAGGTTCCTTTCGTGGGCAATCAATTCCGTTAGGTCAATGGGAAAGCCATACGTATCGTGCAGTTCAAAAGCCGAAGGGCCATCTAGTATGCCGGTTGCGGCACAAGCGGTAAGGGCTTCGTCAATGCGCTTCAAACCCTTTTCCAAAGTGCGCAAAAAGGCTTCCTCTTCTTCCTTTACCACTTTGCACACAAAATCCATTTGCTGGTGCAGTTCGGGAAACACATTTTCAAACTGTTTGCCCAATACCGGCATCAATTGGCAAAGCAAAGGATGCTTATAATCAAGATAAGAATAATAATACCGTACCGCCCTGCGCAAAATGCGGCGGATTACATAGCCGGCCCCGTTATTGGAAGGCAGTTGCCCATCGGCAATGGTAAAGCCAATGGCCCGGATATGGTCGGCAATTACCCTAAAAGCCACGCTTGCCTTGTCGTCGCCACCGGTATAAGTGATGCCGCAGATTTTTTCCGTAGCGGCAATGGTGCCGGTAAAAATATCGGTGTCGTAGTTACTGGTTTTGTTTTGGATAACCCTTACCAGCCGCTCAAAGCCCATACCTGTATCTACATGCGAGGCAGGCAGCGGTTCCAGTTTGGTAAACTCAACCGTTTTCTTTGCTTTTTCCTCTTTGGTGGCATCTTTATTGGTTGCTACCCAAGTGTCATATCCTTTTTTATCGGCCCAAACCCGGTTATATTGTATAAATACATTGTTCCATATTTCAATTACCTGCGGATGGTCTTTGTTTACCATTTGTTCCCCTGGTATCAGCGACCTTTCGGCATCGGGGCGCAGGTCCACATGTATTTCGCTACAAGGGCCGCAAGGGCCGGTATCGCCCATTTCCCAAAAATTGTCTTTTTTGTTGCCGAAAACAATTTGGTTATCGGGCAGCAGTTTTTTCCATTCTGCCAAGGCAATGGTAGAAGGGGGCAGCCCTTCTTTTTCATCGCCTTCAAATACAGAGGCATACAAGCGGCTTTTGTCGATGCCCAATACATCGGTAAGCAGTTCCCAGCTCCAGGCAATGGCCTCTACCTTAAAATAATCGCCAAAGCTCCAGTTGCCCAGCATTTCAAACATGGTATGATGGTAGGTGTCCACACCCACTTCTTCCAAATCGTTGTGCTTGCCACTAACCCGTAAGCATTTTTGCGTGTCCACAGCACGGGGGTAGGGTGGTTCTTTTTCGCCCAAAAAATAGGCTTTGAACTGGTTCATGCCCGCATTGGTAAACATAAGGGTAGGGTCATCCTTTACCACAATAGGTGCAGAAGGCACAATGGTATGGCCTTTGGAATGGAAAAAGTTCAAAAAATGCTGGCGAATCTCCGCACTCGTCATCATACAAAAATTGATTTACAGGTTGATTTTGCTATTTGTCTATATTTGTACACCCTAAAAACCCGGGCGTGGCTGCAAAACTAAGGATTAGCGGTCAGATGCGTCATGGTTTCGGCGGGCAAAAGCATGAAAAAAGTCAAGTATTACTATAATACCAATACCCTCCGGTACGAAAAACTGGTTACGCCCCTGCGGGTAAAATTACTGCGGGTGTTTGGCTTTTTGTCGGCCTTGGCGGTAAGTTGCCTGATCGTTATCAGCTTGTACAACCGTTTTATACCCCGGCCCAAAGATTTGGAAACCGAGGCCAAGTACAAGGCCATGAAAGACAATTATGCTACGCTGAACGGTAAAATTAAGAGCTTGCAGCAGCAGATGGCCGAGCTGGAAAAGCGTGACAATCAGGTGTACCGCTCCATTTTTGAGGCCAATCCCCTGCCCGACAGTGCCCGGGCCAAGCTGGTAGAGCAGAAAAAGGAGATTGACAAGGTGAGCGCCATGAACGACGATGCGCTGGGCAAGGACATTGCCAACAGCCTCAACAACCTCGCTGCCCGTATTGCCTACCAAACCGGCAGCTACAACGATATTCAAAAGCTGATTGAAAACCAAGACGAGAAACTGGCCAGCATCCCGGCCATACAGCCACTGAGCAACAAAGACCTCACCCGCATTGCCAGCGGTTTTGGTATGCGCATCGATCCGGTGTACGGCACGCCCAAGATGCACAAGGGCCTCGATTTTACGGCCCCGCAGGGAACGCCCATTTATGCTACCGGCGATGGCGTGGTGAGTACGGCCGGCTACAGCGAGGGCGGCTATGGCAACCATGTAATCATCAGCCACGGCTATGGCTACCAAACCCTCTACGGCCACATGGTGCGCTTAAAAGTTTCGGGCGGCCAAAAAGTAAAACGTGGCGAAGTGATTGGCTGGGTGGGCAGCACGGGCAAGAGCACCGGCCCGCATTGCCACTACGAAGTACATATCAATGGCGAGGCGATAGACCCTGTGTATTTCTTCTACAACGATTTGAATGCCGAGCAATACGACCGGCTGCTGAAACTGGCGGCTACGGGCAGTGCGAAAGCGTTTGATTAAGAAATGAGGAATGTTGAGTGTTGAATGACGAATGATGAGTGAAGTTCCGTCAACTATTCACCATTCATTCTTCACTATTAACTATCTGGCGCAGAGCGCCACCAAGCCGCAGGCATGGCATTATCCACTATCAATTATCCATTTATCTAATCAAAATCGCCGTCCCCTTCTTCCGATACACATTGCCATCGGCACCCGTGCCCTCCGCCATCCATACCACGGTTTGCATGGGCTGCGGCAGTCCCTTGTATTCGCCATTCCATCCGGCAGGGTCTCTGCTCAAATCAAAAATTAGTTCGCCCCAACGGTTGAATATTTTAAAATAATGTACGGTTTTGATGCCCGCTGCTACTGGCTTTAGGTAATCGTTCAAGCCATCGCCATTGGGCGTAAATGCATTGGGTACATAAAAATCAATATCCTTAAACACTTTTACCAACTGCGTATCCACGGTAGTGCAACCGCCGATGGTTACCAAGCGGATATTGTACTGTTGCGCTTCATCACTTTTAAAGATGGGCTTAAAGCTGTTGGGATCGCTCAAGTGCAAGGCGGGCGACCACAGGGCCGTTTGCGCAAAATCCCTGGCCTCTAATGGCATGGCCACATTTACGGCCGCATTCACCACCGGATAGCGGATGCCCCGCCTCGGTATCTCGATGAGGATATCCCGTTTGCCCGTGGCAATACTACAGCCCCTCTCGTTGATCAAAAAGGCATGGTACTGTCCCGATTGCGGCACCCGGTACCGCCGCTGGGTAGCGCCGGGTATGGCCACCCCATTGTTGAACCATTGTATGCTAACGGTGGGCGGCACCAGCAATACGGCACTATCACCACTGGTAATACAGTAAGCGGGTTTGCCCAGTAAGGTAAGGTTGGTATCAATAACGGAGGCGATCACCTGCACCGTATCGGTAGCCACACAGCCCCCGCCAAAGCTGCGGGTAGCAAGTACATAATCCGTTGTGATATTAGGCCCGGCACGGGGGTTGGAAATATTAGGGTCGCTCAGCCCCGCAACCGGCGTCCATTCATATACCAAGCCGGGCTTGGGTATGGTGCCCAGCGGCACAGGATTTTCATTGCAAGAAACCATGTCGGGCCCCGCATAG
Source organism: Chitinophaga pinensis (assembly GCA_943373145.1). GTDB lineage: Bacteria > Bacteroidota > Bacteroidia > Chitinophagales > Chitinophagaceae > Ferruginibacter > Ferruginibacter pinensis_H. The sequence continues at coordinate 175,393 of CALSBI010000001.1, forward strand.
GAGCGTACCGTCATGGTATCCAACATGGTCGCATAAGCCGTATCGGGGCAGCCATAACCGCCGTAGGGGATAAGCTCCACCGCCAATAGGGTACCCGAGGCGGGCGGGGGCCGTAGCAGCAGGGTTTGGCTCTGCCCCAACACCTGCGAAAACGTGCTGTTGTACCAAGTGTACCCCTGAAAGCCAAAGGGTGCCGTGATGGAAGCAACTGTATCGCCACGGCAAAAGGCATTGCCGATAAACTCGCTGCTGCAATCGGTATCCACATCAATATAAGCATAGCCAAAATGGCGGGTAAACGTACAGTCTGCCGTTTTAAAAAACAACCGGATGGTTTTGCCTGCTTTGTTGTTGAGGTTGATGGAAACCGCCGACCAATCTTTGTACCATACATCGGTCGTGTCTTGCTGGGTGGGCGATACATTAAAGCCCGGCAGCAGGGAGCCGAAAGGGTAAAAGAAAAAGGAGGAGCAAGAAATGATTTCGTTGTCGGTTACGTTTTTGGCCTCAATTTCCAAGCGGGGCTGTTGGAATATTTCATGTTTGGGATCTTGAAAAACCACGGCATAATGATATACAATAGAGTAGATGTTTTGATTGGCGGGGATGGTAAACTCGTACGAAATGCCCTCGGCACGGCCACCGCCGCTGGAATTGCCCAGTTTTACCGAATAACCACTGCCGTTGGGACAATTGACCGGAAAACCGCCAAAATAATCGCTGCCCGAGCCCGCCGGAATAATGGTATGCCTATCCGATACCGGGCCTCCTTGCTGGTTAAGCGATATCACATTTTCTGCCCCCACGGCCTGTACACTACCCGTATAGCATTTCCAACCACTGAAGGTGCCATCTTCAAAATCAATATTGGGGGGGCAAATTTGCGCTTTTGTGCTGCTTGGTTGCAAAAAAATGGCCATGACCACCATCATGCGGCCAATCAGTCCTAACCTTATATGGTATTTGCATTTGCCCAGCACCGAATTTTATTGATAGGATGATAAATATACAAAAAAAGCAGCCTATGTAAGCCCTATGTGCATAACAACGCAGAAATGGGGCTGGCGGTTGCTTGGTATAGGCCTTGCCGTACTATTGTCATTTCGGTAACCAAGATGTGCACATAACATTAAGATAACGCTGTAAAGCACGGTAAAGCGTACGGTTCGCTATAACTTTGCGCCCTCAACATCAATAATATCTATTTATGAAAAGATTTTTATCTGTTTTACTGGGGCTTTTTGCCCTTTTAGGGGCCAATGCCCAAGTAACGTCGAGCAGCATTTCCGGTGTAGTGAAATCATCTGATGGCGCATTTTTAAACGGTGCTTCGGTTACCGTGGTACATGGGCCATCGGGTGCCAAGTACGTTAGTGTGGTTAATAAAAAAGGGGCTTATAGCTTTCCCAGCGTGAAAATTGGCGGTCCTTATACCATTACCGTAAGTTTTGTAGGGTATAAAACGGTTACGGAAAGCGAAGTGTTTACTTCTTTGGGCGTGGCTTCTACCCACGATTTTGCGTTGACCAACGAGTCCAAGGCGCAAACCGAAGTAGTGCTAACCAGCGCTGGCCGCCGGGGTCTTATCAATGCCAAAAGAACAGGTGCTTCGGCTACTTTGGGCAGGGAAGCCATTACCCGCACGCCCACCATTGGCCGTACCATCAACGATATTACCAAATACAATGCCTACAGCAATGGCCGTTCTTTTGCTGGCCAAGATAGCCGCTTGAACAACTTTACCATCGACGGTTCGGTGTTCAACAACGGTTTTGGCTTGGGCAACCAAGCACAGGCTGGCGGCCGTACCAACTCTTCGGCTATTTCGCTAGATGCCTTGGAGGAACTACAAATCAATATTGCCCCCTTCGATATCCGCCAATCGGGTTTTGCTGGTGCGGGCATTAATGCCGTTACAAGGGCGGGTACCAATAACTTTTCCGGCTCTGTATACCATTTTTGGAACAACAATGACTTAGTAGGTAAAAAAGCCGATACGTCTAAAGTGCCGGTAACCGCTTTTGAAAACAAAACCTATGGCTTCCGCTTTGGCGGTCCCATCATCAAAAACAAATTGTTCTTTTTTGTAAATGGTGAGTTTATCACGGGTATCAGGCCTGCCTTGGATTGGGTGGCCAACAAGCCCGGCGCTGTGGGCAATATCTCCCGTACCACGGCTGCAGATTTGGAAGACCTAAAGTCGTTTTTGCAAACCAACTTCAATTACGATTTGGGCGCTATCGACAATTTTAACCTCAACTCCAAGAGCAACAAATTCATTGCCCGTATCGACTACAATATCAACGATGTACACAAGTTGACGGTGCGTTATTCTCACCACGATTCGGAGTCGGACCAAATCATCAGCAACAGTAGTTCTTCCAATACGGCGGGTAATGGTAACCGTACCAACTCGGCCCTGGCTATTTCTGGCGAAAACACGGGTTATACCATTCAAGACAATACCCGTTCTATCGTGGCGGAACTGAACTCGAACTTTAAAGGCGGGTTCTCCAATCAGTTTTTGATTACTTACAACAAGCAAATTGAAGACAGGGGCTACAAAACGCCAAGCCTTTTCCCTACCGTGGATATTTTACAGGGCGGTTCTACCTACACTTCTATCGGTATGGATCCTTTTACGCCCAACAATAAATTGAACTATTCCACTTTTAATGTAAACAACAACTTATCTTTTACCAGGGGCAAGCATGCTTTTGTAGCAGGTGTAGCATTTGAGTCTTTCAAATCCAACAACCTGTTCTTTTATGCATCCAACGGAGCTTGGGTGTTTAACTCTATCGCTGATTTTAAAGCAGCGGCATTGGCCTACAAAGCCAACCCCAACCTTACCGTGTCCCCTGTACCCATCAACAGGTTCAACTACCGTTATACCTTGCTGCCCAATAACCAATTGCCTTGGCAGGAATTTAAAACCAATACCGAGAGTATCTATTTTCAAGATGAATACAAAGCCACTAACAACCTGAGGATTACTGGCGGTATCCGTTTTGATTATGTAAATGTGCCCAATACGGCCAAATCGTACTACAACCCAGTAGTGGCCGGATTTACTTTTAAAGATAAGGATGGCAAAGACACAAAAGTGAACACGGGTGTAACCCCTAAGTCGGGCTTGTATGTATCTCCCCGTTTGGGTTTCAACTGGGATGTTAATGGTAAAAAACAAACACAATTGCGTGGTGGTACAGGCATCTTCTTATCAAGGATCCCTTACGTGTTGATCTCCAACCAATTGGGTAATAATGGTGTAAACATCGGCCTGATCAACAATACAGGCTCTGCTGCACTGAACAATCCCTTTACACTTGACCCTACCCGTTACACACCCGCCAGCACGGATATCAACGCCCTTTCTGGCTACAACATCAATGCTTCTGCGGAAAATTTAAAATTCCCGCAAGTATGGAAGAGCAATTTGGCGGTTGACCACCGTTTGCCTTGGGCTGGTATCGTGGCCACTGCCGAGATATTGTTCAACAAAAATATCAACGCCCTTAATTACCAAGACGTGAACCTGAAAGGCCCCAATGGAACCTTTACCGGCGGTACAGACAGGCGGTCTACTTATCCTGCCTTGGGCTTGAGCGGTACGGCGGCCAGCAATGCCCGTTTTATCAATCCTAAAGTGGGCAATGTGTATGTATTGACCAACAACAATACCGGTTACTCTTACAGCTTTACGGCCAAATTGGAAAAACCCATTACCAAAAACTGGGGTGCCTTGCTGGGCTATACTTTTGCACAGGCCAAAGACCTTTCATCGGTGGGCAGTACGGTTAATGCCAACATACCTAGTATTTATGGTGTAAACCTCATACAAGAAGGATATAGCGATAACGACTTGCGTCACCGCATTGTGGCTAACGCTAGCTATCGCTTAACATACGGTAAAAAATATGGCGGTGCTACTACTTTTACTTTAGGTATGGTGGCTGCTAGCGGCGGTAAAATTTCTTATCAGTTTTCTAATGATATGAATGGCGATGGTCAAATCAACGATTTGATTTATGTGCCCACCAATGCCAGCGAAGTGAGCTTTTTGCCGCTTACGGTTGGTGCTACTACTTACACAGCCGCAGAGCAACAAGCTGCGTATAACGACTATATCAACAACAACAAATACCTGAAAGACCGCAAGGGCAATTATGCTGAGCGCAATGGCGCTGCTTTCCCTTGGTTAACGCAGATGGATTTTGCTGTTGAGCAAGACTTTATTGTAAAAGTGGGTAAAAACGGTACCAATAATATTCTGCGCCTTAGGGTGGATATTCAAAACTTTGGCAACCTCATCAACAAATCTTGGGGTGTGGGTTATGTAAGCACCACCACGTCACCACTTACTTATGCAGGCCTGAATGCCGTTACGGGTCAACCCAATGTGCGCTTGGCCACACAGGTTATCAATGGCCAAACAGGTTTATTGCGTGAGTCGTTTGTGAAGTCTAAAACCATTAACGATGTATATCAGGTACAGTTTGGTATCCGTTATATTTTCAATAATTAATAAGGTTATAATAGTTGTACAAAGGCTGCTCCGAAAGGGGCAGCTTTTTTGTTCCTACTAATGCAATGGCCTTTTTTTAATCATGCCGCCCTTGGTATCTTTTACACTGTTCATTACCACAAAAGCCGTGGGTTCTATTTTTTCAATTTCTGTATTGAGTTTGCTGATTTCCAACCGGGTGATAACGGTGTAAACAATATCTACATCCTTGGTTTCACCCCGCTTGCCATACCCTTTTTTGCCGCTATAGAGTGTAACGCCACGGCCTAATTTGTTGATGATCATCTGTCTAATTTCTTCACTACGGTTTGCTACAATCGTTACGCCGATGTATTCTTCAATACCTTCTACAATAAAGTCGAGCGTTTTGGATGCGGCCAAATAAGTAATCATGGAATAGAGCGCCTTTTCTATGCCTAGTAAGTAAGAGGCAACGCCAAATATTATAACGTTGATTACAATGATGATATCGCCGATGGTTACGCCAAACTTGCGGCTTAAATATATGGCCAGCACTTCGGTGCCGTCAATAACAGCGCCACCCCTTACTGCAAAGCCAATACCCGCCCCTAGAAAAAAGCCACCAAATATGGCTACCAGCAGGTTGTCTTTGGTAACATCGGGAAAACTAACGGTTGCCAATACAATGGCAAGCCCCGTAATGGCAAGCGATGTTTTGATGGCGAAGTTTTTGCCCATTATTTTGTACCCCAAAATAACAAAGGGAATATTAACACCGATGATAAAAATATAGAGCGGCCATTTGGTTACGGCAGATAGCAACAGCGAAATACCGGTGGCCCCACCATCAATAAAATGATTGGTAAGCAAAAAGCCTTTAAAGCCAAAAGCGGCGGAAAAGATGCCCAATGCAATCAAAAAGAAATCTTTGATGCCACGCCTGACGCCAATCTGAAATTCCCTATAACGCTTCGCCCGCTGGAAATTAGACGTTTTTTGCTCGGCAATATTTTTGCCCCCCTTGGGGCGAAGTACCGTTTGTGCAATGGTTTGTACCCAAAATGGATTCATCTGATGATTACATGCCGTTTGTTTTATAGGAAAGCTTGGCAATTCCCCGTCTTCCCTTTAGCGACATAGGTAAAAATAGTCATTTAACCGGCTGTTTCTATCATCTCTTTGTCAAAACTGTATGCTCAAGCTGCCACTTGGTTGTTGACAGACTATTTATTGATTGTAAAAGTGCTGGCGATTTTTTTAAAGCTGGCCAGGTTTTCAACCTTGTTCTCTTGCGCTTGGCCCAGTAGAATATAATAGAAACCTTGCGTATCAAAAAGCATTACTTGATATAGCAGTATGGGGTTGCCATCTTTGTTTTTGCCATCGCCTATTATTTCAAAGCCCGGCAAGCCACTGATGGTGATTTCGTTTGTTTGTTTGATAACAATCAGTTCACCCCTTGGTAAACTTTTCAATCTTTGTTCGGCAAACCGACGGCGGTCGCCCGATGCACCGCCAACGGAACTGCCTGCAATAAAAGTGGGTTTAACAGTTGGGATTTTGCCATCGGTTGAGTACATCAGGTTACCGCTCATGGATTTTGCCAATTTGAAATTGGTACCTGTAACATCTACCGTAAAATTAACTCCGGCAGCGGGGTTTTCAACTTGGGACGCATTATAAGCAGTGGTCAAAATAGCTGCTTTGATGGGTGCTTCGATTTTTTGTTGCGCCTCGGGAAAGATGCCATTTACAATAACGGTATAATCGTTGGTGCCCAATAGCAATAACAGTTTGATGTAATTGATGCCATTGGCACTTTGCGTTATTTTTAGCAAAGTGGCTTTGCTGCCACTATGGTCAATAATTTCTTTGCTTACCAGTTTCATGCCTTGGTTTTGTAGCGCTTCGGGTGTAAATCCTTCCACCATTAGTTGGTAGGGGGCCGGCAATTCCGTAAGCATGATAGAAGCCCCATTTTCTTCGTTTTGAAATCCAGAGAAACGGGTAGCGGGAACAAAAGTGGCAGGTGGCACCATGCTGCATTTGGTGCCTGCAATGGCAACGGGGTTGCCTGTTTGCGCTGTTGCTACATGTGCCCAAAATATAAGGGCAATAATCAATTTATATTTCATACTATTTTTATTTATACCGATAAACGAGCAAAGTCAATCTGTAAAATTGACATTACTGATTTTATGGGCTGCAAATTATAGCATAAGTGGTTGCTGACAAAGTTCCATTGGGAGAATTTCATGTTTTCGCTTTGAGCAAAATTGAACTTGTAGTAATCTCAGTCTCCGCTTCGGTATGGCCTCATAAAAAAGCCCTGCCTGACGGCTAGGTAGGCTTGAATTTTTGCTCCACTTTTGTATCAAGTTGCAAACCAAGCCAAAGGCAGGGTGGCACATACCGCCCAAGGCGGCGCGGACAAAAGTGCAAAAAACAGCTACAAGAGGCAACTTCAAGGAGTCACAAGAGCGACAAGTTGAAATACACCCTTTATGGCAACCCAAATCCAAAATATAAGCAGACTGGTTTGGTCAACGACCCCTGCACGGGCACCTAGTTGGCTACATCAATAGCACTGCCACATCTTCGTACAATACGAAACAGTCGTTTTGGCTGGCATTAGAAATGCTGGTGCAACGTGGATCGCCACCAACAGAGCTAAACTGCATGGCCCGTTTGCCCCCTTCAATCTTTTGTAATTGGTTTTGCGGTAATGCCAATCTAGCAATGCGCTGCTTGTTAAGCTGTAATCTCTTTTTTGTTTTAGGTAGTAGATAATTCATAACATGATGTTTGGTGTAATAACAATATAGAAAAAAGAAAGCTAAACTAGAAATTTCTTTACACCAAAGATGGGTTGGTGCTTATAAACATCTGTTTAAGCGGGGCAAAGTCACCTGTTTTTGGCCAGCGCATGCAATAGGGGTGTAATACTATCTAAACGGCAATCGTTACCGTGAGCATCAACGCTCAATAAAGGTGCTGACGGTTACGTGTAGGTAAAGCAAAGGGGCCAGCATGGTTTCGCTGGCCCCCTACAACCTACCTGTTGCTTATTGCTTGACGATTAATTTAGCCGTTTGCTTGCCAGTTGGGGTAGTGATAGTTACCAAATAGGTTCCTGAATCGATACCCGATACATCAATGGGCAACTGGTTTTGGCCTTTTACGCAAGGTATTTTTTGACCAAAACCTTTTACTATGCGCCCGCTTGCATTGGTAAGCGTCATGGAAACAACCCCATTTTGTGGCATGTTAAATTGCACCAAGGCCCTGCCTTCTGTGGGGTTTGGTTTTACCGTAAGTGCTACACTGTTGACGGTTACTGCCATGCGTTGCACATTATCATTCGTTGCTTGCCTATTGGCTGTTGCCATTTCTGCTTCTTCGTCCGATATTACTACCACATAAATACAGTCGCTACCATATGGTGTGGCATCAGGCGAAGCATCCATCAGTTCTTGTGAAATAGTAAACTGATACTCTTCCCTTGTGATGATGGGCCTGTTGAGTATAAAGCCAACACCAATGTTCATGTACTCGTCGGGCCGCATTTCTATATTGTTCAAAACAGCATTGTCGAAGTTGTACACCGAGAATTCATGTGTCCTTGGATCAACAAGGCTCATACCTTCGGCCCTGCCGCCGCCGCGTACCCAAGCTTCCCACATGGCATCGCTGAGTGTAACAACGGTACTTCCGATGTTGCCGAATTGTGTGGACTGAGGCGTAAGGGCAGTTAACCGTATGTTGAAACGGGTTGACACATCCAAGTAGTTATGCGCTAACACGGTACCACCAATGGGGATTTTTTTGGAATAGGAGCCGGGCAGGTTAACCAACTTGGTATTGCGGGTTACAATATTGTTGTTGTTTTTTACATTGGGTCCGATGGGCCCCAATACTTCGTTGAACATGGGATCTGTTGTTGACAGGATCCTGCCCAAGAAACAAATCATGGGTTCGCTGCCCATACCGGGTTGCATACAAGCATAGTCGACCAATGGATTTTTGGGCATCCACTTACCTTCTACAATAAAGGATTGATTGGGTTGCAAAGCCGGTACCTGAAAGCCAGCACCTGGCGTATAGGTTTGCCCGGTATTGGGATTAGTTACTTCCCCACTGGCGGCTACACCGCACAACTGCGAAGTGCCATCCCAATCTACTTGCCATTGTTCGCCCATGCTGGCCATGGTCCAATACATTTTGGCATTAGCTATCGGAGATGCTTTACAGCCTACGTTTTTGATGCGCAACTTCATAATATTATTGAAAGCGGTAGTTGCATATCCCGGCTCTTGGTGGTCGTTGGGATTGCCTATAGTATTGCGGCGGTTCCAGATGTCGTTACTGGACCATATATTGGTTGACTGCATGTTTGGCTCATTACCCACATCAAGATTGTCATCATAAGACATGAGGTTGAAATTGTTGCTCAGGAAAGGATGTAGGCCCGATATGTTGGTGGTGTTGGTAGTGGTAGCACCCGTTCCTCCGGGGTCGAGCCAATTGCTGAGCCGAGTGGCGTTGGTTCCGCCGCCAGTCCATGAATTGTCAAACCTTCCATACATATCCATCCTGCAAGCGGGGGGCTGGGCGCAGGATGAGGGCCCACCGGCCAATTGACCCACTATCCGATGGTTTTGATCAAAAAGCGGCGATCCAGATGAGCCACCTTCTGTAACGCCTTGGTCCCACTGTACCACCCAATGCAAGGTGCCGGGGGCAGTAGTGGCACACCTAACGGGGGCATCTTCCCGTACCAAGGGAGTAGTGTAACTAGAAATTTTCATTACATCGCCTGCTGGATGATGAATGGCTCTTCCGCTGGTGGCGGCTGTGGTGCTACGTGTCCAGCCGGCATAGTGAAGCCCGGAGTTGGAGGCAGGTTTGGTATTCAACTCAACCAAACACATATCAGAGGGAGCATGTTTTGCCCTTAAAGTAGAACCGTTAAAGGTGATGCCAGTACTATTGGCCGAGGGGGTACAAGTGGCACTCCACGCTTGAAAAGTAAATTTCCACAGCGCTACATTTTGACCCGTGAAACAGTGGTTGGCAGTGAGAAAAAAGGGCTGATCCGTACCGCAGGTATTCATAATCAACGAACCGGAGCACCAAGAGCTGCCTACATCATTCAGTACCAAGCCTACCGCATTTCTTTCTGCTTCCCAGCCAGTGCCCAAGGGGCAGATCACATTTATTTCACATGCACCCGAAGCGCCAAAAGAAATAACTTTTGATTTGTAAACTTCCTTATAGCCATAGGCAATATTATTAGCATGAAGTTGCAATTCATCAATGGTGGCAGCTGGCGTTTTGATTTCTATAAATAAGTCTTCGCCCTTGTACGCCCAACTGCCCCAAAACTTATTGTCGTTGTTTTCTTTTTCGGTTACAGGGCCGGTAATCATGTTGCCATTGGCATTGTACACATACATTTCAGTATTTTTCGGCAATACAAACCGATCGAAGTTGATACTGGTAGAAAAAGCACCCTTGGCTTTGATGGCATATTTTCCATACGCATATTCCCCGTCCATATTCCATTGCATGGATCTGGCGATCGGAAGGTCCACTGTTACAGGTTCGGCAAATTGAAAGGGCTTTCCTTCGTTGGTGGCCGCAGCGGCTTTCCTTTCCTTTTCAAGCAAGGCATCGATGTTTTTGGCCGGGATTTCAAAGTCAACCTGTGCTTTAAACGGTTTTACAAAGCGGCCACGTTCATCAATCACTTTGTCGTTGTTGAAGTTGGTGGTTACTTGCGCCCTTGCCTCCCAGGCAAACAAAGCGCTTACCACAAAAGCGATGTTGAGCATAATTTTTTTCATAATGCAAATTTTTAATGTTTAAAAAATAGTTAGACTTTCACTGTTGTGCAGATTAAACCATTGCAGGTGTAGGTGATAAAAGGGCAGACAGCCCCATAACAAAGCCATCCCATTTTTGTTATAGGTATGCCAATGCTTGCTGATTTAATGGCCTGTTGCTACTGCTTGAACTCCGCTTACTTTTTTTTTATTAAACCCGGTATTTCAGTCGTTTCGAAACTGTTAGCTGCTCAAAACTATTTTTTACTTTTCAATGTTATTAAAGGTTACAACTGATATAAAAGTAAATTACTTTAACCAAATAAGCAAATTTTACTTTAATGCCTGTAAGTGTTCAAAGCAGCTTTCTTAATTTTTAGCAACAATCGAAAAAACTGATTGTTAGCATGATGCCAACTGGCCCTTTGGCTGGTTAAATTAAGGGCTTTTTTTGTAAAGTGAGTGCAAAAGCAAAGTGCCACAGCCAGTTTCCCGGTGGGCACTTTGGCACATCACAATTAACCTATTTTATTCATATTCATTGATGCCATACAATATCTCTTTCATTTTGGTGCCGTTTATTTCTACGGGCTTGTAGGCGATATTAAATTTTTGGATGGCAATTTCTATATCATCCTTTAGCTTGCGATACTCGATGGGCAGTTTGCTTTCGCACTGCTTTTCGTTTTCGTAACTGTTTAGGATGGTTTTAAATTTTTGGTAAAACTTTACACCATCATCAATAAAGTTGTTGTACTTGGCAATAAACTGTAGCAGCTTATCAATGGAAAACTCTAGGTTGATCTGCATTTTGTGACCGCCCTTTTTGTCGCCGCCCATGGTCATTTCAGTTAAGTAAGTGTTCAGCTTGCCCTTTAAGTTATCCCAATCATCGTTGCCACGGCAGTCTTGCAGGCTCGCCAAATAGCCAATGGGTTTGGTATAATCCTTAAACATGGCTTCCACATCCCGTTTTATTTCATCATTACTCGCTTGTAAGTAAGAAGTTTCAAAAAAGATCAAGTTCAAATCATTGTGCATGCGCAAGGTAAAATCCAAGATACATTCCACTTGCTCCAGTTCCTTTTCCTTGTCCTCCTTGGACAAGCCACTGTTCAGCAATCCCGAAAAAGTTTGGATAACCGAAGCCACAATGTTTTGGCCCAACAGCCTGCTCAAATCGAAAGATTTTTTGTCACGGTTGTTTTTGATAACGTCTTTTATCTTGCTGAACTCCGCATAGTTGTTTGGGTTCGCCATTTTACTGATTTCGGAAAAGGTACGAACGGAAGCAAAATGGTGATCAAGCCCCAGTACTTTATCATAAAGGATTTTTACAATTTCCAAGCCCTTGATATAGCGCAGCTTGGTGATGTCGTTTTCCATCAATTGTTGCAATTGCCGAACCTGCTGCTCGTACACATCCTTGGTTATCAGCAAATCTATCTTGATGCTCGTGTTCGTTTCGGTTTGCAAACGGCTTTGCAATACATCAATACTGTCTTGGTACACGGCAACCTGCTGTGTAAATTTTTGGGCCACTGATTTGCACTCTTTAATCAGTTCCTGCATCACATCTTCGGGCTCCCTGCCCGGCAACGTGGCCATTGCTGTGGCCCCCCTTACAAAAAAGAGGACCGCTAAAAGTATTATTTTTATTTTCATCTCACTGCAGTTTAAGCGTTGATATAAAAAATGATTCTGTATCTGTTACGGTATATATCCCTGGTGCAACGGCACTGTATTGGGTAGCTACACCTAATCGGAGGCGTTGGGCCTCGGTTAATGGTATGGCCGCATCAATATAAATACTGGTAGGTTTTTTGTTAGGCAATTCAGCTATATGGCTCCCGAATATTTTGGGTTCATCGGCATAGCTGATGTTAGCCTTTACCAATACCAGTTCTAGGGTGCTATCCGTTTTGCTGCGGATAAAAAACTTTTGACCACCAATCCTTAAAGGCCCTTCATCCCCAATATTTTCGGTTTGTACACCACAGATGCCCCGGCCAGTTGTGCAGTCGGCATAACGTCCGAAATTTTGAGCCCGTAGCGGTAGATACCCTACTAGTAATAGCAGGGCCAACAACCTTATTTTTTTTATATGTACCATAGCAGTTTATTTATAAGTGATGAAATGGGTTTAAAAGGTTGGGCTTTTATGGGATCTCATCAAGTGGTTATGGGGCGATGGCTCAACCTGTTGCCAAAACCGGTTCCGTTTGTACCATCCTGTATTGTTGTCGGGGCAAAGCCTTGCGCTTTGTGTATGGCACATAAAAGGCAGCGAGGTTGAACAGGATCATGAGGGTGGCAAAAAAGGAAAGGCCCAAGAATACGATGATGCCCAAATGCATACCGATGGTGAGGCACAGCCACAGCTTACGGGTTTTGGGTATATGTATCATGATGGGGTAGAGCATTTCTACCAGTACGGTAAGCCAACCGCCGATTAAAAAGAAGGGCGTATTTTTAAGTATGCTAAGGTCGATAAGCTGTAGCATATTATGGCTGGTAACGGCTTTCCAAAAAGCTTCGCCATTGCGCCAGTTTTCACCTACTACTTTATCAAATCCTCCAATGAAATATACGATGCAGAGATGTAGCTGTAACAACCGTAGGCAAACGATAGCCGTGCCTTCATGTAATTGTTTAGCGCTTTTAAACAAACGATTGTCGAGCGACATCACCCTGCCCACTGGAAATGCCAAGCAATAGAACAACAAGATGGTAGTAAAGGAGTCGGCACCATATTCAAAGAAGTGGATGGAGTTCATCAACATAAGCTGGGTAAGCAGCGAAAAGAAAGCACTCAGCCTGGTAAATAAGCCCAGTGCCAAGCAACTTAAGGCAATCATGTAAAAGAACCGGAAAAATTGTAGCACACCATTATAGGTGATGCCGGGAATAGCTTTTACTAAAAAAGCCTGCAAATCCACCATGGTTGGTACGGTACCGCCCTGCATAGCATCCAGTATGTCTGGTTGCACCAGCCCATCATACGAGTAAAGTAAGTCAAAATCAGCTTGGATGGATAAAAAATGCAGGAGGGCAAATACGGCAACCGATATGCGCAAAAACCCCAACCAATCATTTGTATGACGGCCTTCGCCCAAATATTTAGTTAATATTGCTTTCATTGTTGATAGTCAGTTTTAATTGCTGTACTGTAAAAAGGGGGTTGTCCAATGTCTTTCCCAGTCTGGCATCGTGTAATGGTAAATGCCTTACAAAATTGAGTTGCATGTTCACCGCATCTGGGGCCAGTTGGTTGTCGCTGAGCAGCTTAGAAGCAATATTGCGAAAAACCAGTTCGTTGTAGTGCTGCTTTGTTAGCATTATTTTTTTCTCCCATTCATGCTGCGGCAGTTTGTCGCCATTTACATTTTCTATTAGTGCATTGATCAAATTGTCGTAGCGCAACGCTGCTTCACTACTGTTAAACGTCGGCTGTATGTCTTCCCCACGGTAGAGGCAGTTGAGGCTGGTGGGGCTTTTTACATTGGGCGCAAAATATCCAAAGCCTGTGCTGGCGCCGGTATACCTTGCATAATAGCACAAAGCTTTATTACCCAAAGAGGCTTTTACCACTTTGCAAAAGGCCGAGTCTTTTGGTACTTCGTAATAAGCGCAATACGTATCGTAACTGGTATACAAGTTGCTCAACAGAATAAACAGCAAATGAAGGGCTGCCAAACCGGCTACTATTCTCTTTTTCATACACAATAGATTTAGAGGGCTGGCTCATACACCACAGCATATCATTACCGTAGTTGTATAAGCCAGCCGATGAGTTTATTTCGCATCTGCATACTTTGCCAAAATGGCTTGTGCTTGCTGCATAGTAGGATCTGCTTGAATAGCGGCATCACTACCGGCCAGTGTTGTTTCAGTAAACCTGTTTTCGGTGGTTACTTTCCTGCGGAAAAGCCAGAAAGACCTTTCGGCAGATTCATTTTCAATGGAGCTGCCGCTCACCAGGCGTACATTTTTAATGTGATAGCGCTCTTGAACCAGTTTGTCAAATACTGCTTGTTCGTCAGCGGTAAAGCGGGCTGCGGCAGTTTGCGAAAAATTGGTTTCGTCAATACGGGTAATACCATTGGTACCTTTGCCATACTTGTTACCACCATTTTCAGGAGCAACGAAAGAGAAGAGAGTCAAAGACAGCGCTGCGGCTGCTAATACAAATAAACGTTTCATAAAAAAGTCAATTTAGTTTTCCGCTAGTCAGTAGCAGTACTGCCCTACTTTAATTTTGATAACACGGCATTTCGGGAGTTGAACCGTGGGTGCTGGCTTTGTTGAATTTATCACAAGATGGGGGCCCCACCATCTGCAACAAAGCCAGTAACCTATTCTCTTTTTGGTTTAACGTTTCTTTTTTTAGGGGCAGATGCTCATTCACATCTGCAACACAAAAGTGCAACAAGCAGCTTTCGCAAAACAGCGTATTTAAACCTTGAAGTCCCGTTTTTATTCACGCAAAAAATTGCCAAAATGCGAAGCCAACGATGGTGAAACGTGCAACAATGGATGCTTAAACAGGCAGTGTTTTTTGCTAAAATGTGAAAATTAAATCACCGAAAAGTGCAAAAAAACCATAAAGGAAGAGGAAAAGCGATACCGTTTTTTAACGGTACCAGCGCCGTTTTAAACGTGCGAATGCGTGATTTTAAAATTTATAACATGTTGATTTATAGGGGGTTGTATAAAATTGGGGCACTTGGGGTTTATCACCGGGTTTTTACCCCTATTGCCGTGATTGTTTTTATCCTTTTACTTTACACCATCACTTCACAATTAAACAAAGGCAAATGAAAAAATTATTAATCTCCGCATCACTGTTTGTAAACGTGGTGTTTTTATTGCTGGCTTGCCAAAAAGAAAATGTAACGGAAGCTAGCAAAAATCCTGTTGCAGCCAACTATGAAGCAGAAGCATCTACAGGCCCTAGCGCATCCGCATCAAGCAGTTGCTCCGGTGCTACCCCATCCATGCCCTATAACTTGGTACACCGTATGATACAGAACTACCGCAACAATCAGCAACGTGCCATTGAAAATAATTTGAATATAAGGGATGCCAATGCCTGTTGGTTTGATTTGGTTACACTCAAAAACTATATCTGCCACTTGGAAGAAAGCATCGCCCAAAGCGGCTGCAATAATTTAGGGGATATCGGATTGCGCTTTTATTATGGTGCCCATACTACCACACCTAGCGCTTATGGCTCACCCGACAACTATGCCCGCTTGCACAACTTGGTAATAATACCTACCTACCGCCATACCGATGGCACCAATGTGGATTTTGACCCCGCTAAGATCGATAGGGCCAGTTGCAAACCAATGAGTATGAATTTGTTGCGGGGCGATACATCCACCAGCACGACCAATATCGTATTGTTTGCGCAAAACCATGGACAGCTCGGTCCCCCAGATGCACCACTGTAATGAATATGGGTACATGAACTTTTTATACTAATTTGTACACTCAACTATTTATGCCGCAATGAACCTGTTTTCGATAGCCAATATTTATTTTCTGTTTGAGCTATTCGCTTTATTGCTTTGCATGATCTATTACAAACGGATACAGGGCAGCAGCATCAAGCTGCTGCCACTGTTTATGCTATCCATCGTACTGTTCGACCTGATTGCTTATTATCGGCGTTTTCAAGGGTTGGACAATGGCTGGATCAACGATTTGGTAATACCATTTGAAATGTGCTACCTGATGCTGATGGGCCGTAGTTTTTTGGCGAAGCAGGGTTTGCGCAGTTTTGTATGGGTATGTGTGTTGGCCTACCTTATCTTTTTTGGTGTAGATGAAATCTTTTATAGAGACTCTTATGCACGTTTGTACCTGCGCTCTTATTTGGTAGGGGTAATCGGTTTGTTGGTGGTAGTAATTATGTATGGCTACGAGCTATTGGGTTCCGATAGATTGTTCCGGTTTTACAAGGAACCTGCATTTTGGGTATGTGCCGGTACTTTACTCTTTTATTTAGGTACGCTCCCTTTTCATTTGGCGTGGAATGTTGCTTCGGTAAAATTCTTTAAAGCTTATAGTAACACCAGAGGTATTTTTTATTTATTGATGTGTGCGATGTACACCTTCTTTTCAGTAAGCATATTATGTTTGAAACCGAAAGCCAAATAAAGCAATTAATATTGTTTTCAACTTTGGTGGCCTTGATATTCATTGCCATCATCATTTTATTTATCGTATTTTACAGGCGGCGGCGCACCATCGACCGTAAGGAAAAGGAAATGCTGACCAATGCTTTTAAAAATGAATTGTTGCGGGCCAAAATGGAAATACAGGAAACCACTTTACAGCACTTTACCAGCGAGATACATGATAATATTGGGCAAAAATTAGCGGTGGCCCGTATTTATATCAATCGCTTGGAAGCTGCAAAAGCTGCTTCTGGCGAAAAGAACGAACTGGAGGCCATCAGCAACCTGATGGGGGAAGCCATTAGCGATTTGCGCACCATTGCCAATACACTCAACCCTGCCCATGCTTCGGAACTGGGCTTGATAAAATCGCTGCAGAACGAAACCGAACGCATCAACCAATTGAACATCGTGGATTGCCAAATGAAAATAACCGGCGATCAGCAAGAAATATTGAGCAGCCAACAAGAACTATTGCTATTCAGGATTTGTCAGGAGTTTATACAAAACAGCATCCGCCACGCCAACTGTACGGGTATTGATATTTCCCTACAGTTTGAAGAAGAAAAGTTTACGCTGGCGCTGAAAGATAATGGCAAAGGCTTCAACTATACCGATACCGTGCAGAAAAGCAAGGGCAACGGGCTAAAGAATATGTTGAACAGGGCCAAAATGCTGGGCGCAGAGGTTCAGGTGGCGGCTACTAACGGCACTTCACTTACTTTAACATTACCAATTTAACGATATGGCCAAAAAAACAGTAGTAATTGTAGATGATCATATTTTGGTGGCCAAGGCCATTGCTTCGCTGATTGACCAAATGGACAAATACGAAGTGTTGTACGAAGCAGAGAATGGGCTGCTGTTTGTAGAGTGGCTGAAGAAGCGCAAAAACATGCCGGATATTGTACTGTTGGACATTAATATGCCCAAGATGAATGGCTACGAAACGGCTACCTGGCTTAAAAACAACCACCCCGAAATTTTGGTGATAGCCTTAACCATGTTCAACGACGAGCCTTCTATCATCAATATGATCAAGGCCGGTGTGTCGGGTTACTTGCTAAAGGATATACATCCGGTGGAGTTGGAAAAAGCCTTGGACTTTGTGATTGAAAAGGGTTTTTATTATTCCGAATGGGTGGCCAACCGCCTGATTAGGACCATCACCGACGATGGCACACCGGGCCAATTGAATGCCAAGCTTACAGAAAAAGAGCGCCACTTTTTAACCTTGGTTTGCTCGGAAATGACCTACAAGGAAATTGCCCACGAAATGAAGCTGAGCACCCGTACAGTGGAGGGCTACCGGGATCAACTGTTTACCAAGCTGAATGTAAAAAGCCGGGTGGGTCTGGTGTTGTATGCCATTAAAACACAGTTGTTTCAGATATAGGGGAGTAACGAATGACGAGTAACGAATGATGAATGTCGTTCATCGGCCAACGGAGCCCGGTCATCGAATTTCGATAAAATAAAAAATCCCCTTGCAACACGTAAAGCAAGGGGACTTATTTAGTTATGGGGGTTACAAAGCCTATCTTATAAGGCTATTTGCTTTTCGGTCATCATTTTGCGCAGGTTAATCAAGCCATAGCGCATGCGGCCTAAAGCAGTATTGATGCTGCACTTGGTTAAGTCAGCAATTTCTTTAAAACTCAAATCGGCATAATGGCGCATGATAATTACTTCCCGTTGGTCTTCGGGCAGCATGTCAATCATCCTGCGTACCCTGTCGTGGCTTTGGCTCTGCATCATACGATGGTCGGCACCCGCCTCCGAAAAGTTCAGTACTTCAAAAATGTCGCGGTCATCGCTGGTTTTGATGCTGGGACTGCGCTTTACCTTGCGGAAATGATCCACACACATATTGTGTGCAATACGCATGGCCCATGGCAAAAACTTGCCTTCATCGGTGTAACGACCGCCTTTTAAAGTGTCAATTACGCGGATGAACACGTCCTGGAAAATGTCTTCTGCCAGGTACTTGTCTTTTACCAACAAATAAATAGACGTGTAAATTTTGTCTTTGTAACGCATTACCAGTGTGGAAAGCGCCTCAGCATTGCCATCCATATACAAATGGATCAGTTGCTGATCTGTGAGGTTAATAAAGGATTTCATAAACTCCTACGTTTTTTGTTTTGGACAATAAATTGTTTGGACCAATAATGAAAACAAGCGTAGAAGTCTAATCGAATAGAAGTCTGGCCTTTCACTTTATTGGATATTGGAGCTGTGAAATTAATGATAAATTTTGAACCACCAAATTTTTTTAACACTTTTTTTTGTGGCCTTGCACAATAAAAGTACAACGCCGATTTTGGTATTCCAAAGTATTCAAGCCGTTAAGGCAAATTTTAAGAAAACTTTAACATTTCGGAGGCAGCGTTTTGCGATTTGGTCGGTTTTGGTTAGCCGTGAGGAGATATGGGTAGCGCTTATATGTAATATATTATATGGTTACTTACTTTCTATATATGGCTGCCAGTACATATACGGGCCTATTTTAACTGTTTTTCCATAAGGCGGTGGGGCAGGTTCACTTCGGTAAAGGGGGCACCCGTAACCTTGTACCCAAACTTTTCATAAAATCCAATGGCCGAGTCACGGGCATGCATCATCAGGGTGGAAAAGCCCTTGTCGCGGGCAATATTCTCGGCAAAACTCGTGATGGAAGCGCCAATGCCCTTACCTTGAAGGTTGTTTTGTACGGCCATTTGCCGCAGCCGAAGTGTTTTTTCGTTGATGGGCGTAAGTATGCAGCAGGCCAAAATCCGGTCTTCGTCGAAAGCGCCCAACAAAATATCGCTTTTTTCCAAGGCAAGCTCTTCGGGATGCAACTGCAGGCCCAGCGGCTTGCGCAATATATCATCCCTTAGTTTGATCATTTGCCCATACTCTGGCGTGCCGTGGTCTATCTGTTTTAAGCCCATACACCTTGCTTTGCGTTAATTTTCTCAAAAAATGTCACCGAAGAGCACTAAAGTACAAAAAAATCATAAGAACACAACCGATTGCGAATCATGCCCATTGCGGTGTGTAGTACCCTTTGTAGAACAATATTTACGATTGCCACAGTATTTCTTTGTATTTATCCCAAAAAGTATATTTTTGCACCAGTTAAACTAAATTTTACAATCATGTCAGACATTGCAACAAGAGTAAAGAAGATTATTGTTGACAAATTAGGCGTTGACGAAGCTGAGGTTACCCTGGAAGCTTCTTTTACCAATGATCTCGGTGCCGATAGTTTGGACACCGTGGAGTTAATCATGGAATTTGAGAAGGAATTTAATATTTCTATTCCTGATGAGCAGGCCGAAACCATCACTACTGTTGGTCAGGCTGTAACTTACTTAGAGGAACACGCTAAGTAATCATCAAACAATTAATTATCACAGGCAAACTTTATGGCTTTAAAAAGGGTAGTAGTAACCGGATTAGGTGCATTAACCCCATTGGGAAAAACTGTTGGTGAATACTGGCAGGGATTGCAGGATGGGGTGAGCGGTTGCGATTTTATCAAGCAATTTGATACTACTCATTTTAAGACCAAGTTTGCCTGTGAAGTTAAAGACTTTGACCCCACCACTTATTTGGAGCGCAAAGAGGCCCGCAAAATGGACCGCTTTACCCAGTTTGCCATCATTGCCAGCGATGAAGCCGTAAAAGATGCGGGCATCAGCAAGGAAAATGTGGATACCGACAGGGTAGGTGTAATTTTTGGCAGCGGCATTGGTGGCCTCATCACTTTTCAAGAAGAGGTAACCAATTTTGCCAAGGGCGATGGTACCCCCCGCTTCAACCCTTTCTTCATCCCCAAAATGATTTTGGATATTGCCGCAGGGCAGATATCCATGCGCCATGGCTTCCGCGGCCCCAACTTTGCCGTGGTAAGTGCCTGTGCATCCAGCACCAATGCCATCATTGATGCGTTTGACAATATCCGGCTGGGTAAGGCCGATATTGTGATTACAGGTGGCAGCGAGGCGGTAATCAGCGAGGCGGGTGTGGGTGGCTTTAATGCCATGAAGGCCTTGAGCGAACGCAATGCTTCCCCCCAAACGGCCAGCCGCCCCTTTGATAAGGAGAGAGACGGTTTTGTGATGGGCGAAGGCGCTGGGGTTATCATTTTGGAAAGCCTGGAGCATGCCTTGGCCCGGGGCGCCAAAATTTACTGCGAAATTGCCGGTGGCGGCGCTACGGCGGATGCCTACCATATTACGGCCCCTCATCCCGAAGGATTGGGTGCCAATAATGTAATGAATGCTGCGCTGGCCGATGCAGGTATGGTGCCCGGCGAAATTGATTACATCAATGTACACGGCACATCTACCCCCTTGGGCGATATTGCAGAAACAAAAGCCATTTTGAAAGTATTTGGCGATGATGCCTATCGCCTTAACATCAGCAGTACCAAAAGTATGACGGGCCATTGCCTAGGTGCCGCTGGTGCGCTGGAAGCCTTGGCTTGTATCATGGCCGTTACCAAAGATATTATACCTCCTACCATCAACCATTTTGTTGACGATCCGGAACTGGATCCAAAACTGAACTTTACCTTTAATAAAGCACAACACCGCACTGTAAATGCCGCCCTGAGCAATACTTTTGGTTTTGGCGGACATAATGCCTCTGTTATTGTAAAAAAATACGTAGCTTAACTGCGTGCAATTATTAAAAAACCTTTTTAGTGGGGATAAAGCTGGTGCTGCATTTAAAAAGCAGTTGAGTAATGTGTTGGGCTTTGTGCCGGGCAACCTCATCTTGTACCGTACTGCCCTCAGCCACCGATCCGTAAGGGAAGGGGCCGATGAAAACAATGAGCGATTGGAGTTTTTGGGCGATGCCGTACTCAGTTCGGTAGTGGGGCATTACCTGTTTAGAAAATATCCGTACAAGGGCGAGGGCTTTTTAACCGAAATGCGCAGCAAAATGGTGAACCGCCAGCAGTTGAACGATATTGCCCTAAAAATGGGACTGAAGAAAATCACCATCTACAACAAACAAGACAATTCCCTTAAAATTTCGCAGATATTCGGCAATACGCTGGAAGCCTTGGTGGGAGCGGTTTATTTGGACAAAGGGTATGAGCGTACCCGTAAGTGGATTGAAAAATATATCATTCTGCCCCATTTGTTTATGGACGATTTGGAGGGCATTGAAATCAATATCAAAAACCGGCTTTATGGCTGGGCCAATAAAAATGGCAAGGCTTTGGAGTTTGAAACCTTGGAAGAAAAATTTGAGAACGGCCGCCGCTTGTTCATCATAGCGGCAACGGTTGATGGCGAAGTGGTGTCGGAAGGCAAGGGCTACAATAAAAAAGATGCCAGCCAGATAGCGGCGCAATTGGCCGTGGAGAAGTTGGGGCTGTGAGGCGTTGACCGGCTCTCGTTGACCGTTGACCGGAAGGTCACGAATGCCAGCCAGCACTTATTGCGCTTCGATCTACGTCATCGGACTTCGGTCAACGGATAACGGCCAACGACTTTAAACTTTCAACATTGAACATAGCAACATGAACTTCGGCATTCTCGGCAATGGCAGTTGGGGTACGGCATTGGCCAAAATATTGACCCACAACAAAAACACCATCAACTGGTGGTTCCGCAGTGATGCGGCGGTGCAGCATTTACTTGCCCGCCACCAAAACCAGCAATACCTCAGCCAAGTTAATTTCAATACGGATTTTATCAGGCCAACCACCAGTAGGGAGCAAGTGATTGAGCAATCGGATTGTATCATCGTGGCGGTGCCCTCGGCTTATGCCGATGCGGCTTTGGAAGGGCTGCCTTCGAACATATTTGAAGGCAAGCAAGTACTGAGCGCCATCAAAGGTATTTTGCCCGAACATAACCTGCTACTCAATGAACTGCTAAAGAAAAACTTTAACCTGCCGCTGGAAAATTATTTTGCCGTAATGGGTCCCTGCCATGCCGAGGAAGTAGCCGCGGAAAAACTGTCGTACCTCACTTTTTCGGGTGTGGATGAAGCAGCTACCCAAACCATCGCCAGCTATTTTGATACGCCATTTATTTCTACTATTGTTAACCAAGATATTTACGGGGTGCAGTTTGCAGCCATCTTAAAAAATATTTATGCGGTGGGTGCCGGTATGGCGCATGGGCTGGATTATGGCGATAATTTTTTGAGTGTGCTCATTGCCAATAGTGCCGATGAAATGGCGGGCTTTTTGCGCAAGGCAGGCATCGTAAACGCCGAAGTGGGCTATATCGACCATGTGCAACGCAAGCAGGGTAGCAAGGAACCTACCGCCCACAACAAGACCCACACCAATTATGCCGCTTCGGTTTATTTGGGCGATTTATTGGTAACCTGTTACTCTTTACATAGCCGTAACCGTAGTTTTGGCAATATGATTGGCAAGGGCTATACCGTTAAAGCCGCCCAGTTGGAAATGAGCATGGTGGCCGAGGGATACAATGCCAGCCGTTGTATGTACCTGCTGAACCAAAGTATCCAAGCCGATATGCCCATTGCGGAAACGGTGTACAAAATATTATGGGAGCAGTTGCCCGCCAAGCAGGGTTTTAAGTTGATAGAGGAAGGGTTGGTGTAGGGTTGATTGGTTGAAAAGTTGAAGCAATAGGTTGCCAACTAATCAAACATTGCCTATCGGCTCTGCCAACTATCCCGCCGCTACCCCCAACTTCTTAATTTTCACAATCTGCATAATCAAATAGATAATGGTACCCCATACACCTATCACAATACCATAAGCCATAAACAGCAGCCAAAAGGGCGTTCTAAACCTTGTTGACCAAAGTGTGCGTTGGTTGAAGAAGCTGTTGTCGACCTTTGTAACCAAGCCCCAGGGCACAGTTTTGTTCACTACCAAGTTGCCGTAGCTATCATTGTCTTCCACTTTGGCCACCAGTACCAAATTGCCTTTGGCATCGCCGGGCAAACTATCCCTTTTATACTCAATGGTAACCGACCCGGTGGAGTCGGTGGTATAGGTGGCCTCCTCACCAGCGCTCAGTATGCCCCCTGCCGCACGGGCCACACCCACTTTCATCTCCACATCGGGAGCGGGAGCCCAAGCACCATCTACCCATTGCTCTGCTTTTACGGTAATGCTTCTGATGCCCTCTTCCGAAACGGTATCTATTTGCAGCCTTGCTTTTGTAATGGCCGTTTCGTAACTCGTTTCCTCTTCTTTATTGGTAGCTTCTGCCACGGCAATAAACACATGGTTGGGCGATGCCAGCCACTGCGTTTTGAGCGAAGGGGGAATAAAGGCCTTGGCCAAACCTGCATGGTTGGTAGCTACCTTGGTAATTAAATTGGCCGCTTGGTTGCTATCCAAATAGAGCTGAAAAACTTTGTTGCGCTGTGGTTTTATTTCACCGCCTTTTTTAATGCTACTTTCTAGCAGCAAGTACTGTAGTTGGCTGTTGTCGTTAAAGTAGCGCAGCCGCACTATTTCTTTTACGGCCACTGAATCATCTTGCGCAGCGGCCCGATAGCCGCAGAAAAGCAAGGGCAACAAGGCCAAAATATAAATATGTTTTTGTATCTGTTTCATTTGCACTTCTTTTATGGTTGTTGCTGCCAGTGGGGCAATTGCACAACCGTTTTGTTTATTCGGGTTTGTTGTCGCTTTCCACTGCATGCGTTGCATGATATTCTTCTATCGTTTCCTGTATGGGAATGATGGGATATATCCTTGCAAAAAAGGTAATCACCAACAAGGCCCCGGCCAACGATCCCATGGCTATGGCCCATTCCTCCCAACTGGGAAAATAATGGTGATAACTGGCAGGCACTTCTTGCATGGGCAAAAATGGATGCAGCAAGGTAGGGGTAACAATCAAGTACCTTTTAAACCATGCACCTACTACCACCAAGCAACCGATGATGAACATGGGCAATGGCTTTCGGCCTTTTTTAAACAGCAGGCCCATGATGGGAATAAGCAGGCCGGCCACAATGGCAAACCAAAACATCAGTGCATATTCCCCCGTAAACAATTGGGTTAAGTGTACCGCTTCCGACTTTTTCATTTTAAAGGCAGGCACCATGTATTCGTTAATGTTGAAGTACAGATACAATAGCGCCAGCAGCACCACAATCTTGCCCATTTTGTCAAAATGCAGTTCGGTAATGTATTTTTCCAACCGGTAATACCGCCTGAACACGTACATGGCCACCACCACACCGCCAGCCCCTACCAAAAAGGCACCCGAAATAAAGTAAGCACCAAAATTGGTACTGTCCCAGCCAGGGCGGTAAGTAGTAGCAAACAACCAGGATGTAACCGTGTGGATGCTAAAGGCAACAGGTATAATGGCAATACAAAGGATGGTAATGGCCCTTTCGCTTATTTTAAATTGAGCGGCCGTGCCCTTCCAAAAAGAACCTTGAAACCGATATAGCCGTTGCATGAGTTTGCTTGATTTTTCCTTAAACTGTATCATTAGTTTAAGGTCGGGCAACAAGGGCATGTACAGCAGCAGCAAACTGATGCAGAAGTACGTGCCGATTACAATCACATCCCACATAATGGGCGATTGGATGCGGCCATATAATAACAGGTTCATAAAGCGTTCGGGGCGGCCCATATCCACCACAATAATAATCGAGGCAAACACGATGGCCGATACGGCAATGATTTCTGCAATACGGGTAAGCGGCGTGGCCCATTTAACATTGGCCAATCTAAAAACGGCCGTAATTAAAGAGCCCACCAAGCTAATGGCTACAAAAAATACAAAGTTGGAGATATAGATACCCCAGGAAACATAGTCCCGCATATTGGTAACCGCCAAGCCATTGTTAAGCTGGCGGATGTAGGCAAAAAGGCCAACGGCGCATATCAGTAACAGTATGCCCGTCCACAACATGCCCCGTTTGCCAAATTTTTGCGGAAGCAGGTCCCTTGTTATTTGTTCGCTTGTTAAAGCAGTTGAATTTTCCACAACAAATTATTTAGAGTGATGACTTTTATCAGCGGCATTCTCATTTTCCAATCCGCTTTCGAATGGGAAGCTGCGGTTAACCGGCGGCAGGTAATAAACCCTCGGCTTGGTGCCCAGGTCTTCCATTAACCGATAGCCTGCTTTTTCTTTGATCAGTTCGCTAAAGCGGAATGTTTCGGCCCCATTGGTTACCGCATCTTCATTCATATCCCCAAAAAAGAAAACGCCGTTGGGGCATGCTTCCACGCAATAAGGTAGTTTGCCCTCGCGGTGCCTATCGGGGCAAAAATCACATTTGCCCACGGTGCCCATACGCTGCGGCACACTGTTTTCGGGCGAATAGGCAGTAGGCACCACCCATTCTGCGCTTACATTGTCCGACGGTTGCCAGTTGAACACACGAGATGAGTAAGGGCAGGCCGCCATACAAAACCTACAGCCGATGCAACGCACATTGTCTATCAGCACGATGCCATCTTCCCTTTTAAAAGTAGCATCCACGGGGCAAACCTTTACGCAGGGTGGCTCATCGCAGTGCATGCAATTGGTGGGTTGCCAGTAAGGGGCCGTATGATCGGAGTCTTCCATGGCATATATCTTCAACCAGTTTTGGCTGCTGTGCACTTGGTGCATATGGTTGCAGGCCGACTGGCATTTTTTCAGATTTTTACAGCGGCTCAAGTCTATTACCATCACAAACTTTTTGCCGGCAATACCCTTTCTCGATTCGTCAATAGAAACGGGCGGTACTTCGGGCACCGGCTTAAGATAAGCCTTGTCCACTTCTATTATTTCGCCGTCTACCGATAATAATTTTACTTTTTCACCGGATAGGGCTACCGGCTCGTCAGGTACAAAGGGATGTTCCTTATCGCCGCAGCCCACCACTGCTGCCGTGGTAGCTAATAAGCCGCTGCGCAAAAAGGTCCTTCTCGATTGATTGTTATTGTCCATTACAGTAAGTTTTGATAATACTTATTTTTTTATCCAGTCGTGAATATCGTCGTGGCTGATTTTTTTGCCAGTAGCTGCTAGCAATGTCTTGTCTATCTCCACTAATTGGCCATCTTGCGTAAGCATTTTAACCGTATCGCCTGCTGCAGGTGGTGTGGAGGGGGGCTTGCCGGAAAAAAAACGGAGCGCCGTAAAAGAAGCGACCAAGGCACTGCCCCAAAGCAGGAACTTTTTACGGGAGTTAGTTTTGGTATTGTGTTGCATAATCAAATTGATTGATAAGGAAAAACAGCGACCATCAATGGAGATGGTATATAGCCGACCTACAATTAAGTAGGCCGGCTATTGGTTGTGGGTTATTTTTTCAATGTGCGGATAAAATTCACAATGCTCCAACGTTCGTCGGCATCGGGAATTTTCTTTTTAAAACTGGGCATATCATCCCTGCCTTCGGAGGTTTTGTAAAAGATAGCCCCATCGGTTTGGCCCTGCATGGCTGCCTTAGAAAAATCGCCGGGTTCCGTTTTTAATTGGGCAGCTTTTGAGCCATCGCCCAAGCCTTTGGCACCGTGGCAAGATTTGCAATGCGTGTTCCACAAGGCCTTGCCCTCTGCAATAGAAGCGGCATTGGAGGCAACAGGATTGGCCATTTTTTTGTAGTTGTCAGGTACTGGCCAAGGTTTTTGGTCCATTTTTTTAGCCACCGTAAAGCCCAAGCCTGTTAATGCCGTGATGGCCATTATTGCTAGTACTTTTTTCATGATATTCTGTTTTATTTGTTTACAAATGCGGTTGTATCAATAGTTCCACAAGCGGGTAATGTTAAACCCAATCAAGTATTGTGAAATAAAATGCGGGTCGTTTTGGTTAAAATAATTATTGCGCTGTGGCGTGATAGAGCCATAGTTGCCCAAGAAGAATTGGAAGGCATGCGAACTGGTGCTCAGTTCCAAGCCAAAAGATAAATTGGGGGCAGGGTTGCCGCTACGGTGCTTGGTAATGGGCTGGTCGTAGTTGGCAATAAAGCTCATGTTTTCTTTTATCTTAAACTTGCCCGCCAAGGCCACGGCAATGTGTTCGTGGTTCCTTACGCCCCTGTATTTGCCGGGTTCGTAAAAATAACCATCCACAAAATTAACATGGGTGTGGCTGGGAGAAACCTGAAGTGATAAGCGCTCGCTCACCTTACGGGCAATGATCAACTGGTTAAAGTACATCAGCCTATCGGAGCCATTCACAAAATTGTCTTTGGTGCGGGTATCCACTGATATGTCGCCAAAATAGGTAACGCTCACGGGGTATTTGCCGGGCGTTTGTTTGATGATGGCATATTTTGCATAACCATCCCATGTCATATTGGCCTTGGTAATGGATAAGCCCACCATCAAATTATTGATGGGTACATATTCAAAACCCAGCCGGATATTGGAGGGGGCAAAAAATCCCCAAAAATCTTTGTAACCGTTTTTAACCGTACCAAATCGGTGCAAAATATCCATTTCAAAAGTACCTTTTACCGGTACCATCACGGTTTGGTTATCGATGATCCAAATGCTGCTGAACGTATTTTTTACCGGCTTGGCCTTTTTTACAGAGGCAACTACCGGTTCTTCTGCTTTGGCGCTGTCTTGCGCACTAACTGAAAGGGGCAAAGCCATGCCAACTGCAACAGCAATGGGTACTGCCAGCCAAGATTTCAGTTGAAGAGTTATTGGTCTCATTTGCTTTTTTTTTAAATTAATTATTGGGCGCACCGTTCCTGATCCAATCCAACAGTTTCTGTACGTCGGAAGGCTTGAGCGCACCAGTAGGTGGCATGGAACCAGATTTTACCTCGCCATAGATAATGCTACTAGTGGGTACCACCGTGTTTACATATCCACCGGAAAGAATGGCATTATAAGCCTTGTCGGCAGTAAGTGCCGGTTTGTGGGCGGGCACCGCATCGTGGCAACCGCCGGTGGCACAATTGGTAACAAACAAGGGCAACAGGTCGCCGCTGAAACTTACTGCTTGTGGTGGGGCGGTGGGGTCTTGCCCTGGGCTGATGATATCTTTGTAACAGCCGCTCAAACTGGTGGCCACAACCACAGCGCCCAACAGCAGTATTTTATTTATCCTCGATTTCATGATTGAATTTTTGATGTAATAAAATGAGTAACCACCCAATTATGGGTTTTGCCTAAATATGGCATGGCACTTTATGCTCACTTTGTCGGCAATATTGTTAGACACAATCAAGAAATCGGTTTTGGCCAAAAACTGAAAGTCGAAACTAAAGCCGTACACATATTTGAGCGTGGCACCAGCGCCGGTTTCGGTTCTGCCATCATACATCAGTTTACCGGTAATTTCTTTGGTAACACCATGGAAGGTAAAATCGCATTTAACGATATAGCCTTTATCGGAAGTGCTCAGCTCTACGCTTTTGGATTTAAGGATGGCCACATTGGCAGGATCGGTGGTCATAGCTGTAGTGGTGCCAAAAGTGGTTTGCAGGCATCCTTGGTCGCGGCCGGGCTCGCTGGTATTCACTGAGTTGATCCATACCCAAGCATCAAAATTGATACCGGCGGCATTGGATTCATCAAAATTGAAACTGTTAAAGCCAAAGCTGTTGAAGCGGCCCGTAAGTAGCGATAGTCCGCCCAAATAGGCTGTTTCCCATCCCACATTGCCATGTGTTTTGTCGAAAGATACTTTGGTATCGGTGGGGAAGTTGAGTTTTTGGGTACCCCTTTCTATCTTGGTACCGTTGCTTACTAAAAGTTCATCATCGTGCTTGCAACTGCTGATATACAGTAGGCCGGTCAGCATAAGGGCTGAAAGACCCATCACAAATGCAGTTTTGTTACTGATAAGTTTCATATACTTCTTTTTGGTTGATAAATATTTATTTGACGCTGCTAAGGTACCATGGTGCCCCTCCCGATGTTATGACATTAATCATCGGTTTTGGTGAGTGCCGTCACACAGTGGGATGCAGCATTTGGGCAAATACCTATAAGTTTGGTAGGGAATGTGGCCTTACAGTACGTTAATGGCCGCCCTTTTTGTAGTTGGGAGACCTATTATTGCCGCAAAAGCCGTTGGCAATGCCAACGGCTTTTTGAATTGTTTGGTTTTAGGTTTAGCACTTTCTGCATCAATCAATAGTTCCACAAGCGGGTGATATTGAACCCAATCACGAATTGGCTTGCTTGATAATCGTTTTGGTTGAACATATTGTTGCTTTGGGGAACGATGCCATAGTAGTTGCCCGCAAATACTTGAAAAGCATGCGAACTGGTAGTCGTTTCAAAGCCAAAGCTGATATTGGGACGGGGGTTGTTGGTGGGGTGCTGTGTCATTGGCTGATCGTAACCAACAATCACGGCAGATTTTTCCGTTATTTTATACCTGCCCAGTACGGCGATGGCTAGATGGTAATTGTGCATTTTATTTTGAATTTCACCCTTACTGTCAACATAGCCTTCAATATTGTTGAACCAAGAAAGGCTGGGGGCAACCTGTGCAGAGAACTTTTCGGTTACTTTGCGGGCAACCAGCAGTTGGCTAAAGTAGGAGAAGCGGTGTACCCCAAACCGGAAGTTGCTTTTGTTCCTCGCATCCATTACCATATTGGCAAATACGCTCACACTTACTGGCATTTTGCCCGGTGTTTGCTTTAACAGCGCATATTTACCGCTGATGTCAATTTGCATCCTTTCCTTGGTGATGCCCGCACCTACGTTCAACCTGTCAATGGGTGCATAAGCGAGGCCCAGTCGGATATTGGATGGGGCAAACAGACCGTACAGATCTTTGATGCCTTTATCTACGGTACCAAAGCGGTGCTGAATATCCATTTCCAGCGTACCCTTTACCGGCACCATTACCGTTTGATTGTCCATGAGCCATACACTGCCGAATGTATTTTTAACCGGCTTTACTTTTTTTGGCACTGGCACTTCCACGGAGTCTTGTGCCAGAACGCTGCCTGCGCTGAGGCAAAGCAATAGCATAAGCGGCAACCATCTGCTTTTAAAAGTCAGTGAGCGTTTATGATTATTCTGTTTCATACTGTTTTTTTTAATTGTTTTGAGCCCCTTGTTTTATCCATGCCAAAATGAGTGCGTTGTAATCTTTGTTAACGCCGCCTACTGGCATGGGTGTACTTTTTTTACCTGTCATCCATTGATAAATGGTACTGCTTTCGGGTGCATTGGCATCAAAGTAATTGCCCGTTGTAAGCGAACCGAAGGCATTGGTGGCCGACAGGTCGGGGGCCTTGCCCCCGGCACTGTGGCAACCGCTGGCATTGCAGCTACTGTTAAAAATAGGGATGATATCTTGCGAAAAACTAACCTGCCTTGTTATTTCGGCACCTGTATCAAATACTACTGTTTTGTCTTTGTAACAACCAATGAACAGCAGTAGGGAGAGGGCGGCCCAAACACCATATTTTTTCTTATTGTGTAACATAACCTTATGTTTTAGGTTTTCAGTTTTGGGCTTTCCCCATTACTTTTTAAATTTCAATACGAGATTTGGTTTAATGCCGTGTTGGTAATTTGAGCGGTCCCAAACGGCTACACCAAATGGTTGGTCAGCCAAGCTTGAAAAGTCAATATCCTGTTTGAGTACATCACCAGTTTTCAACAGCCTTTTAAATTCATAAATCCAGCCAGTACCCGTATGGATAGCAGTACAGCTAATATCGGCACGGCCACGGAGTACGGGTGCTACAATCACACCGGGGAAGCATTTGGCTCCCACACCGCCGGTAACAGGGTGGCCAATGCGTTGGTAGTCGGTACCAACTGTTGGATCAATGCTACCACCAGCATACGTTAACACGCCGGCTGAGCTTACGCCGGTTATTTTTACCGCTGTACCACCTGCCAAGGTATCGGCAGCTTTAATAAAATCGTAATTGCTAGCATTGGGTAGTATCCACAAGGGAACGGTTACCGTAGCACCGGTACCATCCAATTTCAAGCTTTGTCTGTTGTTGATAGAGCCTTGGGTAGCATCGGAAGTATAGGTAGGTGCATTGGGCCAAGTAGTGGAAGCACCGGAAACCACCAAGTCGTCGAAGTGACGGCCATTGCCAGAACCACCCACCAAGTTGGTAACAGCAGGACCACCTGCCCAATCCTGATAATTGTCGTCTATATAGCCAAAAGAAAGGCCCCTGTTGGGATGTGCCCACCACATATCAATTTTTTCGTTTACGCCATTGGTATAGTGGTTGCCACTGCTGGCATTTGATTTGGGGGCAGGAGGTGTTACAGCGTAATCTATATAAGGGGTAAACACATGGCAACTAGCATAGCAGGTTTGCGATGCAAATTTGGCCGTTGAGTTATCAATGTTCCATAAAAAGGCCATTTTATCTTCACCAAAGCCCTCCCTGGTCATTACACCGCTGGCATCAAAAGTTCTGGCAGTGGGTTCTTGTGCCCAACGCTGTGTGGTAGGGTTAAAATACCAAGGGGCCGACCGAAGGCTTTTGTCTTTGTCAGGAATTTCTGCCAAAAAATAGATATATTGGTTGTCGTACATAGAGCGGATGGTGATGGGATAGGGCTGGCCTATATAACCAGAAAAAAGGTTATTGCCAGGGTCGGGTACAACGGAAGAAACACGCAGTTTGGCAGCATTGTCCCACATGGCATCAATGGTGCCATCAATAGTAGGGGCCGTCGTTATCGGTGTCGATATCAGTTCGTTGCCATTTACAGCCACCGGAACATCTAATAGCTGGTCGTCTTTTGTGCAGCTTACCCAGTATCCAACAAACAGTAAAAAGGAGGTCATTATCCATAACTGTTTGGAATTAAATCGTTTCATAATTTATGTTTTTGACGTTGTTAATTTTTTTTATGATGTAAAGCTATAACGGGCTGTTATGGTGCAGCATGACGATGGTTTACAATTGGCTGACAATTGTCATGTAATTGTCAGATGGGTGATTTCTAGTGCAAAACAGCCCTATACCGCCTTAGATTAATGGGGATAGATTTTGGGCATTGGTGCCATGCCCTAGCATCCCAGCGGACTGCTAAGGAAAAAAAGCACCTCCATCGCTATTGCCATATTGACGGATGATTTATCTTTAAATAAAAAAACCATGCAAACGGTAAAAAAATCCCTGTTGGCCACTGTTTTGGCCAGTTTTTTCCTGTTATCGGCCAGTGCCCAAATTTTCGACAAAACCCGTGGCAAAAACGTGCAGCGCCTCCTGAACCAGAAAACGTATGTGTACACTTTTGGAAAAGGCGACTATACTGATAGGATGACGGCAGCCTTTAATAATTATTGGAAAATTGCCCCTTTTGAGTTGAAGGATATTTCCACCGGGCTACCATCGCTGGAGGAAGAGTCTTCCGTATTTGGGCCTGCAGTGGTAGGGCTTACCGTAAGGGACCATGCCACGTCTATGAACAACCCTTTTTATATTTTTGGCGAGGCGGGTACTTCCGGCCGGTTCAACGGCGAGGGTATTGTCGCTGCCTTCCCCATCAACGGTTTTCATTACGAGTTTGATGTAAGGGCCAATAATATGTACAGCCGCTCTTTGCTGCGCCTGCCGTATATGGTTTATAACCTGAACGATATGCTTAGCTATATCAAAACCAATGGCGATGAAAAAGGCTACTACAAAACGGTGGATGCCAAAAATACCCGGATAGCGGGCAAAACCCTGCTGATCCCCAGCGATTTAACCACCGAGTGGGACGTAAACCCCAATACTACGGCTTTGATGAAGGGCCGGTTGGAAGCTGGGCAAAAAGACATGAAGGCGATAATGGCAGCGGTGTTGGATGAGGGCGATATCAGTTTTGGTGGCAAGTACAAAGTGATGAAAACCGAAGATATCATGAAGCTGGAGGTTGGCCCCGATGCGGCCAAATACACGCTGTTTTTGCCGGCCATCGACAATAAAAAGTATATCATGGTGTATGACCTTAAAACCAAGGAACTGCTGTACTACGAGCATGTGAACATGGGCATGCGCATCAAAAGCAAGGATTTTGATAAGTTGAATAAGGCGGCGGGGCTGTAGTTGATAGTGGATAGTTGATAGTGAAGAGTGAATAATGAATAGTTGATATTGAAAAATTGATAATGGATAGTTGAAAGCCTGCAAGCAGCGAGTTAGGGACAGTGTAGTTTGGCTCGCTAAGTTGATAGTGGGGAGTTGATTGACAAAAGATGGTTACCTAATTATGGTTCTCCGCTGATGCTTATCCAGCCAGATTTGCTCTAATTGGTAGTATTGGGGATCAGTCTCCACGTAATTTTCGCCACATTTATTCCAAATCTCCAAGTGGTCAATGATTCCGCTTTTCAAATGGACAATTGCTTCTGCAAGTATGGAAAGTTCAGGGTTTTTTATGGCTATACCATCTAACATACTTATGGCATTCCCTTCCACATCGAAATTCATCGTATGGGCTGTATCAAGTTTGAATTGTTGTACTGGCTTATCCGATAAAAAATGAATGAACGCCCCAATTCCTGTGTGGTCTATGCTTTTGATAGTAAGAAAAGGAACTTGTTTTCTTAGTAATTCACTTTCGGCATGGCTGTCAAAAGCAAGGTCCAAAATGTCAAGTATGTATTGTGAGTAAATCAATGGGGTCTATTAACAGTTCCCCGCAATTTACCCATTTTAGGCATATGCTAACAGCCTTTCGGCCAAACAAATACACCAGCGCATTCCCGGGTGTTGCTTCACCACCGAACACCCCCTCGGCAACAGTCTCCGGCCCTTCCTCACCCACCCATAAGCCCACTATCCAGCCCCAGCCTCGCCTGCTGCCCGCCTGCCCGCCCGTGCCGGATCGGACAGGAATGACAAGTCGGGCAGGCGGGATGTCGGCAGAGCCTCCACATCTAGTATCCAGTATCCAGCCCCCAGTATCCAGTATCCTCCCCCCGGTCATCGCCCCTGTATCTCCGCAAACAACCTTGCTACATCTGCTTGCTGACAAAGTTGCGTCCCTTCATTCAGTGTAGCAGCGGTGCCGCAGGCTACCCCATAGCCAATGATGTCCTGCCAGCTCCAGTTGTTGGCCAAACCATATACAATACCCGCTACCATACTATCACCTGCGCCCACGGTGCTTTTTACTTTTACACTCGGCGAGGGGATATGTATATAATCATCTTGGGTAATCAGCAGCGCACCATCGGCGCCCATAGAAACGGCCATGGCGGTGCAGGCCCCTGTTGCGATGATGGACTGTGCAGCTTCCTTTACTTGATCAATCGGCAATGTTTCTTTGCCATACAGGGCACTCAGTTCGGCAAGGTTGGGCTTGATCATAAAAACGCCCACTTGGGTGGCCTGTACCAATGCCTCGCCAGACGTATCAATGATGAGCCTTGCATTTTTTTTCTTGGCAATGGCGGCCACTTTTCCAAAGAAATCCAGCGGCACTTCAGGCGGAATGCTGCCACTGGCGATGATATAGTCAAAATCGAGCTGTTGCGACAAAATTTGCAGGCAAAACTGCCATTCCGATTCCTGAATAGGGGGGCTTACCATACCAAAGCGAAACTGGAAGCCTGTTGATTCTTCCACTACGGTAAGGTTGGTGCGGGTATTGCCGGCAATGGGCACAACGATAGAAGCGATCTGTTCTTTGGCCAGTAATTGTTGAAAATGATTGCCCGAAGTGCCGCCCGCTAAATACAACGGTGTGGAAGCGCAGCCCAAATTGGCCAACGCACGGGACACGTTGATACCCCCGCCGCCGGGTTGATAAATGGGGTGGGTGCAACTCAATTTTTTTTCCGGTACCACTTGGGCGGTATAGGTGGTTTTGTCTATTGCGGGATTGAGCGTAAGTGTGATGATTTTGGCCATGTTGATGATTGATGCTGATTACAAATGTAAATGATTATGGGCAGCCCGCTGCAATAGTCAACGGAGAACAACCTGTTTAGAAATAGAAAATAGAAGTGTTGAAATGATGAAGGTTATATGGGGTATGTTATTATTTCAACTAACGAGCGGGCTTACAGAAGAGCTAGTATTCATTGATTGTCAAGCCCTGAACTAAAGCCGAGTAGCGAACTGCCGATGATTGCTCCAACGTCAAGCCAGCTTTTTGGTAAACCTTTTGTTAGCGGTAGTTTTACTTCTCTCCACGAAGTTTTGTCGTTTCAGTTTTGATTGTCCGCAACTTTGTTTCGCAAAACTTAATCAACTCGTTCGCTTGCTTAACCTTTTCTGCAAGAGTATCAACCTTAATTTCATCGTCTTCAATTTCCTCGACAAGTTCTGTCAAGTCGTTGAATACTTTGTCAAATGTCAATTCCTTTTTCATTCTTTATTTTTTTAGTTACTGTGCTGTTCATGGTTTCAGATTGCATAATTGTCTGTAACTCTGAATTTACTTTTATTGCTTTCGTGTCAGTTACAATTTTGTTATTGAGTTTGATTATTGCAAAACCCTTTTTCAAAATTGTTGTCGGATGCAAATTCTTTATTCGTTGCTTGATACTTGCTAATTCGTCCTTTGCATCGTCAAGAAGCTCGTCAACTCTTTGAAAAAACCTTTCTTTCAAGTCCTCAATCTCTGCTTCAAAGTTCATATTGTTGTCAATAATGAAAGTTGCAACTTCTGTTGGCGTTTTATGTTGTCTACCCATTAAGTCAACAATACTTGTGTTCCTGTCGTGTCCAATGCCTGTGAGAATAGGAGTTGGAAACATTGCAACTGCTTTTGCAAGTTCGTAATCATTGAATGATTTGAAGTCAATGTCAGAACCACCGCCACGAACAATTACAACCAAATCAAAATTCTCTTTACTTGTCTCAATCAGTTTGAGTTGTTTTAAAATAAGTTGGCTTGCATTGTCGCCTTGAATTGTTGTTAGAAAGGGAGTAACTGAAAAAGCATAACCGTATTTGTTTTTGTCAATGACTTTATTGAAATCTCTTTGTCCGTCAGAGTTGGGAGCAGTAATTAAAGCAATGGTTTGAAAAACCATTGCTAATTCAGTTCGATTATTTTTTGTGGTGTATGTTTCGTTTGGTAAAAGTTTGATGGTCGAGTTTTCCTTTACCAACCTTTCAAGTGTTTGCTTTCTTTCAAGTTCCAGTTTCCCGATTGCATAAGCATAATCTATTTCTAAAACTTCAAGGTCAATTCCGTAACGCTTGTGAAAACGCACACGAACTCTACAAGTTATTTCAAGTCCGCTTGCAAAGGTTTGTTGCGTTTCTTTTTCAAAGCGTTCAACGTTATGATAAGTATTAGCCCAAAAAACACCTTTGATTTCGGTCGTGATTAAGATGCCTTCTTTCTCAATGAATTTGAGAAAACACCAGCGCTTATCTGGTTGCTTCTTTACATCTGTAATCTCTGCCTTAATTAAAAAAGTTCTGCCAGCGAAACGATTTTTAATTGCTTCGTCAATTTCATTTACAAGTTCTGAAAGTTTAATACTGTCTGGCATTGCTATCTTTTAGAAAATGGTCTGTAAGTTTTTGTTTGGCTAATAATTTTCCCAATCTTAAATCCAACTGAAGTTGAAAGTTCTTCAAGAGAACTTGCTTTGTATTTCTCACACAACTTTAGAGCAATTAAGGCAGATGCTTTAGCATCGCTTTCAGCATTGTGGTGGTTCAATTTTATTTTGAAATGACTGGAAACATCATTTAATTTATGACTACTCAACGGAAGTAATTCTTGTGCAAGTCGGTAAGTGCAGTGATAGTCCAAGTCGGGGTAAGCAAGTTTAGAAGTGTCAAGTGTAAAACGCAAAACACTGCAATCAAAGGATGCGTTGTGAGCAACAACAGTTTTCTGATGGAAATATTTTTGCAACTCTTTCCATTGCTGCTTAAATGTTTTTTCTTTTCTTGTTTGTCTGTCGTCAATACCGTGAAGAAAGGTATTGTAGCTGTCATAATGGTTTGGTGTCGGCTTAATTAAAAAATGTCCGCTGTCTACAAGTTTGCCATTTTCTACAATAGCAATGCCCATTGAACAAATACTGCTTCTTAAACTGTTTGCTGTCTCAAAGTCAATTGCTATAAAATTCATTTGTCTGTTTTATGTTTTGTTGTCGTGCTTTGAGTCAGTCAATACTACAAAGTTTCAAGTTAGAACGGTCGCCCAAAAATTACCGCTAACTCAAAAATATACGAACCTTTTTATCGAGTTGATGAATAGTTTACTTCGCAATTTACCCATTTTATGGGTGATATGCGAACCTTTTGGCCTGCAAAAGAACATATTGTAAAAGAATACCGGGGGTATTGCCGCACCTTCTACAAGTTCAAATTCTAGAGGGGGCTTTTGTTTTGCTTGGCTCCCAACAGATGTCGTAAATATATGGCAGGGTGCCCGGCTGCCGTCGAAAGCCCTGCAATAGTTGACAACCCATCCACCGTTGGCCAAAGGCACAGACGGCGGCGATACTTTCACCTTTCACCTTTCTGGCGCAGAGCGCCACCAAGGCCTTGGCACCCGCTATGGCGGGGCAGGCATGGAATTTTCAACTATCTCCTCCCCAATTTAGGGGATATACAGCACCGTCGGCCTACTTATCTTTACGCATCAAAAAAACGTAAGGATATGAACAGGCTCGCAGTACTATTTTTATTATCGCTGCTAACCACACCCGCCCTGGCCCAAAATTTCGCCATCAACAACGATGGTAGCAATGCCCACCCCAGCGCTATTTTAGACGTAAAAAGCAATGCCAAGGGCGTACTGGTGCCCCGCATGACCAAGGCGGAAAAATCGGCCATCGCCAGTCCGGCCACCGGCTTACTGGTGTTCCAAAGCGGGCCCGATAGCACCGGCTTTTACTACTACAATGGTACCGCTTGGCTTTGGCTGGCCACGGCCACCACACAGGCGGGCTGGCTTACCACCGGCAATGCGGGCACGGATACTGCCGTAAACTTCATCGGCACCACCAGCACCATGCCCCTCCGCTTTAAGCAAAACGGCCAATGGCTGGGGCATTGGGACAACAATATCGGCAATTATTTTACGGGCGCACAAGCGGGGCAATCCATTGTTTTTGGCTCGGACAATGTGGCAATCGGCAGGTATGCCATGAGCTTGGAAAAAAATGGTTTTTACAATACGGCCCTCGGCACCGGTGCCCTGCAAAACGATACTGTCGGCTTTTTTAATACGGCCCTTGGTACCAATGCAGCCTTTGCTCAACGCACGGCCGCTCAAAACACGGCAGTGGGCTATTCGGCGCTGGGCAACAATAAATCGGGCAGCGGCAAAGTGGCCATTGGTGCCTTTAGCCTCAATGCCGATACCAGCAATACCGGTTTTTCCAATACGGCTGTGGGTACCAGCAGCCTGTCTACCAATACCAGTGGCAGGGGCAATACGGCCCTAGGTTTTAGTGCGGGCACTACCAATACCACGGGCAGTAGTAGCACCTACTTGGGTTATGAGGCCGGCAAAACCAACAATGGGTCTTTTAACCTGTTCGCCGGCTTTCAAACCGGCTATCTCAACAACAGTGGTTTTCAAAATACTTTTTTGGGCTATGAAGCTGGTTATAACAATACCAGTTCCCCTTTTAACACCTATATCGGCTCCAATGCGGGTAGTACCGCTACGGGTAGCAGCAATGTTTTTATAGGCCAAAACACGGGCTCCTCCCTCAGTACGGGCAACAACAACGCCATGGTGGGCCGGCATACCACTGGCAACCCATTGGGCGCCAGTAATGCCGATAATAACAGTGCCTTGGGCACCGATGCAGGGCAAAACCTGCGCACCGGCGACAACAACGTTTTTATGGGTTATCAGGCGGGCCTGCGGGATAGTACCGGTAGCCAAAATGTGGCGCTTGGTGCGGCGGCCCTGCAATTGCTGGGCAGTGGTAGCCAGAATGTGGCGGTTGGTAGCAATGCGCTTGCCGTAAACAGGGAAGGTGATGGCCATATAGCTATAGGGCCTTTTGCGCTGAGCAGCGATACCACTACCACCAGCCCCTTCCTCAGCGGCGGCCCCTATGCCAACACCGCTATCGGCTATTTTAGCATGGAAACCAATAAGGACGGTACCGGCAATACTTTTGTTGGTGCCCAAAGTGGCAGCAAGTTGGATCGAGGTAGTTTTAACACCGGTATCGGCAACCGGGCCCTCTCCAATGCCAATTTTATTTTTGCCAACAATACCAGCAGCTATAATACGGCCCTGGGTTTTGAAGCCCTGCACCGGGTAAACACGGCCGACAGCAATGCCGCCGTGGGCTACCGTGCTTTGGCCGTCAACCAAACGGGAGCCCGCAATACCGGTATGGGCAGTGGGGCGCTGGTGGCCAACAACAGTGGCAATGGCAATACGGCTTTTGGCAGCGAGGCCATGGCAAACAATACTACGGCGAGCAACAATACTGCCGTTGGCTTTCAGGCCGCTAGGTCATCCACTACGGCTACGGGTATTTTGGCCATTGGCGACAGTGCCCTGTATGCCAATTCGGGCAGCAACAATACGGCCATCGGCAGCCGTGCCCTGCGCGACAATACTACCGGCACTGGCAATTTGGCCATCGGCCGCAATGCGTTGGAAAGCAATACCCAGTGCAGCCAAAATACAGCAATAGGCGAATCGGCCTTGGCCAATATGAGTTTTACTTCGAGCATTTTATCCAATAACGTGGCCATTGGCTACCGTTCATTGTCTTCGCTTAACCCTGTGGCCATTACCAATAGCGGCAATCAAAATACCGCTGTCGGTACCAGTTCTGGCGATGATGTAACAACGGGCTATTACAATACATTGATGGGTTACTTGGCTGGCAACAACCTTGGCGCAGGCTTTCAAAATACCTTTATTGGCCATACCAGCGGCGGTGCCACTACCGGTACACAAAATACTTTGCTCGGGGCTAGTACTTCTGTAAGCTCGGCGATTAACAACGCTACGGCCTTGGGCTTTGATGCCTCTGTAACCCAGAGCAACAGCATGGTGTTTGGCGATGGCAATGTTACGAGATGGGGCTTTGGTATCAACACGGCGGCTGCCAATATTATTGAGTTTAACAATGCTGTTACTACGGCCCGCCTCACTACCGGCGGCGCTTGGACGAATGCCAGCGACCGCAACATCAAAACCAATTTTAGCCAATTGGACGGTAGGGAACTGCTGCGCCGCATCAACCAATTGCCCATTACCCGGTGGAGCTACCTGAAAGAAGGCAATAGTATTACCCATATTGGTCCCATGGCACAGGATTTTTACAGCCTGTTCCAAACCGGTGGCGATGATAAAACCATTTCTTCCATCGACCCAGCGGGTGTAGCACTGGCGGGCATACAGCAGTTGACGAAAGAAAACGAGCAGTTGCGCAAAGAGCTGGAAGAACTGCGGCAGATGGTGATGAAGCAGGGTAGGCAAAACCCTTAAGCTACAGCGGTAACGGGTATGTATAAATAGTATTTTTGCGCTATATTTACCCTACCTAAACTTTACTGCATGAACCGGACTTTACTCATGATTTTGTTATGCATAGCATATGGTAGCGTACAGGCCCAAAGCATGGCCATCAACAACGATGGCAGCAATGCCGATGCCAGTGCCTTATTGGATGTAAAAAGCAATGCCAAGGGCGTATTGGTACCGCGTATGACCAAGGCCGAAAAGAACAGCATCGGCAGTCCCGCCACGGGATTGTTGGTATATCAATCGGGCCCCGATAGTACCGGCTTTTATTATTTTGATGGTGCCGTCTGGAAATGGCTAGCGGTAGCTGTAAACGCACCACAAAGCTGGTACACTACGGGCAATGTGGGCACTACTACGGCGAATTTTTTGGGTACGATAGATGATGTGCCGTTAAGCTTTCGGCAAAATAACAATTGGATGGGCCGCTTGGATGCTGCCAACCGCAATTACTATATCGGCGGCGGTGCCGGTGCATCGGCCACGGGCAATACCAATGTGGCCATGGGCGATAGCGCCTTGCGCAGCGGTACTGCCGCTCAGGCCGTGGTGATAGGGGCCCAAGCTGGCAAGGCGAATAACAGTAGTGGCAGCATCGTAATTGGTTACGAAGCCGCAGCCTCCAACCCCTTTCCCGGCGTGGCCATTGGCTACCAAAGCCAGCGTTTGCCCGGCTCGGCCACCAATACCTCTGTGGGCAGTTTTACGTTGATAGCAGGCGCCACTGGTAGCAACAATGTGGCATTGGGCTATACAGCCCTGCAGCAAAATGGCAGCGGTATCGGCAATACGGGAATCGGTTCCGGCGCATTGAACTTCAACATTGCCACACATTTTAATACGGCCCTTGGCTACAATGCCATGAACAGGGTTATACGGGGTGCATCCAACGAAGCCATAGGGGCGGGTGCCCTCAGCTTTATGGACTCGGCCACTAACAGCGTGGCGGTGGGCAACTCGGCCCTCATCGGCTCCTTTGGCACCGTTGATACTTCGGTAAACAATATCGCTATCGGCTACTCCAGTCAAAATGCTACACGGAACACCCGTGGCAATGTATCGGTGGGCGCCAACACCATGGTAAACAATATTGCCGGGTTTTACAATGTAGCGGTGGGCGATTCGGCATTACGGCTTTCTGGTAGCGGCAGCAACAATGTGATGGTAGGCAAAAGTGCGGGGCTCACCATGAACAACTCCAATGCCAACGTATACGTGGGTGCTTATACCGGCAACCAAACGCCGTTTTTTGGGTTCAGCACGGCCAACAATACATTCATCGGCCACCGCAGCGGTATCAATACCATTGATGGTGCAACCAAAAATACTTTTGTGGGCGATAGCAGCGGCTTGGCCGTTACCAATGGCACCTACAATACCTTTATCGGTGCCAATGCCTCAACGGGCGTGGGTTTTGGCAACCTGACCAATGCTACGGCCATTGGCTACCGGGCTTATGCCACGGAAAGCAATAGCCTGATACTGGGCAGCATCAATGGTGTAAATGGTGCTAGTGCCGATACCAAAGTGGGCATTGGTACGGTTACCCCAGCCGCCCGACTGGATGTGGGTGCAGATTTTAAACTGGGCAACAACGGTACCGTTTTAACCGAAGTAATCAGGGCCACCGTTAATAAAAATATCGGTACGCTAAATGCCAATGCCTCTTCGCAGCAAACCTTTACCGTGGCCAATGCGGCGGTAAACAGTACGGTGTATATTTCGCCGGCCACCACTTTGGACCACGGGCTCATCATTGCCTATGCCAGGGTTTCGGCAGCGGATACGGTAGAGGTAACATTTACCAATATTACCGGTTCCAATATCACCATCGGTGCTATCGACTATTTCATTACGGTTATAAGATGATTTTTGCTATATATTTACAAGGATCAAATCTTTTTACATGAAACCTTATTTGCTTTTAGGAATTTTATTTTGTCTTTCTTTTACGGTACATGCCCAAAGCATGGCCATTAACAACGATGGCAGTACGGCAGATGCCAGTGCCATATTGGATGTAAAAAGTACGGCCAAAGGCATCCTCGTGCCACGCATGACCAAATTAGAAAAAAGTAGCATTGCCGCTCCGGCCAATGGGTTATTGGTGTATCAAACAGGGCCTGATAGCGCTGGCTTTCATTATTACAATGGCAGCGAATGGACTTGGATGGGTACTGCTGCCAACGCATGGCAATTGGGCGGCAATCTAGGCACCAATGCGGCTACCCAGTTTATTGGTACCATCGACAATAATCCCATGGTGTTCCGTACCCAAAATAACGAAGTCATGCGCATGACCAGTACAGGTGTATTGGGTATTGGCACGAGCACGCCCAACAGTACTTACGGTTTCGCAAGGCTGGAATTGGCCTCGGAAAATTCTGGCGCACCCACCGATTTGCTCATACGCAATGCGGCTAACGACGCTGGCTATGCACCCGGCTTGGTTTTTCAACACGCAAGGGGTACTTTGGCCACGCCCCTGGCGGTGAACAATGGCGATTACTTGTCGGCATTAAGCACCATGAACTACGATGGGAGCAATTATATTTTATCGGCCGGCTTGGATATATATGCCGATGGTGCGGTTGCAACGGGCATCGTGCCGACCCGATTGCAGTTTCTTACCATGAATACAACAGGCAGTTATGCTGCCAGGCTAACCATCAAAAACGATGGCAAAACGGGCATTGGAACAACAACGCCCTTTACGTTGCTGGCCAATAACAATTCAAATAACGGCGGCAGCGATGGTATTGGCCTGAACACCAATTCCATCGACTGGAGCATGAACCAGCAGGGCTATGTGATGGGATTGTACAATGCCGCTACAGGGGGCGGTGCCAATGGTTTGCTCATAAAAGCGGCAGGTACTACAGCTAGCAACCGCTTGTTGGATGTGTCAACAGGCAGCACACAAAACACTGCCGGTACGGCCGTA
Source organism: Chitinophaga pinensis (assembly GCA_943373145.1). Taxonomy (GTDB): domain Bacteria; phylum Bacteroidota; class Bacteroidia; order Chitinophagales; family Chitinophagaceae; genus Ferruginibacter; species Ferruginibacter pinensis_H. Next base: position 219,167 of record CALSBI010000001.1, read on the forward strand.
TTTGTAGTGAGGGGCAATAGCACGGTAGGGGTAGCCACGGGTACGCCAAATAGTACCTTGCAGGTAGATGGCAGCATTGCGGTGGGCGTAACCATGGGGGTGACTGGTGGGCCTATTGGGGCTCCTGTATCACTGGCCAACCAAAAATCGTATATCGGCTTGGCACCTTCTGGTGGTAACGATTATTACGAATTGCCTGACCCCGGTACTTGCACTGGCCGTATTTATTACCTGCGCAACAACAACAATGCGGGTGGCGATTATGTCAATATCCGCAGTGCAGGCAGTGGGCAAATTTGTAGTGGTGGTGGACCCTGTTTGGGCGCTGGCGTATATTATACCATCACTACCGGTAGCCCCAACCCAGTGCCAAAAACGGTCATCTGCATCAGCGATGGTACCAATTGGACGGTGGGACGGATTGATTAGCTGATTAACTAATTGGCTAATGAGCTAATTGAGGTGCAAGCGAAACTGTGGTTTTGGGATTGAACGAATCCTGCTATGGTCTATGGACAATGGACCATGGACGAAAGAGGTACGGTTTTTGGTCGCTAAGTACCTATTACCGTTCACTAAATGGTAGGGCTGCTTAAATACAAACAAATTATTTTTGATAAGATAAAGACTGTTTATGCGTGTAAAATTACAAATAATGGTACTGGGGCTATTGGCAATGGGCGGTGCTTCGGCGCAGCAACTGGCCAAGGCCGTAGACTGTAAGATCGTTACCACGCCCGGTACAAGGGTGGTGATCAATGGCGGTATTACCTTTACCGGCACCAGCAACTGGAAAGACAGTGGCGAGGTATTCATTGCCCGTAATATCGGTTCTGGCCGCGAAAACTGGTCGGATTCCACCGCTACAGGCGTGTACGATGTAACCAGTACGGGCAAAGTGCATTTTACGGGTGATAGCTTGCAATACTTTTATGGTAATACCCAATTTTATAACCTGCGTGTAGCCGGCGATAGCGGTCTTTACCTCAACACCGATGCCGAAGTGCGCAACCAACTGGATTTGGACAAAGCCTTGTTGTTTACAACGGCCAGTTCCAAAATGTATGTAAGCAACCCGGCACTCAATAGCATTCAAAGTACCAACAACTTTGCCAATAGTTGGGTACATGGCCGATTGGAAAGGGCTGCCAACAATACGGGTGCCACTGGTTATCTGTTCCCCGTTGGTAAAATTAAAAACGGTGACAGTTTGTATGCCCCGGTAAAACTGACCAAGTTCAACACTAATATTGCCCGCTATATAACCGAATATTTTCCCGATAGGCCATTTGACCCAACCAATGTAATGAGTCCACCGATTGACCATATCAGCGATGTAGAGTATTGGGAGATTTACAGCAATATTGTGGGCAGTAACGACGACGATGCCAAAGTGAGCTTGAGCTGGCGGGGTTATAGCGCTGTAAGTGCCAGTGCGGCCCGGCGCGACAGTCTGTTGGTGACGCAATACATCAATGCGCCACCCTTCCGTTGGGATGTGCCCGGTTTTTGGGCCAGCGGTAATGTAGTAGGCGCCGATAGCCTGTTCGGCTATGTAACATCCAATGCGGATATTGCCAGTTTTATCTTTAATGAGCGCCGCTTTACATTGGGTACCTTTAGTCCCTTTAATGCCCTGCCCGTTAAGCTGGTTTATTTTACGGCGGTGCCCGATGGCAAACAGGTACGCTTGGGCTGGCAGGTACAGCAGGAGCAGGATGTGCGTAGCTACGAAATGCAGTATTCGCCCGATGGGGTGCAGTTTAGCAGTATCGGTACGGTTACTTCGCTGCAAAAAGCCGAATGGACCTATGGTGGCTACCACCCTAACCCCATTGTTGGCTGGAACTATTATCGTTTAAAAATCACCGACCGCTTGGGCAAGCAAACCTATACCGGTATTGCCAGGGTGCTGTTTGACGAAAATAAACCGGGCATCAAACTCTTCCCCAACCCAACGGTGGATATGGTGAACATACAAATGCCCAGCAGCTATGTGGGCAAAGTGAACCTGATGCTCTACAATAGCAACGGTGCGCTCATATCTGTTACAAAACCCACCACTACCAATCTGCGCCTGAATGTACAGTCATTGGCAGCGGGTACTTATTTCATTCAATTGGTGGATGGTAAAAATGTAAAAGTGTATCCTTTTGTGAAGCAGTAGATAAGTTTAAAGCTGCGAGGCTTCGCTCGCAGTGGCGGGCAAAGCCCCACCATTTGAGGTTCAAAGTTTGGGCTGATGCGGAAGTATCTCCAGTAAAACAGTAAAAGCGTTCTATATTATTAAACCCAGATTGCGCAATAGGAATCGTTACGAGAGTCGAAAGTGCAATAAAGACGGATATTCCCGCAAGTATTTTCTTTGAAAGCGTAGCAACCCCTACGGTGAAAAGAAAATACGAGGAAATAGCCGTGTTTGCAGCAATTTCGGCTCGGAGTAGATTTTCTATTGCGTAATCTGGGTTAAAGCCATGCAGCCATGTGTGGCTTTTTTTATGGCTGTATGACCTTTAGCTAAAGCCTTTGCATCAATCAATGCTGCCTATAACTAAATGTATGTCCAAGCTAACGGTAAATCTGCTATATTTAAGCAACCCAATGGTAGTACCACCAATCCAGCCTACGCTATGTAACTGTTAAAGTATAAATAAATGAGTATGCGATTTTTATTACGGGCCCTGTGCTTTTTGGCAATTGTATTGGTGGGTCAAGCGCAAGCCAATGCCCAATCTTTTGCCATCAATACCGATGGCAGCACGGCCAATGCCAGTGCATTGCTGGATGTAAAAGCAACCGACAAGGGGGTGCTACTGCCCCGCATGAGCAAAGTGCAAAAGAACGCCATTGTGGCACCTGCAACGGGTTTGCTGGTTTTTCAAGATGCGCCGGATAGTGTGGGTTTTCATTATTACAATGGCACGGCATGGGTATGGCTATCTACAGCCAGCTCCAATGTAGCCTGGCTTACAACGGGCAATACGGGCACCAATACCACCAATCATTTTTGGGGTACCCTCGACAATGTGCCGCTGAGTTTTAGGCAAAACAATACTTGGCTGGGCCGCTGGAACAGTGCCACGCACAACTATGCCATTGGCGATAGTGCGGGCAGCAAGATGAGCACGGGGCTGGGTAATATTGCTTTGGGCGCTAGGACACTTTTCGACAATACGCAGGGCAACGGCAATGTGGCCTTGGGCAATGCCTCCATGTACAATAACACAACGGGCAGCCGTAATACGGCAGTGGGTGATTCGGCATTGTTTACCCAAGGGTTCAACGGCGGTGCCAATTTTCTTTCGGATAACACGGCCGTAGGCAGCAAAGTGCTGTTTTATAACCAACCCATTAACGGATCTACGGGCGTAAAAAATGTGGCCATGGGCAATGAAGCCATGTATTTTAACACAGAAGGGGCAGAAAACGTGGCCATCGGGGTAAGCGCCATGCGGGAAAACCTGACAGGCTCGGCCAATACGGTGGTGGGCAGAAGTGCCAACCGATTATCAAAATCGGGTAGTTTGGACAGCTATTTTGGGTATGCCGCTGGTTATAGCGATTCCACAGGTAGTTCCAATACCGGCATTGGTGCTTATACGTTGTACAACCACCGATATGGCGACGGCAACCTGGCCTTGGGTACTTCGGCCAGTGCACTGAATGATACCGCAGCCTATACCACAACGGTTGGCTATTTGGCCGCTTACAATAATAAACGGGACTATACTACCGCCGTGGGGGCTTATGCCGGGCAATACAATTCCGCCAGTTCCAACAACATCAACCAAGGGGCAGAAAATACCATGGTTGGCTATGCGGCCATGACGGGCAATTCTTTTGGTAGCCAAAATGCGGTACTGGGCTACAAGGCCATGGCCATTTTTGAGCCTTTAACATTTTTCACAAGCGGGTCGCCTTCCCGCAACGTCGCCATTGGCGACTCGGCCATGTTTGGCAACCGCAGCAATGATAATGTGGGCATTGGTTACCGCACATTGGCGGGCATCAATGCTGCCGGTATGAACGGCCATGTAGCGGTGGGCAGCCGGGCATTGCTGAAAACGACTGCTACATACCCTAATACAGCCGTTGGTTATTCCAGTCAGGATAGTACAACCACAGGCTATGCCAATACTAGCTTGGGTAGCTACAGTTTAACCGCCAACGAAACCGGTTTTAACAATACCGCCATTGGCAATGCGGCCATGTACGAAGCCAATGGCAGCGCAACCAATTTGAGCCAAAATACAGCCGTGGGCAACGAAGCGTTGAGGTTTGCAAGGTACTATGGCAACACGGCCATTGGTGCCAGTGCCTTGCGCAGTGATACGGCCGGGGTTTACAATTCGGCCCTTGGCTACCGGGCCATGTACAACAACCTGTCGGGCGCAGGCAATGTGGCCATTGGTTACGACGCTATGTACACCAATGAATCCAGCTACTACAATGTTGCCGTGGGCCAATACGCTTTGCTAAGGCACAAACGCAATGGGTTTACTTACAATACGGCTTTGGGCGCTTCCTCCTTGGAGCAAGACAGTATTGGGTACCAAAACACGGGTGTGGGCACATCAGCTTTCAGGAACAACAAAACCGGCTTTTTAAATACGGGTATGGGTATCAATGCAGGCTATAATCAAAAAGAATCACAGAATACATTTATTGGCGCTTATGCTGGTGTGGGCGAAAGGGCACCGTACAATAATTATGCGGCCGATACCGGTAATGCCAATGCCGGATTGGGTGCCTATTCTTTATACAAGGTAGCCAATGGCAGTAATAATGCTGCCTTGGGTTACAATGCCTTGTACAATGATTCAAGTGGTAACTTCAATGTGGCTGTGGGTAGCGATGCTTTGACCACCAATACAACCGGCTCGCTCAATACCGCCATAGGCTACAATGCCGATGTAGCATCCACTGCGTTTACCAATGCCACGGCCGTTGGCGCCAATGCCTATATTGGCCAAAGCAACAGCCTGGTGCTGGGCAGTATCAGTGGTATCAACGGGGCCACGGCCAACACATTGGTGGGCATCGGCACCAATACGCCCACGGCCCGACTGGATGTGGATGCCAATTTTAAGTTGGGCAATACGGGCAGTGTATTGAATGAAATCATCAAAACCTCAGTTGTGTATGATATCTCCAGCCTTGCAGTGGGAGTGGTGGATATACAAACTTTTGCGGTGACCAATGCTGCGCTGGGTTCTACGGTATTTGTTTCACCAAGCGGGGCCCTGCCCAACGGTATTACGATTTCGTATGCAAGGGTATCGGCAGCAGGAACGGTGGAAGTGAAATTTGTGAATGCTGGCACGGCCACGCAAGATCCAGCCAGCAATACCTTTTATATTACGGTGATACGGTAATAATGCAGATTGCTTTTTTTGCCCACATTAAATTACTTTTGTGGCAAAGCAAAGTAATATGATACAACGCATACAAAGTATATGGCTGCTGCTGGCTTCGGCCTGTGCCTTTCTCACCTTGAAGTTTTCTTTTTACAGCGGTACCTATGCTGTCGATAATGCCTATCATGAGATAAATGGCGGCGAAAACTTTTTGCTGATGTTGACAACTTGCTTGATAGGCACGCTGGCACTGCTCACCATCTTTTTATACAAAAACCGTAAACTACAGTTGCGCCTTTGTATTGTTGGTATTTTGCTTACCGCTGTGCTGATTGTACTGTACCTGCGGGAAATGAAAGATTTTTTAAAGGGCGATCCCAACCTATGGGCATTGTTGCCCGCTGGGGCGGTGGTGTTTTTCTTTTTGGCGGCCCGTGGCATCAACAAAGATGAAAAAATGGTGAAGGATAGTGATCGGCTGCGGTAATAAAGTCGCTGTCGTTATGTTAAAAGCCTTGCAGCATGGTGTATGCGTATGATACCGATATGGTCGGGCTTAATTTCATAGATGATTCTATAATTTCCTTCTATTAACTCACGGATGTCGGTGTTGTCAAATTCAGGTACAACCCTTCCGGATTTGGGAAATGCTTCTAATTGATCTACTCTGGCAATTAGCTTGTCAATCAACCTGTCGGCGTAAGTTTTGGAGTCTTTGGCAATGTAGTCATGTATCAGCCTTAAATCTTCAAGGGCAAATTCGGTCCAAACGATTCTCACCATTTTTTCACTATTTCCTTTACTTTTTCATGTGGCAGCGTTTTCCCCGCTTGCATCTGCTTTAATCCATCTTCTACTTTTTGGGCAAAAACCAGTTTCTCCAAAAGATCTTCTAACTCAAATTCTTGTGGTAATTCTTTTACCGTGTCCATCACTTTATCCTTCTTCATTGTTCATGAATATTTAACTGTAATATACTTGTTTTTTGGGAAATGATTGTACGAGACTGTAGTTGTTACAAGGGGTTCTATCGCCTGAATACAATTTTTCACACAAAACCAAGTAAAAGGGAACTGATTTAAAGTCCTTCCCGCAGTATCTCCATTATCTTTTCCAATTCTGTTTCATCGGCAACAAAAAAATGGCCCGCATCACTTACCAATGGGTTGGCAAACTGCATGGTGTTGGGCATGGCCTGCCTAGCAGAAGTATGAAATTCGGTAGCCCCGGTTTCCATCAACCGTTTGATATTGCTGGCCCTTACGCCTGCACCCGGCATGATGCCAATGCGGCCATCGGCTTGTTGTACCAATTGTTTCAATAGGCCAATGCCTTCTGGGGCGGTTGCGGCCAACCCCGACGTGAGTACCCGCTCGCAACCTACGGCTATCAAGGTTTCCAAAGCCTCCGCAGGGTCGGGCACGGCATCAAAAGCCCGGTTGCAGGTGATGCCCATGGGATAGGCCCATTCGGCGGCTTGTTGCATACGGTCTTTGTCAATCCGTCCATCTACTAATTGTGCGCCGACCGATACGCCATCGCAGCCCAATTGTTTGCACATGAGTATATCGGCTTTTACAATGGCCCATTCATCGGCATCGTAATAATAATTCATGCTCCTTGGCCGGATGATGGGATACAGCGCAATCTGGATGACTTCCCTTACTTGTTGGATAGTGCCATAAGAAGGAGTGGTACCGCCCTCGATAGGATTGTCGCAAAGCTCTACCCTTACCGCTCCGGCTGCTTGTGCAATACGGCAGCTTTGGATATTGAAAGCGCAAACTTCGAGTTGGTAGGCCATGGGAATATTTTTGGGAATGATATTACAATTATTGCTCGGCCAAGGGCTTTTCGGGGATTAACTTTTGGGCGATAAGACTGGTGACTAAACATCCCCCTAATTCCTTGTAAATTGAGCTAAACAGAGTAATGCTGAGACCTTCGCATGAAGACTTCCACACCAACTGATATTTCACTTTTCTGCGATAGCCCATAAAGTAGACATTCGCATCCGTTGATGGCCCCGTGGCAAAAGGTGCATTGCTGAAACTTTGGATACTTATGTTTGAACCGATGCGTGTAACTCCTTGAAAATTTTCTTTGACGATGAAATCAAAATTATATTTAAGTACGGAATCCTTTAACCGCTGTTCGTACAATGAATCGAAAGGTGTTACGTAGAAAAAACGGACCTCTACCCCCCGATTGTTTAGTTCTTCTTTTAAATATGCTTCAAAACGTTGATATGGCTTTCTTTCGGTAGCTAGGTCTTTTATGATAAACAGCACATTTTTAACTGGCTCTGTTTTATCTTCGTAAGAATTGGTATTGCCTTGATAAAACTTAGGCGCACCACATGCGGCGAAAACGAATACTATTGCCAATAAAATAAAGAATCTGATACTACTCATTTACAAAAATTTTCCTGTATAACTCTCCTTACATTTTTTCAAATCACTGGGCTTTCCCGCAAATACCAGTTTGCCGCCGCCATCACCCGCCTCAGGCCCCAGATCAATTACCCAATCGGCACTTTTGATCACATCGGTATTGTGCTCAATCACCAAAATAGAATGGCCCTGCTCGATCAATGCATTAAAGGAGGCCAATAGTTTTTTGATGTCGTGAAAATGCAGGCCCGTAGTGGGTTCGTCAAAAATAAACAAAATGGTACCACTGGCCCGGCCCTTGCCCAAAAAGGAAGCCAGCTTTACCCGCTGCGCCTCACCGCCCGATAAGGTATCCGACGATTGCCCCAACTTTACATAGCCCAGCCCCACATCGCTCAAAGGCTGTAGTTTGCGGGCCACTTCTGCGCCTTCCTTGCCACAGGCAGGGTCGGCAAAAAAGGCAATCGCTTCATCCACGCCCATTTCCAACACATTGTAAATGTTCTTGCCATTGCATTGTACTTCCAGTACTTCTTCCTTAAAGCGTTTGCCGCCACATACATCGCAGGTTAAATGCACATCGGCCAAAAACTGCATTTCCACTACTTGTTCGCCCTCGCCCTTGCAGGCATCGCAACGCCCGCCATCTACGTTAAACGAAAAATGTTTGGGCAAAAAGCCCCTGATCTTACTCAGCCCCTGTTTGGCATACAAATCTCTAATCTCGTCATAAGCTTTGATATAAGTAACCGGATTGCTACGGCTGCTTTTGCCAATCGGGTTTTGGTCAATCATTTCTATTTGCGTGATATAATCCACATCGCCGGTTATGGCTTTGTGCAACCCCGCTTTGTCGGCAAACTCGCCTTTGAGTTTATTGAGCGCCGGATATAACACCTGTTTTACCAAAGTGGTTTTGCCACTGCCGCTCACGCCGCTCACCACGCAAAGCGTGTTCAGCGGAAACTGTACGGTAATATTTTTCAAATTGTTTTGCCGGGCACCTTCCACTGTAATGCTGCGCAACCATTTGCGGGTGTTTTTTGGCGGTTCTATCTGCAAGGCACCGCTCAGGTATTGGCCAGTAAGGCTCTTGGGGTTTTTCACAATCGCATCGTAATGGCCATGGGCAATTACTTCTCCGCCCAAATGACTGGCCAACGGCCCCATATCAATGATACAATCGGCTTCACGCATCATCATTTCGTCGTGCTCCACCACCACTACGGTATTGCCCAAATCACGCAGTTCTTTTAACACCGCAATCAACCGCTCCGTATCCCGGCTGTGCAGGCCAATGGAAGGTTCGTCTAGTATATACAGTGAGTTGGTAAGATTGCTGCCCAAGCTGCGGGTAAGTTGTATGCGCTGGCTCTCACCACCACTGAGCGAATTGGCCAAGCGGTTGAGGGTAAGATAGCCCAAACCCACGTCCATCAAGGTTTTGATGCGGTGCTTGATTTCTATCATGATCCTTTTGGACACTTGTTGTTGGTATTCGCTCAGTTGCAGTTGCTCAAACCATGTTTGCAAATCCCTTACCGGCAGTTCGCATAATTGGCCGATATGTTTGCCGCCAATTTGGATGTACAATGCTTCCTTGCGCAAGCGGTAACCCTTACAATCGGTGCAGGTGGTGCGGCCCCGGTAGCGGCTGAGCAGTACCCGATATTGTACCTTGTATAAATTTTGTTCTACTTCCTTAAAAAAATCATTGATGCCTTGTGCATGTCCCTCGCCCTCCCACAGTTGGGCCATTTGCGCTTCGGTGAGGTCCATCACCGGTTTGTGTATGGGAAATTTGAACGAGCCTGCATGTTGCACAAACTGCTCTTTCCACCAGCCCAACTTTTCGCCCTTCCAAGGAGCTATGGCCCCTTCATATACGCTCAACCGTTTGTCGGGTATTACCAAGTCGGCATCAATGCCCAATACCTGCGAAAAACCCTCGCAAGTGGGGCAGGCGCCAAAGGGATTGTTGAAGGAAAACAGGTTGGGTACCGGCTCTTCAAAAAGCAGTCCGTCCAGTTCAAAGCGGTTGTTGAAGGGCAATAGTTTGTCGCCATTGATTTCTACCCACATTTCGCCCTCACCTTCGTAAAAAGCGGTGGTGGCACTATCGGCCAATCGGTGGCGGTCGTCTTCATCGAAGTCTTTGGCCACGATGCGGTCGATGAGCAGATAGTTGGCGGTTGACGGTGTGACGATTGACAGGCTAGCAGATTTTTTGCTGGAGTTTGTTTTTGATGCTTTGGCAGGTTCCAGTTTTTTCTGTAGGGCTGCATCTTCTAGCAAATCCTCTATTCGCACCAATTCGCCCTGGCCCCCTTCTTTGATGTACAAACGGCTAAAACCCTTTTGCATCAATATATTCAATTCTTCTTTGATATCTCTTTTATCGCCTTGCTTAAAGGGTACCAGCAGTAACACTTTGTCGCCATGCGGCAATTGGCAAATGGCATTCACCACATCGCTCACATCATCTTTTTTTACCTCCCTGCCGCTGATGGGCGATATGGTTTTACCCGCCCTTGCAAAAAGCAGGCGTAGGTAATCGTATATCTCGGTCATACTGCCCACGGTACTGCGGGGCGTACGGGTAATTACTTTTTGTTCGATGGCGATGGCGGGGCAAAGGCCCTTGATATAATCCACGTCTGGCTTGTTCATCCGCTGCATAAACTGACGGGCATAGGCACTGAGGCTCTCGGCATAGCGGCGCTGCCCCTCGGCAAACAGGGTATCGATGGTGAGGGAGGATTTGCCCGAGCCCGACACCCCCGTTACCACTACCAATTGGTTGCGGGGGATGGTAACATCTACGTTTTTTAGGTTGTGTACCCTAGCCCCCTTGATGTAGATACCGTTATCGGTAGGAGTGGCTTTGGGTGCCTTATTTTTTTGGATTGTACTTGTACTCATGATGGATGGCAAAAGTAACGGATGCTGCTCAAATTATTGCGTTGTGTTTGAGGGATGGTATAAGGCTTTTTCGCTATGTTTATCTCAATATAAAAAAGACACCCCAGCCTACCTGCCTTCGAGCGGCAGACCTACCAAATTTTGGAGACACGGCATACCCTCGTCTGGTTTTTAACCAACGAGGGAAGGATGGGCAATAGCCCTCTTAACCCAACAAAAACTGTACATCGTCCAAGGTCAGTTTTTTTACAAAAGACGTTTCCTCGCTGATGAGTTCCTTGGCCAAATGTTTTTTCTTTTGCTGCAATTGGATGATTTTTTCTTCCACGGTATTGCGGCAGATCATTTTGTAGGCAAATACTTTTCGGGTTTGGCCAATGCGATGGCTGCGGTCGATGGCTTGGTCTTCGGCAGCGGGGTTCCACCAAGGATCCAACAGGTACACATAATCGGCGGCGGTAAGGTTGAGGCCCACGCCCCCCGCTTTCAGGCTGATCAAAAACACCTGCTGCGTGGCATCTTCTTGAAACTGTTTTACCAGTTGACCCCTATCGGCAGGTTTGGTGCTGCCATCCAGGTACAAAGTATTGATGCCGTTTGCCGCCAAGCGCTCCCTTACAATCTGCAACATGCCCAAAAACTGTGAAAACACCAATATCTTATGATCGCTGCTGTTTTCGGTAATCTCCCGCATCAGTTCATCGGCTTTTACCGATTGCTGTTTAAAACGTTTGCCATCATCGGCCTTTACCAACGAGGGGCAATCGCATATCATACGCAACCGGCCCAAACCTTCCAGTAGCAGCATCAGCACGGCGGGCATGCCATCGGCTGTAGCACCCGATACAATCTTTTCTTTATACTCCTCTTTTACCGCATCATACACTTGCCGCTGATAGGTATCCATTTCGCAGTACAAAATGGTTTCTGTTTTATCGGGCAAATCCTTGGCCACCTGCTCCTTGGTGCGGCGCAGCAAAAAGGGGCGCACCATTTGCTTGAGCTGCTCTACCGCAAACGCATCACCTTTTTTATCAATGGGATTTACAAATAATTCTTTAAACGTTTCTGCACTGCCCAATAAACCGGGATTGGTAAAGTTGAGCTGCGGGTAAATGTCCATCGTATTGTTTTGGATGGGCGTACCGCTCAGTACAAAGCGACTGTTGGCCTGCAACAGGGTTACGGCTTTGGCAGCCTGAGAGGCGGGGTTTTTGATTACCTGCGATTCATCCAGCACCACCACTTCAAAATGGGTGGTTTGTAATTGATCGATGTCGCTGCGCAAAGTACCATAGCTGGTGATGATGAGCTGCACGGCTTTTTTGGGCAGGGCCCTATTGGCACCGTGATACAAGAGGTATTGCATCTGCGGGGTAAACTTTTCAATTTCCGCTATCCAATTGTACATCAAAGAAGTAGGGCACACAATCAGCAACTGTGCTGGTGGGTTTGCTTCAATCACACTTTGCAAAAAGGAAAGAGTTTGTAAGGTTTTGCCCAAGCCCATATCATCGGCCAAGCAACCGCCCCAGCCGATGCTGTGCAGTTGGCGCAACCATTGATAGCCCGCCATTTGGTAAGGCCGCAAGGTGGCATTCAATTGACGAGGCAGGGCAAAAACTTCTTGGTTATCCAATTGCAACAGTTGCTGTTTTTTCTGCTCCAGTTCTGCGGCAATGGTGCTGGTATCAATTTGCGACCAGTTGCCAATGGCACTAAAATGTTGTTTACTTACCTGTATTTCCTCGCCCTGCGTTTTGCCCAGCTTAAAAAAGCCCGTAAAACGTTGTAGCCATTCCTGCGGCAACAGGCCCCAAGTACCATCGCCCAGTTGCACATAATCTTGCTTGTTCAATACCGCTTGGCGCAGTTGGGCCAGCGAAACGGTTTGCTCGCCATATTGCAACAGCACTTTTAAGTCGAACCAATCGGTGCCGCTGCTACTGCCGATTTGTAGCAAGGGCTTGTTGGTATTGTACTTAAGTTTCTTCAAGCTGGTTTGACCATACAGTACAATGCCCTGTTGCTGCAATTGGGTAGTGAGTTCGCCAAACCAATGATTTTTAACCGCTTCTTTAATGGGCAGGTAAAAGAAATGTCGTTGATTTTGTTTGGCAAACAAGGGGTGCAACTGTTGCAATCGGTTTTTAAAATCGGCTTCCGCTGCTTTGTCCCTTTCCAAATGATGGGTGCGGTTGTTTTCGCTGTGTTCCACTACTTCCGCTTTTTCATCATACTCCACCGGCTCGGCATCGCCATACTTAAAAATGGGTTTCAGCACCAACAAGTCGGGTTCCATTTCGCTCAGCAGCAAATAGGGTTGTAGGGATACCTGTTGCCGCATGGGTTGAAGGCTGCTGTCCAGTTCTACGGTAAAGTTATCTTGCAGGTCGGGCAACAATTGGGTTAAAAACAATTTAGCCAAGCTGGGGTCGATTTGCAAACTGCCCTTTTCAAATACATTGCCCAACAGGTGAAACAGCAGTGGATTTTCCGGCAGGTACAGTACCCCATCTTGTAGGTACAACAAGTGCTGCCATATCTGTGCATGCTCAATGGCGATGATTTCGTTTTTGGCGGTTATCACGGCTTCCACGGTAAAGCCTTTACCCTTGGCCGTTATTTTTACAGTGGCTTTGAGCGGGTTGGGGCTAAATTGTAAAGGCGCTATATCCTCCGGCGGTGGCAGGGCAGCACCCGCCGTGATACCTGCAAAAAAATTGTTGTTGCGGCTCAAGTGCGGCCAATAGCTTTTCCACAGGCTGTGGTAATATTTTAAAAAGAGTTGTTGGTTGCTATCTGCCAGTTGGCCAAAGGGCAACATGCCGGCAATGCCCCCAATCGTGATGCTCCGTTTGCGGGCCCATTGTTCAAAACCGCTGCGGGTAAAGGCCAGCAGCAAAGGGGCCAGGCCGCCACCGTACTGTTCGTACAGTTCCTGTTCGGTGGTTTGCATGTTTTTTTCCAGCTTCTTGCCCAGTTTGGTAAGGCCGTCCTTGGTATTTTGGGCAGGATGCAAGGCCACTTCTAAGCAGGGCAGGGCCTCTTTTCGGTTGAGCAAAAAGATGACCGTATTGTAAATCGTGTTGGGATTGGCAAATACTTTTTTCGTGGGCTTATTGGCGCCTTCCAAAAATGATGAAAACAAATCGCTCATAGCATGGCCGGGCTGATGCGGCGGTATAAAAAATGACTATAAAAATGATGCGGCGGCCTACTGTTTTTTTACATGCTGCGCCAGTATTTTGCGGGCCGCATGTACATCGTCGCCTACAAATGCTTCTTTGGGAATAATAAAAAAACTGCGAGGGTTAAAGTAAAGGTGAAAGAAGTGCGGACTTTCCAGCCAGCAGCTCAGCTCTTGCCAATTCCATTCACGGCTGCCCCTTTCGTTTTCTATACCAAACCCTGTATCGTTAAAACTGGCTTTGAAGCTATCCTTAAAAGTTTGTGCTTTGCGATAGACCATTTGCGGCATGATGAACCAAAAGCTGAGCATGAGGACGGCCCATAAAAAGGAACTAATAAAAAATGCCTGCGGCGATATGCGGCCCGGCAAAAAGAAGTACAGACCGGCGCTGGCCAGGGCAAATACATTTACCAAAATGATCATCAGTTTAATTTCCCGCCGGGTGATGAAATGGTAGCGCAGGGCCTGTATTACCTTGGCTTTGTTATATGTAAAAAAATCGGACGTCATGGCGCAAAGGTACGTTAATTAGCAAATGTGCAGATGTGCAAATGTGCAAAAGGGAGCACTCGTGGCGGGGCAAGTATTATGCCACGGCGGCTTGTAGTATGTAATTGCTTTATAAAATTAGCACATCAGCTTAATTAGCCAATGTGCAAAAGGCAGCATTTTTGGCTGGCAAGTATTATGCTTCGGCAGCTTGTAGTATGTAACTGCTTTATAAAATTTGCACATCAGCATATTTGCACATTTGCACATTGTTGTTGTGTATCTTTACCCCAAATCATCACCATGGAATTTGGAAGGGTTACGCTAACCGAATTGGACAACATCGATTTTTCACTGCCAGCCGAGCCGTCGGGCAACCTTACCATATTACCCGGCCAACCGAACCCAGCCGCCCGCATTTATTTGGGCTGTACCCGCTGGGGTAGTGCCGACTGGGCGGGCAAAATCTATCCACCCAAAACCAAGGAGAAAGATTTTTTGCAGCACTACGTAAAACATTTCAACAGCATTGAACTAAATGCCACACATTATAAAATTTATGGTGCTGATACAATCGCCAAATGGGCGGCGCAGGCCAAGGGCAAAAAATTTAAGTTTTGTCCCAAGATGTACCAAGGCATTACGCACCGGGGCAGCCTCAAAGGAAAGGATGCCGATATCACCGCATTTCTGCAAGGTATTTTGGCTTTTGGCGAACATTTGGGTCCTTGCTTTATCCAGTTGAGCGATGCTTTTGGCCCCATTCGCAAGCAAGAACTATTTGCGTTTTTGGCCGCACTGCCCACTGATATGTCGTTCTTTTTAGAAGTACGGCACCCCGATTGGTTTGAACAGCCCATCCGGCAGGAATTCTTCCACACCCTGCGCCAACTGAACATCGGTGCTGTAATAACCGACACCGCAGGCCGCCGTGACTGTGCGCACATGGAATTGACGGTACCCAAAACCATCATCCGCTTTGTGGGCAATAGCCTGCACCCCACCGATTATGTCCGTGCCGATGCCTGGGTGGCCCGTATGCAATATTGGTTAAGCAAGGGTTTGGAGGAAATCTACTTTTTCATGCACATGCACGATGAGGCCCTTTCGCCAGAACTGACCGTATATATGGTAGATAAGTTGAATGCGGCAGGCGGGTACGGGTTGATAAAGCCGCAGTTTGTGCAGCAGCAACAGCAAAGCCTTTTTTAGGCGTAGCCTAGTTATGAGTTATGGATTATGGGTTATGAGTGTTTGACTTGGTGGATTGTAATTGATAGGGGTGTGTAATACCGACGCTACTTATTAAATAGTCCAATGATTTCTGAGCTAATTCAAAGTAGGTCGGCATTATACCACAAACAGTTGGACTAATTCGTATGTGTAATTGGTATAATCCATCCCAACCTATGGCGGAACAATCTGTTGCAAAGAATCATATAATCACCGCAATCATAAAAATCCTGTTAAAGTAATCCGTGTAATTCGTGCAATCTATTTCAATCCGTGGTATTATCACATAATCACCGCAATCACAAAAATCCTGTTAAGTAATCCGTGTAATCCGTGCAATCTGTCTTAATCCGTGACCCCAGCAATCCATTTAATCCATATCATCCAACAAATCCCCCAATGTCTTTTCCTCCAGCACTTTTCTAAACGAAGCCGTGCCTTCATCATACCATTTAACCAATCGGATATGCCCTTCGGCTATCTCAATACCCGTAATATCCCCGTCATTAAAGCAGCAGCAGCCCGTATTGAAATAAGTGGGGCGTGGTGTAGTTTCCGGCGTGTCAAACTGATTGGAGGGGTGATTGCTGTACCGACCACTGGCAAACACCGGTTGATGGGTATGGCCGGTTATCAACAATACATTTTTGCGGTTACTGCTCCATTGGTACATGATGCGGTTGTGCTTGTTGCGCAAAGTACTATCGGTACTGGGTGCGTTCACATTGATTTTGAGATAGCGCTGCAAAGGGGCCCACAAATGCGCCACCAGCCAAGTGCTCAAAGGGTTGTTATCGCTCATGGTATCGCCCTGATGGCCATGGGTTAAAAAAATATTCAGGGGCTTAGCGTTCACAATCGTTTTCAACAATACGGCTTCATATACAGGCAAGGGCATGGCAAAATAAGGTTTAAGCAAACGCTCTACATCAATATTATTTTTCCACATCACATCATGGTTGCCAAATACTTTGATATAATTATTGCCCGCCTGAAAAGCCGCTTCGGCCGCAAAGCTATCCTTGCATTGGGGCAATACGCCTTCGGCTTGGTATTTCCATAACTCCTCACTATCGCCCAAATTGATGAAAATATAACCCTGCTTTCTGTAATGATGCAGCGCAGCAATATAGTTGACCTCGCTGTGCCGAAAATCATCGCCGCTATTGCCGTTGCCCTTGTGTTGGTCGCTGAACACAATATACTTGTCGCCCGCTTCGCCCATATTCAGCGTTATCACCCGGCCCTTTTTTTTGTCGGAGCTTTTGTACAACCGCCCCAAAGAGCGGAACACCGCTTCCTTATCGGGAGAACCGGTAAATTGGGCCAGCCAAGTGAGCGGCCGTCGCAGCAAAAAGTAAAGCAGCTTGCGCATGTATAAATGTAGGAAGAAGAAGCCAAAAGTTCAGTTGTTGAACTAACTATATATGGCATTCTATGGACTTATAGTAACTTCAAATGAAGACATAGGTTTGACATCATGCTTGATAGCATACTCGATTATCTGTTCACTTTCAGATAAATCAATAAAAGCGAATGTTTTTGAGTTACGCAAATGTTCCCATATGTCATGCTGTTTTGACATTTTTTTTGGTGGCTCTGAAAATACTAAATAATCTTGAAGCATTCTTCCACCTTTTTCATAGGCACTTTTCAATTGGAAAAAAGCATTTATATCATTACATATATAATTATAATGCTGTTCCATATCTAATGTCTGTACATAAACATCAATATCATTCTTGCCGGCAAAATCAACAGTAACTGGTGCAATTAGATTGGGGATTTGCTTATATGAAATCTCTTTATCTACATCAAAATGCTTAATAATTTCATTTTTGAATTTTTTCCTAAGGAATTCACTTGGTTTTACTCTTTTTTCAGCTTGGTTTAAAATATTATATCGGTCTATATATTTATAAAATAATGAATTGCAACTTTCGCTATTAAGAGGTAAATTAATATGTATGGGGGAAGAAAAAGAAATTGCATTATTAGAATATACATGTAAATAATCTATGTATTTAGTATTAAATTCATTCAAAAAAGGTGATTTTTGGGATATAAGCAAGTTCTCTTTTCTTCTAGCTGAAGTCAATTGTTTATGTGTTTTTACCTTATCTTGTATTTGTTTTAATACTTCTTTTATTAACTTGTAAGAATTACTGGTAAGTAATTGTTTTATTATTTCAAGTTTTTCCTTGGAATAATTAAAAAATACATCTTCATTGTCAAACAAAAGTACACCTACCGAAACTTTTTCTTGTATCTCGGGCCTTATTAATACTGATATGATTGAATAATAAGTGGTCACTTTTTTAAATTACTTTTTTTAAAAGTTCAAAATATAGTAAATATTGATTCCAGCAATTATCGAACCAAGTGTCGTTTAAAATATATTTTATCAATTTTTCCTCAACATCCAATATATCAATTTTCCATTCAGGCGGTACATACTTTAATATATTATTAATGTTCTTCTTACAGTTTTCGGCGTAAAGGTAATACTTTTTTCTGATACCCTCTCTGTCTCTTTTCACTTTTAACATATTGATTATCAATAGTTTGGAAAACAAATTAGAGTTTATAAGTGTTTCGTCGAAAGTTAACAAATCTATTGGGGCGTTTAATATTCCATGATTAAATATAGCTGCATGGTCTATGGGATAAATATCATATCCCTTTTCGTCATATTTACAAAGTATGTTAAAATTGCCGCTGTGCCTGTCCTCGTTTGATAGCCATATATCAAAAAAGGCAAGTTTTAATAAATCTTCCTTTGTCTTAAACTTTCTTTTACTTTTTACTAACAATTCTTCGGTTATTTTATTCAAATCAATACTTTCCTCAATTTTTTCAATACCAAAGGATGGGACAGAAAAGCATTTTTTAGGAATGGTCAAATCTGTTGGCAAATCTTCCTTGCGTACATTTATAAAACAGTAATTAGGCTGTTTGAATTCCCATAATTTTAAAAAGCAAGCAGCAAGGTATTCCTTAAATAATCTAAATGCGACACTATTATTGGGTCGGTTGTATTTTGCATAATAGTCTTTTAATCCTTCACAAGAAATAATAAGTGGCCTATCTTGGGATTCGACAATAGTATTTTTGTCTAAAGGTTGTATGGAATGTAAGTACTTCAAATACTGAGTGTCTGCAAATAAGAATAGTTAATTATAAGGTAGTAAAAGCAACTTCTATATTAATATTCGAAAATAGCGATAAAATGTTAATATAAGTAATCTTCAATTTATTTAATAATGTGTGATAGATTATTCTCATTTTTTAAAATATTTGCCAATAACCGGCAGCTTGGCCAGTTCCTTGGCTTCTATTTGGCCCACAAACCAAGTAAAGAACGCAAACAAGGCCATACCCGTTAGCACAGAGAACCACAGTTTGCCATAAATAAAATGGGTAATGCCCAAGTGCAAAAAGTACAGCAGCATCACCAATACCAAATAGGCGGTGAGTTTTTTACGGGCATACGGTATGGGATAATGTTTTTGCCCCAGTCGGTAGCAGGCCACCATCATAAACAAATAGCAACAAAAGGTAGCAATGGCAGCACCGGTATAATGCCAGCGGGGTATCAGCAGTAAGTTCAGGCCAATGGTAATGATGGCGCCCACCAAGGTAATCATGGCACCGTAGCGGTTTTTATTGGTGAGCTTGTACCACACACTCAGGTTGTAATAAATACCCAAGAACACGTTGCCCAAGGCCAGTAGCGGCACGGCCCCCAGCCCCTCGGCCCAGTTTTTAGAAATATGTAAGAAGGCCCATTCAATCACATCCAAAAACAAACCGATGCCCAACAACAAAAAACAGCACACAATCACAAAAAACTTCATCACCCTGGCATAGGTGCGTGGCGCATTATCGTTGCCCGATTGGCTAAAAAAGAAAGGCTCTGCCGCCATCCGAAAAGCCTGTATCACAATGGTAATGAGTACAGCGATGCGGTAGATATTGGCAAAAATGCCCAGCTCATGATCGGCCTGTTCGGCGGGCAGGTTCACGGCGTGGCGGTAAATCAGGCGGCTCAGCACATCGTTTACCATACCGCCCATGCCCACAATGATGAGTGGGTAGCAGTAGCGCATTACTTCCTTCCACAAACTGCCGTCGAACTGAAAGCGGATACGGCTGAACTCTTTGTACAACAACAAAAAGGTAAACAGGCTGCCAAAAAAATTGCCGATGAGATAATAGATGATTTGGTTTTGGGGGTTCACAAAACGGGCCCAATAACTGGTAGGATGGTTTTTAACATAGGCGGGTATGATGCCCACAAACAGTACCACCACGATGATATTGATAACAATGCCGGCCAGCCGCACCATGGCATAGCGCTTAGGCCGGTTTTCCTGCCGCAGCTTGGCAAAGGGCAGGGTGGCCAAAGTATCGAAAAAGATGATGCCCGCCATCCACAGGATGTATTCAGGATGGTCGGCCAGATCGGCGGCCCCCGCAATTTGGTTGCTGAACAGCAGCAGCAGCGCCGTAAACAGCAGGGTGCTGCCCAACAGGGAAATCGACAAGGTATTGTACAGTTTGTCCCGGTCCTTTTGCGAGGAGAACCTAAAATAGCCCGTTTCGATACCGTAGGTAAACAAGATATTTAAAAAAGGGATGATGGCGTAGGTTTGGGTAAGGTCAGCCGTTTTAGCGGGAATGGCGAAAAACAGCGGCAGGGTCAGGTTCATCAGGTAACCCAAAAACCGACTGGTAATAGTAGGGATACCATACCACAATGTTTGCCCCGCCAATTTTTTAATTCCGCTCATTCGCTGCCAAAATTAACGGTTAATTGTAAAGTGGGTGGTAAATATTTTATGTTTGGCAAGGGGGGACACGGATTTTATGGGATTACACGGATTACACGAATTTCTATAGCGTTGACCGTTGACCGTTGGCCGTGGGTCGTTTGCCGAAGAAGGTTGACGGGTCACAGATGACAGGAGGGCAGGGGCGATGTTCTCAGCATGGGTCTATGGACCATCGACCATGGACATCGACCCACTTTCAATTTTCAACTCTCCACTTTCAACTATTCACTATTCATTATTCACTCTTCACTTCCCCCCGTGCAACCCTTAACCTTTAAACCCTATCTTTATAAAAAAATTACGATGAAAAAGATAGTGTTCTTGGCCTTGGCCAGTTTTGCCTGTAGCGTTACCATGGCCCAGTCGCGGTACACCACGGCGGAATATCAAAAAATTGCACGTCCGGCAGTGGCCAACGAAATACCTTTTCCCGAAAAAACCGTGAGCAATGCCATTGAAGATAAGATGGGCAAAATGGGTTATAAAGGCAAGAGCAGCAAGGGCTTTACCGTTTATAGCGGGGTGCGCCTGCCCGAACTGGGCAACGAGGCCTACGATTTATACTATATGATAGATAAAGTGAGCCGGAAAGACAAGGGTACCAGCACCGTTAGCTTGATGATCAGCAAGGGTTTCGACAATTTTGTGAGCGATAGTTCCGATGCGGCCGTGATAGCCAATGCCAAAACCTACCTGAACAACCTGCGGGATATGGTAGCGGCCTACGACCTTGAGCTGCAAATTGTTGACCAAGAAGATGCGATAAAAAAGGCCGATAAAAAATATACCAATTTGGTAGACGAAGCGACCGACCTGCAAAAGAAAAAGCGTAAGTTGGAAGACCAGATTACAGATAATACCGCCGCCCAAGCCGCCCAAAAAACCGAGGCCGAAAAGCAACGCCAGATTTTGGAAACGCTGAAGCAACAGCGCAAGCAATAACCTCTTTTATTGAATATAGAAAAGAGTGCAGGCAACTGCACTTTTTTTGTGCGCAGGGGTGTAGTGAAGGCTAATGGGCGCATTGGCAATCTGCCACAATGGTGTGAGGAGGGCTAATGGGTGCATTTACAGTCTGCAACAGTGGTATGTGGAGGGCTAATGGGTGCATTTACAGTTTGCAACAATGGTATGGTGAGGGCTAATGGGTACATTCACACTTTGCAACATAGGTATGGTGAAGGCTAATGGGTACATTTGCAACCTGCAACAACGGTATGGTGAAGGCTAATGGGGGCATTTACACTTTGCAACAGGGGTATGGTGAGGGCTGATGGGTACATTTACACTTTGCAACAATGGTATGGTGAGGGCTAATGGGTACATTTGCAGACTGGAACAGGGGTATAGTGAAGGCGCATGCGGTTATTTTTGGACATTAAGTAAAAACGCAGTAGTTTTATTTTGTTACCGGCACCAAACTCAATACTGACGCTGCGCAAATAAACTAGTAAAATGACAAAGTTTTATGCGTAGCGCAGGTCGGCATGATACTCAATCCAAAGTATCACCAGCGGATGTAGATAACCTTGAACCAATATTCCATGTAAATATTTTTGATCTTTAATTGAATTGAAGCAATATGACAATTGAAGAAAGGGCGAAGTTGGCCATTGACCCTATTGTTTGGACAGGCGACTTGGCTGATGATTGTACCGCTTTGTGGGCCGGATTGATGTTAAGGGCCGAATGGATGGACGATGATGATTGGTGGTGGGCTGTGTACGATATGGCGCAAGCGGAAATGGTTATAGATGCTGCGTGGGAATATGATACAGCTTTTGTTAGCGGAGCAATAGCAAGGGCAAAAGCGGAGGAAGTGGCGACGGGGTATTTAAGTGGAATGATGGGGGTTGGGTAGCCTCGGTTTGTGTTTTAACGAACCATAGTAATGGTGTCTGCTCCAAGCGTGATAATTTAGCAAAGGATTGATTTTAAAAAAGAACTTACACTTTCGACGAAACAAACGGTACCAGAAATTTGTATAAAATTTTAATTTATTTATGAATTCAATACTCGAAATCGAAGAACGACAGTTCTCACAAATTGAAATTGAAGACATTCGTCGTGTTCATAGCCAAATAAACCAAATTGAAAATCAAAGATTTCTTATAATTACCGTAAGTCTAACATTATTTGGCGTTTTTATTAATGCATCCCTTCCCAGACAAGCAGCTATGGCAGCCTCAGATTCAGTTGGACTCACTTGGGGAGGTGTTATTTTGATTCTTTTTGTATTGTTCCTGCTTTTTGCATATAGCCAGATTTTGACACGAATGATATTTGTATTGAGGACTTATCTTAAAGTTAAAAAAATTTCAAATTGGGAGAAGGATTGGGAGGCCTATACGAGGAGTACCAGTTTTTTAGGTTATCGATCAATGGGATATTCAAAAGATTTGTTAGCTTATTTTGGACTTATTGGACTAGGTATTTCAATTTGTCCAATTCTTATTGAATGGATTTTTTTGAAAGATTACAATTTCTCTTGGCCGAGAATTTTACCATCGCTTTTAACATTTCTTATCTTCTTGGTATCGCTTTTTGCAATTAGGCATATCTTGGCAGGAAAAAAAACAGAATACCGAACTTTATCTAAATGGAAAAAGATATTAGATGAATAGCCCGTCATCTGATGTAAGGCTAACGTTCCGGCAAACTTCGCCTGCTATTTCACGTACAGAAAAGCTGTTGTGTAGCGCAAGCGTAACTTGAGCCTACCAATTTCGCCAGTCGTATAGCGGATTGGTATGTATATCTATTGAACAGTGAAAAAGCTTTCATAAGCTCTCTCTAACTACATGAGCAACACATTGCTTAAATTGCGCCATACTGCTATTTGAAAACGGTAAGTAAACAATGATTTTTTTACAGGCAGCAATGGTTTATGGTATGGTGCTATTGGCAATATTGTGCATCAGTGTTTTTGTAGGTATTCCCGTGTTTACCATAATTGCGTATGGATGGCTAAAACAAATGCAACGGTTAGCGGGTACTTCTAAAGAAATCATTTGGCTGTGTGCCGCATTGGTAGGTGTTGCTATTGTTGTTTTGTTGCTATTTTTATTGTGGGTGTTCGTGCTAAGCAAGGTTGACCTTAGTACTTCGTGAAGGTGCAAACAATAGCAAAGAACAAAACTGTAATTAGTCTAATTGTTTTTTATAATAAATGAAGCCCTGTAAAATATGTCAAATAGTATTAAATCATTGGTCGTTTTACCCGCACTGATTTCTTTATTTTCGACTGCAACATTTGCCCAAAAGGGGAAAGCCAAGCCAGTAAAGAAACCAGCGGCTACTCAATCTGCCGATACCCTTAAACCCCAAGGCAGATATATGGGTACAGCTTATTTCCATGGCAATGGTTTAAAGTATGTGCGGAGTCTGGACTTTTCGGGCACTGATTTAAATTTACTTATGGTAAAAATAGATAGTGCAAGCAAAGGGGCCAATGTAACAATTGATGACCTTAGGTTCATTACTCTTTCAGGTAAAACGATCCCAATCAAAAAAATCCCCTACCAATTTAACAGGGCAAAAGATACCGCCAAGTTTATTAGCCAAGCCGTACAAACAGTAAATAAATTGAAGGCTTATGATTTTGTATCAGGTACCGTTTATTTTTCAGGAGAGGGGTTTCGAAGGGCTGAGTCGGCCAATGCAAATGATAAAGCCCAACTGCATCGTTATTATAATTGGAGCGGCCCCGGCACCACCATCACCTTCGACAACTGTGTTTACCGAAATGCAAACGGCAGCTTAGCTGGCCCCTTCAACCAGTCCATTAAACTAGAATAGAGGCAATTTGACCGCAACTGGAGCCTCCCTATTCTGTCCCCCAAGCATTTATGGCGGGAAAATTTCGACCTGATTTGAGCTATCACTCATTCAACAGTAAACGGCATCAATGACAGTAGCTAGTTGGTAATGCCGTATGCCTTAATTTATCCTTTTATAAGACGTATTTGCCGATAAATTATGTAATTTTATAGCATGAAATTAGAACTTCAATATGTAAGTGATAGCAGCGGGAACCCACAATCCGTTCAGTTGCCGATAAATGATTGGGAGAAACTACTGTCGAAGCTTAAAAAATACGAGCAGGCACTCAAAATAAAAACCGATTTACAAGATGCTTTCGAACAAGTAGCTGTTTTAAGGAAATCAAAAGCCAAAAAACAAACGCTTAAAGATTTTCTCAATGAATTATAGTGTCATTCCCATTGACAAATTTAAAAAGGCCGCTAAGCGCCTCATAAAGAAATACCCTTCTCTTAAAGCAGAACTTTTGGTACTCGATGAGGTTTTATCTACTACCCCTACTATCGGCACTCCGCTTGGCAATAATACCTACAAAATCAGGATTGCTATAAAAAGTAAAGGGAAAGGAAAAAGCGGTGGTGCCAGAATGATCACTTATGTAGTTACGGAAAATAAAGAGGTTTATTTATTGACGATTTATGACAAAGCCGAATTTGATTGCATTGATGACAAAACACTAAAAAGTATTATTAAAAGTGTTCAAAGCGAGCAGTAAACCATTTGGCAAGTTTGGCGAAGCATTACCTGTCTTTGCCGTCGGATAGCTTTGCGTCTCCCAATTCCGCCGGTCTCCCGCCATGTGGAACAAGTTGTGACCAGATTTGGCAATACCGCCGCAAGAAAGGGAAGGAAAATCAAATATTCCCTTATTTTTATTAAATTTGACAAATGGAAACAATGCGCATTGACATATTAAACCCCAAAGCTGTACGGCTTTTAAAAGACTTGGCCGACTTGAACCTTATAGCCATTCAGGATACTTCAAAAACAGGCTTTGCAAGCGTTTTGAAAAAGTTGCGCTCAAATGCAAAAGCAGTACCAACATTGGATGAAATCACCAAAGAGGTTGAAACGGTAAGAAGCAAGCGGTATGCAAAATAAAGTGAGCAGGATTATTATTGCCAGTTAGGCAGATGCCCCCTCCAATTCCTCCCACCATCCACATAGCATCTGCCCACCTCCCCATCCCCCGTCAACCGTTCACTCCTTCTGCGTCATGTCGGCCGTGGGTCTCCACATCCAGCCACGCTTAGGGCGTGGTGTCGGCCAAGCCTCCATATCCGCTATCCAGCATCCAGTATCCAGCCCCCCATGCAACATTTCCCCCTTTCATTTGTCTTTATAGCACAACAGATCCCCATGCGGTTAATCACAATAGTTTTGGTATTGCTTTTTATGGCCTCCGGCAGCCTTCAAGCCCAAGTGCGGGTACAGGTGGTGGTAACCGGCCCCGGCCAGCAGCCCTTGCGACAGGCGCAGGTAGCATTGCGCAATATGAACCTGATGACCGACAGTCTGGGCATGGCCAATGCTTCCATCGCCCCTGGCCAATATGAACTACTGGTTACCGCTTTTCGCTACGATACCCTGCGCCTGCCGATTATCCTTACCAATGATACCACACTGTACTTTACGCTTCGTCCCAATGCCAAGCTGATGAACGAAGTGGTGGTGCGCTCCAGCCGCAATGTGGCCGAGAACCAAATGGGCCGCCAAACCATCAGCGCCAGCCAACTGCGCCGGTTGCCCGTATTGCTGGGCGAAATCGATCCGCTCAAAACCATCACCCTGCTGCCCGGCATCAAAAGCGGCGGCGAGGCCAGTGCGGGCATTTATGTGCGGGGCGGCGGTCCCGACCAAAACCTGGTGCTGATGGATGGGGTGCCGGTGTACAACCCCAACCACCTGCTGGGCTTTTTCAGCATTTTCAACGGCGAAGCTATTAAAGATGTGGAAGTTTTCAAGGGCGGTATGCCTGCCGAATACGGGGGCCGCCTCAGCAGCGTCATTGCCATCAACACCCGTGAGGGCGATAAACAGACTACCAAGGTATCGGGCGGGATAGGCTTGATTTCTTCCCGCCTGTCGGTGGAAACGCCCATTGTGAAAAACAAATCTTCCTTTATCATCAGTGCCCGCCGCACCTATATCGACCAAGTGGCCCGCCTGCTGGCTAAAGATAGGGTGGGCAACAACGGCTACTTTTTTTACGATGTAAATGCCAAGGCCGATTATATCCTCAATGCCAATAACAAACTGAACCTGGTGTTTTATGCGGGGCGTGACAATTTTACTTTTGTAAACGATGATGATGGCCGCAACCGTACCTTCAATACCAATTGGGGCAATACCTTGGGCGGCCTCAATTGGCAGCAACAGTTGGGCAGCCGCCTGCAACAAACCACGGGCCTCGTGTATAACAATTTTGGACTGGATAGCCGCTTTGGATTTAGTACGCTCAGCTTTTTGTTTGCTTCCGGCCTGCGGGATTATCAGTTTAAAACCGACTGGCAGTACAAGTCCAACGAAAAGCTGCAACTACGCTGGGGCGCTCAATACATCTGGCACCGCTTTAGGCCGGGGGCGGGCGGCATCACTTCGGGCGTGCAACAATTCAAAAGCCAAATAAAAGACCAGTATGCCCACGAAGCAGCGGCTTATGCCAGTGCCGACTGGAAGCCCAACGAAAAATGGGGTATCACAGCGGGCCTGCGCTACAGCTATTTTAACCAAGTGGGACCTACCGAAAAAATATTGTACGGTGCCGATGGCGTACCTACCGGTGAACGCATTGTTTTTGGCAAGGGACAAAGCATTGCGCAATACCATTACCCCGAGCCCAGACTGAACTTGCTGTACCGCTTAAGCGAACAGGCCAGCCTTAAAATGGCTTATACCCAAACCATCCAATACCTGCAACTGGCCACTACCAGCAGCGCTACCTTTCCTAGCGATTTGTGGTTGCCCGCCAGCGAATTGATAAAGCCGGGCAAAGCACAGCAAATATCGTTGGGCTATTTTAAAAACTTCCGCAACAATATGTACGAGCTGAGTGTGGAAACCTATTACAAAACCCTTACCAACCAATTGGAGTTTAGGCCCGGTGCGCAGTTGCTGCTGAACCAAAACCTAGAAGGCGAAATGATTTTCGGCAGCGGCGTGGCCTATGGTATGGAGTTGTTTGTGCAAAAGAAAACGGGCCGCCTCACGGGCTGGTTGGGTTATACGCTCAGCCGCACCGAGCGTACATTTGCCGAGCTGAACCAAGGCAAGGCTTTTCCTTATCGCTACGACCGCACCCACGACTTGAGCTTGGTGGCCAATTATACCCTCAGCAAAAAATGGGAGTTCTCCGGTGTGTTTGTGTATGGCACTGGCAATGCCCTTACCCTGCCCACGGGCCGCTTTGGATACAGTATCGGTTATAATCCCACAGCCCAGCAACCCTTGTTTACCAACGTTAACCAGTACACGGCCATCAACGATTACCGCATGCCAGCCTATCACCGGTTGGATGTTTCCTTTACCTACACCAAGCGCCCCGATAGCAAAAAGAAATACAAAAGCAGTTGGAACTTTAGCGTCTATAACCTGTACAATCGGTATAATCCATTTTTTATTTATTTGGATGCCGATACCGATACCCAAACGGTAAAGGGCAAGCAGGTGTTTTTATTCCCCATCATACCCAGTGTAACCTGGAATTTTAAATGGTAAACAATGAAAAGAAAACAGTGGATATTAGACCGCTTTCATAATTCACACTTTCCTCTCCTTTGGAGAGGAATTAAAGGTGAGGTCAACAAACAAAAAGCGAATTATGAAAGAGGTCTAACAAAGTGGATGGCAGCAGGGGTAGCAGTACTACTGTTGGTTGGCTGCGAAAAAGAGATTGATATTGAATTGAAGCCTTCCAATCCGCAGTTGATAGTGGAGGGCTATATCAACAACCTGTTGCCCGAATACAATTATGTGGTGCTAAGCCGTAGTCAGGATTTTTTTGCACCCGATTTTCAGTCGATACCCGTAAAAGGGGCTAAGGTAACCATTACCGAAGGTGAGCTGCAACCCGGTGGTACCATTAGCTGGGATGTGGCCAATAAAACCACCATGAGCGAGGCCAATGTACCTAATGTGCCGGTCAATTTCCGCAATGGGGTATATTTCGATCCAAGGCTCATCACCAGTCCCGGCTTGAGCCTCCGTGGCCAGCCCGGCAAATATTATTTGTTGGAGATTGATGCAGAGGGCAAGCAGTACAGCGCCATTACGCATTTGCTGCCGCCCATTCCGGTTGATAGTGTTACCTCGGGCTTTCCTTTTACAGATGAAGACGGTGTGGCGAAGGTGCGTATTACCAACCACTACAAAGACCCCGATACATTGGGCAACCGCCAACTGTACTACTGGCGCTTTAGGGAGAACCGCGACAATTTTGGCTGGGGCGGTCTCAACCGAAGCCGTGCCCCCGGGCGGGATGATTTGACCAACGGCGAATACATCCGGCTCACCCATCCACAGGGTTTTGCCGCAGGTGATACCGTGAACTATTTTATGGCCAGCGTTACCGTTGATGTGTGGAACTTTTGGGATAGCTTTAATAAAGTGCGTGACAATGATGGCCCTTTTTCTACTCCGGTAAGTTTGGGCAGCACCATCAAAGGCACCGATGTACTGGGCTGTTTTAGTGGGCTGAGTTTGAGTGGGAAAACGGTGGTGGTTAGGTAGTTGAAAGGTGAAAGTTGAAAATTGAAAGTGAAGCGTTTGAATAGTGAATCTATTGTCGCTTCCTTTAGATACTTCCTAACCCCGAAGGGGTGAAATTATTCTAGAAGATGTCACAAATTGAGGTTAGAACCCCGAAGGGGTGACATAATTTCTGCACAGGCGTTCTTAATTCAATGACATTGAATAGTGAGTAGTTGATAGCCAACAAATTTTGGGCTCGCCCAACCTGTCAAACTGCTTTTGGCGATAACCATGCTTGGCACCCATTCTCCTATCCACAAAACCAAACACCCTCGTTTGACGTAGTTGTTAATGAAATATAATGGAAAGATGAAGCAATGGATAGCAATGGTATTAATGGTAGTTTCAATAGGAACGGCTTCCGCACAGGGGCTGACATCTTTTTTTGATAAAACCGATCAGTTCTTGGCAGCACAGGTAAGCAAAGGGCTCGTTAATTACAAAGCCATTGCAGCCAATAAAACCGCCTTGGATGAATTGGTGAACCTGCTGGGTAACAAACAATCTTTTGCATCAACCGCCGAGGAAAAAGCTTTCTACCTCAATGCCTATAATATTTTGGTCATCAAGGGATTGATCAACGCCTATCCCGTAAAAGGGCCATTGGCCATCAACGGATTTTTCGACAAACAAACTTGGAAGATCAATGGAGCCAACCTCACCCTCAACCAAATAGAAAACGATATCGTTCGCAAAAAGTACAATGATGCCCGTATCCATTTTGCCTTGGTTTGCGGTGCACAAAGCTGTCCGCCACTGCCTGCTTACGCCTATCGCCCCGCTTTGCTAGAGGCGCAACTGGATAAACTAACCAAGCAGAGCATTCAAAACAGCAATTTTATCAAAGTAGATTATAAGAAAAATACAGCGGCTATATCTAAAATATTTGAGTGGTACAAGGCAGATTTTGAAAAGGCCAAGGGCAGTGTGTTGGCCTATATCAATGCATACTTGTCTAAACCTTTGCCCAATGATGCCACCCTTACTTATTACGAATACAATTGGTCGCTGAATGGCAAATAGTTGGGTTATACCTTTTGCACTAATACAGCAGTCTAAAATTTATTGGTATAATACCGACATGCATTGTCGTTTACTCTTTTCGGCTTGGTCTGTTTTCAATGCATCGTCGGTATTATTGTTTTTTTGATTTAGCTCGTTGCGTAGGCAACGGGCTTTTTTGTATGTTTACATATATGGGTATTTCCATCATCATTCCGGTGTACAATGAAGCAGCGTTGATAGGCGAGCTGGTGGCTTATTTGCGCAAGCATGGCGGCGCAGCGGTGCAGGAAATATGGGTGAGCGATGGCGGCAGCACCGATGATACCGTAGCGATTGCACAAAGCGCAGGTGCTTTGGTCATCAATAGTCCGCAAAAAGGCCGTGCCATCCAAATGAACCATGCCGCCGCACAGGCCAAAGGCGATGTGCTGTATTTTGTACATGCGGATACACTACCGCCCACTCATTTTGCTGCCGACATTTTGCAAGCAGTAACCGAAGGCTATGGCTTGGGCAGGTACCGGAGCCGTTTCAACACCCGTAATTGGTTGATGCGTCTGAATGCTTGGTTTACCCGCTTCGATTGGTTGGTATGCATGGGCGGCGACCAAAGCTTATTTGTAACCAAAGCGCTTTTTCAAGAAACCGGGGGCTATCATCCCTCGTATCTCATCATGGAGGAGTACGAGTTTTGCACAAGGGCCAAAAAACTGGCCCGCTATAAAATATTTGCTGCAACGGTACTCATTTCCACCCGCAAGTATGAGGGCCGTAGTTGGTGGCAGGTGCAAAGGGCCAATTACAAGGCTGTTCAACTGTACAAACAAGGAGCCCCGCAGCAATTGATAGTGGATACGTACAAGGAACTGTTGCGGTATCGGTCATAAAGGTGATAGAACAAACATGGAGCAACGCTATATTAACGGAATACAACAGGTGGGCATTGGTGTGGCAGATGCGAAAAGGGCTTTTGATTGCTACAAAACCATGTTGGGTACCGATATTTTGGTGTTTGAAGACACAGCCACCGCATCGTTGATGCAACGTTATACCGGCTATACGGCGCAACAGCGTTATGCCATGCTGGCCATGAACTTACAAGGCGGCGGTGGTTTGGAAATTTGGCAATACATCAACCGCATACCAGCCGAACCCGTTGCGCCTGTTCAATTAGGGGATCTAGGCATCTTCGCTATCAAAATCAAATGTTGTAATATCGAAAGGGCCCATGCACATTTGTCTAGTAAAGGTCAGCTTACTGCCATTGCCACCCATCCCTGCGGTGTGCCGCATTTTTTTATGCGGGATGCTTGGGGCAATCATTTCAATATCGTTCAAAATGGGAATGCTTTTGCAAAAGGTCCGCATGCTACCGGAGGGGTTACTGGCGCCCTCATCGGCGTAAGCGATATGCAAAAGGCACAGCAGTTTTATGCCGATGTATTGGGCTACACCAAGGTACTGTACAGCGGCCAAGCCAGTTATGCTGATTGGCGAGGGGTGGACGGTGGTGATGGCAACTATAAAAGGTTGTTACTCGGTTGCCAAAAAAAGACGACCGGAGCGTTTGGCCATTTGTTGGGCCACAGTACCATTGAATTGGTACAAGCATTGGATCGGCAACCGGTAAAAATTTATAAAGACCGCTATTGGGGCGATTGTGGTTTTATGCATTTGTGTTTTGATATCAATGGCATGGAAGCACATGAACAAATCTGTGCCGCAGCGGGCTATCCACTTACGGTAAACAGCCGCAACAGTTTTGATATGGGCAAGGCTGCCGGTCATTTTGCTTACAACGAAGATCCCGACGGTACGTTAATAGAGTATGTGGAAACGCATAGAGTACCCATCTTGAAAAAATGGGGCTGGTACCTCAACCTGGCCCATCGCAACCCCGAGAAACCGCTACCGAATTGGATGGTAAAATGTTTAAGGTTTAGCCGGGTCAAGTAATTATTGATTATTGTTTATTAATTATTTTGTGGAACAACTATTGGTAATGCACTTACAAGTCATTGACTGCTCAATAATCAATAATTAAATAATCAATAATCAAACTGATGTTTCACCTGCGTATAAGTCCAAGCGCAAAAGGGCATGAGCAGCCACAACAAAAACACCCAAGCACTACCGCTGATAAAAAAGCTGGTCAAACTGATGAGCAGTAAATAGATTGGATAAAGCATGAACAGCAGCCCCATCACTACCGAGTCATAATGATCGTATGGTGCTGCGGCTTTAAGGGCAAACCGCTTGATGGGTAGGTATAGTGGTGCATGCAGCAACCAGCCCAAAGCAGCAGGCAGCAACAAAAGCACTTTTTTTACCGGAGAAATGGTGACGCCCATTTGCGCCTTGATTTGCGGGTGGTCGTTCTTAGGTACTTGTACCACCATGTTTTGCAACTGCTCCTGTAGCAAGGCATTGAAGGAAGCAATGCTCCTGCCATGACCATTGTCCAATACCACATCGGCGGCAGTAATATATTGGCCAAAATTGAGTTGCATGTTTTTGCCAAATGTTACAAAACTGCTATAGTTGATGCCGGTGGGCAATACTTTTAAGGGGATGCCTGCTTCCCAACTGCTCAGGGCCAATCGGGCCGTGCCCTTCATCAGCGGACGTAAGTGCCATTCGTTGATGCAGCGGCCCTCGCTAAAGATGAGCACAATGCCGTTCCGCTTAAAGATTTCCCGGCAACGGTCAAAAGTGGTATAGTTGTGTTCCAGGTTTTCCACGCCTTCCGTTACCCGGTACACAGGCAGGATATTGAGCGAAGCCAATAGTTTGGCAAAAAATGGTTTTTTAAACGCATCGCCACGGGCCAAAGAGTAAATGGGCTTTTTGAAAAGGGTGGCCAAGATAATGGCATCCAAGAAGGAATTGGGATGGTTGGCAGCGATCATCAGCGGGCCATCCGATTGCAGCATGGCCTTATTGCTATAGCGGATATGCCTACAATAAATGAAAAATGCCAGTTTGGCCGGAAATTTAAGGAGCGAAAAGAGCAAAGTTTTTTTAAGGTGGAAGGTAAGGATATTTTGTGTTGGCCGATGGCAAAATTGTAGTTTCCGGTTTAAGCCCTTAGCATGGGCAGCATTCTGGTTGGACTGTATTTCATTTTTTGCTCTTGTTTATACTTGTAGTTGCCTTAGGAGGGCTTATTTATAAGGCCAGACCAGAGGTTGACAACCTTCAGGACAAACACATCTAAATTAAATTCAGCAAAACCAACTTATTTGCCTGATTGTAACAATGCAAAAAATGGGTCAATTCCCACCAGTTCCGAGGTGAACCATCTCGTCATTAATGACGAGACCGGTCCGCCATAGGCGGATTTTCTGGGGCGAAGGGGCCCCAGAAAAAGGGCTAAATGCAGTGGTGAACCCGGAACGAGGCCTGCCGGCCTGAGCCTGCCTGCCGGCAAAGGCAGGGCAAGCACAAGCAATCGGTCAATAGAATGCAACGATACAGCTAGTAAATCGATAATTCAATCATTATAAAATTAGATGCGTTTGCTCTTGTGGTTTCCAGCTTAAGCCCTTAGCATGGGCAGCATTCCGGGCGGGAGAAGCATCTTTTTTGCAATGTTTTTTATATTTTGCACCAACAGCCTGCTTTCAGTTGGCTTGGCTTTGGAATGATGTTGCCGACCTTTGATTAAACCTTTACGGGTTATATATGTCCTATTCGGTTATTATCAAATCTTGCTTCATGAGGAAAAAACTGCTTTTGGTATTGGGTTTTGTCGTTTCGGCAACTGCATTTGCGCAGGATTTCAGCAATAAGGGCAAGGATTTTTGGGTAGGCTATGGCTCCCACTGCCAGATGTACAATACCAATGGCACCGTGAACGCTGGGGGCGGCTCGCAGGAAATGGTGCTCTACTTTGCCACCGAAGCCCTTACCAATATCACAGTCTCCATACCAGCGCTGGGCTACACCCAAACCTATAGCAATATAGCCGCCAATACCATTTTTGAAACGCCGTCGCTGCCCAAAACCGGTGCCAACGATGCCCGCCTCACCACCGAAGGCACTTTGAACAAAGGCATACACATCACCAGCGATAAACCCATTGTGGCCTATGCCCACGTGTACAACGGTAGTATCTCTGGTGCAACAATACTCTTCCCTACCAATACCTTGGGCAAGGAATATTATTCACTCAACTTCGACCAATACTCCAACCAAACCAGTTCGCACTGCTTTTTTTATGTAGTGGCAACCGATACGGGTACAACTACCATTGAAGTTACGCCCAGCGCCAGCACACAAACCATGGTGGCCAACAATACCTATACCGTTAATTTAACGCAAGGCCAAGTATTCAACGCTTTGGGCTCCATCACTGGTAATAATGGAGTGGATTTAACCGGCTCCAAAGTAAGGAGCATTGCTTCGGGTACAGCGGGCTGTAAGCGGATTGCGGTTTATTCCGGCAGTGGCAAAATCAATATCAAATGCCCAACAGGGGCAGGGGCGGGCAGTGCCGACAATTACATGGTGCAATGTTTTCCTAAGACGGCTTGGGGCAAAAATTATTTAACAGCGCCCACAGCCGGTATGCCCTTTAACTATTTTAGGATTGCCGTGGCCGATCCTACTACCGTGGTGAAAGTAAACGGAACCGTATTAACGGGTTTGGTGAACAATTTTTATTATCAATTGGCCCAAACCAATGTACCCAACTATATACAGGCCGATAAGCCCATTATGGTGGCACAATACATTACCACCCGGGCAGTATGCGGCAACAATGTGGGTTTGCCTGCCAATGATGGCGACCCCGAAGTGATTTACCTCAGTCCGGTGGAGCAAAACATTGCCAAGGTATTGCTCAACTCCACCCCGCATTCGGGCATCACTTCCCATTACCTCAATGTGGTGATTCCCAATACAGGAACGGCCATTGCTTCTTTCCGGTTGGATGGTGCCGTACCTGCCAATGCTTTTGTTACCCATCCGCAAAACTCGGGCTATGCGTATTTGCAGCAGCAGGTGGGCGTGGGTACGCATACCCTGCAGTCTGATTCGGGTTTTAATGCCATTGCTTATGGTTATGGTGGCGCAGAGAGCTATGGCTACAATGCGGGTACCAATATCAAAGACTTGCTCACTTTTATTACACCCATCAACCCCCTCAGCATCAGCACCGATGTTACGGCTTGTACGGGCACCCCTTTTTACTTTTCGGTTACCCTGCCCATCCATCCCGATTCGTTGACTTCGTTGATATGGGACTACCACGGCTTTTTTGGTGCGCATAACGATACCATCAATGCACCGCTTACCGCCGATACTACTTATTTGATTGGCAATGCTCAGGTGTGGCGTTATAAATTATCCCATACCCATACCTTTAGCCCTGCAGGGGTATATCCCATCACCATCACCGCAGGAACCCTTACCAGCGAGGGCTGCGGCAACTCGGTAATCATCGATAGGGACTTATATGTGTACGACCCGCCCATGGTAGCTTTTAAAGCGGTGAACAATGGCTGCGTTACCGATAGTGTGGCCTTTACCGATACCACTGCCTATGCGGGCAATACCGCACCGTATAAATGGTATTGGGAGTTTGGTGACGGCACGACCAGCACCCTCAAAAATCCTAAACATTTGTATGCAGCCGCAGGCACTTACACCGTTCGATTTGCTTCGGTGAGCAATGTGGGCTGCCTGAGCGATACCGCCGTGCGCACGGTTACGGTTACGGATGTACCCGTTGCCAAGTTTGGTATGTCGGCACCCATTTGTCAAGGCAAGCCGGTTACCTTTAGCGATAGTTCCCTTGCGGTGGCGCCTGCCGTTTTGGTAAAATGGCATTGGAATTTTGGCGATGGATTTACGATTACCCGCAACAACGGTAGCGATACCACACATATTTACAGCCCTTGGAATGCCAGCATCACCGATTCATTGCAAGTAGAAACCAATACCGGTTGCAAAAGCCCCGTGTTCTTCCGCACGTTTACGGTGCATCCCAACCCCGTGGCCGAGTTTACCCTGCCTGCCGGGGTATGCCTGCCGTGGGACAGTGCCCGTTTTATCAATACCAGTACTTTGGTATATCCGCCCGCTGGCACCATGACCTACCAATGGATTTTTGGCGACTCCGGCAGCGGCAACAACGATACTAGTCTGTTAACCAACCCAGCGCATTTGTACACCGCTACGGGCAGCTATGCCATCAAGCTTACGGCTACCAGTGCCGCAGGTTGTGTACACGACACAACAAAAAATTTGGTCAACATTTATGCACAGGCCCATGCGCCCTTTATCGTAAACCCCGAAAACTGTTTGAACGATGTGACCAGCTTTACCAGCAATGCCACGGGCAGTGGCAACGCCATTGCGCAATATCATTGGGATTTTGGAGATGCGACGACGAGCACCCTGCAAAACCCTACCCACACCTATGCCACGGCAGGTACCAAAACGGTGAAGCATTGGGTAACAACCGATAAAAACTGCAACAGCGACACCACTACGATCACTGTTGTTGTTAATCCCTTGCCCACAGCCGCTTTTAGCTTTACCCGTCCAGCTTGCGAAACCAAGACCATCACATTTACAGATGCGTCCACGGCCAATGCAGGTACCTTAACCAGTTGGGCTTGGAACTTTGGCGATGGTGCTACGGCTACCGCACAAAGCCCTACCCATACCTATGCCGCCGCTGGCACATATACCGTAACATTAACGGTTACCAGTAGCAAAGGCTGTGTAAGCCCCTTGTTGAGCAAAACGGTGGTCATCAACCCGCAGCCACAGCCGGGCTTTATCAACCCCGAAGTATGTTTGAGTGATGCTTTTGCACAATTTGTAGATACGAGTAAAATAGCCACGGGCAATATTGTTAGTTGGGCCTGGAATTTTGGCGACCCGGCCAGTGGTGCGCTCAATACTTCCAATGTGCAGAATGCCCAACACCGGTACAATGCCATTGGCAATTATACGGCTACGCTTACGGTTACTAGCGATAGTGGTTGTGTGGCTACCGTGGCACAAAGCTTTACGGTAAACGGTGATATACCCGTATCCAACTTTAATGCACTGAACCCGGCCACCATGTGTGCCAACGATTCCATTGCCATACAGGATGCGGCTACCGTCAACTTTGGCAACGTAACGAGGGTGGAAATTTACTGGGACAATGTTGGTGCCCCTACCGTTTTTGAAGTGGATGATCTGCCTTATCCCGGCAAAATCTACAGGCATTTGTACCCCAACTTCCAAAGTCCGCTTACCAAAACCTTTAACATACGGTATCGGGCTTATTCGGGTGCCACTTGTGTAAACGACCGCATCAAACCCATTACGGTCAATGCAGCACCCAAGGTACAGTTTATCAATATCCCCAACATTTGTTTAGATGCGGCACCCTACCAAATTACGCAGGCCAGCGAAGTAGGCGGCGTACCGGGCAGCGGTGTGTACAGCGGTCCGGGTGTTAGCCCTAGCGGTTTGTTCAACCCTGCCATTACAGGGCCAGGCACTTTTACCATCCGATATACGTATACATCTGCGACGGGCGGTTGTGTAGATACAATTTCTAGAACGATTACCGTGTACCAACCGCCTGTGGCCAATTTTGGTTACAGTACACCCAGTTGCGAAAAGGTAGCCATTACCTTCACTGATTCTTCCAGCACGCCAGTAGGCACACTCACTACTTGGTCGTGGAATTTTGGCGATGGTACACCCGTGGTGGTGCGCAATAGCAATGCCCCGGTTACACATACCTATGCGGCATGGGGCAATTATACAGTGAGTTTAACAGTTACTACCAGCAATGGTTGTGCAAGTATACCCAAAACAAAAGCCTTGGCCATTCAACCACAGCCGCACCCTGCCTTTGGTTTCCCAGCCAGTGTGTGCTTGCCCAGTGCGGTAATAGCCTTTACCAATGGCTCTTCCATTGCCGATGGTACAGCACTTACTTACTTATGGAATTTTGGCGACCCCGGCAGTGGTACGGCCAACAGCTCCGTAGCAGTGGCACCGGCGCATATCTATACCGCCGTTGGGCCCTTTGCCGTAAACCTGCAAGCCACCAGTGCGGCAGGCTGTGTACACGATACCACCATTGCGGTGAATGTGATACACCCGCAACCCAAGGCCGATTTTACTATTAACAAACCTAGCGTGTGTATTGGCGATGCAGTGAGCTTTACCGATAACAGCGATGGCAAGGACGGTACGGTAAACCAATGGTTCTGGAAATTTGGCGATGGCAATACATCCAATGTGCAAAACCCATCGCATTTGTATGGCACGGTAAATAATTATACGGTAAGTCTTTACATCATCAACAGCATTGGTTGCAACAGCGATACCTTGAGCAAAAGTTTTGATGTATATCCATATCCCGTAATAAGCGCTGGGCCGGATAGGGTAGTGCTCGAAGGTGGTTCCATTACACTGGATGCCACGGCTACGGGCAATGACCTGCAATATTTGTGGACACCGGCTGCTTACCTCAGCAATAACCTGATTTTAAAACCCACGGTGAGCAATATCCCCAACGATATGACCTATACCTTACAGGTTACGGCCAGGGGCAACTGTGCCACCACGGATGAAGTATTTATCAAGCTGCTGTTGGCGCCCAAGATCCCCAACACCTTTACGCCCAATAACGATGGCATCAACGATTTTTGGTTGATTGATTATTTGGATACCTATCCCGGCAATCGGGTGCAAGTGTTTACCCGCACAGGGCAGTTGGTGTTTGAAAGCATTGGCTATGGCAAGCCTTGGAATGGCACCATGAAGGGTAAGCCACTGCCTTTTGATACCTATTACTACATCATCGAACCGGGCAATGGCCGTAAGCCTATGACCGGATATGTTACGATTGTGAAGTAAATGACGGCATAACTGTTATTGTCTTTTTGCGAATAATAGGGCAAAAACTCAACAGAATGGCCAGTTTGCAGCGATATAATAAAAAAATAACATACTTTGTATTCTTTTATTATTAGATTTATCCCCTGAAAAAAATTGCCCTGTATAATATCAAGGGCGGTGTGGGTAAAACCACTTCCGCTGTAAACCTTGCCTGCATGTTGGCCAAGCATGGGCTTAGTGTGCTGCTATGGGACCTCGACCCCCAAGGCGGCAGCAGCTATTTCTTCAATCGGCAAAACCACAACGATAATACCCACGCCAAACTGTTCGACCGCTATATCACCATTTATGAAGTGATCAAGCCTACCGACTCGTACCAAATTGATGTAATTGGCAACGACTCGCAGTTTTCAGACCAGTTTCTCAATAAAGCATCCCGGATTACGGCACTCAACTTTAGCAACCACGATTTGATTGCGCTTACCTTGGACGAAGTGTCGACAGATTATGATGTATGCATCATGGATTGCTCGCCTGGCCGTTTTTTGCTGCACGACAATATTTTTCATGCCAGTGATTTATTGCTGGTACCCAATGTACCCGCCCCGCTTTCGGTGTATTGCAACAATATGTTGATGCAGGAACTGGAACAGAAAAAAACATTTCGTAGCAAGGTGTTAAGCTTTTACAATATGGTGCAGATCAACAAGACCCTGCACAAGTTCTACCTCGGCAACCGACAATCCGATGGAGGCCATATCCTCGGGCAGTACATTCCTTTTTATGCGGAAATTGAATCCATCACCCTCAAAAAAGAATCCATTTTCCACCAATTAAAAGAGTTTAAAACCAATATTTTCTACGAAAAGCTGTGGTCCGAAATCTGCGATACCCTGCATTGGCCCGAGCTAAACAAAACCCAAGCCCCTGTGGTGGGCATACAGGACGACATAACATCCTTGCTCAAAGAAACGGAAACAGTGCCCGACATGGATACCGACCCCAACACGGAATGGGCAGCGCCCAAGCATCAGTACAAAATGTAAGTACACTAAAAGTATAGCGCACAAAAAAACTGCCCCAATAAGAAAGCAGTTTTTTGTTATACGGAACGGACCGTTTATAACTATCCAAAGGGAAGGGCTATCCTGTTTGTTGTAAGATGCGCAATAATTGTCTTTCGCTTTCAAGCCCCACTTGCCGGGCAATCTGTTTGCGGCTGAGGTCGGGATTGTGCAGGAGGGTATTCACTTTTTCGGCCCTGATGCTATTTACATATTCGTTGATGGTAACGCCGGCTTCCTTTCTAAAAACACGGGTCAGATTCCTTTCGCTCATACAAGCTGCGGCAGCCAGTTCATGCAGTTGGTTTTTGCGATGGATATTTTCTACGATATAATCCTGCACTTTGTGTATGCCGGCATGGATATGGTTTCTGTACTTCAAATAAGCGCTTTGCTGTGCATCACTTCCATCCCGCCTGATGTAGATTACCATTTCACGGGCTACTTTGTGTGCAACAAAACTGCCCACCAATTGTTCTACGATGTACAAGGTTAAATCGATGCCCGAAGCAACGCCGGCACTGGTATAAATATCTTTGCTCTCGGTGAACAATACGTTTTCTTTTACCTTAACCCTTGGATACTCCTGTTGCATCTGCTGGGTGCGTTTAAAATGGGTAGTACATTCCATGTCATTGAGCAGGCCGCATTCGGCCAGTACATAAGCAGCGGAGCAAATGCTCACCAGCTTTATCCCTGCTTGATGGCAGTCCCTTATCCATTGGAGTAATTTTTTTTCAGCCCTGAACGCAGCAGATGTTAAATAAGCAACATTGCAACCCGGGATAATCAAGTAGTCGCCCTTTTGCAACTGCATTTTTGAAAAATGCGTTGGTTTGGCCATTACCAAGCCACTGGTGCAAACCGGGGCCTGACCGATACCGCAATAAGTGATGTTAAAATCGGCGCCATAACCAATCGCTTCCAAAATGGTTTGGTTAGGACCGGCAATGTCCATAATGTGTAGCTGTGGTAATAATAGAAAAGCAAATGTAACCGGCATTTTGTATTTGTTTAATTGCACTACAAAGTTAGGCTATCTATCATGTGGACAGGGACATTCATCGGACATTTTCGGCCAAATGGATGGAGTTGAAAGTTGAGAGTTGAAAGTTGAAAGTGAGGGGAAGGGTTGATTGGGTGATTGGTTGAATAGTTGATTGGTTTAACTCACACCCTCCTAACTCATAACCCCCTAACCCGTAACTCGCAACTCGTAACCCCCTAACCCGCAACAAAAACAACCACCAAGCAATTTAAAATATTTGCTTCACTGGCGAAGGATATTTACCGCTCATGCGTCTATTGTACTAAATGATGATTATGAAACCTGGTTTTTTGATAATAGCGACAAGTATTTTAGCGGCTGGCAGTTGTAAAAAAGGAACGGATACGAGTACCGCTACGGGTGGCGGCTCGGTGGCAGTACCGGCCGTTTACAATAAAATTTATGGGGCTACCAGCATTACCAACGATGGCACCTATATTACCATTAAAACCAACGGTATGCCCGATCACAAAAGTGCTTATTATGCCACGGGCAATGCCCAGTACGAAGCCTTTAGCGGGGCCACTTTTAGCGGCGTCACCTTTAATAAAAACCCCAACAGCATTGCTGCACAGTCCCTTACCTTTAAAATTCCCGTAAACCCCGCAGTAAATGCTACCCATAGCGCAACGCCCTTGGGCCCTATAGGTGTGGCCATCAATGGGGTACCCCTGTTCAACCAATATGCAGGGCCCAGCCAACCATTGACCAACGAAATCACTAGTTTCGATCAATACTGGGGCCACCCACAACAAACCGGTCAATATCATTACCATGTAGAACCCAAATACCTCACCACCGTTAAAGTGACCAAATCATCCCTACTCGGCTTTTTATTGGATGGCTTTCCGGTATATGGCCCAGAGGAAAACGGTGCTGCCGTTACCAATGCCATGTTGGATGCCTATCATGGACATACTGCCGCTACGGCCGATTATCCCGGTGGCATCTACCATTATCACATTACTTCTACTGATCCTTATATCAATGGCAGCGGCTTTTATGGCACAGCAGGTACCGTTACGCAATAGCCTTTGGCTGCTAGCGGCTGCTATGTTGTTGGCCTATTGCACAAGGCCCAATAACAAGGTTGCCATTACCGATGCGCCGCAAGCGACGTCCAACATGGCACCGTGTGTGCCTAGTTCCGATACCGCTTTGCAAAGGGTAGCCGATGTGCAGTACCATGCCGGAAAATTATTTACGGGTACGGTGTACGCCTTGTATGAAGGGACCACCGACACAGCATTTGTAAACGGCTATTTACAGGGTAAAGAGCATGGCCACTGGAAAACTTTTTATCCCGGTCATCTGCAAAAAACGATCAGGCAGTACAACAACGGCCAAAAAGTGGGTGCCATGCTGGCTTGGTGGCCCAATGGTAAGGTGCAATTGGATTATGCCTTTGATAAGGGAGAGTACGAAGGCCTTTGCCGCGAATGGGATACCAGCGGTACTTTGATTAAAGAAATGCATTACCGGGCAGGTCATGAGGAAGGTGCCCAAAAAATGTTTTACAACAATGGCAAAGTACGCTCCAACTATGTGGTGATAGAGGGTAGGCGGTATGGGCTATTGGGAACCAAAAATTGTATCAATGTTACGGATAGTATCTTTAAGAAATAGTACACTGTTGGCCTTGTGTTGGGCAATGGGCTGCAGTCCGCAACAAGCACCCTTGCCGCTGCCCTATTACAACACGCCCGACTTTACCCCACTATTTATCAGTCAGGCCGATTCGCAAAAAAACATGCAACATCGCATTGCCGATTTTTCATTTATGAACCAAAATGGACAGCCGATAACACAGCAGGCCATTGAAGGCAAAGTACATGTGGCCAACTTTTTCTTTACCGCTTGTGGCAGCATTTGCCCCACCATGATGCACAACATGCAGCAGGTACACCAAGCTTATGCCAGCCACAAGGATGTGGTGATATT
Organism: Chitinophaga pinensis; assembly: GCA_943373145.1. Classification (GTDB taxonomy): domain Bacteria; phylum Bacteroidota; class Bacteroidia; order Chitinophagales; family Chitinophagaceae; genus Ferruginibacter; species Ferruginibacter pinensis_H. Next base: position 262,077 of record CALSBI010000001.1, read on the forward strand.
ATCCTACACCGTAACCCCTTGGACGGACAGTGTGGCGAAACTAAAAAAATACGCCCAAGCGGGCGGCTACGATGCACCCAATTGGCATTTGCTTACGGGCAACAAAGCGGCCATCTATACGCTGGCCCGCCAATCTTATTTTGCAGAGGAAGATTTGGGTTATAGTAAAGACAGCACGGATTTTTTGCACACCGAACATTTTGTGTTGGTAGATAAACAAAAACGCATACGGGGTATCTACAACGGCACCTTGTCTTTGGAGGCGGAGCAGTTGGTAAAGGACATTGCGTTGTTGCGGAGGGAGTAAAAATAGTTGACGGTTGACAGTTGACGGATGATAGAGGACAGGAGGAAGGCAGCAGACCATGGACCATGGACAATGGACCATCGACCATGGACAACCCCAAAACTTTAAACCTCACCGCATACCGCCTACCCTAACAAATTGAAAAAAATAGCACATCAGCTAATTAGCACATCAGCTAATCAATCCTCCGTAATCGCTTCATCCACGGCATTGGCCACCATACGGCCGCTCAACTTGCGCAAGGGGTTTTTGCGTTGGGTATCAAATTCCTGCCTGGCCTTTAAAATATCCACGCAGGTATAAATGGCTGTTCTAAAGGAAGATTCGTCGGCAATGCCTTTGCCAGCAATATCAAAAGCCACACCATGGTCAGGGCTGGTACGTACACCGCTGATGCCGGCCGTAAAATTAACGCCATCGCCCTTGGCCAGTGATTTAAAGGGAATCAAGCCCTGGTCGTGGTACATAGCCAGCACGGCATCCACGTTTTCGTGATGCCCACGGGCAAAAAAAGCATCGGCACTATAAGGCCCAAAGCACAGGATATATTTTTGCCGGGCTTCTTTCAACGTAGGTTTGATGATTTCGCCATCTTCTTGGCCAATCAACCCTTCGTCGCCGGCATGGGGGTTAAGGCCCAGCACCGCAATACGGGGTTTATCAATATTGAAGTCGCGTTTTAACGCATTGTTGAGCAAGGTCAATTTGCCCAGTAGGTTTTCACGGGTAATAAGGCCCGCCACATCTTTAATGGCCACATGTTCGGTCAATAAGCCCACCCGCATGTTTTCCGCCGTCATCAGCATCACCACATCGTTGGCACCAAACAAATTTTTCAAGTAAGGGGTATGGCCTGTAAAGTTAAAAGTGTCCGACTGGGTATTCTTTTTATGGATGGGCGCCGTTACCAAACCCGCCACATGGCCATCTTTCAGGGCCTGGGCCGCTATTACCAAACTGTTTACGGCATAATGGCCGCCAGCATCTGTCAACTGCCCCGGCGTAATGGGCACTTCATCTTCCCAGCAGTTAAAAACATTTACCTGCCGATGGTTCAGGCGGGTAAGGTCTTTAACGGTCATGAAATTAAAATTATAATCGGCCAAGCCCTTGCGGTAAAAATTAAGCACCTTATTGTTGGCAAAAATAACCGGGGTACAAATGTCCAATATCCGGTTATCGCTAATGGTTTTAATAATCAACTCAATGCCGATGCCGTTTAAATCGCCGCAACTGATACCGATAGCCGGTTTGAATTCTGATGAAGTCATATTTTAATAAATAAAGTGAGTAAAATTAGTAATAAATGGTTAGTTAATGGCGAATAAACGAAAAATGAGCTTGGATAGCACAATAGTTCCTCAATAAAGCAATCAAACACACCGCTATTTCGCCCCAGCCAATCGCTTGCCCAAAGGTCATTTTACACATCGGCAAAAGCTGCCCCAATGCACTTTTTTTAGCAAAGAAAATTACTAGGTTGAAGGGGTAGTTTTTTAGTAATATTTCGCTGCTGTATGCTCCATTTTTCCCGCAAAGTGGGGCGGAAAAATTGCCTACTTCGCCACAAACGAAATCTGCTACAATGTAGCATATATAAGGGTTTTGGGATATGTATCACGTAAAACTACGACAGTTATTATAACTGCTCAGCGGTAATTACGGTGTGCCGGTCGATTAGCTGAGAAAAAAAGGCGAAAAAAAATTTTTTTATTCAACAAAGTTCATAATATTGTTGCTGAATTTAAATATCCAATAGTAAAAATCAATCTCTACATGAAACCACACACACTGGCTTTTTTAGCTTTGTTGGCTGCTGTAAACACGTTTGCGCAAACCACACCTAGCACCGCCGATCAATCATCGCTTTATTATCACAATGTAAGAAGATCTGCCGCCATTGCCGACCCCAATCCCGATTTGGCCACATCTGGTCAAAGCGGCACGGGCGGCAATTACGACGTAAAATACCACAAGGTATTCTGGCGCATCAACCCCGATTCTAGCGTTAAGTATATCAGGGGTTATGTACAAACCAATTTTGAAACCATTAGCAGTGGCGTAACGGCCATTTCTTTCGATATCAACTCGGTGCTTACCATCGACTCGGTACGTTTCCGTAATGCCCGGTTGGCAGCGGGTAACATTGCCCGGGCAGGTAATATCACTACCATTACACTGGGTGCCACATTGGCCAACAAAACATTGGATTCCATTTGGATTTACTACAGGGGTACACCCCCGGCAGTAAGCGGGGCCGCAGAAGGATATCAGGTACGCACCGACCCCACCACCAGCCAAAGATATATTTATACCTTGTCAGAATCTTACGAAGACCGGGATTGGTGGCCTTGCAAGGCGGATATGCAAGACAAGATTGACTCCATGGACATTATCGTAAGCGTTCCTTGGACGGGTGCCGACACTTTTTGGGTGGCATCCAACGGTAGGTTAACCGATTCGGTAATCAATGGCAGCAGCCGCATTTTTACCTACAAAAACCGCTACCCCATGGCTTCCTATTTGGTAAGCGTGGCCGTGGCTAGGTTCAACCGTTACTATTATCCCAATGTAAACATCGGGGGTGTATCGGTGCCCGTAGTGTTTTATTTGCACCGTGGCAAATCGGTTGCCAATTACAATACCATCTTAACGGCTATGAACAGGCAAAGCCAAGTGCTTACCGAGTTCAGCAATAAATTTGGGGCCTATCCTTTTAGAAGGGAAAAGCACGGCTACTACGAGGGCCTTGGTGGTGCCGGCGGTATGGAGCACCAAACTTTTTCGGCCATGTCGGGCGGCTCTACGGCAGGCGGCATTGGCTCTTTGGCCAGTGCTACCACTTTGGCGCATGAGCTGATGCACCAATGGTTTGGCGATAAAACCACTTTTGCCACTTGGGCAGATTTATGGCTGGCGGAAGGTTTTGCCCGCTATGGCGAGGCATTGGCAGGCGAGCTGGTACCCGTTACAGGTATTAACCCCACTACAGAAATGGCAAGTGCCAAATCCGCTGCCAGGGGCGTAGCCACTACCCCCACCCGCATTACCAGCTTTACTACCAGCAACCAGGTTTGGAGTGCCAACAATATTTCTGCCGTGTACGATAGGGGCTGTATGGTGGTATCCATGCTGCGTGCCCTGAGCGGCGACGCCAAGTTTTTCCAAGCTTGTACCAACTACTTGGATTCTACCGTCGGCTCTGGTTACAAATCGGCCAATACCGATTCTTTAAAAAATAATTTCAACAGGGTACTCAACTACGACCTTACCCCCTTCTTCAACGATTTTGTGATAGGCGTGGGCCATCCCAATACCGTGGTAAACTGGAACAGTTTTGCCCCCAACAGGTTGGCTGTTTCCATCGCTTCGCAAACACGCAGCGCTGGTTCCACTGCAACCTATTTCCACAATGTAATTGTACTGCGGGTACAAGGTTCGGGCGGGCAGGACACAACCATTGTATTTTATGATATAGATGGCAATAACCTGGCTTATGCGGGCAATGGCATCACTGCCAATGTGCCGGGCAACCAATTGACCTACAACCTTTCGTTTACGCCCACCACGGTTACTTTTGATCCCTTTAGCCGCACCATGTCGGCAGGGTCAACCGTAAACCTAACTACATTGGACCTGCTGGTGGTTGACTTTACGGCCAGGAACAAGGGCAATTACAACGAAGCTGTATTGGTATTGGACGACAATACCCGCAATACACCCATCATTTTGGAACGCAGCAGCGATGGCGTTGATTTTAAAGAAATCGGCAATATGAACCTGCAGCCAAGCGCTACCAACAAAGTGTACCAACTGAATGATTTTGCACCTTTGAGCGGCAACAATTACTATCGTGCCAAGTTCTTAGGGGTCAGTGGTCAATGGATTTACAGTAAAGTGGTTATTATTGGCAATAAAACGAAAAAGCAGTTTGTAATAGCCAATAACCCTGTTACCAGCAATTGGCTACAAATAAAAACAACCAATAATATTTCAACAGATAATAAAAAGTATCAATTGAACGTTTATGACGTTACGGGTAAGCTTTTGTTGAGTGAAAGCCGTACGATAAACAGTAATCTAACTGCGCTAAATATCAGCAAATTACCCGCTGGCACTTACGTGTTAAAGATTATGGAAACAGAAGGTGTAGCTGAGTTGTTGAGGTTTGTGGTGGAATAGCCAGTTACTTGAACAACGCATATTTGTGTAATTATAAACTTGCGCTGCCCCGTTGCCTTTGTAACGGGGCAGTACAAGTACCAATATCGATAAAAAGCAAAAAATCTGGTGATTATGAACCAACCTCTACTCGATTGTAGGTGGCCTAAATGGCTATTCGTGCTGTTTTTGGTTACCCTAAACCTAGGTGTATTGGCCCAACCAGCCACTTACAGCGTGCCCTTCGGCATCGGCCGTAATAACTGTGGTGCCACCGGTGGTACCGATTCGGTGTATTTTTTCAACTATGCCGCCAATAGCCTATCCAATAATTATAATCCCAGGGGATGTAGGCCGGTACTGAGAACCAACTATGCACCGCTTAGCGGCTATTCCGCTGCCAACAGGCCCTTCACCATTTTTAATTCCAGTGTATCTTTTAACCCTAGGGATAGGAACATGTATTATGTATGGACGGATTACAATATCCCCGCCCCTTACAAATCATATATCTGGCGTTGGGACCCCACTACATGCCCTACTACCGCACCCGGCTTAGATACAGTACGTACTTTTAATTTCGATATTGGTGGTATTACTTTTGATGCCAACGGTTACGCTTGGCAAGTAGAATTTTCGGGCGCTGCCCCTTACAAATCCTATTTGCGTAGGCTCGATTTTGTGGGTGGTGTTATCGGCGGGGCCGATACCTTGGATTTGATAGCCGGTGCCGGCGGTGTTGGTGATACCCTATACAGTGTAGGTAGTGGCGATATTACGCTTACGCCCGGTGGCCAAATGTATTTTGTGTTCGACAATAAATTATACACGCCCGACTTTGGTAGCTACAACAACCCCACGCACCACCTTAAATGTACTTATATTGATACAGTACGCCGCCCAACCGGTGCCACCAGTTTGGTGGGCTTGGCTTACGGCGATGGCGATTTGATTGCTTCTTATACAGGCGGTTGTATCTATCGGGATGTGAACCCCATTACCGGTGATACGGCAGCTATAGGCTATACCTTTCCTTCCAATAAAGGCATACGGGCTACCGATATGTCGCAGATCAACTCCGGTGTAGGTGCCGCCAAACGCTTGGTGTCTGTTACGCCCACCGGCACTGCACAACAATACGATGTAGAATATGATGTGATAGTGCAAAACTATGGCAACGTGCCCATTACCAATTTACAGATAACCGATAACTTAGGTGCCATCAACGGCAACTCAAATGTAAGCCTCAACTCTGTAACCATGATGACGGTGCCGCCCCCGCCGGGTATTGCCCTCAATCCGGGCTTTAACGGTGTGGGTAACCAAAACCTGTTGATGGCTTCGGGGCAGGTATTGCCCAACTATCCGATAGATAGCAGCTCTTTTGTCATTCGCATCAGTTGTAGGTTGAGCAACATACAAAATGGTATTGTGTACAACAACCAAGTGGTTACCAGGGGCAACGGTTTTAATGGATTTGCCCTGCGGGATTCATCTACCAATGGCGCCAACCCCGATTTGAATACCAACGACAAGCCCGATGATTTTGGCGAAAGCCAGCCCACGCCTTTTATTGTAACACTTACGCCCAGTGTGCCGCCCTGCGCCACATTGAGCCAAATACTGTACAACCAAGATTTTGGCACAAGTGCTGGTTTGTTCAATAGTTTTCCGCCTACGCCCACTGCCAGTACCACTTATAGTGGCAGTACCGTAGCCCCCCTTAATACCAACCGTTTTGCCATTACCGATAGGGCGCAGCGCGGCGACCTTACCAACTGGATACCCCTTAACGACCATACGCCCGCCGATGTAGATGGCCGTATGATGATTGTAAATGCCGATGCGGCAGCCGGGTACTTCTATCGGGATACCTTATCTGCCCTCTGCCCCGGCCAACAATATTCTTTCTCCTTTTGGACGGCCTTTATTGGCAACACCACTTACGGTACCCTTTGCGATGCCTTTGGCGGCACCGTTTTCCCTAGGATAAAATGTAGGGTGCGGGATAGGGCTACCGGGCTGGTGATTACAGAGGCTTCAACGCCCACCATTAATTCAACCACATGGGTGCAGCAAGGCATCAAATGGGTAATGCCCGCTGGTTATAGCAACGTTATTTTTGAATTGATCAACGATGCCCCCGGTGGTTGCGGCAACGATTTAGCCATAGATGATATACAATTTGGTATCTGCCAGGCCAACCCGGCCGCTTCGCTCACAACCGTTACTTCCGGTTGTATCGGTGGCAACACCACCTTTACCGCAGCATTGGCCTCAGCGGCAGATAGCTTGGTAATACCCGGTCTTAAAGACTTCCAATGGCAGGTGAGCAACGATGGCATTACTTGGTTTGATATTCTATTCGCAAACAATGTAAACCATGTTATTAATCCGCTTACCGTTCTGGATGTTAACAGGTACTACCGTGTACTGATAGCCGCACAGGGCAATATTGGTTCGCCCACATGCCGCTATGCTTCTCCCGCATACTATTTAACGGCAGTGGCTGGCTCTACGCCCGGCGGTTCTGCCTCTCGTAGTAAAAATAATTTCTGCCCCGGCGATGCGGTAACCTTGCGTGTAAACGGCGGCACTTTGGGTGCGGGTGCTGTTTGGCGCTGGTACACCGGTAGCTGTGGCGGTACCTTGGTAGGCACTGGTAGTAGCATCACGGTTACGCCAATGGTTACCACCACCTACTATGTAAGGGCAGAGGGTACTTGTGGTAATACGGCCTGTGTATCAGTAACGGTAAACATTAACTGTGATATTGACGACGATGATGATGGTATTCCCGATTTGACAGAAAATAACGGTACCGATATTGAAGGAGACGACGATTTGGATGGCATTGTTAACTGGAGGGATCCACAGTTTACCGGCTATGTAGATACCAATGCCGATGGGGTTGATGATCGCTTTGATAATGACTTAGATGGTATCCCCAACCAATACGATAGGGACAGCGACAACGACGGTATCCCCGACGTAGTAGAAGGAGGCGGTGTAGATGCCAATGGTGATGGTGTGATTGATAACTATGTGGATACCGATGCCGATGGCTTCTCACAAAACGTAGATGCCAATGCATCTGGCCACTTATCATCCGGCAATGGATTGAACAAGCCCGATTTGGACGGTGATGGTGTGCCCAACTTCTTTGATTTGGACAGCGATAACGACGGTATTCCCGATATCATTGAAGCAGGTGGTACCGATGCCAACAACAATGGTAAAGTGGATGGCGCATTTACCGACATAGATGGTGATGGCTTCCTCGACGGTATTGATGGCAGCTTTGGTGTGGCCGCAACCCCACTGTTGCGTACCGGTGCCGATGCAGGCGGCGATGGCCGTGCCGATAGCTATCCCTTCAAAAACTTTGATAGCGATGTAAGGGCCAACCCTTACGATCCAGATAGTGATGCCGATGGCATTGCCGACATCATCGAATCGGGCTTTAACGATGTAAACCTCGATGGCTTTGTAGATGGCCCTTACAACAGCAATGGCTGGGCTACCAACGTGGCCAGCAGGGTTAGCATTACCCTGCGCAATACCGATGGCAGGGGCAACCCCGACTTCTTGGATATTGACTCCGATGATGATGGCATACCCGATAATATTGAAGGCTTGCCCACCAATGGCTATCTCTTCCCGGCCTATGCCGATACGGATGGCGATGGATTGGACAACTCCTACGATAACCAACCACTGGCATTTGGCGGATCGGGTATTTATGTAAATGATTTGGATGGTGACGGCACACCCGATTACCGCGACTTGGATACCGATGCGGATGGTGCGGCAGATATTATTGAAGGCAACGACTTTAACCTCAACCGCTTGGCCGACGATTTGGTAACCCTCACACTGTTGGATACCGATGGCGATGGCTTGGATAATCGCTTCGACTCGAGCAACGTTTCTATCAGGGGCACATCCTACAGAATGGGCAACGGTGGTACCTTTACGGGCGATGCGGCACCGGGCAGTAGAACGCCGGTACAAAGGTCCTTCGCCTTCCAAACCGACCGCGACTGGCGCTATGTGGGCAACGTACTGCCAATACAGTTCTTCAGCTTCAGCGGTTCGCTGCAAGGCAACAATGTGCCCCTTGCTTGGAGCATCATTACGCCACAGGAAGTAGAAAGGTTTGAGATAGAACGCAGTCTCGACAACCTCAACTTTATCAAGATAGGGGTCAATACCCAAACCGTCCGACTGAACGAGCAACAACAGTTTGGGTACACAGATGATATTGCAGGTATTAGCAACGAAATCATTTACTACCGCATAAAAGTGATCGGCAGAAATGGAGAGATCAAATACAGCAATGTATTGGTGATGCGCAAAACCAAAACCAATGCCACCCTGTCTGTAATGCCCAACCCGGCCAAAGACTATGTAAGCTTGAAAATGTACATAGACAAGGATGCCGTTACCGAAATCCGCTTGATAGACAATATCGGCAGAACGGTAATGCGCCAGAGCCAGAAATTGGTGCGGGGTATCAATGTGCTGCAATTGAACCACTTACAGCGCTTTGCCGCCGGTGTTTACTCGCTGCAATTGGTACTGAACAATGAATTGGTAACAGAAAAACTGATTATAAACCACAATTAAGCCCCCGAAAAAACAAGAAAGCCCCTTCTGCTATGTGGAAGGGGCTTTTGTTTTGTAGCACCGTAGCCGCAGTAACCCGAGCCAGGGGCAATTTTATCTTTTCCGTCTATTAAAACAAGCCAATCGCTGCCAAAAATAAAAATGGCGGTGGCACAGAACCCTTGCCCATGGCCCGGAAAGCGCAACTTAACGACCGGAATGGTCAACTTAACGAGCGATGCAGACAACTTAGCGACCGGAAGGGTCAACTTAACGACCAGAGCAGATAACTTAGCGACCGGAACGCTTAACTTAATGAGCGATGCAGGCAAATTAATGACCAGCAGGCGTTGCTTAATGACCGGAAGAGGCAACTTGATGGACGGAACGGTCTTCGGGTTTGAAATGTTTAAAGTCTAAAGTTTCAGGTTTTGTCCATGGTCTGCTGCCTTCCTCCTGTCAACTGTCAACCGTCAACTGTCAACCTTCCTCCCCTCAACTTTCACCTTTCACCTTTCAACTCTCAACTATCTGTCCATGGTCCATGGTCTGCTGCCTTCCTCCTGTCAACTGTCAACCGTCAACGATTCTCGGCCCTCGACCAACGGCCAACGGCCAACGAGTTCAAATGTTTAAAGTCTAAAGTCTCAGGTTCTGTCCATGGTCCATGGTCTGCTGCCTTCCTCCTGTCAACTGTCAACCGTCCACTGTCAACTTGCCTCCCCCCACCTTTCACCTTTCACCTTTCACCTTTCAACTCTCAACTATCTGTCCATGGTCCATGGTCTGCTGCTTTCCTCCTGTCATCTGTCAACCGTCAACTGTCAACCTCCTCCCCTCAACTTTCACCTTTCACCTTTCACCTTTCAACTCTCAACTATCTGTCCATGGTCTGCTGCCTTCCTCCTGTCAACCGTCAACCGTCATCTGTCAACTTGCCTCCCCTAACTTTCACCTTTCACCTCTCAACTTTCAACTATATTTGCTATCATGTACACACTTAAAAAATCGCTGGGGCAGCACTTTTTAAAGGATGAAAACATCATCCGCAAAATTGTAGAAGCCCTTACGGCCACGCCCTTTACCCAGTTGCTCGAAATAGGGCCCGGCGGCGGTGCGCTTACCAAGTCCCTGGTTCAACTGCCCAACATTGATTTTAAAGCCGTGGAGCTGGATACAGAAAAAGTGGCGTACCTACTCAAAACCTATCCCGTACTCGAGGGGAATATCATCAACCAAAATTTTTTAACCATTGCGCCGCCATTTGAAGGGACTTTTACCGTGGTGGGCAATTTCCCGTATAATATTTCCACCGAAATATTGTTTAAAATACTCGATTGGAAAGCAGATGTGCCCGTGGTGATCGGGATGTTTCAAAAAGAGGTAGCACAAAGACTGGCCTCCAAAGAAGGCAACAAAATTTACGGCGTTATCAGTGTACTGATGCAGGCCTATTACGATATTGAGTATTTGTTTGATGTAGGTCCGCAATGCTTTGTGCCACCGCCCAAGGTAATGAGCGGGGTGATACGCCTACGGCGCAAGTTGGCAACCGAGCCCGTAAAAAGTGAAAAAATGTTTACATTATTGGTAAAAACGGCTTTTAACCAACGGCGCAAACAACTGCGCAATGCCGTGAAAACCCTGTTTGATGCCGATGTTTTGCAAGAACCTATTTTTGAGCGGCGTGCCGAAACCCTTACGGTGGCGGATTTTGCCGCACTCACTTTTAAAATGCGTTCATGAAAAAGAAGTTTACGTATTTAGTATTGGCCCTTGCCTGCTGTGTTGCCTTCGCATCCTGCTACACGCCCCGGTACATGTACAGTCCCAATGCTACCAACGTGCCCAACTTAACGGCCAAAGGCGATAGCAAACTGGCAGCTTACTACTCCTTTGGCAACAAGGGTAGGCGGGATCTTCCCGACGATGAGCCGCAAAAAGAATTCCGCAACCGTGGCCTCGATTTGCAAGCAGCTTATGCAATTAGCAACCATGTAGGTGTTTTGTTCAACCACAGCTACCGTAGCGAAATCAACAGCGGCAGTTTTGAAAACATAGTAGATTCTGCGGTGATCAGGTACAAGCGCCGCTTAACGGAATTTGGCGTTGGGTATTTTGGCCGTTTCAATAAAAGCAAGAGCCTTTTTCAGGTATTTGTGGGCTATAGCTTTGGCGAGTCCAACTTTACCGATGCGGGCAAAGACAGAAGCAATGTCTACTACAACCGCTACCATCAGGCCGATATCAGTAAAATATTCCTGCAACCGGCCATCCAAGCCGATATTTCGCCCAACTTTACCACGTCTTTTGTCAACCGGTTCAATTTTGTGTTTTTTAACAAAATCCAAACAGATTATACGGATGAAGAGCAGACCCGTTACCTATTGGACCAAGTAGAAGGCCGTACCACCGTATTTTGGGAGCCCAGCATCATCAACAATTTTGGCATAAAAGAGTTGCCGGGCTTGCGTTTTGAGCTGCAAATAGGCTTTGCATCTTTGGTAAGCCGCAAATTCCTCGATTACCGCACCCTGAACATTTCCATCGGTACTATGGCGGATTTACGCAAGCTTTTTGCCAAAAAACCAGCCGCAAACGGTAAACCCAAATAAAGCCCATTAGTTGTATTTTTGCACCCACGGTTGCCTGTCCATTGTACAGTATGCAAAAGTATGCCCATGCGTGGGGTAGGCAGCCATAATCATAACAACTAATCCAAGGATATGTCATTTGTGCTGCAAAACAAAGTTCGCCTCATTACCGCCGCTAGCCTTTTCGATGGCCATGATGCTGCCATCAATATCATGCGCCGCATCATGCAGGCCAAGGGTGCCGAAATCATCCATCTGGGGCACAACCGCAGCGTACACGAAATTGTAGAAGCCGCCATAGAAGAAGATGTGCAGGGCATTGCCATCACCAGCTACCAAGGCGGGCATGTGGAGTTTTTCAAATACATGAAAGACCTGCTCGACCAAAACGGCTGTGGCCATATCAAAATATTCGGCGGTGGCGGTGGTACCATCCTGCCCGACGAAATAGCAGAACTGCACAACTATGGCATCACCCGCATTTATAGTCCCGACGATGGGCGCCATATGGGCCTCGAGGGCATGATTGAAGATGTGGTGCGCCAGTGCGATTTTGTATTGAACGGCAGCGGCAGTTACGACCAACCCAATACCTTGGGCGAAGTAAAAGACATCCGCCAGATTGCCCGGCAAATTACCAATGTAGAAAATGGACAAGGGCTAACGGAAATCAGCAAGTCAGTAGTGAACATACCCGTACTAGGCATTACCGGCACAGGTGGTGCAGGCAAATCATCGGTAACGGATGAAATTGTGCGCCGTTTCCTCAATGCCTATACTGATAAAACGATTGCCGTTATTTCGGTTGACCCCAGCAAGAAAAAAACGGGCGGTGCTTTACTGGGCGACCGCATCAGGATGAACGCCATCTCTTCCCCACGGGCCTATATGCGTAGCTTGGCCACTAGGGAAAGCGACAAAGCCCTCAGCCAATATGTACAAGAAGCATTGGACATCTGCAGGGCCGCTGGGTTCGACCTCATTGTGCTGGAAAGCGCTGGCGTAGGCCAAAGCGATGCCAGCATATTGGATTATGTAAATGTGAGCATGTACGTAATGACCCCTGAATATGGTGCCGCCAGCCAGTTGGAAAAAATCAACATGCTCGACTATGCCGATGTGGTGTGCATCAACAAATTTGATAAGGCCGGTGCCTTGGATGCCCTGCACGATGTACGCAAGCAATACAAGCGCAACCACAATTTATGGGATGCCAAAGACGGCGACCTGCCCGTGGTGGGTACCATTGCCGCCCAGTTCAACGATGCGGGCATCAACGAACTGTTTGAAAGGCTGATGGAAAAAGTGGCCGAAAAATGTGGGGTAAAATTTGCGGGCGATATTGAGCATCATAGCCATATTAAAGATACGACCAGCAAATCGCAGATCATACCACCGGCCAGGGTGCGCTACCTGAGCGAAATTTCGGAAGCTACCCGCAACTATAATACATGGACCGATGAGCAAGCGGCCTTGGCTACCCAATGGTACCAACTGCAGGGCGCCTTGCAAATTACAGGCGATAACCATTTGCTGGACAGTCATATCAAAAGATTAGGGGAGCAAATCAACCCCGATGTAAAAAAACTATTGGAAGGTTGGAAAGCCCTACAAGCAAAATACAGTGCCGATACTTTTGCCTTCCCGGTAAGGGACAAAACCATTCAACTGCCATTAACTTATACGTCCCTTTCGGGAACAAAACTGCGCAAGGTAGTATTGCCCAAGTTTAAAGACTGGGGCGATATTGTAAAATGGCAATTGCAGGAAAATGTGCCCGGTGAGTTCCCCTTTACGGCCGGTGTGTTCCCCTTAAAGCGGGAAGGCGAAGACCCTACCCGCATGTTTGCCGGTGAGGGCGGGCCCGAGCGCACCAACCGCCGCTTTCACTATGTAAGCTTGGGGCAACCCGCCAAGCGCCTCAGTACGGCATTTGACAGTGTTACTTTGTATGGCGAAGACCCCGCCCATCGTCCCGATATTTATGGTAAAGTGGGCAATAGCGGTGTGAGCATCGCCACGGTGGATGATGCGAAGAAACTGTACAGCGGCTTTGATTTGTGCGACCCCAAAACATCGGTGAGCATGACCATCAATGGCCCGGCGCCGATTGTATTGGCCTTTTTTATGAACGCGGCCATTGACCAACAATGCGAAAAATACATCATTGAAAACAACTTACGGAAAGAGGTAAACGCCATTATAGAAGCTAAGCACCAATTTGAGGGTTTGCCCCGTTACATGGGTGCCGATGGTAAGCCCGTAATACCCGAAGGTGGCAACTTATCGGGTGCCCTGCCCGAAGGCAACGATGGCCTGGGCCTACGCTTGCTGGGCCTTAGCGGTAGCGATGTACTGCCGCCCGATGTGTATGCCCAAATAAAGGCCAAAGCATTGGCCACGGCCCGTGGTACGGTGCAAGCGGATATTTTAAAAGAAGACCAAGCCCAAAATACCTGCATCTTCAGTACCGAGTTTGCACTAAAGCTCATGGGCGATGTGCAGGAGTATTTCATTCAACATAAAGTACGCAACTTTTACAGCGTTAGCATCAGCGGTTACCATATTGCCGAAGCAGGCGCCAACCCCATTACTCAATTGGCATTTACCTTGAGCAATGGTTTTACGTATGTGGAGTACTACCTCAGTCGGGGTATGCACATTGATGACTTTGCGCCCAACCTCAGCTTCTTTTTTAGCAATGGCATGGACCCCGAGTACAGCGTGATAGGCCGTGTGGCCCGCCGGATATGGGCCAAGGCCATGAAGTACAAGTACAAGGCCAACGACCGCAGCCAAAAGCTGAAATACCATATCCAAACCAGTGGCCGCAGCCTCCATGCGCAGGAAATTGATTTTAACGATATCCGCACTACGCTGCAAGCCCTGTATGCCATTTACGACAATTGCAACAGCCTGCACACCAATGCTTATGATGAAGCCATTACCACGCCCACGGAAGAAAGTGTGCGCCGGGCCATGGCCATCCAATTGATCATCAACCGGGAACTGGGCACCGCCAAAAACGAAAACCCCAACCAAGGTTCTTTTTTAATTGAAGAGCTGACCGATTTGGTGGAAGAAGCGGTATTGACAGAGTTTGACCGCATTACCGAGCGGGGCGGTGTATTGGGCGCTATGGAGCGGATGTACCAGCGCAACAAAATACAGGAAGAGAGTTTGCATTATGAAACACTGAAGCACACAGGCGAATACCCCATTGTGGGCGTTAATACCTTTTTAAACAAAAACGGCAGCCCCACCATTCTGCCTACAGAAGTGATACGCAGCACCACGGCAGAAAAGGAACTTCAAATAACCAACTTAGCAGCATTTTGGCAGCGACATGGCGATAAGGCTACCGCATTGCTGAACGAACTAAAAACGGTAGCCACCAACAACGGCAACCTGTTTGAAGCCTTGATGGAAGCCGTGAAGCACTGCTCATTGGGGCAGATTACCCAAGCGTTGTACCAAGTGGGCGGGCAATACAGGCGGAATATGTAAGTTAAAAGCAGGGGAAAATGTTACAGGCGAAAATGCTGGTTGCCACCAATACTAAAGGTTAGGGTATGCCGTTATTAGTAGCGCTACATTTAATTGCTTAGTTTGCCGGCCATTTAATGTGTAAATTCGACTAAAGGAACAAGGAAGCATCATACATGACGGGGATATTATTAACAAGGTGGAATAAGTTTTGCAAAAGCGGCTTTGAACCAGCAATGGACAATGCCGAGAAGCGCTATGTGTTTTCCTTAAACGTGTATTGGCTCATTGCTGTGGCGGCTTACACACTTTTTCTGCTGCTGTTATTGGTGTTGCAATACACCCAAATGACGCTGTTATTATGGTCTAATGTGGCGATGTACTTATTTTTCTTTTTAGCAAGGTACCTAGTGCTGAAGGGCCGTTATACGATGGCCCGCCATGTACTGATGCTGGTAATCAATTTTGGCATATTCTTTTACGATAGTATCGTTGGGCCCAACGGATGGGTATTTGTATATTACATACCCTTTTTGTTTGTTTCCATAAGCCTCTTTACCTATAAAGCCGAGCAAATGAGCTTGGTATTATATGTGGCAATGCCCATCATTTTGTTTTTGGGTGCCCGTTTCTACTTGTATGGGCTAATCGGCGATAGCCAATGGGCTGCGGTAATTGCCCCTTATTTTAGTACCGCCAACTTTCTACTCACTTTATTGTTGGTGGCCTTTTTTGCCTTCAATATCATCAAAGGTAATTTAGACAGTCTGCAACAGATAGAACGCAACCGCTTGAACTTGCAGGCGTTGATAGACAATACTGCCGATAGTGTGTGGAGCATTGATGACAACAACATCATCACTTCGGCCAATATGGTTTTTAAAAGGGACATGAAAACCCTTTTTGATGTGGATGTGCGGCCGGGCTTTGATATGAATACCATTTATGCACGGGCCGATTTTCCTGCCATCTTTAAAGAACACCATCGGGTACTTTTTGAAAAAGGCACCCTGCATGATATATACCGCTATTTTGCCAACCGCCATTACGAAGTATTTGGCACCACCTATCACAATCAGGAGGGAAAACTTTCTGGGGCATCTTTTCATGTAAGGGATATTACCGATATCATCCAAAGTGGTGAAGAATTGCAGCAGGCATTCATCAACCTGCAAGCACTGATCGACAATACCCACGCCAGTATTTGGAGTGTGGATACGCACTACAAAGTAATTGCCGCCAACCGCATTTATAAGGAAGATATGCGCCGCATTTTTGGGGTAGAACTGGACTCGGGCTTTGATATTAGCCAGCTTTTTACCAAAAAGAATTACCCCCCTGAATGGTTGGGCCATTACAAACGGGTATTTGCCGGCGAAGCCTTTCAGTTGGAGTATTCTTTTGAAGATAAAACCTACGAGTTGATGGTAGCGCCTATTTTGGGTTTGTACAAATCCATTATTGGTGCCGCTTTTTATGCCCGCAATGTAACACAGCGCAAAATCAACGAAATGGCCATTTTGGAAGCCAAGGAAAAAGCCGAAGAAGCTACCAAGGCCAAGGCCCAGTTTTTGAGCAATATCAGTCACGAGTTGCGCACCCCGCTCAATGGCATTGTGGCCATTACCCGCATCATGTTGGGCGAAACCACCACACTAGAGCAACAAAAAAACCTGGAAGTATTGAAGTATTCCGGCGACCACATGTTGTCGTTGATTGATGATGTACTGGACTTTAATAAAATTGAAGCCGATAAGGTAATCATCGAAAAAGTGAGCTTTAACCTACAGCATACTTTGTTCGGCATCAGCAAGGCTTTTGGTGCATTGGCTGCGGAAAAGAACATCCAATTTGAGGTAAACCTACCTGCCGAACTAAACCAATTGATAAATGGCGATATTACCCGTGTAACGCAGGTAATGAACAACTTACTGGGCAATGCGTTCAAATTTACGCCCAAGGGCAAAGTGATGTTTTCGGTAGTGGTTACCGGGCAAACTGCGCAAGATATACAGGTGCAGTTTACCGTTAGTGATACAGGTATCGGTATCGCTGCCGATAAACTCGATTTGATTTTTGAAAGCTTTACGCAGGCCGATGTAAAAACCACCCGCAAGTATGGCGGCACGGGTCTTGGGCTTACCATATCCAAACGCTTGGTGGAGTTGATGGGTGGCACCATGACGGTAAACAGCAAACAGGGGGTAGGCACTACCTTTACCATCAACCTGGGCTTTGCATTGGCCCGCCAGTCGAGCAACTTGCAAGGCGAAAAAGGCATCAATGAACTACAAAAGTTTACGGGCGTAAAAGTGTTGTTGGCCGAAGACAATCCGGTGAATTTGATGGTGGCTTGCAATATCCTTAAGAAATGGGAGATGGAAGTTACCCCGGTAAAAGATGGACAAGAAGCACTACAGGCCATGGCGGCTGGTGATTTTGATGTGGTATTGATGGACTTGGAAATGCCGGTGCTGGACGGTGCCGCAGCCACTAGGCAAATACGGCTAACCAATCAGCAAGTGCCCATTATTGCCTTTACGGCAGCCAGCTACCAAAACATGCGGGAAGCGTTGCTGCAAAACGGCATGAACGATTTTGTGCCCAAGCCTTTTAAGCCAGAACATCTGCACCAGTGCATTGCCAATGCGCTTAATAAAAGATAAGCTATTTTTTGCACTTGTGGATTTCCTCCTTAAGTTGTTGGGTGTACTTGAAATTTTCGCTCTTATTCCTGTTTGAAGTTGCCTTTTGCGGCGGCTTTTTCCACTTTTGTCTTGATACAAAAGTGGAGCAAAAAATCAAGGCTGCATAAAAAAGCCTAAAAATTGAACCCTCGGGCTAAAGAAAAACAAGCTCAATCCGTAATCCAAAACCTAGCTTCAGTAGGACTTACAGGCCAATAGCGCTGCCAAACTTCGGTAACAACTGTTTTTCTTTTGCGCCCTCAGCTTCAATTTTCTTAACGGCTTTTTTATGAGGCCGTACCGAAGCGGAGGTTGAGAACCCTACTAACTCGATTCTACTGAAAGCGAAAAGTTGAAAGGTGGGCTCAGTCACTCCTTATAATGGACTGATAATCAAATAGTTATTTAAAAGTGAACAAAGGTGAACAATAAATGGTATTGTTCATGGGCAAGTAATGGGTGTATGCTTGTAGTTCAAAACGAACAATATGACTACAGAATCAAGCCAATCAACCAATACTGCATCAGAAGCCATTTTTGTAGAAGCGCTCAGGAGCGGTAACCAGCAGGTATTTGCACAGATGTACGAACGCTTTTCCCCGCCATTGTATGCCTTTATCGTAAGCCGGGTAAAAGATGCGGAAGTGGCAGAGAACTTATTGCAAGATGTATTTGTAAAAGCTTGGCGCAACAGCAGCCAATACGATGCGGCCAAGGGCCGGCTCTTTATTTGGATGTATAAAATATGCAGCAATTGCTGTATCGATTACCTGCGGTCCAAGCAGCACCGCATCCATAGTCAATCCGTTTATGGTGGCGACCGGCCAGAAAGCCTGCGCCATTATGTAGCTGCGGGCCTCATGCCCGACCGGATTGGGCTGCGCAATATGCTGAATAAGTTGAATGGGGATGAAAAAGAAGTGTTAGACCTGGTTTATTTCAAGGGTTTTACGCAAGC
This sequence comes from Chitinophaga pinensis, assembly GCA_943373145.1. Classification (GTDB taxonomy): domain Bacteria; phylum Bacteroidota; class Bacteroidia; order Chitinophagales; family Chitinophagaceae; genus Ferruginibacter; species Ferruginibacter pinensis_H. The sequence goes on from CALSBI010000001.1 coordinate 280,878, forward strand.
AGAAGTGGCCGAACTAAAGCAAATGCCCCTTGGTACGGTAAAAACAAGGTGCAGCAGGGCCATTAAAAAACTGCGTGTGCTTTTCGAATACAATCAACTGGCGGTATTACCCGCTTTTGTGGCGGCTTAAGCGTGGGTTTTGCTATTGCGAAATTTGGCTCATATCCGTGCGGTGGAGCCTTGTGTAAGTAGTATGGCCAATGGCCGTATCGTTAGCCAAAGTGGTAACGGATATGTTACCCTGCTGCCAATCGTACCGAAAGCGGATATCTTTTTCGCTTATGGTCATTGGGCTGGTAATGCTACCACTTAATGCTTGTGGGCCAATGTGGAACTGCAACCTAATGGGATGGGGCAGGTTATTGATAAAGCGCAGGTCTTTATAACCAAACGATACCGTAGCATCGCTGCCCAAGGGGGCAAAACGTTCTTCCTCCCGGTAAATGTCCAAGCTATGCGCATGCCGCTCAACAATGGTGAGTCCAGCTTTGAGGGCCAGCAGGTAAATGAGTCCGCTCAATTGGCAAAGCCCGCCGCCTGTTTCGGCCACCACTTGGCCCCTTGCAATGCTGCGGCTTTTTTGATACCCTTTTTTATGGCTGGGCCGGCCTACCCAATACCAAAAAGAAAATAGCTGCCCCGGTTGCAATACAATGCCCTGCAATTGCGCAATGGCAAGCTGTAAGTTTTGTAACTTATTGGCTGCTGCCTCGCCGCCCGTAATGGCTTGTTGTAAGCGAATGGCATTGGGCATATCAGCATTGGCCGCTTTGGTACGGGCCATCTGCCGGTACCGTCCGCTTACAAAATCGGCGGAACGCCTTTGCCATATACGCAGATATAGCCTAGCTGGAAGCGGTAACAAGCGGAAGAGCCGTCGCATGATGCAATTTACTTTTTTGGCTTTTGTTGCTTGGCTGGTTTCTTTGTAAATACCATTAACATGGGTTCATCTTCGTTGCCGTCACCTCCTTCATCAATGGTAAGGGTGGTGGCCGTAAGCTCCACAATATTGATGCGGTCGAAGGTTTTGCTTTTGGTCATTTTTATCAGTAAGCTCTTGTCGTTGCCCGAAGCAAATTTATACGTACCCTTAGAATAAGTTTGTTTTTTGGTTTTGGAGTCGTAGCTACCAGCAGTATGGTTGCCCTTTCCATCAAAACCTATGGTGATGCTGCCAAGATTTTTTTTGGCTTCATCGATGGTTTCTACCAAAGCCATGCTATCGAGGGTAGACAATTCGGTGGTGTCGCCAAAACCCAGTTTTTTGTAGGTGGCAAACAATTCTACATTGTTGCTGCGGTCGTAAAGCAATTGGTCGTTCATGTACATTTTTTCTATCACCCACTCACCGATAATCATTTTTTTGTTTTGTGCGCTGGTTCCCAATACCAAGCAAAGGGCCATTAGGGTTACAATAATTTGTCTCATTTTTTTGTTTATGAGGTAAAGATAGGGTTTGCCGTTATTGGCTGGGTACCCAAGGGTGGGTATTTTTGAGATAGCATTTTTTATAGGTTAAGATTCGACTATGTCGGGAGTAGGTTTTGTAAAAAAATCATCTATCAAATTTTGCACTTTTTCTGCAGAGGTAAAATCGTAAGATGTATAAAGGGATTTGCGCACCTTTTCGGCATCGGCAAAGGTGATAAGGCCATCGGCGGTGGGAGGAGTGAGTTTTTCGTGTACGAAATTTTTTGTTTGGGTGTTGTCGGTACTGTTGAGCCAAGCAAAGAGGATGATGGCATTATTAAGATGTCGTTTCCACTCTATTGTGCCCTTTTTATTTTCGGTAATGCGTACCAAGCACCTGTTTACTTCGGCAGCCGCATGTGTGCTGTTCCCGTTTTTGATAGATAGCAGGCATATTTGTTGAACACTTTCTGCTGAATTGGGTATTCCAGAAATAATACTAAGGCAATAGTCAAAAAGTTCCATCATTTCATGTTTTAGTGCAATCGCTGCGATGGCCACGGTGCATTTGGTAGCTGAGCGAAGATCAATTTCCCTGATGGAGTAATGATGGGTGGTGATAATTTCAGTACATATATCCTGTATTTTGCTTAAATCTTTCTTGTTGTGAAAGTTAGGATTAGCTATGGTTGTCTGTAACACAATTGTATCAAGAAACAGTTCTAGTGAATCTCCATTGTAACCATTTTTAGCTTTAAAATTGCACACTGCCCATTGTAGGTAATCGGTAAATTCGTTCCGCTCATCATGGTTTTTGGTGGCATTGCATATAGTGGGTAAATGATGTATAGACTCCCTGTTCAACTCATTTTTGATGCTTACTTTGTCTTTTAGGTGTGCGAGCAAGAATTTGATATATCCTCCTTCTTTATAGATTATTTTTTTGATATAACTGATAGTTACGGCCACATAAATAATAAAAAGTACTAAAGAGAGTGTATTAAAGCCAAGCAACAAACCATCTTGTATCTTTTGATCTGTAATCCGGTCAATAATAATATCCCTAATCAAGTGGTTGGCAAAAACTAAAATAAACAGAAAGGCAAAGAAAGATACATTCCTTATTTTTTTAACATGGGGTACTTTAAATATGGCTATATACAGCGGCCTTATTTCTTCTGGTATAAGCAGGGTATAGGCAAAGGGTACGCCGATAAAGAAAATCAGGATGGAAATGACGGTTTCTAATATGGTGGCCAGCCAATTGGCATCAAGGTATGTGGGCATAGCTGGGCGGTTTTGTTTGTTATTTTAAATTTTCTATAAAATCAACAAAGTCTTCTGGATAGACAATTTCTCCCTTCATTATGAAATTGTTTTTGTTATCAAAACTGGGGTCAAATGTTAAAACCCTTTCACTTATATCTGCCCATCGTTCAACAGTACAAATACCAAATGGTATTTTATTTTCTGATAGTTTTGGATATAAATCTTCTACCAAGGCTAAACCAAGCCTATAATCTCCATTATTGTGTAGGTTTTCCCATTTTTGACTAAAACCGGGTGGTATTCTGATATCAAATATTATTTTATCAAATTTTTTACTCCTAATGGCTTCTTCTGCATGTGACGCATTACGCATGATGGTAAGGTTGTATAATCCGCAACCTTCCAAATAGTTTTTGCGGGCAACTAAGCTACTTTCTGCCTCATCTTCAACCCATAAAATATTTGTCTTCATGTTTATTTGTTTATTGAACTTTTAAGATTCGATAATTGGGAAAGCTATTTTTACAGTGGTTTTAAACCATTTTCTATAGTCTTCTTCGTGGTCATATTTGCCCGGACTACTTTGTATATGTATATAGCCCCCATGTTCCTCTATTATTGTATTGGCATGCCATAGGCCAATACCAGACCCTTTTCTGCCATCAAGCATTGAATCAGCTCCTCTTGTACCGAATTTAAATATTAAGCGATTTTCTATTTCTTTTTTTCTTATTGGTACACCTAAGTTGATAACTGTTATTTCTATTGTATGCTGGCTTTTTGTTACAAATACATCTACAGTTAGCTTGCCAAATTCTACATCGGTGCGGCTATATTTGATAGCGTTATGTAGTATGTTATAGATGGCACTTTCCAATGCCCTATTGTTGCCTATAATTGAAAAAAAAATTTTTTCATCGTAATGTTTCTTGATAATAGCATTTCGGCTTTGAGCAAATTCGACCAAAGATTTAATTGAGTTATTTACAATGCCTACTATATTTACCTCGGTTTTCTCTAATGGGTTATTGCTGTCCTCCATTAGAATAGCCTTAAAATTGTCAATATCTGCCAGTATATCAGGAATGTCATCAACAATTAACCCCAACGATATTAGGCGAGCATAGCGTAGCGCATCGGCAATATCCTGTTGAAAAGGCTTAATGGCTTCCTTATGGTATTTGTGATCTTTCAACTGCGTATTTAAGTCAGATCTTATAAACCAAAGGGTTTGACGTACCCAGTTCGCTTTTTCTTTAAACCCTGCATCCTCTTTTCTATTCAGTTCATGCAACCAGTTTTCGATTTTTTTTGGAGAAAAAGAGGAATAACGAGTCAATTCAGCCAAAAGCCGAGGCCACTCTTTTTGTATTCTTGTTATACTAGCTGTCATCATAAAATTCGCTGCCTTCATATCCACCCGACGGTTTACTATAATATCGGTGCCGTGGGCACTTATTACGGAATTTAATGTATCTCTCATGCTTATAAGCATATTGGCATAACTATGCAAAAACCCCGCATAATCTTTTTTCCAATCTGACAAATGTTTGTTTACGTCATTAGTTATATCTAACACAATCCCAATCCTTCCCAATATTCTATCAGGGTGTCTGTTGCTTTTATAGTTGATTACATTTGCTCGCAATAACCTACGGTTGCCCTTTTGGGTAATCGTTTCCATTTCATAGTTTTTAAGCATTTCTCCATTGTTACTGGCAATGTTTAGTTTCTCTAGAAAGTCTTCGAATAACTGTTCTGAAGTAAAGAAATTCTTGATGTCATATCCAATACAGTCCTTATTGTCTTTAAACTCATGTATACGGGCAAATTCTTCATTGGCTTTTGCAATTACATCCACGCCATTTATTTCAGTAACAAAGTAAATCCCAATGGGAGCCTTGTTCATTATTTCATAAAGGGTCAAGTCCCTTACAATACCCCTTACTTTGAGCAGTTTATGGTGCTTTGGCGTGTACTGTGCCAAAGCCGATAAGTTAGCCAGCATCCTATTCCCATTTGTTTTTCGTAGAACCACTGGACCACTTTCGTATAACTCTTTTGTTTGCAGCACCTTCAGTATTTCCTCGTAATCTGCTTCGCTATCAAAAAAATCCTTTGCATAATGTAGTGCCTCGCCATCATAAGTGCCAAGCATTTCTTCAAATCGTTTGTTGGAATAAATCAGCCTGCCACCCACTCCGGTTTCAAAAATTCCTATGGGCATGGTATCTTCTAATTTGTTGAATCGTTCTATTTCAGGGATGGGAAAAGCCAATGCAAGAGCACCCAATAAATTGCCATTAGAGTTTGCATAAGGCTTTGCAAAAAAGCGCAAACTTTTGTTTTTGCTCTGTATTTTAAGCTCTAAGTGCCCGTTGGAGAGCCAGTTTTCAGGATTGTTTTCTACATTATATTCAGAAATCAGGGCCTCTTTCAAAATATTCATGATATAATTCCTGTCCAAGGGATTCCTATAGAAGGTCACTACGGTAATATTGTTTTCTTGGCCTCGTTTAAGCAGGAAAAAATCTGCTGCTGAGTTATTATATTTCAAGAAAGTACCTGTTTCCGCATCGGTTATATATACAAGAAAGGGCAAAGAAGCGTATTTCTCAAAATCTGGCAAGGCCTGCCGTAATAATTCCGCTTGTCCAGCCGTCATTGTTTAGTGGTTTATAGCGTTATTAACAATCATTGCTCCCCATTCTTAACTCATTCTAAAATTACAGGCAATGAAGTTAATAAATAAAGTAAATATGAGCAAAACCTTGATTCTGCATATATCAAGTATTCTTTTGTACTCGATAGTGCTGGCGAATCTGATCACTCCAAAACCTGCCCTTTAGGATAGGTTTTCTTAAAATTGCTTTGATGCCTACTGCTTGATCAGCTTCATTGAGGCTTTGTTGCAGCCCTCGAGCAGATGCCCTTGATGATACAGATCCCTTTGGCCAGTCCGTTCAGTTACAAGGCAATTTTGTTTTCCCTCCTTATCAGAATTGCATTTTTTAAATACACTACTAAGCCTGTTTGTCGCTATGATTTTAGGAAAAGGAGCAGTGTTTGTCCCAGTAAGGAAATTATCCTATCAGCTAATCAACAACCCCAACAAGTAAGGGGCAACCATCAGCACATTATCCCATTAGCTAATCAGCACATCAACTACCCTTCCACCAAAAAAACATACACTTCCTTGGGGCCATGCACACCGGTTACCAATGTTTTTTCAATATCGGCAGTGCGGCTGGGGCCGGTAGCAAAGGTGAAAAGGGAGGGGATATTGTCGCCGTACTTGTCTTTCAGCGCCAGTAGGGCATCCTTAATGTCGTACACCAATTGGTGCGTGTAGGCAATACAGATATGCACCGGGGCGTACACACTTACGGTGCGGCCACCTTCCTGTGCAGCACTGAGTACAATACTGCCGGTACGGGCTACCAAGTATTCGCAGCCGGTAAGGGAAGCATCGCAGCCCGCTAGGTCGTTGGTATTGCCCCAGATACTAAAAGCCGCATCCCGGCAGTAAATATTTTTCCAGCCTTTTTGGGCAATCAATTCCTGCAACTGTTGCTGTAGTTGGGCCGCATCCATACAAAAGGCAAACTTGCCCTGCAAGTTGGTAAAGGTTTCGGCAAATACCACTTCCAAGTCGTCGTGCGGGGCTTGGTACAAGCTGCTGTTGCCCTCGCTGGCAGCAAAAGGCAAAGGCACTGGGTTGCTCAGTGCCTGCCTAATTTTCTTTAATATATTTTCCTTTGCAGGAGAAACGGGAATCATGTTGCTATCATTTATTGTAGCTTACGCAACTTCAATCACTCATCGTTTGCTGGCAATGAGGGTCCAGGGGTAGACTGCTCCACTATGGGCGGCGTAATACCTTCTTCCTCATCCGTCAATGGTTTTTTATCATGGAAGGGACGTTTGCCAATCAATTGCTCCAAATCGCTCATGAACAGCACTTCCCTTTTCAGCAGTTCCTTGGCCAACAGTTCTACCTGCGCCTTTTTATCCATCAGCAGCTTTTTGGTACGTTCGTACATGGATTCAATCAGCTTGCGTACTTCCTCATCAATCATCTTACCTGTTTCCTCGCTATAAGGCTTGGTAAAGTAATTTTCTTGCTGGGGATCGTAGAAACTTACATTGCCCACTTTGGCGTTCATACCATAATGTGCTATCATGCTATAAGCCATTTTGGTAACGGATTGTAAGTCGTTGCCAGCGCCTGTGCTTACTTTGTTGAAGAAAATATCTTCACTTACACGGCCTGCCAGCGTCATACAAATTTGATCGTTGAACTGGTCGGTATCGTACAAGTATTGCTCACGCAGGGTATATTGTGCATAGCCCAGTGTAGCCGTACCCCTTGGTACAATGGTTACCTTCAACAAGGGGTTTGCATTTTCCATGAACCAACCGCAAACGGCATGGCCGGCTTCGTGGTAGGCAATGATTTCTTTTTCGTGGGGGGCGATGATTTTGTTCTTTTTCTCCAAACCACCAATTACCCTGTCCACCGCATCTTGAAAGTCGGCCATATCCACCGCTTCCTTGCCTTTACGGGCAGCGATCAAAGCTGCTTCGTTGCAAATATTGGCGATATCAGCACCTGCAAAACCGGGGGTTTGCTCGGCCAGTTTATGGATATCCAAGGTTTGCGATACCTTAATAGGCTGCAAATGCACTTTAAAGATGGCTTCCCTGCCCACCATATCCGGCTTGTCGATAGAAATTTGCCTATCAAAACGACCGGGACGCAGCAGGGCGCTGTCCAACACATCGGGACGGTTGGTAGCGGCCAATATAATGATACCGATATCGGTGCCAAAGCCATCCATTTCTACCAGCAACTGGTTCAGGGTATTTTCCCTTTCGTCGTTGCTCATCATTACATTCTTGCCCCTGGCACGGCCAATGGCATCAATTTCATCAATAAAAATAATACAGGGGGCTTTTTCACGGGCCTGCTTAAACAGGTCCCTAACCCGGCTGGCGCCCACGCCCACAAACATTTCCACAAAATCGCTACCGCTTAGGCTGTAAAAAGGCACTTGCGCCTCGCCCGCCATCGCTTTGGCCAATAGGGTTTTACCGGTGCCCGGAGGGCCTACCAGCAAAGCCCCCTTGGGTATCTTACCACCCAGCGTGGTGTATTTTTTGGGATTCTTTAAAAAGTCAACGATTTCCATCACTTCCACCTTGGCTTCGTCCAGCCCTGCCACATCGCTAAAGTTGATGTTTACACGGGTGCCCTTGTCGAACAAAGTGGCTTTTGATTTACCGATATTGAAAATGCCGCCGGGACCACCGCCACCGCTGGGGCCGCCCACTTTGCGCATCATCATTACAAACAAGAGGCCGATGAGTAAAATGGGCAACAGGGTGCTGATGATACCGCCCAGTACTTCGCCTTCTTCGTCGGGTGTATCATCCAATGGTACCAAGGTGGGGTTTTGTTTGTAAAAATCATCCATGGTTTTGGCAAAAGAGGGTACATCCAGTATAGAAAAATACAATTGCGGGGCATTCACCGTTTTGATGCGCTCCAGTTTTTTGCCATCGGCATCGTTGAGGAGCCTTCTGTACAGGGTATCCTTGTTCTTTATTTTGTTGGGATCCAAATACACCCGTACCAATTTTTTGTTGCGGATGGTTTTAATCTGCGTTACATCGCCTTGCAAGGCCATTGTCTTAAACTTCTCGATACTGATTTCCATGCCGCTGGCACTTACGCCCCGCATCAGGTTGTAGCCAACGAGGGCTAGGGCCACCAAGCCCCAAATCCAGTATATATTAAAACGGGGCTTACGCTTTTCCGGATTGTCATCGGCAGGTGGGGGCATATTGCCCGGCGTAAACTTCCTGTTGTTCTCTTGCTGATTCATAATTGAATAGTATTGTACGAGCTAACTCGCTTGCTATTTATCTTTTTTTGTTTTTTTGCTTGTTGCGCTGGCCGGGGGAGTAGTATGGTGCTCCATCATGGGGGCATCGCTCCACATTTCTTCCAATTGGTAAAATTTGCGGGGCTCTGGCAGCATTACGTGTACCACTATGTTTACGTAGTCGATCAGTATCCATTGTTGCGCCACCCGGCCCTCATGCTTGTAAGGGTTTTCGTCACAGGCTTTTTTCACCTCATCTTCTACCGAATCGGCAATGGCCTTTAATTGGTTGGGGTTGCTCGCTTGGCAGATGATAAAAAAATCCGCCACGGCCTCGTGTATCTTACGTAAGTCGAGACTGATGATCTTGTCGCCCTTTTTTTCCTCAATACCGTGAATGATGGCTTTAAAAATCTTGCTGCTTCTTGTTAAGCGGGCCACGCCGCTTTTTTTGGTGGCCTCTTTTTGCGAAAGTTTGTCCAAATGCTTACTTATTTTTGCCGGGATCGCTATTTAGCCCCGGGGTTTTGTATTTAAAATTTCAAATGTTTACTTATTGAGCCCTGTTTTCGGTAACAAAAGTACTATTTCTTTATCATCTGCAAGCTATGCCTGCCAATGGACTTTTTAACATATTAGCTCGGGTGGACAGTACCAACAACTATGCCATGGGAATGGTTCATGCAGGAATGGCCGAACAGGGCATGGCTTGGTTTACCCCCCACCAAACGGCTGGCCGGGGCCGGAGGGGTAGGGCTTGGCAGGGGCAAGCGGGCCAAAACATCGCCATCAGTGTGGCTTTGCGGCCCCCCGCTACGGTATTGGCCCATCCTTTTGCGCTTTCGATGATGGCGGCACTGGCCTGTTACCGGTTTTTTGCCCCTTTGGCCGGGGAGGAAACCCGCCTAAAATGGCCGAACGACTTATACTGGCGTGACAGAAAGGCAGGCGGCCTGCTCATTGAAAACAGCTATCATGGCAGGGATTGGCAATGGGCCGTGGTGGGCATGGGCATCAATATCAACCAAACCGATTTTGCCGAAATAGGGTCCAAAGCTGTTTCGCTGCGGCAGATAACGGGCCAAAGCTTTGATATTACAGCGCTGGCGCAGCAGTTGCACGGCCTGCTATTGCAAACCGTAGCGGAGTTTTCGGCCTTGGGCAATGCGGCCCTTTGTGCCCAGTACAATGCGCTTTTGTACCGCCGTGGGCAAACCATCCGGCTCAAAAAAGGGAGCCAAGTGTTTGATACTACGCTTACGGGTGTTGATGTTCAAGGTCAATTGCTTACCTGCGATACCCTAGAGCGCAGTTTTGCTTTTGACGAAGTGGAATTTGTGCAGGACAAATAGCAGCTAATGGAGGCATTAGGGATAACCGTAAGTGCCATTAGCATATATTATGTAAAAATAACTGCAATAATGTAAAACCTTTATCGTTAAAGGATGCCAACATGCCAACAACATTGAAAAAAACGGGCCCATTACCAGCAGTTGCCAATCAAAGCAACCGCCGCAAGCGCTATGCCTATTTTGTGCCCGGTGCCATGGTGGTGTGTTTTGTGCATGCGGTTTTTTGCTTTTATAAGGGTTTGTATCCGCCCGCCATTGCCATGGCGGCTGAGTTTTGCTTTTTATGGGCCTGCATGTACCTCTACGAAAAAAGGTATTTTAATTTGGCGGGTTTTATCACTGTGTTTTCTTTGGATGTATTGGTAGTGGCCATCACCTATTGGGAGGGCTTGAACACTGGCGGCTACCTCAACTTTTTTCCCGTACTGGCGGCGGCCGGTTTTATGGCCAATGTTAAAAAGGTAAGCGCCATCACCTCCATTACCGTAGGGCTTTCGCTGTTGTCGATGCTGGTTTCTTTTTTTATCAGCTCGGGGCAGCCCGTGGGCATATCGTTTTCGCATGATACCGAAAGGCAATTGTTGTTGATGAACCTGTTGCTGAACTTTACCACCGTAACTTGGTTTGCCGTGGTGGTGCTGATGATACAGCGGCGCAGCAACAGCAAGCTGATTGCGGCCAGAGAAGCGGCCGAGCAAGCAGCTTTGGCCCGTACCCGTTTTTTGTCGGTAATGACGCATGAACTGCGTACACCGCTCAACGGTATCATCGGCATTACCAATATCATCAACAACGAAGAGCGCTTACCCCAGCAACAAGAGTATTTAAAGTTGCTATTGCAAAGCGGCAACCACATGCTGCGTATGATTGAAGCCATTTTGCAATTCAATAAACTGGAGGCCGATAAAATGGAACTAATGCCTACGCAGTTTCATTTGGGCCGGCTGCTGGCCGATACCTGTGCCCTGTTTAAGATACCCTGTAGCGAAAAGGGCATTGCCATGCACCTGCGTGCCGATGCCCTTGCCGAAAGCAATGTACTGGGCGATGATACCAAAATCATACAGGTATTGAACAACCTCTTGTCCAATGCGCTTAAGTTTACCGATAAGGGTAGCATTGTATTGAAAGTAGATTGCAAGCAGCAAAAAAGCCATGAACTGGAAGTGTTGTTTGCCGTAACGGATACGGGCATTGGCATTAGCCAAGATGAGCAATTGCGGATTTTTGAAGATTTTGCACAAGCCTCTTCGGACACTACCCGCTTGTACGGCGGTACGGGGTTGGGTCTTACCATTAGTAAAAAGATGGTAGAGCTGATGGGCGGCCAATTGCAGGTGGAGAGCGAACCCAACAAGGGCACCCGGTTTTCCTTTACCCTGTCGCTGCCCCTGCACCATAAGGTGGCGGCTTCCTTGCCACAGGTAAACATGGTGGCGGCCAAGCCCGATAATGGGTTTCGTATATTGGTAGCTGAAGACAATACCGTAAATGCCAAAGTGCTGACCCAGTTTTTGACCAAATGGCGTTTTGCTTTTGATGTGGTAAGCAATGGCCGGGAAGTGATTGAGCACATGCAGCAAAAGCAATACGACCTGATACTGATGGATTTGGATATGCCGATAGTGGATGGCTTAACGGCCACGGCCACTTTGCGAAGCCACAACTATAGCCTGCCCATTGTAGCTTTTACCGCTGCGCTGATCGACCGTAATGAAGTGTTGCAATTGCAGGACAGGGGCTTTGACGACTGCTTGGAAAAGCCCTTTAAGCCACAATTGTTGTATGAAAAACTCAAGCGCTTTACACCAGAGGAAGTGTGGGGGTGAGGAAGGGTTAACGGTTGACAGATGACGGTTGACAGATGACAGTTGGCAGTTGACAGATGGCAGTGTTGAGGGTGTGTAGCGGGTGGATGCTGTCGCAGGATGATGGGGATCTATCCAGTTACCGCAGTATGCTACCCAATCCAACCCGCACTTTATTTTACACCTCTCATTTACCCTTTCGGCAATTTTTTACCCACTTTTCCCCAATTAGCCAAAAGGCGGCGTACTGATGAACGCTATTGAATTTGGCATAATAATCGTTGATGCACTAGGTAAATTCTACAAATGAACAATCTTTTCAAGACATTGATTGCGGGCTATGGAGCGAAAAAAATCGGCGGCGGATGTTTGGGTACGGTCGTGGCTTTTTTGGTGATCTGGTTGATATTGGATAAATGTGCATAGATGAACATCATTGCACGCCATGCAACTGCTTACATAATAAACAACTTTTCGGCCCCACTACTTGCTTTCTGTATCTAACATAAATCGGTGCAAGTAACACCCGAAATGGTAGGGTGGGGTGTTGACAAACTTATTTTTCATTCCTGCTGCGGTATATTTTAGATATCGCAGCAGGAATATCTGTAGCCATGGGAAAGGGTATTTAAAATGTGCTATCTGCACCCAGTTGTTAAAATTTCTTCCAAGCCCTGTCTTCGCTTTACGAAATTTATTTCCCTGATACGTGGATTGATAATAAGCTCCCAAAAAATCCTTTTGAACTACTCGAGTTATGTGAGTCGTTAAATATTAAATTAGACACAGACCTTCTTTTTAATGAGTATGAATTGACCTAGTACAAAAAAGGAGGCATTTATATTTTCTATCCATCTGACGAGAGCGGCATTTTATTTATTTCGACTTTTTGAATGACGAGTATAACCAAATGGCAATGATATTGGTAGGTGTTAGAATAAAATTCAACAGGATGAAGCAAAATACCCTTTCCAGGGTAGTGATACATTCCCATTGCTGCGCTATTTTAGGGTCTCAATTTTCGTTATGAAAAGAGCTTTCAGCCTAGCTTTTATTTTTTGTTTGCTTTATAACTTAACTATTGCTCAACCAGGCAAACAGCTAAAGACAGCAGTCAATCCATACGGGGCTAAATTAAAAATACTCACTGATCAGTTATTGGCCGTTATGAATGGAAAAGCACCGTTATCGAAACTTACCGGTACTAAACGGCCCACAGCAAAATCAGGCTGGATAGATTACTATGCCCCGGCACTGGCTTTTCCGGGAGGGTTGGATACCAGCCTGACGATGAAAGTGAAATGGGAGACTGGTGAAGGCAAACATTCATGGCGTTGGTCCACAACACTTATGAAATACCCAAAGGGCACACAAACTGAAAAGCTGAAGACAGAACTTATGCTGCTTTCCAATGCGATGGCTAAACTTTACCCGGCTGCCACTAAAAATAGTGATATGCGGGAAGCCGATGCGTATGAAGGCTATACTACAAAAGACTTTTATATTCAGGTTTATACCAGTTACCTGCATGCTTATGATGCACCTGCTTATTTAAAGCTGTCGCTATCCTTCGATATGCCACTAAAACAAACAAGGGGGCAAATGGCAGATTCGCTACTGAAAGGTCTTGACAAAGAAATGGCAATGACTTATTCAGCAAAAGAAAAAATGGTATTGATAAAAAACTGGACCAATACACTGGAAGCAATAGGGTATGATAACGCAGGTATTTTATCGCATGCCACTAACCTGTTTCAACAAATTGCCTCCAGTGATATCAAGCTGGCTTATGCCATGCTGATGGAATGGCCACGTACCGACGATCTGAAAACAATGACAGCAGCTCTTTCTTCAAGTCAAAAGGAGGCTATCCGACAGATGAACCAGCAAGTTTTGAACGATTATTATAACAGTACTGCAAAGCAACCCGAACCAACAGAGAAAAAAGCACCCAAGCCGCCGGTAGCGCAGCAAAAAGAAGAAACAGACCCCTGTAAGATAGAGGTAGCAGCTCTTGCGTTCAAACCCGGTCACTGGATATATGGGCAAGGTCGTTCTGCAATTGTTTTTAACTATAATTGCGGCATTCATTTATACACGATAGCATGGATGAATAGCAAGGGGCGTCTTGAATTTGAATCTGATGTTACAAAAGAAAGTCTGGCATCCCGTTATCGGCGGGCTGAAGGATATCAGGCTAATAAATTTATTATTTGCAGGGATTGTGCCGGCAAAGGTTATGGTTACGGATACGACAGGGCTTCTAGCTATATCGGTTCTCTTCGCATTGAATATAACACCGGCAACCTAGTGAGGCAAAGCTGCGGCTATTGTGGTGGCAAAGGTTGCATGAAAGTAAATTAAGAAGCTTTAGGCCTTGAGATGTTTCTTACCCATATCTGTTAGTATGCAAAGGGGTTTTTTGTACCGGGCTGAAGTGCTATTATTACAACAAAGAACCGCTAACATGAACTGTGTGAAAAACAAGTAAAATCTCACTTTTTTTTGGGGGGAACGCACTGAAAAATAATTTGGCTGGTACAGGCTGTTGTTTTTTACCACAGCAAAAACCTGTTTCGGTAATTTATTGCACACTGCTATCAAAGCCTCAGACACAAGTTTGGCGAAGCGCAACCTGCCTTTGGCGGCCGGCATCTCCCTTACAAATCTGCCGGTCTGTGACTGGATTGGTAGGGAGAACCCTGACAAAGACACCACAGTAAAGTAACGCCCACACTAAGATACTAACTCCTAGCGTACCGTTTGGCCTGCCGCATTACCACATTTCCCTATCATGTATTATATTACACTTCCAAAACAATACAAACTGCTATGCGTCAATTATTTCTGCTCGTTTGTGCCATATTTCTAGAGGCTTCCGCCGATGCGCAAAAAAAGGCTTCGGATACCGATAGCCTTCTGTTTAGTAAAATGAAATACAGACTAGTAGGCCCTTTTAGGGGCGGACGCAGCGGGGCCGTGTGCGGCGATTACAAACAAAAGAATACTTTTTACTTTGGCGGCACAGGCGGCGGCGTATGGAAAACCGGCGACGGCGGCAGCAACTGGAAAAATGTAAGCGATAAATATTTTGGCGGCAGCATCGGGTCGGTGGCGATTGCCCCCTCTGATCCCACCATCATGTATGTGGGCGAGGGCGAAAACACCATTCGTGGCAATGTGAGCGAGGGCTTTGGTATCTGGCGCACCGATGATGGGGGCCGCAGTTGGCGCCACTTGGGGCTGAAAGATACCCGCCATATTGTGCGCATTGTGATACACCCCAAAAATCCCGACATTGTATGGGTGGCGGCGCTGGGCCATTTGTTTGGCAACAACGAACAGCGGGGCGTATTTAAAACCACTGATGGTGGCAAAACTTGGCGCAAAGTACTGTTTAGCGATGCGGGCAGTGGGGCGGTGGAACTGGTGATGGAGCCGGGCAACCCGCAGGTGTTATATGCCAGCACCTGGAGGGTGCGGCGCACGGGCTACAGCCTAGAAAGTGGCGGCAGCGGTAGCGCCTTGTGGAAAAGCACCGACGGTGGCGAAAGCTGGAAAAAACTGAACGATAAAAAAGGCTTCCCCGGCAAAACCACCCTGGGGATCATCGGCATAGCCGTTCCCGCCAGCAACCCCGAGCGGGTATATGCCATTGTGGAAAGTGAAAAAGGCGGCTTGCTGCGCAGCGAGGATGGCGGCGAAACCTGGGCCAATGTGAGCACCGACCGCAATATCCGCCAACGGGCCTGGTATTACAGCCGGATTTATTGCGACCCCAAGAACCAAGACATTGTATATGCCCTGAACGTGGATTTTTTAAAAAGTACCGATGGCGGCAAAACATTTAAGGACATCAATACACCCCACGGCGACCACCACGATTTGTGGATAGACCCCGAAGATGGCAACCGCATGATTGTGGCCGATGATGGCGGCGCACAGGTGAGCTTTGATGGTGGCAATAATTGGAGCACGTATCAAAACCAACCCACGGCCCAAATTTATCGGGTGAGTACCGACAATTATTTCCCCTACCGCATATTGGGGGCGCAACAAGACAATAGCACGGTGCGCCTACTTTCCCGCAGCACGGGCAGCGAAATCAACCAAGAGCATTGGATGTCGACCGCCGGGGCCGAAAGCGGTTATGTGGTGGCCGATCCCTTGAACCCCGATGTGGTGTACGGCGGCAACTACAGTGGCTATATCAGTCGATTTGACCATAAAACGGGTGAGAATAGGGCTGTGAGCGTTTGGCCCGATGATCCTTTGGGCGGTGGTGCCGATGTGATGAAGTACCGCTTTCAATGGAACTTCCCCATTTTCTTTTCGCCGCATAACCCCAAGAAATTATATGCGGCGGGCAATGTATTGTTTGCTACGGAAAATGAGGGCGCCAGTTGGACGGCCTTGGGCGGCGACCTGACCACCAATGATAAGAGTAGGCAAAAAGCCAGCGGTGGGCCGATTACCAAAGACAATACGGGCGTGGAAGTGTACTGCACCATTTTTACGGCCTGCGAATCGCCCTTGGAAAAAGACCTGTTATGGACGGGCAGCGATGATGGCCTGATCCATGTAAGCAAAGACGGTGGCAAAACATGGGAAAATGTTACGCCCAAGGAAGCTGGACAATGGATGATGTGGAACTGCGTGGAAGCCGATCCCTTTAAAAAAGGCGCTGCTTATTTTGTGGGCACCAAATACAAAAGCGACGATTTTACACCCTATATTTTTAAAACAGAAGATTACGGCAAAACTTGGAAGCGGATTACCAACGGCATAGCGACGGATCATTTTACCCGTTGCCTGCGGGCCGATAATAAAGTGCCGGGCCTATTGTATGCAGGCACAGAATACGGCATGTATGTTAGCTACAACGATGGACAAACTTGGAAGCCCTTTCAACTGAATCTGCCGCTGGTACCCATTACCGATATGACGATTAAGGAAAACGATTTGATTGTGGCTACACAGGGCCGTTCTTTTTGGGTGCTGGACGATTTGACCTTGGTACAACAAGCGGCCAAGGGGAATGCTATTGACAATGGTAACCTGCGGGTGTTCCCTATACAGGCAGCTTACAGGGCCAATGGCAGTAGAAACGAACAGCCCCGTAATGCCGGCTTTAATCCCTATAATGGCGTAGTAATCAATTATTATTTGAACAACTTTAAGGATGGCGATATACTCAACATTATGGTGATGGATAAAAATAAAAAGTTGATTAAAATGTTCAGCACCACTAGCGATAAAGCGGAGATTGGTAAAATTGAGGCGGCCAGCGGCATGAACCAATTTTTATGGGATATGCTGTACCCGCCTGCCGAAAAAGTGGATAGCATGATTTTGTGGAGCGGTACGGTACCCGGCCCCAAAGCTGCACCCGGCAATTATTTTGTGCGGTTCAACACGGCCAACGATAGTGTGGAACTGCCCTTTGAAGTAAAGGCCAACCCTACTTATAAAATTACCCAACAAGATTACGAAGCCCAGTTCGACTTTTTGTTGAGTGTACGGGATAAATTTAGCGAAATACAAAAAGCCATCAAAAATGTAAGGGATGTGCGCAAGCAATTGAAAGATTATACCGAGCGCTTGGGTAAAGATTGTCCTAAAGACATCAAACAGCAGGCCGATACCATCAACCAACAAATGACAGCGGTGGAAGAAGCCCTGTACCAAACCAAGGCCAAAAGCGGGCAAGATGTGCTGAACTATCCCATCCGCCTCAACGATAAAATTGCCGGGCTGTACGATTATGCCGCCAGCGGATTTAGTGCTCCCGCCAAGCAAGTGAAGGAAGTGTTTGCCACATTGTCTGCCCAAGCCGATGTACAATTGAACAAATTGAAAACCCTCTTCACCGTAGATCTGGCCAGGTTTAACCAAATGGTAAGGGAGCAGGCGTTGCCGGTGGTGGGAGTGAAGAAGGAATGATGAATGACGAGTGATGAGTTGTTTTAGTTACGGGCCGTAGGCGGCGGGCTTGCCCCGCTGTTATTTTAGTTGCGAGTTATGGGAGGCTTTGTTTGGGTGGGCCTTTTCAACCAGTTAACCATTCAACTTTTGGAGTTGTTTTAGTCACGGACCTTAGGCGGCTAGCATGGCCTCGCTGTGGGTTTGGAGCAATATCATCCCTTACAAAAAATCATTTAATCACATAATCACAAAAATTAAAGTAAAAATTCGTGTAACCTGACTGCCGTCTAGGCAGGTCTGTGTAGTTCAGTATGATTAGTGGTCATAATCATACAATCACATAATCAAATAAATCAAAGTACTAAATTTGTACCCACTATAAAAATACAGATATGGATTTAATGGTACCCAGCATCGGACTCATTATATGGATGCTAATTGCCTTTGGGTTACTGGCAATGATAATAATAGCAATCGGCAAATTGATCAATGACGATCAACTACCGCTCAGTATCAAGTTGCTTTGTGGATTGGCAATTTTTGCATTCCCCATTATTGGCAGTTTAGTATACCTCAGTTGGCGCAACAGGCGGTATAGTTAATAATACAGGTATCGCTTGCATGCAAACTAATTTCATTGTTTTGTATATTTGCCCATAATTCTGTTGCATTTAAAAGCTCAGTTCCCATGAAGTTTCGTATTGCTATTGTACTACTATTTATCAACCTTAGTACAGCCCATGCACAAAAAATAACTGATACTATCTTTTACAACAATAGGTGGGAGATATGCGAAAAACCCATTGCAGACTATTATCGTATTGGTACACTGGCGGTGGATTCCTTTTGGTTTTTTGTCGGGCCTGTAAAGGATTACACCATGGACAATACACTTGTAATGAGTGGCCATTATAGCGAGGATGGGTATAAAAATGGCCGTTTTGAATTTTACTACCCCAATGGCCAATTGATGCAGCAGGGCAACTATGAAAACGACAAGATGTTGGGTGTATGGAAATTTTTTTATGAAAACGGAAAGCCCAAAGCAACCATATTACTACCGGAAAATAATAATGATTTTCGTTTTTTACAATTTAGCGAAAGCGATGGAACGTTGCTGATGGAGAATGGAACGGGCACCTTTCATTGGCATCAGCATGAGCTAGCGATTCCGGGACTTACCTATTCCGATGGCTTTTTGCTTACCGGATCCTCCCAAGATAGTTTGCGAAGCGGTGATTGGAAATATTATTATATCGACAATGCGGATGGTATTGGTCCTAGGTATATTGAAACCTACAAAAAGGGCGTATTGAAGAAGGCCCGATATATGGGCTATTCTACAATGAGTATAAGCGCTGCCAATATCCCGTTTTCCTTTCAGCCCGGAAAAATTGATCGAACGGAACAACTGGTACGTGATGAGTTTATCAATAAAATGGGCAATGGTGTTTTACGAGAGGATAATTTCGTGAATTTTATCGTCAATGGCGAATCGCCTGCCATTAATCTGGAAGATAAAAAATTCTCCAAGGCTTTTAGTAAAATCATCGCTACGCTAGAGCGGTATGGCAAAAAGATCGATTATACCGACAAGGAGGTTGATGGTGCCATTGAATTTAAAGTGTCCGATAAGGGCTTTCCCGAAGCGGTGAATATTACGGGCAATATTACGCCCAAGGAGAAAAAATTTATTCAATATATCATGGATAAATTTAAAGGTATCCAAATGCCTGATTATGATAGTACAGTGGCTATTGAAGGATATCATAAAATTTATTTTTTCACCTTTGACCCAAGGCCTTTCCTCCCTGCCAGTTTGAAACGGGATATACCTAAATACTTTTTTATATTTAGTGCTGTACCCAAAGATAAATTTTTAACCTTTGCCAGTGATATAAAGAAAGAGATACGAAGATGGCTACATCGGAGTGAATGATGCAATGTTATTAAAAAAACTGGCGTAACAAAGTGTAAAATCATACACAGCGTTGCGCCAGTCATCTTTTGTTAAAAATCTTTATTACTCCTTCACAAACCGATAAACATCCAACCCCTCATTGGTTTGAACGGCTAGGATATATATACCCGCTGCTAAACTGCTCACATCCAAGCGGTTATTTACAAATGATATACGGCCTTTTTGCAAGAGTTTGCCGGAGATATCCCTTACCGATACATCATATAAGCGATTGTCTTTAAAGCCGCTGATGGTCAACTGGTCTTTTACGGGGTTGGGGCTCACCGTTAGTAAGCCTGTATTGATATTGCTCAAGCGGATGGTTTTGCTATAAGTAAATGAACCATCTCTATCCTTCATTTTCAAGCGATAAAATACCAAGCCTTTGTAATTAGGGTATTGGGGCAATGAAACATCTGTATAACCATAATTGGAGCGGCTGGAATTGCCTGTAGCATTCACTTGCCCTGCCTTGCTAAAGTTGATGCCATCAAAACTCCTTTCAATTTCAAACAACTGCGTGTTTACCTCATTGTTGGTTTCCCATTGCAATAGGGCATCCCGCTGTTGCAGGTAAGCACCAAACGACAACAAGTTGAGCGGCAGTACAGTGGTAACAATTTTGGTAACCAAGTTTTTGGTGAATTTAACGGCATTGGTACCGTCGAACAATTTGGCCGTGGTAAATACAGCCGCTTCGCTCATCAATTTAATATCGTCCAGATACCAGCCAGTAGTGGTGCCGGTACTGTTGTCGGAGCCAAAGCGGAAACGAATCCTAACGGTTTGCCCCCTAAAGGAAGTCAAATCAATAACCGATAACTTAAATGTAGTACTGTTGCCCGAAAAAGCTCTTCTGCCGCTCAATGGGTTGGTACTGGTGCTTAAAGTGGTAGTATAGCCATTGGCCGTGAAAAAATTGCCCAAGTCGCTCCAATTACCACCGTTGTTGGTGCTAATTTCCACTACACCGCCATCCCATGTGCTTTCTGCATTGTGCAAGTGCTGAAAGCTCAACGTT
The DNA here is from genome assembly GCA_943373145.1 of Chitinophaga pinensis. Classification (GTDB taxonomy): domain Bacteria; phylum Bacteroidota; class Bacteroidia; order Chitinophagales; family Chitinophagaceae; genus Ferruginibacter; species Ferruginibacter pinensis_H. Next base: position 301,514 of record CALSBI010000001.1, read on the forward strand.
GTTTGGCCATTGATGGCAAAGGCACTACTGGTGAGTATTTGGTCGGATACAATGGTGCTATCCCTGGTAAAGAAAGAATTGGGGGCGCTCACACTTTGTGCGGTACTGGTTTTCCATACAGTAGCCGTGGTAGAACTGGCCGTCCAACTGGCGGGGATGGTAGTAGCGGCCACCGTTTCGTTAATATGCGTCGTCGGTGGGAAATAAGAACCGGCATTTACACTTACCGTAAAACTATTGGTTTGGCTGGCACCCGGTGCCAAATTGATACCGCTAAAAGTAACGGTGCGGTCGGTAGCATTGTAGGTGCCACCGCTCACATAAGTAACATTGGTAGGCAATGTGTCTACCACTTTGAAATTTGAGATGGCGGTACAAATGGATTCGGTAGTGGCGCTGTAAATAATGTTCTGCCCTTCAAATTGTTGTGTAACATTTTGCGTAAAACGAAAATCGTTGTCTTTGGTGGTAAAGTCAACCACTTGGTCGCTACGACTGGTGGAGAGACCTTGCGAAGCATTTACGCCCACACCCCTACGGGCAAACGCCTTCCAAATGATGCAGCTATAGCGGGCACCAAAGAAAAGGGTATCGGCCTTTAAAATGGCATCCCTTCCGGTAACAAAGCCGGGGCTGCAAGGTTGCAAACGCATGCCTTCGGTAACCAGCTTAAGGGCCGCAGAATTACCGCCAGTAGCCGATACATCGTACAGGTTGGGGTTGATGCCGTCTAACTGTATCATGTCCCAAGTCATATCCCACAAAATGGTGCACCATACCGAACCCACACCATGAGGAACGGCCACCGTTGTAACATTTGAATACGTAAAAGGGTTCACCGCCATATTGGTGGTGTAGGGGTATTGTCTAATGCCCGTAGCGGTAATGGCCTCGTTGCGGGCATAAGTGCCAATGCCACGGGGTTTGTTAAAACCATCTGTTATAAGGGCACTGCCCCAGTCGTGCGTCAGCATCAAGGCAAAAAAATCGCTCCAGCCCTCACCCATCTGCTCTTGGTTGGCCAAGCAACTACTGTTGGCTGGGCCGCCGGTAAAGCGGTTGCTGATGCCATGGGTATATTCGTGCAAGATGATACCATTGTCCAAATCGCCATCCTTATCAGGCGTGGCAGCGGTCCATAAGTACATCTGCATCCGGCCCGAAGTACCATCCACTGGCGTATTAAAGTTGGCATTGTTGGTGCCGCCGCCGTCCTGCGCTTCGGCATTCACCGCATCATTGCCGGCACCACCACGGCTTTGGTTGTTTGCCTGAAAATTGCCCGCTACTTCATCAAAGCCATAGATATAACTGATGTCGTGGATAATATTGTTCCAGTAAAAAAGATTGGTGGTGGCTGCCCGTTGGTTATTGGTTACAATCGGTTCTTGGGCAAAATCATATACTTTGGTAAAAGTCAAGGGCGCATCAGTGCTGGAAGTATCGGAAGCCCCAGCCACATTGTCAAAATTCCGGTCTTCGTAAGCCCATACATTGTTGCCACGGGTAAAGTTATAATCAGTAGTGCCGTTGCTATGCCATTTTAAACTGGTAGCATTGCTGCCCATAGGTGCCAATAACCAAGGGTTGGGGCGGATGGCCAATGCACCGCCGGGATGGTTGGGGCTTTCGGCCGGATAAGGCACTACCATGTAATTGGCATCGTTGATGATAAAGGGCGCTTGGGTGGCTTTTGCTGTAGTTGCCACTTGGGTATCATGTTGGTGGGCTGCCTGTTCGGTACAAGCCTGATCGTTTTCACTTTTATCCCAACTGCAACTTACCGTATAATTATTTTTATTGATAAACAAGGCTGTCATGGCATCAATACGTATCAGCCAATGGTCGCTGGTATTTTTGGGTGCCAATTCCACCTGCCAAGCCAAATGTACTTCACCCGTGGTATTTTCTACCCAAAGCTGGTTGGCCACAATGTCCACATACGAAACGCCTAAATTGCCAAAGCTCAGTTTGCGCCCGTTATCACTCACTGTTACGGGTACAATCGCATCGGTAAAATTGATGCCGCACTCTGCAAAAGCCGCTTGTACCGCTGCCGCTGCAGGGATGGAGGGGCCACCGACGAACGAAGCCGTTTTGCCTTCCATATTGGCAACCCGGTTTCCCATATTCGACACGGGTTTGTCGTTTTCGAAAGCAATTACGTGTAGCTGGTTAAAAACGGGCAGCTCCTTGTACATTTGTTGCAGGTACACCATTCGTATATGGGTGCCGGTAATCACATAACTAGAACTGATGGCACTGTTGTCGATATCGTTGGCTGATAGGCCCAGTGCCGTACTGTTTTGCCGCACCAGTTCCATCGCCACGGCATTGGATTGGGCCAGTGTTGCTTGGGAGATAAGTACAACAATCAACAGGGAGAATAATTGCTTCATGAATTAAGGTTTATAATAATGTTGGCAAATATATTGGTAATCTTATTATAGCGCTTCTTTTGTTGCACCAAGAAAGGGGCCCGTTGCAACAAAAGCATTACGTACTTGCCCATCGCATGGTTTTGCCAAGCGATGAGTGGAAACTAATATCCTTATAAATTATAGACTCCAACCGGCCCTATAATCCCGCTTTACAAATTGATTGGCTTCGTCAAAATTGGTAATCTTCATATTGATGGCATCCCAGTCCAGTTTTTTCCGGCCATAGTATTTGCCTTTATCGTCTTGCAGCATCCAGCTCCGCAGGGCAATATTGCCCATCAATATCGCTTCGGTTAGCGGGCCCGCATAATCGAAAGAAGAACTGAGTTTGGTTTTTCCATAACCAGCTATGCAGGCATCTACCCATTGTACATAATGGCCTTCGGGCACACGGGCCAAGGTTTGTTTTACCTTTAGCTGCTGCATGCGTGCGGTGGGCAGCAACCTGGGGTTGGAGCCATATGTGCCGCACATCATTTTGCCCTTGGTACCTTCAATGATTACGCCACCACTGCCGTCTTCATCACCCATTACTTCGTTGGGCAATAATTCATCCGGCCTTTCGGGGCGAATACCGCCATCCGTCCAATGCAATTCAATATCCTGCTTGCCCTTTTTATCAGGGAATTTTAAAATAACGGTAGAAGCCACGGGGCAGCTATCAGGGTAATTGGAAGCCGTCCACATTTTTTCATACACGGCCGCCACACTGCACTCCACTTCGGAAGGGTAGCCGAGGCCCACGGTTTTAAAAGCCGGGTCAATCAGGTGGCAACCCATATCGCCCAAGGCCCCTGTGCCATAGCTCCAGTAACCGCGCCAGTTAAAAGGCGCATAACCGTCTTTATAATCCTCCCAAGGTGCCGGGCCCAGCCAAAGGTCCCAATCCAACCCTTCGGGTACGGGTGCCGCATTTTTGGGTTTGCCAAAACCTTGAGGCCACACCGGGCGGTTGGTCCATACCCTAATGGTATGCGCCTTGCCGATAGTGCCTGCATTGTACCATTCCTGCATCTGCCTTACCCCATCGGCACTGGCCCCTTGATTGCCCATTTGCGTAACCACTTTGTACTTGGCCGCCGCTTCGGTGAGCATACGGGCTTCGTACACCGAATGGGTTAGCGGTTTTTGTACATATACATGCTTGCCCATTTGCATGGCTGCCATGGCCGCCACGGCGTGGGTATGGTCGGGTGTGGAAATAGATACCGCATCGATGTTGTTCTTTTCTTTCAGCAGCATTTCCCTAAAGTCTTTGTAGTAGTTGGCTTTGGCAAAATTCTCCCTTGACTTTTTGGCCTGCCGATCGTCCACATCGCAAAGGGCCACAATGTTTACCCTTGGGCTTTTGGCAAATTCGGTGAGGTCGCTCTGGCCCTTGCCGCCAATGCCAATACCGGCAATATTCAGCTTATCACTGGGGGCGATGTAGCCACGGCCCAGCACATGGCGGGGAATGATGAAAAAACCGGCCGTAACAATGGAACTGGCTCTGAGGAACTCTTTGCGGGACATTTTCTTTGACATAAACAATCGATTTTTGGTATGAGGAATGGACTTCTCTTTTTCAAATATAAATGTTTTTTAATGACGATTGTTGCAAAGGGGTGCATTTCAAATTCCCGAGCGTGTCGGCCGCAAAACTCCTGCAATAACCCATGGCCCCCCCCCGCCCCTGTCCGCTCTTTGACTAACAGGGGCAGGCGAAGTACATTGTAAGCCCTTCGTCGCCGGTTGGTCTTTGCCAGCGGCGATTTTTGCTACTGATTGTTAGGTGGTTGATGGGGATGGCTTATACATAATTTTCCCTGGCTGGCGAGCACATCGGCTAGTGTGTGGGCCTTGTTCGGTGCATGTGGGGGTACTGATTGATAAAAGGCCAGGGCAACGAAGCCCCGGCCTTGTTTGTAGCCCGTGAATGAAGCAATTGCTGCTAACCAATATTATTGAACCATCACCCTGGTTACTTGCGTTTGATTGTCCCTATCTACTTGCAACAAGTAATTGCCTTTTCTCAAACCCGAAAGGCTCATATTGTACCGTTGGCCTTTTGTTTCGTTAAACTTCCATTGGCGCATGGGCAAGTTGGTGTTTAACTCAAACAACGAAAGCACGGTTTGTCCCTTGGATGCTATTTTGCGCAGTGGGCTAATAGCAGCTTGGGTTTCCGTGGGTGCTTTTTCAACCAAAGGGTCGTTCATGGATACCACTATGTTGCCGCTGGCGGGGTTGGGCGATACGGCCAAGCGGAACGGCGGGCAGGTGCTGTACACTGTTATACCATCTTGCCGGGCCACACCACAGGCATCGGTATAATTGAGCCGTACCGCACCGCCACCTTTCACACCTACATTGGTGGTGGTTGAAGTGGGGGAGTAAATATTAATTTGACTATTGGTTCCTAACGTTCCTATGGACCAGTTCCAGTTGCTGCCATTTGTAATGGGCGATATGCTCAACACCCAATTTTGGAAGCCGCTGTTACAGCCGGGTTGCAAAGTGCTGGCAATGCTAATGGGACTACTGCCTACATAAATTCCTTTGGTGGCAACTACGCAACCGCCTACTCTTGCCGTAATGGTTACATATCCATTGGCAACTTTTGTGAGTGTTACCGGATTGCCCGTGGCCGTGATGGTGGCAACAGCCGGGTCGGATGATTGCCAAGTCACTACGGTGCCGGCCGGTACGCCGGTAAGCGAATAGGAGCGGCTGGTACAGATAAAATTGGTTTCCGGAATTGTTTGACCATTGGGCGTAAGCAAATTGGCAATGCTGGTAGTATTGGTGGTTTGTGCACCCGAGTTGCTAGGATCGAGCCAATTGCTTAGGCGGGTAGCGTTGGTGCCGCCGCCCGTCCAAGAATCATCAAACCTGCCATACATATCTATCCTGCAATTGGCCGCTTGTGCGCAGGAGGATGGCCCCCCGCTTAGCTGACCAACAATTCGATGGTTTTGGTCAAATAAGGGAGATCCCGAAGAGCCGCCCTCGGTAACCCCTTGGTTCCACAGTACCACCCAATGTAAAGTGCCAACGGCATTTACCCCGCAACGTACCGGATCATCTTCCCGTACCAAAGCAGTAGTGTAGGTAGAAATTTTCATTACATCTCCTGCGGGATGGTGGATGCTTACACCGCTCGTAGCAGCGGCTGTAGAGCGAGTCCAACCAGCATAATTAATACCCGAATTGGCTGCTGGGGTTGAGTTCAACTGTACCAAACAAAAGTCGCTGGGTGCCCACCGGGCCCGCAGGGTGGTACCATTGAACAATACACCATTGCTGTTTTGGTTAGGGGTGCAAGCGGCGCTCCAGGCCTGAAAAAATACACGCCAACCGCCCACATTGGTATTGGCATCAAAGCAATGGTTGGCTGTAAGCACGTAGGGTACATTGGTAAGGCAGGTGTTCATTACCATGGCGCCGGAGCAAAGGGCTGCACCGGTGGAAGTGGCGATAAAAGCCACTGAATTGCGCTCGGCCGCCCAGCCATTGCCTGCTGCGCACAATACGTTTATATTGCAGGCACCGGAAAGACCAAACCCAACGGTTTTTTCAATAAAGATTTGTTTGTAACCATAGGCCATGTTGGTTATTATAAGCGACAGTTCATCTTTGAGTGCTGCGGGTACTTTTACTTCTACCGTTACTTCATCACCCTTAAAAATAGAGCTGCCCCAAGTTTTGAGTTCATTGTTTTCTGCCTCCGTAACAGGGCCGGTAATCATTTCGCCTTCTTTGTTGTAAATGAATAGCTCGGTACCTTTGGGCAAGTAAAAATCACTGAAGTTGATGCTGAGCGTTTGGGCACCACGGGAGTAGAGCGTAAACCGCCCATATTCCATTTCGCCGTTACGTACCCAACTGGCCGCTTTCTGCAAATTGACGTTGAGGGCAACCGGTTCGGCTATGTAGATGATTTTAGAGCCTGCCTGGGCTTCTGCTTTATCTCTGGCCAAAGCATTCTTTAAATCGGGCGGAGCAACTTCCTGCACGGCCATACGGTATGCAGCTTTAAACTTGCCCTCGTTACCGATTTTTTCTATGTTGTTGTAGTTGGTGATTACTTGCGCCTGTCCTATAAAAGCAATCAGCATGGCAAGCAATAGTGGGATGAATTTTTTCATTGATTTTTATTTTAGTTTGATTAAATGAGCATACATGTTTTCCAAATAACGGATACCTATTTACCGCTGGGCGGTCCGTGTATATGTGGCCAATACCAGCCTAGCCCATCGGGAGAACGGGGCCTAGCTTGGCAAGAAAAGGCTTGGGTAAGCCTATGCCGCGGCCTGGTAAGTAGTATGGTTAGTGCGCTCATAGCAATTACTTATTTAATAAGCATTGCTGGCAGTTAGGTTAATTAGGTTGGCCTTTAATGGCGTATGCTGCTGTTGGGTTATTAAAAGGGTATCATCAATCTAAGCCGCCCACGGGTGCTTTAAGTATGGGCATACCTTCGCAACCCACCGATTGGTAGCGGCGTCTTTGCCATTATCGATTCTATAACAGTGAAAGTGTTTTATTGTTTTCCATACTGCCGCAATCCCATAACTACTATACAAGTGTTTATCGCTGCTATTAACTCGGTACAAGTTACAATTTTTTTTGAGACAGCATCATTTAGTTGACAAATCCTGCAGGGCAATGGCTAATCTTTTCAACAAAGCAACGGCCTACCCAAAGCGATGAGCCTGCCCCAGCAATCCTCTGGGATTATCAACGGCGCTAGGATAGGGTGCATTTCAAATTCCCCGAGCGGTTCGGCCGTATAACTACTGCAATAACCTGATGAGCGAATCCCCTACCTGTTGGTCAAAGACCAGACAGGAGGTATGCGAAGGGTTAACTCCGGGCAGAGAACCGTGGTGGGTGTACCACCGACAGCAAACAGAACGGAAAGCGAAAATTTGAAATACATCCATAGGTATGGGGCTGTCTTCATTTTCAACTTTCCATTACCTTTAACCCATGGATCAGTCTTCTACTTATTTAAAAATACCCGGCCTGCTCAAGCCGGAAGAATTGGAACAGATAGAAAGTTTATTGGCCAATGCCGAGTTTACCGATGGCCGGTTAACCGCTTCCGGGGCAGCCCAGCAGGTAAAAAACAACCTGCAACTGTCACCAACGGGCGCAATAGCCGAACAGGTAGAGGGCATTGTACTCAATGCCGTATCGCAGAGCCCTCTTATACAAGCGGCGATTATGCCCAAAATGGTATTGCCGCCCCTGTTCAGCCGTTATACGGAAGGCATGTACTATGGCTGGCATGTGGATAGCCCCCTCACGGGCCAGTTCCCTACCATCAGGGCCGATGTGAGCATGACCGTTTTTTTGAACGATCCTTCCGAATACGAAGGCGGTGAATTGGTGATACAGACCGAAGCCGGCAACTTGGCCTACAAGCTCAACAAGGGCGATGCCATTGCTTACCCAACCACCCGCCTGCATGTGGTAAACCCTGTACAGAGCGGGGTGCGCAAAGTGGCCGTTACTTGGATGCAGTGCGCCGTAAGGGAAGCCCATAAACGGGAATTGCTCCTGCAATTGAATACAGCGCAGCAAATGATGTATCAGCGCAATCCCAATGCCCCAGAATACCTAGTGCTGCAACAAGTGTACAGCAATTTGGTAAGGATGTGGACCGAGATTTAAGCCCGTCCATAGATGCAAATAATTGATAAACATTCGGATAGGATAAAAGCCTGCCCAACCCTTATCATTTAAAGGGGGGCAGGCCTTAATGGAACCAGGGTTTTAGGGGTAAGGGCTTACAAAAACCGCCAAATTCCGGCACATCATGCCTGTACCGGCCTGTGGAGAGAACAGATTTGGCGGTAAAAGAACAACATGCTCTCCTATTCCGGCCATTTTTACCAATTCGACCCGCCTGAATGACGTTGTCGGGCAGGCTTGAAAAGTACACCGGCAGGTAGCTTTGAAAGTCAGAACCTGACTGCCGTTAGGCAGGTTGGTAATGCCGCCATAAAAAGATTGCTATCCTTTTATGGTCTAAGCGGTACTACCTGCACTAAATATTTGTACATCTGGTGCCCTTATGTCGCAAAGTCTCCATTGGGGGCGTCATCATCAAGCATTTGGGCCTTCAATTCGGGAAAAAGGTAATCCTCGTCCAAGTTGTAAACCCTGGCAATAGCTTGCTTTTCGGCGATTGTCAAAAAGCGTTCCGGTGCCTTGATTTTCCGGTAAAAAGCAGATTGCGAGATGCACAACACCTTTTCTATCTGCTGCTTGTACTTTTTTCCAACACCTTCCTTGAGGCTGTCATGATAACGCTTCCAATGATTGATATAATCTTTCTTTTCCATGGCTGTTTACTCGGGTGTAAATGGCGTAAATTCTTTTTTTGGGAACTATTTTCTTTTTTTGGTAAAATTTTGTTATTTTAGTGCGATAAAATTACGTAATATAATTTAATAGTTACAACTTTGTGTAAAATTTTTTAATCAATCAAAAATGACCAAAGCAACGCCAATCCACCAAGGTCGCAAGCTAAAGGACGCCGTCGACCGCAGCAAGCTCCGGATTCAAGACATCTCGAAGCTTTCCGAAATTCCAGTTAGTTCATTGTACGACATCTTTAAAAAGGAAGATGTTCCGCGAAAGAAACTATACCGGTTATGCGAAATATTAGAGCTGGATTCCGATGAGTTTTACTTCGCTCCGCAAAATGCCGAAGATGGACATTTGCCCATTATTACACCAGAAGCACATGAAAAAATCATCTCAGAAAATGACCATCTGAAAGGAAGAATTGTAGAACTAGAAAGGATCATTGCTTCACTCACGGCCAGTGTTGAAAATCTTACGGCCAAAAGCTAGTAGCCTCCTGCTACTGGAATCGTTCATTTACATTTTGCATATAATTAATAGCGATAGCCTGATATTACATTGCTATTGTACAAGCTGCCAATATAAGTAAGGTAGTACAGTATCTGCTGTATGCTTTTTAGCAATCAGTATACCGTGTAACCCGCTACTGTATTGTGTTGTAGACAGATAGCCATCGTATGTTACAAATTGGAAATGTACTATTGAGCTATCGCTATGTTATAAGCAAAGAAAAATTACCGTGCTACTATTGCCATTTGTTTGCTGCAGCAAAAAAGCGTAGCCCTTATCGTGATGAGAGCCTTGGCTCCTTATGTCCAATACTTTGCGACAGCGATTCCTTTATCTGCTACAACCTGATGATACAATTACTATAAACCCTTGGTTAATTTTTCGGTAAGCAGAAAGGGGTGTTGCCCCTTTGTGTTGATGCTTGCTGTACATCCTGTCCGGCAACGAGCATGCATAAAAAGAATAGCTACACATTTGCAGCAATGCTGAGCAAAAATGCGGTTGCGGTAAATCTTCGGGCGGCAGCCTATGGGCAAAAAATAAAAGTAAGACCAGCGGCAAAATTAACCCGCAGCCAACCGCTAGCACAGTTTGGGTAATGGGTGGGTAAGAAGCATTTTTTCGCCCTATAAAAGGGTGAAATGGGCCTACAAATCCAAAAAACTGTATTTGGAACTTTATCTAAAATTTATTCCAAAAAAACACAAATTTTTCCGTTGCTACCTCAAAACCGTAAAATTGACTGATTTTAGGTCCCAATTGACTGATACCCTGAAAATGCCGTTTTTATTGCAAAAGGAATCCTAGTTCTAAAATAAGAAAGAACCCCTGCATATAAATGACATCGTTGCTGGGGCAAAAAGGGGATTTTGCGGCTACTGCCACTATAAAAGGAACTATTATAGCCTGAATGCTATTTAAGAGGCCGAAATGGCAGTAAACAACCCCCAAAATGTCCCCATTTGCCAAAAAACAGCCATTCTATTCGTTATTTTAACCGTGCTTCCTTACCTTTGCGGCCTGAAAATAGCTTCTTTATTATAAAATAGCATTTATGGCCAATACTGGTAAAGTAAAATCAATCATCGGAGCCGTTGTGGACGTGCAGTTCGACGGACAATTGCCTGAAATTTTAAACGCCTTGGAGTTGAAGCGTGAAAACGGGGATATTCTGGTAATGGAAGTACAGCAGCACTTGGGCGAAGACAGTGTGCGTACCATTGCTATGGACGGTACAGAAGGTTTGGTACGTGGTACCGAAGTAATTGATACCGGAAAACCCATTGCCATGCCCATCGGCGAAGGCATTAAGGGCCGTTTGTTCAACGTAACCGGCGATGCCATTGATGGTTTGCCCCAGGTAAGCAAAGAAGGTGGACGTCCCATCCACGCCATGCCCCCCTTGTTCGAAAACCTGAGTACGGCTTCGGAAGTACTTTTTACCGGTATTAAAGTAATTGACCTGATCGAACCCTATGCAAAAGGTGGTAAAATCGGTCTGTTTGGTGGTGCCGGTGTAGGCAAAACCGTATTGATTCAAGAATTGATCAACAATATCGCCAAGGCATACAGCGGTTTGTCTGTATTTGCCGGTGTGGGCGAACGTACCCGTGAAGGAAATGACCTGATGCGTGAGATGATTGAAGCGGGTATCATGAACTATGGCGACAAATTTAAGCATAGCATGGAAGAAGGCGGCTGGGATTTGAGCGCTGTGAACCTGAAAGATTTGGAAGATAGCAAAGCTACCTTTGTGTTCGGCCAGATGAACGAACCCCCCGGAGCCCGTGCCCGTGTGGCCTTAAGCGGTTTGACCATTGCCGAGTACTTCCGCGATGGCGACGGCACCGGTCAAGGTAAGGACATCCTGTTCTTTGTAGACAATATCTTCCGTTTTACCCAAGCTGGTTCCGAAGTATCTGCCCTGTTGGGTCGTATGCCTTCGGCCGTGGGTTACCAACCTACCTTGGCTACCGAAATGGGCTTGATGCAGGAACGTATCACTTCTACCAAAAACGGTTCTATCACCTCTGTACAAGCGGTGTATGTACCTGCGGATGACTTGACGGATCCGGCCCCTGCCACTACTTTTGCCCACTTGGACGCTACTACGGTATTGAGCCGTAAGATTGCGGATTTGGGTATCTACCCTGCGGTGGATCCATTGGATAGCACCAGCCGTATCTTAACAGCAGCAATTGTAGGCGAAGGCCATTACGATTGTGCCAACAGGGTGAAATTGATTTTGCAACGTTATAAGGAATTACAAGATATCATCGCCATCCTTGGTTTGGATGAATTGAGCGACGACGATAAACTGGTGGTAAGCCGTGCCCGTAAGGTACAGCGTTTCTTGAGCCAGCCCTTCTTTGTGGCCGAGCAGTTTACCGGTTTGAAGGGTGTACTGGTGCCCATCGAAGATACCATCCGCGGCTTTAATGCCATTATGGACGGTGAAGTGGACGAATACCCCGAAGCTGCATTCAACTTGGTAGGTACCTTGGAAGATGCAATAGAGAAAGGTAAGAAGTTGATGGCGCAAGCACAATAAGGGAATGGGTAATTAGGTATTGGGAATTGGGTATTTGTAGTGCCGACCGATAGCTAATAAACACTTGTTCATTGACCGTTTTTGCACATTTTCAAATTTGCACATTTGCATATTATATTATGATACTCGAAATACTCACTCCCGAGCGGAAAATTTTCAGTGGCGATGTATATGGCGTACAGTTGCCGGGCATCAGCGGTTCTTTTGAAGTGCTGGACAAGCATGCCCCTATGGTAAGTGCGCTAAAAGCGGGCAACCTGAAGGTGTTGACTGACAAAACGGCTACTACTTCCTTCTCGGTGCAAAGCGGTTTTGTAGAAGTGCTCAACAACAAAACCACCGTGTTGGTAGAAGGCGCCACCGAAGCATAAGCGTAATCATTTTTTTGCAATACGCCCCCGGCCAAAGCGTCGGGGGCTTTTTTATGCGCCATGGTAAGTGCCCATGGTTCGTGTCCCCACGAACCATCCCGAAACATCCGGCCATATTTCGTGTCCGCCATGGTAAGTGTCCCCACTTACCATCCTATATTTCATGTCCCCACGAACCCTCAACGCATTACCGTGTTTTAACGCACCCTTATATATAAACTTTATTTAGATTTGTAAAAGACCGCCACTACTGCTACTGAACCAAATGTAACAAAATGCCAGGGCTACGGATGTAAGTATGGGTAGTAGGCACTTTATTTATGCCAGATTTAAATGTATTCATATCGTCCACGTATGAGGATTTGAAGCCTTACCGGGAGAAAATCATTGATTTTTTTAAGGATGGGCTGCCCAATATCGCTTTTCGCGGCATGGAAACCATGCCCGCCAGCGATTTGCGCCCAATAGACATGTGCCGCCGCAAAGTGGAAGAGAGCAACGTTTTTATACTGGTAATTGGCAAACGCTACGGCTGGATACCCGATGATGCAGCCATTAACCCCAACGGGGTTTCCATTACCGAACTCGAGTACCAATGGGTAAAGAACCATTACAGGGGCAGGGCCAACAATACCATTTTGTGTTTTGTGGCCGACAGTAAGACAGAGTTGGCTACCGATGCCGATGCCGACCCTGCTGTAAGGGATGCCAAGGCGGCCAAGCTGAAAACCTTTACACAAACCATAATGGGCGACGACCAAATTGTGAAACGCTTTATTACCCCCGATGATTTGGTAAAACAAATCAACCACGCCCTGTTTGACAAATACACACGGGTAGCCACAGAAAAAACGGTAAACGAAGACGCACTGCTCTGCTGCAACCGCAGTACCAATTACCGCCTGTTCAAAACCTCGCCCCGCTGGAACGATACCTTTAATCTTTTTATGGCGGTAGGCGCTAGAGAAGATTTGTTGGAGAGCTTTTTTCAACGCATCGTACTGTTTGAGTACCACGCCCGGATTGAAGATTTAAAGGCCCTGCCGCAAAAGCCCATTAGTATGGACAGGACTAAGTGCATGCGGGAGCATATTGCCCAAATTGCATTTGAAATAGATCCCATCCGCAGCAGCGATAGCATTGGCCTGGCCATTGAGCGCTACAGCAAGCAGCAGGGCGGCAATATTTATTTCAAAACCGATGTGTCCATGCTGGAAGTAGAGGAGTTGCAGGATTATATCGCTTACTTAAAAGAACTGTTTACTACGATACAGCAACAAGCCGCCCAAGTGTCGGGTATACAGTTGCTATTGTTCATTTATACCAATTGCGAAAACCTGCACGACCAACTGTCGTTTGAAGGTTGCAACGATTTGGGAGAGTTTGCCGATATAAACCAACAGGATATCAAAACCTGGCTGGGCGAAGCCAATATTACCCAAGACGGGGATGTGCAAGAAGACATCATTGGCAAATATGTATTGGATAGTGGCGACTCCTTGTACCATTTCCGTTACACCATGAAGCAGACCCGTTCCAAACTGCGGGAACTGATAAGGCTGTACAACGAAAAGAACGCAGACATGCTGCAATTAATCAACTGATTTTATAAAACAAGTATATGCAACTCACATCACTCGCCCCCGACCATTACCTGCCCGGCAGCGATTTGCTGGCAGCCATCAATACGGCCCTCTTCTTGCGGCGGCCCCTCTTGCTCTCCGGCGACCCCGGTACGGGCAAAACCGAATGTGCGCATTTTGTGGCCCGGCAATTGGGCCATCATTTTCCCGATAAATTCAACGCCAAAAAGGCCCTGCGTTTCGATACCAAGTCGGTATCGCAATCGACCGACCTATTTTACAATTATGATGCGGTGGCGCATTTTGGTGATAGGACGAATCAGCCCAAGGAGTCATTCATCGCTTTTAACAGCATGGGCATCGCTTTGTTGGCCACGCATCCCCCACAGGCGGAGTTGCACAGGTTTGCCAATTATCAAAAAGTGTTGGACCAGCAACCGGCCACAGGTTCGGTGATATTGATTGATGAAATTGACAAAGCGCCCCGCGACTTTCCCAATGATTTATTGGCAGAATTGGAAAAGCCACCTTTTCAGTTTAGTATTAAAGAATTACCGGGTTTTTCGGTGGTGCAACAAGAGCCCCTACCCATTGTAGTTATCATTACCAGCAATAACGAAAAAGGCCTGCCCGATGCCTTTTTGCGCCGCTGTGTATTTCACCATATCAACTTTCCTGATAGTGCCGAACTGATGCGTATTGTCAATGCCAATCTAGCATTGGGCAATGTGAATATCCAGCCGGCCATTGACCTATTTATGGAGATACGGTCGGCCAATATTACCAAGCAGCCTGCTACCTCCGAATTGATTGATTGGATCGCTTGTTTGCACCAAAAAGCATTGCTCAATGAAGGCTTGGCCAATTGGAGCACTGCCGATGCGGAGTATCGCCGCAGGTTGGCCAGCACTTTGGGTATCATTGCCAAAAACAAGGTAGATGCGGAAACCCTAAAAAAGAAAATTGAAGGGTAACACATCATACGATTCTGCATCCAACAGTGGCAACAACCTGCCCTTGGATGATTTTTTTGCTGCACTGCGGCGTGGCGGCATTGGTGTAACGCCTGCCCAAATGGCCGAAGCCAATCAACTGCTGCTGCAGTATGCACCATTGGTGCCCAATGAAGCCGCCCTTTGCCAGTACCTATGCCCGTTATTTGCTACCAATCAAGCAGAGCAAGAACGCTTTAAGGAAATATTTGCCGCTCATTTTTCGCAAAAAGAAGTACAAACTCCGCCCTTGCCACCGCCGCCGCCACCAAAGAAATGGTGGAAATTCTTACTGGTTGTATTGCCTATTTTATTGTTGATGGCTTGGTGGATATGGCGTGACCGCAAGATAATTGTCGACAACCCAATTATTATTTTTTCCGTTGATCGCTTGAACGATACTTCCGAAAGCGATGATGAATTGAACCAATATGTAAAGGGTGATACGCTACTGGCCAAAATGACGGTAGACAGTCGTGATACTTTAGTACGCCAAAAAATAAAGTTCAAAACTGTGTACAATTGGGGCGATAATACACCTGACGACACCACCGGCCAACATGTGTACACAACATCAGGTGTTTACAAAGCCCAAGCATTGGTAAAATTGTATGATGCAAAGGGCAAGTTTACAACAGATACTATTAACAATTATGTAAAAATTTGCGACTTTGCCAACGGGTTACAAATTAGCAGCACCGCCAAAAATGATTCTATTCCTGTAGGAATGCCCTTATACTTCAGCGCTACGGTTGCAAGTGATCCATTGCCCGATAGCATTGTATGGAATATCCAAAACAATTCGCAAATTGATAGCCTAAGCGAATTGAGCCTTCGTGCTTTGTATGTGCAAGATAATCGATTGGGCTGGGAACTAAAAACAGAGGGCACGTATGCCGTTTCTTGCACCATCATTTATGGCAATGCGGATGGGCCCTGCACCCATAACCGCTCAATGACCATTACCGCCCATGATCCCAATAAGCCACAAATGGCAGCTAGCTTACAACCCGCCGCCAATGCCAAGCTTTTACAACCGGCCTATAAAGTAAAAGCCTATTGGTTTTTGGTATTCGGTGGAGGCGTACTCCTGTGCCTCCTGCTTTCTCTCTTATTCAAGGAACTTTATCGGCGTTTGCAAAGGGCCCAACAGCCAACCCCCATCAAGGATGCTGATTACGAAAATTGGTTGGCCAGTTTTGCCAGCACCAAACCACCGGCAGACATTCCTTTCCTGAGCAAAAATGCGTTGGCCCCGCCCGAGCCTACCATGGCCACCGTGGGCCGTTTGATGCGTAGGCGTATCGCCAGCGAAGCCATGTATATGCACATTGGCAAAACCATCGCCAAAGCGGTGCGCAATAGCGGCTTTTTTAAACCCGCCATGGAGCCCCGCACCCAGCAAAGCGAATATTTGCTATTGATAGAAGAAAGCCATATCAATAGTCAGCTCACCCAGCTTTTCAATTACTTAGCCGATACACTGCACCGCCATAATGTGTTTGTAGAAAAGTATTATTATCGCTACGAACCCTCGCTTTGCTACAGTGCCACTGCGCCCAATGGCATCAGTTTGGATAGACTCAGCGAAAAATATCCCCACCATATACTGGTGATTGCCGGGCATGCACATCAGCTTGTTTATTCTTACCAACCCATGGTAAGCCCCTATTACCAAAACTTGCTGTCCCGTTGGACAAACAAAGCAATCCTCACTCCCTTGCCCTTTGCCGATTGGGGCGTTGCGGAAAAAAACATACTGCCCACCGTGATACCGGTTTTTCCGGCGGATACGGTAGGCCACTTGTTGATGATGCAGGGCATGGCCGATAGCCGCATGGATGTAGTGCAACAGTTAAAGGAACAACAAGGCAATTTGTATTCAATAGTAGATATAGATTTTCAAGCGATTGATGAATTGGCGGCTTATAGCCAATTGGCCGAGTGGGCTCAAAGTAAAGATGGCGATGCGTATAACAACTTACTGTTTCAATGGATAGCCGCTTTGGCCGTTTACCCCAAACTGCAGTGGGAGCTTAGTTTGGCCATCGGCAAGGCTTTATTCGACAAAGCGGGACTTGGCCACCAACTCAATTTTAGCAATTTACTGCGGTTGGCCCGTATCAGTTGGATGCAGGAAGGCATGATGCCGCCTGAACTACGACTGGAACTGCTAAAAAAACTCCAACAAGAAAATGAAGTGTTGGCTAGGGAAACGATATTGTTGTCGTTAAAAGAAATACCTACCAGCGATCTCAAGCCGGGCCACGCTGCATACGAGGAAAAGGAAACGCAACGCATTATCAATGAGTTCAACCTCTACGCACACGACCCTGTAAAGTATGCCGCCTACGAACAATCGAGTAGTATTTTTGAACGGTTGTGGAACGACAAAAAATTGATGGAAGCCCCGGTAAAAAAATACCTCCGCAACCCCCATGCGCATTGGCCCACGCTCATCAATACCCGTTTGGTCGACCGTCCTACCGATGCCGCCTATGTGCCGTTGGATGATTATTTTAAACCCTTACCACCTATAACCAAAGGGCTGGCAAAATTGTACAAAGCCCTTACTATATTGTCTAACCTGTTGATTGGTGTATGCGTGTTGGGCTTGATAGGCTTATTAGCCCTACAAGTGGCCAACACCAAGCGTTTCTCGCTGTTTACCCAACAAAAGAACCAATTGAGCAGTATCAACTTTGTTGTACGGGATAGTGCAAGTAGGAGCATGCCAAAAGAAGTTTTTGTGCGGGTGGGAGATACCACTGGAACCTTTAGCAAGTCTGGCAATTTGCAATTGTTGTTGAGCGATAGCGATCGGGTAGTTTCCGTTGCTGTAAATGGCAAAGCGGCCTTTGATACATTTATGCCAATCAACAGAAATGCTTATGAGGTAATAGTAAAGGATAAGGTAGAAGAGGCACCGGCCACCCGTGTCGTATTTAATTTTGGACCCGATTGCGGCGACATTTTTGCTACTATAAACCGATATAGACAATTGGTTGAGTCGGCCGCTAGTGGTTTCAAAGTCGTATTGGGCCCATCGTCTGGCCAAAAAAATAAAGCGGGCACTTGTATTAACTCGATACAAGTGGGTAAAAATGTGGGCAATGATTTGGTGGAGAAACTAGTGGCCGTATTTAAGGAAGAAGGCTTGTTCCTCGTTAGAGATGCCGCATTGGATGCTACTACACCCGATGACGAAATCTACATTACGAGTGTGGCCGGCAGCGATATTGCGAAACCCGATACGGTTACTGTAAAGCCAGAGATTTATTTGCAGGTATCCGAAGCTTCCATGCTCTCTTCGGCAGAAGCTTTTAGAAGGCGGCTGATAAGCAAAGGGTATCGAGTAAATAGGCCAAATGTGATGAACTGGAGCTACAAAAGTGAAATTAATTATTTTGATAAGATCATGGCCAATGAAGCGCAGGCTATTCAGCGGCTACACCGATCATATTTTCCTACGCTTTCCCTACAAGCGAAGCTAAGCCCCACCAATGATAAAAAGCCCAATGACAACCGCATTGTGGTGTGGATGAAAAAAGTGCAGGCCGATAGGAACGGAGATGACCCTAAACCCGATGAAGGGGGACAGGATACCTACACTTCGGCAGCGGGCAAGCGCATTGTAAGTATTGCCCAAAAGGAAATAGGCAACGGCGAAACCCCGCCTGGCAGCAACAAAACCAAGTATGGCGAATGGTTCAATCCCAAATTGAATGAAACTGGTTTTGGCTGGAGTGCCGTTTTTGTTTCTTGGGTATATGACCAAGCAGCTTTGCCCTTGTATATAGCGGAGGCAGAAAAGGGATTTAGCAGTTTTGTTAATTTATTACAGGTTACCCAAAGCCGCAAACTACTTACCGAAGAGCCAGAGCCCGGTGATATCTTCATTATGGATAGGATTAAAAGCAACTACCAAGGCGGTATTTTTATAAAGTGGATCGACAAAGCGGCGGGTACTTTTGAAACAGTGGAAGGGAATACTTCTCTTGGTAAAAATAAAGATGGCTATGTGGGCAAAGGGGTGCGTAGCAACAAAACACAAAAGGTTTATTTTGTACACTTTAGGTAGATGTTAATGGGTACCGCAGCAGGATGACAGGGAATTAACAATTTGGTAACGTATACTTTCTTGATAATATGTACCATCCGTTTATACCTTTGCATTACCAATATGATAACAAACAAATACGAAAGCCCACCCAACTACCAGCCGCTCAAGCAGCAACGCCTCCGGCAGATACAAGAAGATTATTTTCCGCCGCCCCAAAAACACAACTACTTATTTTCCTCGTCTCCGCCCCGCTACATACCCACGGCCCTTTACCAACCTGACTATGACGACACATTCGATCCCCAATCTGATTTTGAAGTTTGTATCTCCCAAAATCTGTACACCGCCACAATTGCCTTACTGATAGCCGCTTTCTTTTTTATACCGGTTCCAAAAGCTGATGGCTCATTCGATTGGATGGCTTTGGTTATCATGATTGTATGTTTGCTGGGGATAGTTTACTCGGCTATTAAACTCCTCGACAGAAAAGCTTATCTCACCGTTGACAAAAAAGGACTGCACTTCTACAATAACGACTTGTTCATCCCTTGGGACAATATTATTACTACGCATTTTTATATAGACGATAGCGGCGAAAGCAACACATACAAATTGGTAACGGATTATATAGATGCGATAACCGGCACCTGCCAAACCGAACGCTTTTTATTGACTGATTATGATAAAAGCCCTGGGGAAATTGCCCTTGCCATCAACTACTATCAACAACAGTATGCCGTTTTACAAAAAATTACGAACTTACCCATTCAAACAATATGACCGCAATCGATAACATACTTTGGCAAAAAATCAACCACTTTCAATTGGATGAGCCGAACGTGGACCTGAGCTTTAGCGACCGCCTCGCCAGGGAAAACGGCTGGACATTGGAATATGCCCTCCGTTGTGTGCAGGAGTACAAAAAATTCATGTTCCTCATCTGCCTTGCAACACACCCGCTCACCCCATCCGACCAAGTGGACCAAGTATGGCACCTGCACCTGCTGTACACCCAATCTTACTGGAAAGATTTCTGCGGAAACATACTCGGCAGGGAAGTACACCACGGTCCCACCAAGGGCGGCGGCCAAGAGCGGGACAAGTTTACCGATTGGTATGCCAGAACCAAGGAACTGTACGCACATACATTTAACGAAGAACCGCCAGTAGATATCTGGCCACCCAGCGCCATCCGCTTTGGTAAAACCAACTTCCGGCGGGTGAGTGTGCAAGACAACTGGATTATTCCCAAACCTAAAATAAAAAGAAAATGAAGTATCTCAATCAATTACTCCCCGCAGAAGCCTTACTGGTTTTTGAGGGCAAAGACTGTAACCTGAAGCGTTACCTTAAAGCTGGGTTTATGCACTTATTGTTAAAGCAAGTACTAAAAGTGCAGGCCAATGATACCGCTGCCTCGGTAAACGGGGTGCCGGATAAGTTGGTGTTAGCGGGTAAAAACTTTGTTACCTACAATCCTGCCAATTGCGAGAAGCCCTTGCTGGCCCTTTTCGATACCGGTGAAAGCCAGTATGGACAGGAAGGGTTTTGGTTTAGCCAAGTGGTAAAAGTGGCTTACCAAAAAGCAGGTGGCCGAAGTAGTTATGTAAACAGGATTCACCGCTTTAGTGGCAACCCCAGTTGGTACAAGCAAGGTTTTTGGCAACGGGCTTTTGGCGGCGTATCGCTTAGCAATGAAGGTTGGCAAGTGCAGCAAGCCATTAAAAAAGAAGTAAGCGAACTGGAAGCGCTACTACCCGGCTACATTGCCAACGACCCGGCCAAGGCAGAAGACATCCTGCGGCAGATCAAGGGCAATGTGTTCTTACTGCGCAATGTGGATTTGGCTGCACTGAATGCCATTGACAAAGACCTGTTGATGGCCCTCAACAAAAAGGAAGCAGCCACAGATAGCGGCACTGCTTATGTGAGCAGTTGCAGCAGCGGTTGCTCGGGCTGTAGCACTTGGGACAGCTACGATGATTATTCGGGCAGTTGGGACAGTAGTTGCAGCAGCGACAGTAGCAGCGGTGGCAGTGATAGCAGTGGCGACAGCGGCGGCGGCGATAGCGGTTGTAGCGGCTGCGGGGGCTGTGGCGGCGGTGGTGACTAACAAGTTGTATTGCTCCATTCAATAACCTTAACACCACCCTCAATGTTAACCCATTCCAACCCCTTTACAAAATAGGTATTTGTACCTGTTTTTTTTATGCCTAGCATTTTTACATTTACATGATGTACTAACCCCCAGGAATTAATACAAACACCAATGGGTTAAGCGTACATGGCATTGCAACAATTAAAACAAGCAACATGACAACCGAACAAAGCATTCTTTCTTCTTTGGGCATTACCAACACCGATGAACAAAACGATATCATCAGCGGCAAAACAAGGCTGCTGATATTAGATGCCAGCGCCCACATGGATTGGGATTGGTTACTGCCTTACCCCGTATTGGTAACAGGCGGCAATGATCAACGAGCTGCCTGGTACTTTCGGCCACCGGGCCAAAGTTCGCCAACCGATCCCGGTGTAGGGCCTGTAAACCAAATACTTGGCGAAGCCAACGGACTGCTGCAAGCCAACGATTATCATTATTCCGTTTGCGAAACGGGTTTTTTACGGGGCTTTGCCATTACCGATACCGCTACTTTTAATACGATGATGCAGCAGGCTTTGACCAACGATAACCTGCGTTTTGCAGGCGGCGGCATTACCTCGCCCGATAATCTATTGCCACACGGCGAAACATTTATCCGCAATTATTTAGTGGGGAATACTTGGCTGGCAGCCCATTGCCCCGGACTGCCCATACCCAAAACATCGTGGATACCCGATGACTTTGGCCACGACCCCCAACTGCCCGTGGTACTACAGGCCATGGGGCTGATGGCCGCTGGGTTTGAACGCATACCCGGCAATGGCTCTTGGAAAATACCGGTATCCGGTGCTACTACCTTGGTTACGGAATTAACCAACAATAAAATTGACTTTACATGGACGGCCGCTGATGGATCCACTATCATAGCGCATTGGTTGATTGGTGGATATGGGCAGGGCAATGATATCAGTGTAACTGGTGATATAAAAAAATACCTCGGCACTAACTTCGGCCCTTCACCTACGCCCTATATTTACGTGCCTGTGCTCAGTGATTTTTCACTCCCCAATACCCAATTGCTAAACGTAGTTAACGAATGGAATAAAGCCGGTGGCGAATACAACGCTACGGTAGTGGTGGCTACTTGCGGCTCCTTTGAAGATTATGCGCAGTTGCTACAATTCCATACGGGTTCACTCGATGCCAGCTATGGTGCACAGTTCAATGCCAATCCTTTTTCTACGGGCTGCTACGGCTCAAGACCTGCTATAAAAATATTGCACCAACGGGCCACCCGCAACTTATTGGCAGCAGAAGTATTGAGCATCATCGCTACATGGGCACAGCCGGGCGGTGGTACCGGCACCTTGGGCACGGGTATCAATTGGGCACAATCGTTAGAAGATGCTTGGAACCTGCTGGTACCCAGTACCCACCACGATTATATAACAGGAACGGCCATCCCAGATGTATACCATACCGAACAGATTACTTTATTGAGGCAGGCCGACGACCGGGCCCAATGGCTGGTACAGGAAGCCATGGAAACCATTGCCGGAGCCATTAATCCTGGGTTTAATGCCAACCCTGTGGTAGTATTTAACCCATTGGGTTTTGGCCGCAATGGCATTGCTGAAATAGATGCCGCCGCAGTAGCCAATACCAGTTTGTCCATTAGCGGCAGTGGTTATCAAACAACGGCCAATGGCGGTCTGTTGTTTGAAGCCAAAGTGCCTTCGCTAGGCTATCAAACCGTTTATTTGGGCAATGCCGAAGCACCTACTAACTCGGCCATGGTAAAGCCCCAAGTGCCAGTAGCGCAACAGCCGCTAACGATTAACAACGGCTTGTTGTCGGCAACGCTTACCCAAGGCTCTAATGGTTTATGGAACCTGAGTTCGGTAGTAGATATGGCAACCAATTATGAGTTGATACCATCGGGTGCCATAGCCAATGAAGTTTTGTTTTATGCAGATAGTGGTGATGAATACATTTTTGGTATGGAAATCCCGCAGGACGACTCCAATCAAAATACGGGGTGGACGCTCACGGATGTAAGTGCGCATATCAGTAACCCTACCATTGAAGTATTGGAAACCGGACCTTTGCGGGTAGTGGTACACACCGGCTTCAACTACAACGATGGCCAGTTCAACATCAATTACCAGTTTGAGTACACGCTATACGCCAACGAACCCCTGCTGCGCATGAAGGCTACGGGCGCCG
Source organism: Chitinophaga pinensis (assembly GCA_943373145.1). Classification (GTDB taxonomy): domain Bacteria; phylum Bacteroidota; class Bacteroidia; order Chitinophagales; family Chitinophagaceae; genus Ferruginibacter; species Ferruginibacter pinensis_H. The sequence goes on from CALSBI010000001.1 coordinate 324,715, forward strand.
CTCCGCTGTTGCAGGCTACCAGTGGTTCTTATGGCACTGCCGTGGTATTGGCTTTTCCGCTCAACTCAACCACCAACCAAATCGACTCTTTGGTAAGGGGTACGCCTTATCATTGGACAGACGTGATGGATATCTATTGGAACGACCAGACCTTTTTGCCTACCCATCATTTTGTTATACCCGTAGCGGATAAACAAAACCTATGTGCCATTTATCATACCGATATACCCGGATGGGGCCTCAACAACCAGTGGAACAAAAGCACCAATGTGTTTGAAAACGATGCTACTTTATACGGCTGTGCTTGGCGCAATGGCGATGGACATTATTACGATTGGGTAGGCAATAGCAATACGCCGCTCAACAAGGGTACCGACCCCGATGTGCATGTACACAGCTATGCACTGCGTATACCCAGTGGTTTGCAAGCAGCCGCAACCGGTCAGCCTTTGCAGGAAGCCATGGCTTTTGCCAGTCCGCTAAAAGCCTTGCCCCTAGCACCTTGGACCGGAGCATTGGATGCGCAGGCTTCCCTTGCCACCAGCAGCAATAGCCAAGCCATTATTACCGCTGCCAAAACCGGAACGATAAACCCCGATGATATCGTTTTTAGATTGTACCAAGCCACCAATCAACCCATTACAACAACCATCACCCTTTCGGATAAGCTTACGAAAAATGTAAAGGGCAATATGGTAGCAGATGGGGTAACGGCCTTGGAACAGGCATTAACCGAAGCACAGCAAACCGCCATGAACTTGAGCACGGATAGCAGCAGCGTTACCATTACGATGCCACAGGCATTGGCTACGATAGCGGTAACGTCATCTAGTTAGCGTGGATTGGGAATGGGGAAGAGTAAGGCCGTAAAATCTGTTGCCGCAAAGCGAGTTTGCTAGCAGCATGGGATAGCTGTGGTTATTGATATAGTAACTACTGGATATGAACCATTAACCGGTTTTCTTTTTTCGTATAAACCATGTTTCCCTGAAATTACAGGCATTCCTGTGGCAAGATTCCTGCCCGGTGTCATGATGGCAATAGGCCAAGCATTGTGCACAGGCTGCATACATCACTAATTCGTTTTTTGAAAAATCAATAACCGGAAGTGAATCCACGTGGTGCTTTTCCTTCCAGTTATACAACCAATGGTCGCATCCGGCAGCCTTAGATGCTTTTAAAGAGTCATCGGTATAAATATAACGCCAAAAGAAATGCCTATACAATGAATCTGATTGGATGACAACTACCCGGTTTTTTACACGATAACCCCAAGTGTCGCCTGTATCGTATCTCAAATGGGGGTTGTAATCCCTTTCGGGCATGTGGATAAGTGTTGTTAAACTATCCGGAATATTTTTTTTGTAGGCAATGTCCCATTCGGCACGTTGCGCCCCCGCTACTAAGGGGCATAGGAAGAAAAGCAAAAGCAATTGTTTCATGCAATCCATTTTTAACAAGATGATAACAGCTTCGGCATTACACAAATCATTTCAGGCTTCTTTTTAGCGCTGTTTTACCTTGCAGAATCCTTTTTGGCAGGAGCCGAATTGAGCGGTGCGCCCACGGCAATATCGCAGCGGTGGCCGGGCTGCCCATGCTGTGGGTTCATGCCGGGTGCAACGGGCGTAACAGGTGCTGGTTGTTGTGCAAGGTTGGGTTGTATCGTTGGCGTGGCCGTAACCGGTTTGGCAGTAGCGGGCTGTACTGTTGGTTTTGAATTGAGTGGTGCGCCAACGGCAATATCGCAGCGGTGACCGGGCTGGCCATGCGCTGGGTTCATGCCTTTGGCAGTGGGTGCGGCTTGCGCTGGTACCATAGTGGGGGCATTTTGCTTAATCGTAATGGGTTGGGGTGCAGTAGCTTGTGTTACGGGCTGCGCTGTGGCAGTAGCTGGGGCCGAGTTGAGCGGCGCACCATCTGGTATATCGCAGCGATGGCCCGGTTGGCCATGGGGTGGGTTGAGGCCCGCTGCTGTGGCATTGGCTGGCATGGCTGCTGTTGCCTGCGGCTGCGCACCAACGGGAACCGCAGCCTGTGGATTGGCCGTGGTAGCAGGCAGCAATTGAGCTGCCCCTTCCTTTTGTTTTTGCGATTGGGTATCACCTACTATAACCGAGGGGGTAGGGGTATAATCGGCATCCGATTGGTTGCCACCACAAGCGGTAAATAAGGAGATGGCCAATGCTGCTATTGCGATTTGCTTCATAAAATGTATTTGGTTGAATAGCTATATAGCTACTCAACAGCTAATGTACGGCAATTAACCGAGCTATTGCTTTTGGGCGTATTTCAAATTTTCGCTTTCCATAAAATTGAGTTATTAGAGTTCTCACCCTCCGCTTCGGTACGGCCTCATAAAAAAGCCGTTAAGAAAATTGAAACGGAGGGCGCAAAAGAAAAACGGGTGTTATTGAAGCTGGGCATCGCTATTAGCCTGTAAGTCCTACTAAAGCTAGGTTTAGCACCACTGCTTGAGCTTGTTTTTCTTTAGCCCGAAGGTTCAATTTTTAGGCTTTTTTATGCAGCCTTGATTTTTTGCTCCACTTTTGTATCAAGACAAAAGTGGAAAAAGCCGCCACAAAAGGCAACTTCAAATTGGGACAAGAGCGAAAATTTGAAATATACCACCTTTATTCAACCCACTCAAACATTGTCTTACAATACCACCGCTTTTACACTGATCCGCCCCAATCCATCGGTAACGAGGTCAAACCAATACAATCCCTTTGGCAAATAAAAGGATAACCTATTGCTGCCGCTGCTGAGTGCAAGGGGCCGCTGTAGCTGTAGCCTACCATTGGCAGCTACCACCCGCAGTAAGCCCTTGGTGTTTTGTTGGCTGTTGATGATGGCTTCCGCATTGCCAGCACCTTTACTCACCACCTGTATTGCAAGGGGTAATTGCTGACGGAAAAATACTTTTCTTACTTCCAGATAACTAGGATGCCCATTGTTATCTGTTTGCACCAATCGGTAATAGTTGAACCCATCGGCAGGTGTATTGTCGGTATAACGATAGGTATTGGTCAGCTGTCCATTGGTTGCTGCCGGTATTTGTACCAATGGGGTAAATACAATCCCATCCGTTGATTTTTCGATGGTATAATGATGGTTGTTCAGTTCTTGTGCGGTGATCCACTGTAGCAATACGCTTTTGTTATTAGCAGTAACATTAAAACGCAGCAGACTAACAGGAAGGGGTAGCGTAACGGTTACGCTAAAAGAATCCTTTAGGCAATTGTTATTGTCCCGAACAATATAAGGGAAAGTGCCTATGGTGGCCGTGGGAGGGCTAACAGCCTGAGTGGTGGCATTGCCATTGTTGGGCCACAAATAACTACCCCGCCATGAAGCACTAAGCGTTAATGGGGCATTGCGTACCACCGTGATGGCGGTGAATTTATTTACGTCTTTAAAGATGGTAAACTGATCCCGGATAACAGGGGTAGGGGCGGTGTTGTAGGAAATGAATTTGGCATCCAGCCGATTGCTGTCTACTTCAAAATACAAGCAACCGCCATTGGTGGCATTGGAATAGTGCATGCAATCCTGTGGATAGCCTGCCGTGGTGCCACCCACTTGCCCGGCAGAGCCCGATACGGTGTACACCGTGCCATGTTGATACTGACCGGAGTTGTAGGTATAAGCGCATGAGTTGGCGGTACCGTCGTACAGGGCGTTTTGTGTATTGCCTGTTGCCGTGTGCAGCGTTGGATCAAAGTCGTCATCTAACAAGGGGGCAGCATAGGTATTGTAAAAGCCTTTGAGCAAATAGCTGCGTTCGTATCCATGCGAGTGGCCGCATAAAACCAAATCCACCCCATAGCGCTCCAATATGCGGATAAAATTTTCCCTGATGGCCACCAAATCCAATTCCGTATCTGACGTGTGACTGGTTTTGGTATAAGGCGGATGATGAAAATAGACTACTGTCCACCGTTGGGTATTGGCGGCCAAATCAGCCTTGAGCCAAGTGGCCTGTGCGCCCAAGGTATCGTACATTTTGGTGGTGTTCGCATCATCCATTCCATACGAATCAAGTGAAATAAAATGCACACTGCCCACATTAAAAGAGTAGTAGGTATTTACGCCTGAAGCCACACCGCCTGCCTCGCCATATTGGGGCACGGTAAAGCTGAGGTGATAGGGCATGTTACGCAGTCCGGTATTACCGCTAGTATTACCATAATCATGGTTGCCCGGTGCAGGATACAGTTTGTAAAATTTGAGCAGGTCATTTTTATACACATCAAAAAAATTGGTTTGATATTCTGCATCCGTACCAAAGTTATAAGCATTGTCGCCCAATAATAGCATGGCATCTATATCATTACTACCGGTATAGTTGAGCAGGGTATTTTTTACATTCACCTGATTGGCAGAATTGTTGCCGCAATCGCCCAATGCTACAAAGCGCAGCTTACGTGCGGTGTTACCCGGTGGCAAGGTGGTAAATCGGTTGTCCGTTCCCGATTGTAGGGTAAACAAGCTGCCGCCGATGGTATAATAGTATTTGGTATCGGGCAGCAGTGTGCCAATGCGCAGAATATGTTCGGTAGTAAATGTGCCATTGCTGAGGCTATTGGGATAAGTGCCCAGTGTTGTACCCCAACTCACTTTGGTATCGGTAGGTACATCGGTGCGCCATCGTATGGTGATGGAATCCTGGGTGCCTGCCTGCAAATAAGGCCCACGGGCAAGACCAGCACCCGTTAGCCCTACCAGTTCCATGTCAAAACTAATATCGCTGCTGCTGGCACTGCTTTGGTGAATTTCAACAGCGAGGGTATTGATGCCGGTGGTAAAACTAGACACTGGTAAGTTGACTGTGAGTACCGCCTCTCCATCATCACTGGCACCCGTGGCAAGGTCGGTATAAAGGGCGCCACCGGCAATATTATTCGCATACACTTCCGTGCCGTTTACATACACAATGATGCCATCATCCCGCTTTACGCTCATATTAAAACTGGTATAGGCCAAGGGGTTAGCAATATTGATTTGCTTGCGGAAATAAGTAGTAATGAACTTGGTGACGCAACTCGCCACCGGCGTACAGCCTGCATTTACGGTGGTGTTTTCATCCCCATCGCCATAGCCAAACTCACTAGCACCGCTGGTCCAGGCTATATCGTTAAAGCCCGGCAGTTGCCAAGCCGTACCTTGGTTGCTGCCATCGTCCAAATACTTCCACACAGTGCCAGGTTCAACCACAGAAGTAGCAAACCGAACCAATGTATCGTTGGCTGTTGCAGGTTGCACGAGCAAAAGCAATGCAATTGTTGCAATTATATTTCGTATGGATGGTTTTATCTGTCGCATGTTTTATTGATATTGGTTATTCACTGTTTCGGCCGGTTTGGGAATGTTAAGGTAATGAATTTTTGAGGAGTTTTAACATACGGCCTCTCAGAAAAAAATCTAACGGTAATCAATGCTAGTATAAGGCAGCATGGCCTAGTCATAAAAAATACCCGTAGCAGCCAATACCTACTTGGTGCTACGGGCATCGTTATCCCTGACTCTTATTGCAAATTGCTTGTTAGTATAGCTTCTTCTTCCTCATCCTTGCGGGGCAAAATAAAATCTTCTGTTTTGTACAGTTGGCTGTTAAAGTCGAAGTGTTTCCAAACGCCTATTTTGTGGCCTGCCTGGTTGCGCTCACCAACGGACTTTATGCGGGCATCCGTTCCCCTAGCCGAAAGGTATTGTACCCAATTGTCTTTTGCGTTATGGTAATTGAACTGCAGATGCGTATAATCAGCATAGCCTTTGCCCTGTATAGCTTGGACTTTATCATCGTTGTAGGTTATCAATAGGGAGTCGTAGTTCCCTTTTATTTTCATAGGGCCAGCCAAAGCGAGTGGGTACCACAGCGCTTCGCTTAACAACGGATACTGATGGGCCACCCAATATTTCATTTCCGCCTCTTTTTGTGTCAACGGGTTTTTGCTGCCGCCCTGCCGGTAGTAGGCCCAAACGCCTTCTTTTAAATAGGTAACCAGTGGTGGTGTATTGTATAAGCTGACCATTCTGCCGCCGTTTTGTGTTTGAAAATATTGACTGGAGATACTTTGCCGACGCTGCCTACCCAAACGGCCTTGGCGTTGTGGTGTGTACCTATCATCAATAGGTGCTTGTGTAATGGACATATCCCTTGCTTTTAGCACCATGCTGTTCAATGCCGTCAGTTCAATGTTTTGGAACCATTGCAAATTGCCGGGGTTGAATACTTTTTCACGGCCCGTGGCTAGTAAACGGCCGCTGCTATCAAATACTTTTGTAAATACCGTACTATCGGGCTGCGGTTGGCGCACCCAAGCCAAGCCTGCCGCCCTATCGTAATTGGTTTTGGTGATGGCCACCCCGTCTTTGAACAAAATTTCCTCCGTCAGCTCACCTGTCTCCCGATCGAAGCGGCGGCGGATACCGTTCAGTTTATCGTTTTTCCATTCCTCCGTGCGGCAAAGCTGGGTAGTGCCTTGGTAGTATTCCTGCCATTGGCCGCTGCGCATGCCCTTATCATAATAGCCAATGATCCAGGGCATATTGGGGGCATGGTTCTGTATCCAGCGCCCGTGCAACACACCATTTTCGCTCTCGCCCAAGCACCAGATATTGGCTTCCTTATGCGTCCTCCGCTTTTTGGCCCAACTAAAATATGCCGTGGTGCACGTGGGTTGCTGGGGTATTTCGTAGCGGTTGGGTAGTACAAAGCCCCTAGGTTCATAAAAATCATATACGCCCTGTATCAGTTTCAGTTCCTCTAGGCTAAGCCCCGAAGCCTTTTGCCAAACGGGTAGTGCCGGGTCATGGATTTCTTTTACCCAAGCCAGGTTGTTGGTGGCCGCAATGCGTTTGGCCACGGCGGTTTGGCCCGTTTGCTGTAGCAGGTAGGCCACGGCACAGTAAGTATTGTTGGCATCAATAAACACAGGGGTGCGCTGGCGGCTATAACTGTTGATGGGGAAGCGGCCCGCTGCCCGATAGTTGTCGAGTAGGTCCAACAAATGCATCCGGCTGCGGTACTGCTGGGGGGACAGTTGGTTGACCGGATTGCTGCGCAAGATGGCGAGCACACTGCCCAAGTGGGCGGCCACCAATTCTTTTTCTGCCGCAAAAATCCGTGCCTTGCCCGCCGGTGCCCGGTGGGCATATTTTTTCCAGTTGTAATTGAAGCGGCAGAGCTGATCGTAAAAGCCATCTGCCAACACCTGCTGCGCAAACAGTAGCGCCAATAAGGCCATTGTATATTTTTTCATTGTCAATTGTATTGGTACAGTTCAAAATTGTAACTGAAAACGCATGATTTTGGCAAGAATAGGTGAAAGGGTGATTTGCTTGGGTAGAGGAGGGTAGCGGTTGGGTGAATAGGGAATAATTGATAATGGATAGTTGATAATGGATAATTGGAAGTTGAAGATGTGAGCAGAGAGTAATCAGCCATCAATCAATGCAATTGTCAATCCCTGTAATGTAGGCCGCCGGTTTTCGCAAGGGGCCGATTAGGTGCCTATAATCGTCCCAAAACCGCTTCGGATCGGCCAAAGAGGGAAAATTCGGCTAGTGGGGTTGGCGAAATTAGGGTAATCCATCCGGTCGCAGACGGGCACTTTCTGGCGCAAGATTAGCGCAGCGCATCCTGCCTTTGCCGGCAGGCGGGCTTGTGCCATCCAAACCTGCCTTTGCCGGTTGGTAGGTCCGCCCGATTGTATCGGGGTTTTTAAAACGGATTATTGGTTGATAGGTAGCACACAAAAGCATTTGTTGTTCTAAACCCGGTCGCAGACCGGCAGGTTTAATAGACCCAAGAGACCCTACGGTACTCTTGCGCCAAGGGGGAGAACTCCTTTGCGTAATAGGGTGCCCGCATTAGCACATTAGCATATTAGCACCATGCGTTTCGCTTGGCCTGCGGCATTAGCTAATTATCACTGAAACACCGTATCACTCACACCTTTGTTAATGGTATAACTACTGAACACAATCTCGGCACTGCCTTTTTTATTGGCATTGTCGGCGGGCTTGGGTTTGCTGGTGCCATCATCAAAGTCGAAGGTAACACCCTTGGGCAGTTTGTAATCTTTGGTATTAAAGGTAAACAACACTTTGTCGGGCAGGCCATTGGCCATGTACTTGCCGTATGTCATCAGTAGTTCGTAAGTACCATTGTCACGGGTAGTGGTCTTGGCTTTTTTGATGACGAGGTTGGCTGCATCAATGTATAAAATCGACAGCACTACATCCGCATTGTCATCGCTGGGCAGCAGCTTTACCACTTTCACCGCTTGGCCCTCCACTTTGTCACTGCCTGCATCAATTACGGTATAATTATTACCCGCAATCAGGTTGTTGAGGTTGATGCTCACCGCTCCCTTGGGTACAAAGGAAATGCCCTTCTCGCTTTTGATCTTTAGCTTGTTGGGCTTTTTAAAATAGATTTTTACATTGGCCTGTGGTACTTTTAAAAAGCTCACGTTGGTTTTCATGGTGCCGCTAGCTTCGTAATCGTTTACTGTTTGCAATTTGGCCTGCACTTTCTTTACCAAATCATTTACCTCTTGCGCAAAAGCTGTTGAGCCAAATGCTAATAAGAAGATACCCGCTACTATTTTTTTCATTATGTTTTATTTATTGGCCTTCGGCCTTTTTGTACCACGAATTTTAACTATGATTTTTTACTATGATTAATGTGATTATATGATTATGTGATTTTTTATCACTAATTATAATGGATTGCACTGATTACACTATTTTTTACTTTGATTTTTGTGATTATGTGATTAAATGATTTTTTATAAGGGACGATATTGTTCTTATACAGTAACCGATATCCGTTGACAAGCAAATAGGTAACTAAAACAATTTCAAAAGTTGACTGGTTGATTGGTTGAATAGGCTCACCCAAACAAGGCTCCCCATAACTCATAACTAAAAAAAATAACAACCAACACTATCCATTATCCACTATCAATTATCTATTAACTAAGCACATCCTTCCTCCTAAACGCCACCACCGCCACAGAAAGCAGCACCCCAATATTCGCCAACAGCTTGAGCAAACTGGTGCGGATGGCGGGCCAATTTTCTAAGCTGCCCTTGATGGGCGTTTGCGTATCATCTACCTGTATATAAAAAAAGCCCTTCCAACCTACCAAGTCGCTGGTAAACAGCCAAGGCTTTACATTTTTATCGATGATCGGCACGTTGATATTGGATACCACCGTACACACAATTACAATACATACCGAGGCCACGATGGGACCAATGGAGTTTTCGGCAAAAACCGATAGCAGCAGGGCCAGCGCCGCAATAACGGTGAGCGCTACCGTGGCATAGGCAAAAGCTGCCATATACCGCCACAGTACATCCTCTTTGGATATCACCATAATCAACGATTCATCGCCCTTTACCCGAAAGATGGTCATGTCTTCGGCACCAAATATCGCCAAGCTCAGCAGCAGGGCACATACGGCCATCCACAGCAGCAGCACCACGGTAAATATTACGGAAGCCAAAAACTTCGCTAGTATAATTTGTGTGCGACCAATGGGCTTGGTAAGCAATAGCCGCAACGTACCCATATTCGCCTCACCCGAAATGGCATCACCTGCAATGAGCGCCACCAATATGGGTACCTGCACCAACAAGGTGTTGAGGATGATATAGCACATGAAGTAGCCGTTGATGGCCTTGTTCTTATCCAAGTCGAAATCCACATCCACATTTTGCAGCATCAGGTTGAGGTAATTGGTGCCATCCATTTTAAAGGCAAACTGAAAAATGAGGCAGAGTGCCGTGATTACCGCAAAAGCAATATACGTACGTGGCCGCTTGCTGATTTTAAACAGTTCAATTTGTAAAAGCTGCCACATGTTGATTGGGGGTTGTGAGTTGCAAAAAATAATCTTCCAGCGAGTGGCGGGGTTGTATGGCCAGCAAAGGGATGCCTGCCGATACCAAGCCTGCTGTTAGTTCGGGTATATCGGCTTTGTTCATTTGCAATTTGATGCCTGCCGTACTTTCGGTAAGGGCGATAGCCCAGCGGCTCTGCTGCACCCAAGCAAGGGCGGCTGCGGTATCCGTGGAATCGATTTGTACCAAGGTTTTGGCTGGGTCCAGCAATTCGGCCACACTGCCTTCCACCATCTTTTCGCCTTTGTTGATGATGAGCATGCGGGTGGCAATCAACTCTATTTCAGTCAATAAGTGGGAAGATACGATGACCGTTTTGCCCATTTGGCGGCTCATGCGCAAAATCAGGTTGCGCATGTCGGCGATGCCCTGCGGATCTAGGCCATTGGTAGGCTCGTCCAGTATCACCAGCTTGGGGTTGTGTACCAGTGCAATGGCGATACCCAAGCGCTGCTTCATGCCTTGGCTGTAGGTTTTTACCTTGCTGTGCGCACGGTCGGCCAGCCCCACCATGTCCAACTGCTCCATCAATAGCTTGCGGTTGGTTTTGATGCCGCTGAGCTTGGCAAAAATGGACAGGTTATGATAGGCAGAGAGATATTTGTACATATCGGGCCGCTCGATGATGGCACCCACCTGTTTCAGCACTTCGTTGCGATGGGATTGCAGGTTTTTACCAAAGAGTTGCACTTCGCCGCCCGTGGGCTTGATGAGGGTGAGCAACATGCGGATGGTGGTGGATTTGCCGGCCCCGTTTTGGCCCAAAAAACCGTACACATCGCCTTCGTTTACCGTAAAGGAGAGGTCGTTTACTGCTGTTACGCCGGAAAACTGCTTGGTTAAATGCTGAACGGATACTATTGGTACCATATTGATATGCAAAGGTATAACAAGCTGCTGCACAAAAGGTTGCAAATGCAAAAAAAACTCATTTGGGCCAACTCTTTCCAAGTGCCTATTTACCGTTTACTCGGTGATGGGCTAATTTATGGCTAGCAAGCAATATTGAGGCAAATTTTACGTTATTAGAGGTCGAAATTCAATATTAATATGTACAAAATCTACCTTTTTGTTATCCTAGCCATATTTTCCTATGTCGGCAAAGCACAGCTTACCGTAACAACTTTTGCCAATAACAGCACGGTTTGTTCGGGTGGCAGCACCCTTATTACCGCTTCGGCAGTACCCGTAGGATACACCATTACCAGCGTGCCACTTGATATGTCATTTAACCCCGGTTTGGATCTATTGGCCGACGCAGGCGTGGAGGTTACGCCAAAATCGGCGGGAAGTAATTTGGATGATTGCCGCTGGGACAATATCAGCTTGCCTTTTAGCTTTCGTTTTTATGGCAATGTGTATAGCACCATCCACGTATCCAGCAATGGTTGGATAGGTATGGGCAATACGGGATCTACCACTACGGGTATGGGCTTTACCCTGCCCAATGCAGCGGCCCCCAACAATGTAATCCATGGCCTAACCGCCGATTTGGACCTGCGTGGTGCCAGTGGCGGTACTTTGGAGTATTATATCGAAGGTAGTTTGCCCAACAGGGTATTTGTAATTAGCTATACCAATGTGCTGTTCCGCACGGGCGGTGGCACTGTTTCTTTTCAAGTAAAACTGTTTGAAACCAGCAATGTGGTGGAAATACATACCGAATCGTTTACCAACACTACTTTGGCCAAGGCCCAAGGTGTGGAAAACGCAACCGGTACGGTAGCCAATACCGTTACCGGACGCAACAATACCACCAACTGGACGAGCACGGGTTTTACCAATGGTTATCGCTTTACGCCCGAAACGGTTAATTTTTCATGGTCGCCTGCCACTGGGCTTAGCAGTACTACTGGTGCTTCGGTAACGGCTACGGTTGCCAATACCACTACCTATACCGTGTCGGCTCTCAATACGGGCTCAGGCGCTACGGGCAATACCACGGTTACCATTACGGTAGATCCTGCGTCTTATACCTTGGCGGCCACACCGGCAGCGGGTGGAGCAGTGGTTTGCCAAAGCAAAACCGTAAGTGGCAGTACCGATTACCGGGCTGGCAACTGTAACCTGCTGGCAACCATACTACCATCGGGAGGTAGTCCCGTAAGCAACATCGTCAACAGTTGTGTGCGGCTGGATACGGGTGCTACCAAAAAAGGTACGGCCGATTTGTATTTGGCCCGCAATTACGATATTACGCCACAGGTAAACCCTGCTTCGGCAACGGCTACCCTCACGCTTTATTTCCTACAATCGGAATTTAATAAATTTAATTTACGTGCTACAGATAGTGGCCATACATTGTTGCCCACAGGCCCTGCCGATGCAACGGGTATTGCCAATTTGGTGCTCCGCCAGTTCCATGGTACGGGTACTTTACCCAATGCTTACTCCGGCGGCACGTTTGTAGATTTTACAACAGCTACCGCTGGCACCACCGTTACGTGGAATGCAACCCGCAGTTGGTGGGAAGTACGGTTCCCAGTTGCTGGATTTTCTGGTTTTTACATCACCAGTAAAAAATTAGCCCCTGTGCCCATCACATTGGAATACTTTAAGGGCAGTAAGCAGGGCAAGCTCAACATGTTTGAGTGGAAAGTAAACTGCACTTCTACCCAAGCCATTTTTACGCTAGAGCGCAGCAGCGATGGCATACGCTTCAATGGTATTGGTGGCTTTACGGCTACACAAGACCGTTGCTTGCAAGCATTTAATTATACCGATGCCAGCCCATTGAGCGGTGTAAATTACTATCGCTTAAAAATTACCGATGTAGATGGCAAATCGGCATACAGCAGCACCATCAGCTTGCTCAACAAAGAAACCGGTTTTGCTTTTGTAAACATGGTGCCCAGTGTGGTAACAAACACAACGGTGCTCAACATCAATTCCGATATCAACGACAAAATACAATTGGTGATTACCGATGCCAGTGGCCGCCAGGTACAAACCCAGCAAGCGGTATTGGTGCCAGGTGGCAATCCCATTACGATTAATGCAGGCAAATTAGCGTCAGGCGTTTACCAAGTAACGGGTTATACCGATGCAGGCAGGGCCAAAACGATACGATTTGTAAAACAATAGTATACATACCAACCACAAGTAGAAAGCCGTTGCATGTAAATGCAGCGGCTTTTTTGTTGAATGAGAGAGCCTGTCAATGAAATGGGCTCAATAAAAATGTGTTTCACCCATGATTGGAGGGGCGAAATTTTTTTTCATACTTTTATTTGTATATATTTACTTTTTATCGACCTTATTGTCAAAATGAGAAAGCCTGCGTAGTGCAGGTTTTGTATTAAGTACATTCCTTTTTACATGATGTAAACTTTTTTTATCATAATTAAAATTTAAAAAAATGAAAAAATTGTCAATTGATGAAATGAAGGCGGTTTGTGGTGGGGCCACATGGTGGGAGAAAACGAAATGCGCAATAGGGGCGGGTATTGTCGGAGGCATAGCAGGTGCCATATGGGTCCCACTTGGGCCTCCTTCGGCTGTGCAACAGTATAATGATTGCGTAGAAAGCTACTCGTGATTTTTTCGCATCATTATAAATAATGTGACGGTTCGAAGTGATACCAAATGACTTCGAACCGTTTTCTCATTACGTCATTCCTATCAAAAACCCCTTCACCGCATCATAATCGGCCGGCAATACCGTGCTTTGTTTGGGTTGTTGCAACAAGGCTTCGATGCCTTCGGGCATGGGTACCCTACCCGTTGTGCTGCTTTGCACCGTATCCAAAAACTTTACCGGGTGAGCTGTTTCCAGAAAGATGCCTTGGCTGCCGGGATGTTGTTGTAAGTAGGGTGCCAAAGCGGCATAGCCCACGGCTCCATGCGGATCGGCAAAATAGCCATACTGCTCATGCAAATATTGCAGGGTTTGCACCGTTTCCGCATCACTGATAGAGACACTACTCATTACATTTTTTAGACTGTTGAATTCCTGATTGAATATTTGTAAGATGCGTACAAAGTTGCTGGGGTTGCCCACATCCATCGCATTGGATAGGGTGGCCACCGAATCTTGGGGCTGATACAGGGCCGTTTGCAAATAATCCGTTACCACTTTATTGGCATTGCAGGCCGCAATGAAATGCCGCACGGGCAGGCCGCTATGGTGGGCCAACAAACCGGCGCAGATATTGCCAAAATTGCCGCTGGGCACACTGATCACCGGCGGGTTTTCCTTATCGGGCCATTGCTTATAAGCCAAAGCATAGTAAAACTGCTGGGGCAGCCATCTTGCCACATTGATGGAATTGGCCGAGGTAAGAAACAATTTATCTGTAATCTCGCTGTCCCTAAAAGCACGTTTCACCATCTGCTGGCAATCATCAAAGCTGCCCTGGATTTCCAGCGCATGGATATTTTTGCCCAAAGTGGTCAGTTGTTTTTCCTGCACATCGCTTACCCTGCCCGAGGGGTACAGTATCACCACGCTCACACCCGGTACATCATAAAACCCACTGGCCACGGCACCGCCCGTATCGCCAGATGTGGCTACCAATACCACCACATTTTCCTGCCGGTCTTTTACAAACTGGCCCAAGCAGCGGCTCATAAATCTAGCCCCCACATCTTTAAAGGCTAGGGTAGGCCCATGGAACAACTCCAATGTATACACATCAGGTGTAACGGGCTGCAAGGGTATTTGAAAGGCAATGGTTTCGCTTACGATTTGGTGTAGGGCATCATCTGCTATGCAGCCCCCGATATAGGGCCGTATGATGTGGAAAGCAATGTCTTCGTTCGACATATTTTCCATGCCCTTAATGAAGCTGGCCTTCCACTTAGGTAACTGCTCAGGAAAATATAAGCCACCATCAGGGGCTTGCCCCAAAATGGTAGCGGTTTTAAAATCAACTGTTGGCGACTGGCCGTTTAAACTATAATACTGCATGTTGTATGCCTTTGAAAATGATTGATATGGAGCTACTTGCTAAACAAATAGTTTTTTCGCTTCGCTTTTTTCTTTTAAAACATTAAGGAATTAAGAAGCATTAAGAAAGCCTTTTTGTTCCTTTCGTTATATTGTAAAGCAACGAAGAAAATAGTTCCTAACTGGTCAAGCCTTAATCTTTCTTAATTCCTTAATGGTTCAATATTGTCCTCTGTTATTTTAACACCGGTATGGTTCAGTGTGGTGATGTAAATTTTGTGGTCGATGTTGAGCCCAGTATATATTTCCTGCATGATGGCGCCTACCGCATTGGCCGTATCCACATCTTTGCTCAGCATAAAAATGGAAGGGCCCGAGCCAGAGATACCGCCGCCCAAAGCACCGGCGGCTTGGCAACGCTGCTTCACTTCATCAAAGCCGGGTATCAAAATACTGCGCACCGGTTCGATGATCACATCTTCCAGTGAGCGGCCAATGAGGGCATAATCTTGTTGCTCAAAACCCGCCACCAAACCGGCGATATTGCCCCATTGCTTGATGGCATCTTTCAACAACACTTCTTTGCGCAAAATTTGCCGGGCATCGCTGGTGCGTACTTCAATTTGTGGATGCACCACCGTAACGTTGAGGGGTGGGGCATGCAGCGGCACAATATCCAAGGGGTGAATAGAGCGTATCAACGTAACACCGCCATAGAGGCAGGGCGTGATATTATCGGCATGCTTTACACCGCTGGCCACTTTTTCGCCATGCATGGCAAATTGAACCAGCTCTTGTTTACTAAAATGCCCGTTGAGCAAATAGTTGGCACCCGCTACAGCACCTGCCGCACTGGCAGCACTGGAACCCAAGCCACTACCGGGTTTTATCTGTTTGTCGATAATTACCTTAAAGCCTATGGGCTGGTCATACGCTTCCAACAAAGCCAGTAAGGATGCGCCAGCCACATTTTGGGGAGGGGCCGTGGGCAAGTCGTACCCATCGATATGCTCAATCTGCAGGCCCGGCTCATCCCGCAGTTCCATCCACATGAGGTCCTGCGGTTGCTCAATGGCCAAACCCAAGATATCAAACCCACAAACGAGGTTGGCCACAGTGGCCGGGGCTTCTATTTTTATCTTTTTCATTGTATTTATATTCTAGCGGCTCTCATAATATCAGCAAATACACCCGAAGCCGTTACATCAGCACCGGCGCCAGCACCTTTGATGACCAAGGGTTGCTGGGGATAACGGTTGGTATAAAACAGCACAATATTGTCCTTGCCATACAAATGGTACAAGTCGTGCTCCGGTGCAATATGTTGCAAACCTACTGACGCTTTACCGTTTTCGAATTGTGCCACAAATTTCAGTTTGCAATTTTTTGCTTCGGCTTCTTTGTACAATTGTAAAAAATGCGCTTCTTCTTTTTCCATGGCGGCATAAAAATCATCCACACTGCCTTGCATGCAACTGGCTGGCATAAAAGTTTGGTTGGCAATACTGTCCATTTCCATTACTTCGCCCGCTTCCCTGGCCAATATCATGATCTTGCGCATCACATCGGTGCCGCCCAAATCGAGGCGTGGATCTGGCTCGGTATAACCTTCTTCCTGCGCTTGCCTTACTACGGCTGCAAAGGGCCGGCTGCCATCATAATTGTTGAACACAAAATTGAGCGTGCCGCTCAGCACTGCCGAAATGCGGTTGATTTTGTCGCCACTGCGCAATAGGTCAGTAAGGGTGCCGATAATGGGCAAACCTGCGCCCACATTAGTTTCAAACAAAAAGGGTGCATTAAAGCCACTGGATAATTGCTTGAGCTGCTGGTAATAACTGTACACCGAAGAAGCGGCAATTTTATTACAGGCCACTACGGCAATACCTTTCTGCAACAGCTTGTCGTACACACCCGCCACCGAAGCATTGGCCGTTACATCCACAAATATCGAGTTGCGCAGGTTGCGCTGCTGCATTTCTTTTACAAATAGATCAATGGTGCCAGCGGGTGCATCGGCCAATAGCGGTTGCCAGTTGGCCAGATTCACGCCCTCTTCTACCAACAACATTTTTTTGCTGTTGAGCAGGCCTACGATATTTACTTGCACTTTTGATTGCTGCAACAAAAAGGCCTGTTGTTGTTGCAACTGTTGCAATAGCTTTACGCCCACATTGCCCACGCCCGCAATAAAGAGGTTGATTTGTTTATTGGACAATTCAAAAAAGCTTTCATGCAGTACATTGATGGCTTTACGTACATCGCTTGCCGATATCACTGCCGAGATATTCCTTTCGGATGAGCCTTGGGCAATGGCCCGGATGTTAACGCCGTTCCTGCCCAGTGTGGCAAATAGTTTGCCGCTGGTACCGGTATGGTTTTTCATATTATCGCCCACCAGCGCCAATATGGCCAAGTTGCTTTCGGTAATCAAGGGGTCAACTTTACCCATATTGATTTCCACGGCAAAAGCATGATCTACCGCTTTTTTGGCTTTGTCTGTATTAAACGCATCAATGCCCACGCAGATGGAGTGCTCCGATGAACTTTGTGTAATTAATACCACATTAATACCCTCGTTGGCCAAGGCTTCAAACAAGCGCTTGGAAAAACCGGGAATGCCCACCATGCCGCTGCCTTCCAAGCTGATCAACGAGATGCCGCTGATGCTGGAGATGCCACGGATGCTCTTGCCATTGGGCGTGGTTTCGTTCAGTATCACGGTGCCTTCGTCGCTGGGCGCAAACGTGTTTTTAATCCATACTGGGATGTTCTTTTTCATTACTGGTTGAACGGTGGGCGGATAGATCACTTTGGCACCAAAATGCGATAGCTCCATGGCTTCTTGGTAAGATATATGGGGGATTACCCTGGCATTGGGCACCAACCTTGGGTCGGCGGTCATCATGCCCGATACATCCGTCCAAATTTCCACGCTGCTGGCCTGTACCGCAGCCGCCAAAATAGCAGCGGTATAGTCGGAACCGCCCCGCCCTAGGGTAGTAGTGGCCCCTTGGGCATCGGTGGCAATAAAGCCCGGCAGCACCCATACTTTTTCGCTAAAAGGCTGTAGCCACTGGTTGATTTGGGTATTGGTTACATCAAAATCCACCATGGCATTGCCAAAATGACTATCGGTGCGGATCAATTTCCTACTGTCTTGGTAGGCTGCTTCAATACCATTCGCCTGCATCACGGCCGCTATCATTTGGGCCGACAGCAGTTCGCCATAGCTGACCAATTTGTCTTTGGTACGTTCGGAGCATTCGCCCAGCAGGAAAATGCCCTTACAAATATCTTCTATCTCGTTGCAATGTTTTTTAACAAAACTGAGCAAACTGCTTTGGTGCTGAACGGGTATCAGCTCTTTCACCACTTGCATGTGGCGCTGTTCCACTTGCTGCAAGGAGGCTGTATAATCTTCGTTGGCAGCCGCTGCCAACTCCCCGCAGTTGAGTAGCACATCGGTAACGCCGCCCATGGCCGAAACCACGATCAGTAAGGGCTTTGGCTGACTGCTTACAATGGCCAACACTTGTTGGATGCTACCAAAAGTGCCTACGGAAGTACCGCCGAATTTTAAAACTTTCATTGTGTATGCTTTTATAGTACCTAAATATGATTTGAATAACGTGGGTGCAAAGCGCTGCTCCTGAAGAAAAAGCCCTTGCCCAATTGCTGATATGGAAATGTACAACCCTTAACGGGTTGTGGTAGTGGTGCTAATAGTAATAACGGCACTGGAAGTAGTAGCCAGTGATGTAGTAAGGCGATATGTGATATTGCTTGCCATTGTTATTACGGGATGAAGTTAAGGGGAATTGCGGACAGAAAAAAATTTGAGAGAAATTTTTACTGTTATCATTTTGTGAACGGGGTTTTTGGCATCATTAATCTATTGGCTAGCTAGACTATTGGTGAGAAAGGGTTTTTGGCAATTGGCAAACTAAGCTTTTGTGGAAGGGGTAGGGGCATAAAAAAACCGCTCGTTAGAACGGTTAAATCAGTACCCGGGATGGGAGTTGAACCCACACTTGCATTGCTGCAAACAGGATTTTAAGTCCTGCGTGTCTACCAGTTCCACCACCCGGGTGACACTATTTTTATATTTTTTTCTCCAAGAGTGCAACACTTGCATTGCTGCAAACAGGATTTTAAGTCCTGCGTGTCTACCAGCCTGCCTACCGTCAGGCAGGTTCCACCACCCGGGTGACACTATTTTTCTTTTCCCTTACCTGACACTTTAGTGTCGGGAGAAAAAAAATGCAGATAACCTCCGCTATCTGCATTAATTGTTGAGCGGAAGACCAGGCTCGAACTGGCCACCCCGACCTTGGCAAGGTCGTGCTCTACCAAATGAGCTACTTCCGCATTAAAAAAAATAATTGGATTTTAGCCATCCCGCTTCGACGGGGCGAACTATTTCCGCATACTTTTCAAGAACTCTTCCCTTTTTTTGGGAGTGCAAAAATAAGGGTTGTTTTTAATTCACAAAAATTTATTTGTATTTCGGATTGTATTGTGTGTTTTCAGGCACCGCTACTTCGGGTTTGCCCTTGTAACTGTGCTTGTACAAACCATAGCTGCAACCAGCTACCAATGCGATGAACAGAAAAACTTGGCATAAAAACAAAAAGCGGGAAGATGACACCCAATTGTGGGCAAAATCTTTGTGGCTTTCGTCTATAAACTCCTTATGCTCCATGTGAAATGATTTTTGCAGGGCAAAAGTAACAATTGCTGTTTAAAAAAGACTAATTCCGGCCGATTATTTCAAAAAAGGATTGCTTTTTTTTGATGAAATATTGCCAAACAATACTGCCATTGTAAACACCGGCCACTATTTTTTTGCGGGGCAACGCTGGCTGGCTGCTTTTTTTGCCAGCCACCAACCATACCAAAAACCCCCAGTGGGCCTTGGCAATGGCCGTAAAGCTGCCACCGTTGCCACCCAGCAACTCTTTCCAGGCCGCTACGGCATCCAAACCCATCCGAAAGGGCAGTTTCCACCAAAGCGACGACCAAGGCAGGTTTTTGGCCAGCATGATCAAGTTGTTCCTGAAGTTGAGGTACACTTTTCGGGTATTGCCCGTGGGCAAAGTGCCGCCGCCCACATGGTACACCACCGATTGGGGCTGCACATATACCCGATAGCCGGCCCGCTGCAAACGCCAGCAAAAATCAATCTCCTCTTGGTGGGCGAAAAAATAAGCGTCTAGCCCGCCCAATTGGTGGTAAACAACCGCCCGTACAAACAAAGCCGCCCCACTGGCCCAAAAACAAGGAATGGCATCCTCATACTGGCCATTATCGGTTTCGCAAATATCAAATACACGGCCGCGGCTAAAAGGGTAGCCAAACCGATCGATCCAGCCCCCACTGGCACCGGCATATTCAAATTGTGTGCGTTGATGCCAGGCCCGCAGCTTGGGCTGACAGGCAGCAATGGCAGGGTCCGATTCCATCAGGGCGATTACAGGCTCTATCCAACCGGGCGTTACCTCCACATCGCTGTTGAGCAACACATAATAATCGCTTTGCACCTGTTTCAGTGCCGTATTATAACCCTTGGCAAAGCCCTCATTTACCGTATTTTGGATAATGCGCACCTGCGGCCATTGGTCCTGCAAATAAGCCACCGAACCATCTGTAGAAGCATTGTCGGCCACGATAACGGTTTTGTTACCATAACTGCTGCCTGTTACCGATGGCAAAAATTTTTCCAGAAAGGATTGCCCGTTCCAGTTCAAAATAACGATGGCTACCGAAGGTTGTGCGGTCAAAATATTTTTTTATAAGGCACAAACTTAACGGATTTACATTTTATCGTACAAATTTTACGGGTTACATTTACATCTATGTTTGCGCAACTATTCAACTGGCGTACCGTACTGGCAGCAGTGGCCATTGCCATTGTAACGGGTACTGTCTTCTATTCCAACTACTTGGCCAAAAAAATTGCGTTGGAAGAAAGGGCAAAAGTGTCGCTTTGGGCAGATGCTACCAGAACCAGTGCTGCCGCTCCCGACGAGGCCAATCTGGTACTGGCCCGCACCATTGTGCAACAAAACAAAGACATCCCCATCATTTACACCAATGAAAAAGACAGCATCATCGAACATCTCAATCTGGATTCGGCCAGGGTAGTTAATGATAAGGATTATGTAAAGAACAAATTGATAGAGTTCAAAGCCAGCCATGCTCCCATCGAACAACGCATTAGCGACGATCCTTATATTGCCGATAAATATTACTACGGCGATTCAGACCTATTGAAGCAGGTGCGGTATTATCCCATCATCCAGTTGATTATTGTGGCGCTGTTTATTTTGGTTACCCTCATCGCCATTTCTACCCGTAATCGGTCCAACCAAAACAAAGTGTGGGCGGGCATGGCCAAGGAAACGGCCCATCAATTGGGCACCCCGCTTTCTTCCTTGGAAGGCTGGGTAGAGATATTAAAAGATACGCCCGGCAGCGAAGCCATTGCCGAAGAAATTGACAAAGATGTGAGCCGCTTAAAATTGGTGAGCGACCGGTTTGGTAAAATTGGCAGCATCCCCCAACTGGAGGAAAAAAACATTGTGGAGCAGGTAGGCAGTATGGTAACCTATATCAAGCGGCGGGCTACCGATAGGGTACTTTTTAGCATCAACAGCCATGGCGAAGCGGATATCCCGGCCCTTATCAATGGCCCCTTGTTTGATTGGGTAATAGAGAACCTGCTCAAAAACGCACTGGATGCCATGGAGGGCAAGGGCCGCATCGATATTGATATACAAAACGAAAAAGCGGCCGTGGTGATAGATGTGACCGATAGTGGCAAGGGCATCAGCAAAAAAAACCAAGCCAATGTATTCAAACCCGGTTTTACCACCAAAAAAAGGGGCTGGGGCCTCGGCCTATCGCTTACCCGGCGTATCATTGAACAGTACCACAAGGGCGAAATATTTGTAAAACATTCCGAACTGGGCAAGGGCACTACGTTTAGGATTGTGCTGAAGCGGTGAGGAAAGTTGACGGATGAGGGCGTTGACCGTTTTTCGTTGGCCGTTGTCCGGATTCCGTTGTGAAGGCTTGCCGACACCACGCTATAGACAGAATGGGGCAAAAAAAAGCCCCAGCTAAAAACCGGGGCCCTCTGTGCGGCAAAGGAGATTCGAACTCCCACACCCTTTCGGGCGCTACCACCTCAAAGTAGTGCGTCTACCAATTTCGCCATCGCCGCATTTTGAGGAAGGCAAAGGTAGAAAATTAGCGGCAAAACTCCATAAAAGTATTGGAATAAGATATTAGCACTCGGTTGATTGCCGGGCTTTTTTATTAATACGCTTTCAACTTTGCTAGCTAAGGTTAAACTTGAGTTTGCGGGTTGCAAAGTAGGCAGTACTTTTGGGTAAGCACTATCCAAGGCTAAACTTTAAACCTTCAACTTGAAACTTTAAACGTTTTGCCTACCAGTTAAGCTGCATCAAAAATATTATCTTGTAAAAAAAATTAAGGATACATGCAAATCAATTGCCCAAACTGTAAAACATCTTTTGAGCTGAGTGAGGCCGTGAGCGAAGATTTTAAACGGGACAACGACCAGCAACTGGCTGCCGAAAAGGAAAAGCTGCGCAACGAAATGTTGGCTTACAAAAAGCAAAAAGAAGAAGAGTTGCGCAAAAACAACGAGGCTTTTGAGCAACAAAAAGCCGCCATAGAAGCGGAGGCGGGCAAAAAGGCCAACGAACAGTTTACGGCACAGTTGCAATCGCTGCAAGAAGACCGTAACCAAAAAGCATTGCAATTGCAGGAGTTTGAAAAGCGGCAACTAGACCTGCTTCGGGAAAAAGCGGCGCTGGAGCAACAGCAAAAAAACTTTGAACTGGAACTGGAGAAGCGTTTTTTGGAAAAGCGCAAGGAACTGGAAGACACAACCGTAAAGCGGGAGCAGGAAGTGTTTGACCTAAAGATGAAAGAGAAGGAAACACAGATGGAGAGCTTGAAGAAAACGATTGAGGAGTTGAAGCGCAAGAGCGAGCAGGGCAGTATGCAATTGCAGGGCGAAGCACAGGAGTTGTTGCTGGAAGAGATGCTGCAAGAGCATTTCCCTTTTGACCTGATTGAGGAAGTAGGCAAGGGGGTGGAAGGGGCCGATTGCATGCAAATAGTGCGCAACAGCAGCGGCCGTGAATGCGGCAAGATTATTTACGAAAGCAAGCGCACCAAAACTTGGAGCAATACTTGGATAGATAAACTAAAATCAGATAGGCGTAACCGCGGTGCGGATGTAGCAATACTGGTTACCCAAACCTTCCCTAGGGATATGGACCGCTTTGGCGAAAAGGAAGGCGTATGGATTTGCAATTTTACCGAAGCATTGGGGGTAGCGGCCTTAGTGCGCAATGGTATCATCAAAGTATTTGATGCACAGAAAAGCCAAGAGAACAAGGGCGATAAGATGCAGTTGCTGTACGATTACCTTACGGGCAATGAGTTCAGGGGGCAAATGGAAGCCATTGTGGAGGGCTTTATGGCCATGAAACAAGGTATTGACAAGGAGCGCAGCGTGATGAACAAAATATGGAAAGAGCGGGAAAAACAACTAGAAAAAGTATTGCTGAACACGGCCAATATGTACGGTTCGGTAAAAGGCATTGCGGGTGCATCGGTGGGGGATATCCCCTTGTTGGAAGGTGAAAAGGATCCAGAGGAAACGGAGTTGTTGGATTAAAGGTGCGGTAAACGAAGGATAAAAAGCGGATTATTCAACCTTTCATTGCACATAAAGCGGTTTTTTTCATTAAAAATACCCTTAAGTTTGGTGGACAAAACTAATTGTTCACTAAAATCAAAACCAAAATGAGGAAAACGATTGCCTGCCTTGCATTGTCGGCGCTACTGCTGCATGCCTGTAAAAAAAATGATCCTGCGGCTACCGTAGAGCCAGCAGTTGCCGAGCCGGAACTGATTACCACATCCAAGATTGATGCCTTTATCAAGCAAGAGCTTTTAGCGCACGACAAATTTGAATGGTCGGTTGCTTCCGATCAAATGGTGTGGAGCGCTTTGAAACAGAGCGACAATGTGCTGTCCATTGGCTTTCAACCCGAAGGTGAAGTAAATGTAAACAGCCGCCTCCACGAAATCGACATCAACAGTACCAGCTGGAAAGCGGCCAAACAACAAGTGCTGCAAATGATTTGGGAAGAAGAAAAAAAGACCCGTAAAGACTTACAACTGACCCAACTGGAAGAGTGGGAAGAAAGCATATTGCCCGTTGTTGACGTACGGGTAGAAAACTTTGCCACGGTACAAAAATTGCGGGCTTCTAAATTGGTGCGTTATGCAGAACCTATGGGTTACAGCCCTTCTAGCATGTATGCACGCCCCGTAAGCAGCAGCGGCTGCGGCAGCAATACGGCAGAGCCCGGTTTGGTATCGGGCGTAGATTATACTACTATTGCACCTGCTTCTAAACAATCATGGAATTATGCCTATCATGGCATACCAGCCGCTTGGACCAAAAGTACGGGCGCTGGTATAAAAGTATTCATCATTGATAGCGGTTGCGAGTTTGACCAAGAAAATTTGGGCAGCGCTTTCAACCAAGGCAGCTCTAGCGGCAGAACGGTGGAAAAAATCGTAACCCTGCCCCGCTCAACCTTTTTGGGTATCCCTACCGGTTCGGTAGAAACGCCCGATGATGGTTGCGGCCATGGTACTTCTATGGCGGGTGCTTGTGCTGCGCCCCGTGGTACCGATGGCAATGCTTGTGGTGTGGCATACAATTGTAATTTGGTAACCTGCCGCGCTGCAGAAGATGTGTTTTTGGAAGCTAGCCGCGAACTGAAAGGCGTAGCTGATGCTTATACCAATGCTGCCAACCGTGCCGATGTAAAAATCATCAGCATGAGTATGGGCACTTTGCTCAGCAGCGGCCAAGTATCCGATGCTATCCGTTATGCGTATGGCAAGGGCAAACTGATGTTCTGTGCTGCGGGTACTTCCTTTAGCTGGACATCAGGCTGGGCCGGTGTGATCTTCCCCGCTTCTATGAACGAAGTGAATGCCGTAACCGGTGTACGGGATAATAATTTCAATACTACTTGCACCACCTGCCATGAGGGTAGCCAAACCGATTTTACCGTGGTGATGGAAAAAGCGGCTAACGAGCGTCACCCACTTTCTTTGGCCATGAGTGGTAACACACCTTCTACCGTGGGCGGATCATCGGTAGCTACGGCAACAACTGCCGGTATGGCAGCACTGATCTGGAGCCGTTTCCCTACGCTTACAAGGGACGGTGTGCTGAACAAGATGATTGTAAACTCGTCTAATTACCCTACCCGAAACGGTAGCAGGGGCTGGGGCAATGTGAATGTGAATAATGCTACGAATTAGTTGAAAGTTGAAAATGGAGAGTTGAAAATGTGTAAAGTCTTTATACTTTAAAGGAACTTACTTTACTAGTAACAGCATATTTATCTTCTTTCTAATAGTAAAATTTTAAATAGCAGTTTATAAGAATCCCCGGATAATGCCGGGGATTCTCTGTTTAATGAAAATAACCTTTTATTCAATTCCACTTGGTACGCAAGCATTGGTGTACCAGCTACCAGTATAATGAACCTGGCAAATGAAATGACAAGCAGAACAATAAGTGTCGCCACATTGGATCATATAGCATGGGGCAAGCCCACCCTTTACTTTCTTAATTTCATTACTGGATAATTTTTTACCCAGTTGTTGATATTTGTTAATCATAATCATGCGGCAGTTTTATGTATCAAAAGCTGCCAAAAAATTTACAGTTGATAAATTGCCTACTCTGTTGATAAAGGTTTTCGGCATACCCCTTTTCAATACGCTCCCACATGCCGTATTTTTAAACAGCACTGCTATATGTTGTTAAGTAAATAAGCCTTGCAAAGGGGTATGGTGTTACGTTTTTCTAAGCCTGTCGAAAAGAATTTTGTGCTTTATCATTAACAAGGTAAACTTTTTTTACAAGGAAGCCTAATTTTTTAACTGTCGCTAGGCTTTCAGGTATTTGGGTGTTTTGAATTGAAATATGCCTTCCTGCACGGAGACTAAATAACGATACCAATTAAAATCAATGGCTATCATAAAAAAATCCCACGCACTGGCGTGGGATTTTTTTATATTGTATAACCAATTTTTATGGGAAGATACCCAACTCGGCGTAGCTAGTGGCCACTTTGTTGATGGCGTTTACATAAGCTGCCGTGCGCATATCGGGTATGGCTGGGTTCGATTTCCATACATCCATGATTTCACGGGTGGCCGTAATCATGGTTTCTTCCAAACCGCTGCGTACCAAATCCACTTCATCGGCACCGTGCATGATTTCCTTTTTATTTTGGTCATCCACTTTTTTGCCGGTCAGTTCTTCAATTTCCTGCAAAATGCGGGTATTTTGGTTTTCGGTGAAACGCTTTTCCATACGGCCGTAGCGCACATGGCTCAGGTTTTTCAACCACTCAAAATAACTAACCGTTACACCACCTGCATTCAGGTACATATCGGGAACACACAGGATGCCTTTTTGTACAAATATTTCGTCGGCCTCCGGTGTGCAAGGACCATTGGCGCCCTCACCGATGATTTTTGCTTGGATACGATCTGCATTCGATGCATTGATCACGTTTTCCAAAGCCGCAGGGATCAGGATGTCGCAATCCATTTCCAAGGCCTCGCCACTGTTCTCAAAATTAGTGGCACCTGGGAAATTAAGGATGCTGCCTGTTTCCTTACGGTGTTTGAATACGGCATCTACATCCAATCCATCATTGCTCCAAATCGCACCTTCGTATTCGGCCAAGCCAACAATTTTAGCGCCCGCTTGCTGGAAAAAGTAAGCACTGTGGTAACCTACATTGCCCAAGCCTTGTACTACCACCCTTTTACCTTCTACGCCAGGTGTAAGACCCCTTTTCATCATTTCGTCGGTCATGTTACACACTTCCCGTACACCAAAAAATACGCCGAGCCCCGTGGCTTCAGTGCGGCCACGTACACCGCCTTGTGTAACAGGTTTACCGGTAACGCAACCGGCCGCATCAATTTCGCCGGGCTTTAAAGAAGCATAGGTATCTACGATCCATGCCATTTCACGGGCCCCGGTTCCGTAATCAGGGGCAGGAACATCGGTACCCGGACCAATGAAATTCTTCTTAACCAGTTCGGACGTGTAACGGCGGGTAATCTTTTCCAGTTCGTACACACTGTACTTCCGGGGATTGATTTTGATACCACCCTTACCACCGCCAAATGGTACGTTTACAATGGCGCATTTGTAAGTCATCAAGCTGGCCAAAGCCATTACTTCGTCTTGGTTCACCTCTTCGCTAAAGCGGATACCGCCCTTGCAAGGGGTTTTGTGATGACTGTGCTGTACGCGGTAGGCTTCAATTACTTCAATGTTGCCATTGTCTAACTTAACCGGGAAGCGCATTTGCAATACGCTGTTACAGGCTTTAATCTGCTCTAAAATGCCTAAATCCCAATTGGTAAATTTAGCCGCTTTGTCAAAGCTTCTTTCCACACTCTGGAAAAAGCTATATGGCTGATGTGCTGACATAACTTTGTTTAGTTTTTATTTGCAATCGTTATTTGTTTCTTTTAACACGGATTTTCAAAGGATATTACACTGATTACACGAATTTCTCCTCATTATTCTTTGTGCCACGAATTATAGAAAGCATTACACCCATTACACAGATTCAACATTCGTCATTCTTCATTCAACATTCCTCATTTCCCTAATTTCCTTTCTCCAACTTACTGATCTTTCTATCCACATTGGCCACATATAAAAACAGGCCTACCAAAATGGTGAGGCATACCGCCACTACAATGTATATTTTACCGTTGCTGCGCATCGTATCTGCCATTTCGGGCTGTGCTTGGGCACTGGCCAGCAAAGGCAGCAATGCTACCAACAGCAACACTATTTTTTTAAACCTTATCATGTAAAATGGTTTTATCTGCTAACAATTGTACCCTAATTTTTAATGTGGCGATCCATACGCCCAACAAGGTCCAACCGATTACGGCCGGATAAAAAACCATGCGCATCGAACCATCCATATCGTTGCGGTCCAGTGCCGGGTTGCCACTATCGCTACCGGGGGCTCCGGGGTGCAGGCTGCCCACCAAACGGGGGATGATCCAGATAGATGGGAACAACATGGCAAAAGCAAAAATGTTGAACACCGCACTGATACGGGCCCGTTTGTCGATATCGGTAAATGAGCCCCGCAGTACAAAATAAGCCCCGTAAATAAGCAGGGCAATGGCCGCCCCAATCAGTTTGGGTTCTTTTAGTACGCTGCCCAGCGACTGGCCTTGTTGGGTTACCCATGTTACGGAAACCCAAATGGCGCCGGTTATATATCCCAATATGCCCAAATAGGCACCTACTGCTGCAAATTGCCGGGCAAAAATATCGTTGCGGTAATTGAACCCCCGTAAGTATTTGATGCTATACACAAAACTAACGCCAAATAAAATCATCATGGCAAACCACATGCATACGTGGAAGTATAGGTTGCGGATGGTTTCGTTGAGGATGTACAAGCGTGGAACGGGCCATAAAAACCCTGCCCAAATGGTATAGACCAGCAAGCCAAAAGCCACTATTTTCCACCAGTTTTTCTTCAAGATAAACACTAGTTTGTTGAGTGCGGCAAAGTTAGGGTAAACCCACCCATTAAACAACCAAAGGGCCTTAAAATTAGTTGGGAGCGGGTGTTAATCCTTCCATAAATACGGAAACAGGATGATGGCCAGCGCTATAATCAGCACATCCAGGCCCACTACCAAACCGCAAAGCTGCCACACGGCCCCTTCTTTGAATACTTCGCCAAAAGCGCTTTTGCTCAGCCGCATCAATAGCATCAACTGGGGCAATATGATGGGGAAGCCCATAATGGCCATGAGTGCCGCATTTTGCTGGGCCCTACCCGCTATGGCTGCCAAAAGGGTGAACACCATGCTGATGCTGATGCCGCCCAATAGTACAATACCGGCAAAAAGCCAAGCATTGGTAGCGGGGTTGCCCAAGAAAAAGCCATATAAAAACAGGGCCAGCAGGCTCATGATGGCCATTAATAAGATATTGTACAGCAGTTTGGCAATGATAAACTCTACGGGCGATGCGATGGAGTAATAATACAGTAGACGGCCACGGCTTTCTTGCAAAAAACTTTTGGCAACGGCATTTACGCATACAAAGAGTTGTATCACCCAAAACAGCCCGTTCCATACCCCGCTCTCTAAATCGCTCACGGATAGGTTTAGCACAAAAATGGTGGCCGCAATGTACAGCAGTATACCATAGAGGGTATGTTGCTGCCTTAGCTCCAGCAGTAGTTCTTTTTTTAATAAAATGATGATGCGGCCGAACATGCCTGCAAGATAGGGAGGATTTGGGTAATTGATGGGGTAAGGGCACCGCAAGACAAGGCAAACGCATCTAATTTTATAATGTTCGAATTGCTACGATACTAGCTTTATCGCACTAAAGGATGATGCTATCATTATGCTCATCCAAGTCTTTCGACAAAGATGCATGTCGATTGGCAGCTTCCATATCGCCAAGGACATGATATACCTTGCTCAAATAAAAATGGATCATTTCGGTTTTGGGATCAATCTTTTGTGCATCTAATAAACAAGTCAGAGCAGTTTCAAATTCCCCTTTCATATAGTGGTAAACACCTAGGTTGCGCAATGAAAATGAATTGCTAGGGTTCATTTCATAAGAGTGATTTAAATCCGTAAAAGCGTTATCAAAATCTTGCAACTGCAATCTGCAATACCCCCTATTGTTAATTGGGTAGTCGTAGAAAGGGTCAATATCAATTGCCTTTTCAAACGCTGCAATAGCCAATTCATATTGCTTTTGCTGCAATAGGGCATAGCCCAAATTATTATATGTGATTG
This sequence comes from Chitinophaga pinensis, assembly GCA_943373145.1. Lineage (GTDB taxonomy): Bacteria > Bacteroidota > Bacteroidia > Chitinophagales > Chitinophagaceae > Ferruginibacter > Ferruginibacter pinensis_H. The sequence continues at coordinate 354,476 of CALSBI010000001.1, forward strand.
TATTATTAGGATTGGCAGCTAGTAAAACACGGCATGCGTCAATTACACTTTGATAATCCTTTTTAACAAAACCATCATTGATACTATTTGACAGATTGTGTAAGCGGTCGGCATCGGCTACTTTGAATTTGTTCAGTATTGTATCATGTGTGTTAATGAGGTAGGTATAATCATTAACAAAATATTCCCTGGTATTTAAGTTGAGGTACTGCAAACAGCTATGGGCATCATAATCGGTTATGTAACATAGTAGGGCATTGGTATAAGCGATTACCTGATGTGGCAAATAGCCTGTCCTGCGCAACCATCTTTCATTGTGTGTTAATGATGTATTGGCCAGCAATAAGCCAAAGCCGAAATAAATTGTAGCCAAATCTGTAAGGGGTTCCATATCGGCATCGGTACTATTAACATAGCCGCCGCCAATCAATTTCACATGCCCTATTTCATGCGCTAATATGTTGATAAGGAGTTGCGGATTGTCGAAATTTGACTTTGCTATTTGAACTTCATATTTTTTTTCATTATCAGGTTCTATCTGAACAAAAAGGCCAGCGGGCTCATTAAAACTTTCCGGCAATACCCATGTTGACCACTGTTTTGATTGGATACCGTCAAATATTTTTACTGTTATTTCTTTGGGGTTTACTTTCCAGATTGTACAAAGCTGTTCAAATAAACCCTCAAATTGTACAGGCTCGGTAAGGTTGTTGTAGGGGAAGATTTCCAAGGTTGGCAACAAAAAAGGGCTAGGTTCAAGATGACTTAAGCCAAAGGACTCAATACACCATAGGATACTTTTTTCTATCCACTCTTTATCGGCATGGGTAACCGAGTGCTGTTCTTTCTTTTTGTTAAAAAAATCAAACATGGTTTAGTCTATTAAGTATTCCAAATGGCAACCATGCTTGGTGCCATTTAAGTAAAAAGCCGGACGAATCGCCCGGCTTCTCATTGTATTATTTGGGGTTACACCAACATCGTAACCGGATTTTCTAAAAACTTCTTCACCGTTTGCAGGAAAGCCGCCCCCACAGCGCCATCCACGCTGCGGTGGTCGCAACTGAGGGTTAACTTCATCACATTGCTAAAACCAAAGCTTTCGCCTTTGCGAACTACTATTTCCTTAATACGGCCTACTGCCAGTATGCAGCTATCGGGTGGGTTGATGATGGCGGTAAACTCATCAATGTCCATCATGCCCAAGTTGCTAATGGTAAACGTATTACCGGTAAATTCTTGCGGCTGTAATTTTTTATTCTTGGCCTTGTTGCCCAACTCCTTGGCTTCGGCACTGATTTGCGACAAACTTTTTTGGTCGGCAAAACGGATCACCGGCACAATCAACCCATCGGGCATGGCCACGGCCATACCAATGTGGATATGGTGGTTGTGGCGGATAAAATCTGTCATCCAACTGCTGTTCACGTCAGGGTGTAGGCGCAGGGCAGCGGCACAGGCTTTGATGATAAGATCGTTGAAACTGATTTTTACCGGGCTCACCTCGTTCATGGCGGCACGGGCAGCCATGGCGTTGTCCATGTTGATTTCCATGGAGAGGTAAAAATGCGGTGCGCTGAACTTGCTTTCGCCTAAGCGGCGGGCAATGATTTTGCGCATTTGGCTGAGCGGTGTATCGGTATGGCCTTCGGTACCAGCGGGCACAAATTGTGCTACCGGTGCGCTGGGTGCTGAAGCGGCAGGCTGGGCCGCAGCAGGAGCGGATGAAGGAACATAGCTGTCAACGTCTTTTTTGGTAATACGCCCACCATCGCCGGAACCGTTTACCGCTGCAAGGCTAATGCCTTTTTCGGCGGCCAGTTTTTTGGCAAGCGGCGAGGCTTTGATGCGGCCATTGGTGGTTGGGGCCTCGCCCGAACCCTCTCCAGCGGGAGCAGGTGTAGCGGCGGCTGGTGCGGCTTCTGCCTTTGCTTCCCCAGCGGGTGCAGCGGCGGTATTGGTCCCGCTTTTTTCGGCGGCCACATAAGCACTAACATCGGTACCGGGCTTGCCCACAATGGCAATGATACCGTTTACCTTAGCGGCTTGGCCAGTTTCTACACCAATATACAGTAAGGTTCCTTCCTCATAACCTATCACTTCCATGGTGGCTTTGTCGGTCTCCACCTCGGCCAGTACATCGTCGCTTTTTACGGCGTCGCCTACTTTTTTATTCCAAGCCACAATTTTTCCTTCCGTCATGGTATCGCTCAGCAAGGGCATCCTTATTTCTTTGGCACCGGCGGGCAAAGCTACTTTGGTTGCCGGCTCGTTGGCGGGGGCGGGTGCTGGTGTAGGTGCGGCGGCTTCAGCAACCGGCGCTGTGGCAGGTGCTGCACTTGCGGGCGCTGCATTGGAGTCTTTTAGCAATGCGGAAAAGTCTTCGCCTGGCTTGCCCACAATGGCAATGATATCATTTACCTTGGCCGCTTGTCCGGCTTCCACGCCAATGTACAGCAAAGTGCCTGCTGCATAGCCTACCACTTCCATGGTGGCCTTGTCCGTTTCCACATCAGCCAGTACATCGTCGCTTTTTACGGCGTCGCCCACTTTTTTATTCCACACAACTATTTTGCCCTCCGTCATGGTATCGCTCAGCAGGGGCATGCGAATCACTTCTGCCATATTGTATTGTACTTTTTTCGTCCCTTTCGGAACAAACTTGTTTTATAACGCTTTTTAAATCAGTTGGATAAAAGAGGCTTGCCCCTTTTCAGGGCGTGAAATTAATGCAAAAAGCCCAATTGACCGAAAGGCTGTTGAATAAGTAGGCAAAATTGGTTTTTTGCCGATAACAGGTAGCCTAGGGCACCATGTTATTCGACATTTGGCGCAAAGCGCCACCGAGCCGGAGGCACGGCATCATTCGTCACTCCTCAATAATCCAACTCCAGCCGCAATTTGTCCTTTAATTCCTTTATCAGCGGGTATTCCTCAATGATTTTTTGGTACTGCTCCCTTGTATTCAGCGCCTTTTCCTGTGGCTCTGCTGTGGGGGTATCGCTTTCTTCCACCACTACCTGCCAAGTGAGGGTCCTATTGGCAAACCAACCCTGCAAATGCTCGGTGAGGTCGGCCCGCTCGGATTCGATGAATTTTTGACTGATGACGTTGTGGCTCGTAATGATGATGTTGGTAGGACCGCCCACTTTGGGTATGGCCGTTTTGAAATTATTGGCAGCCGAATGGTTGTTGTTGGCCCTGAGCCGGGCGGTAAAAGCTGCCCAAGCGGCCAGCAGTTCGGGTTCTGTTAATTCCTTGGAGGGATTGTCCTGCTTATTTTGGGCCACAATCCTATCCCGCAGGGCTTTTAGCGAGCCAATAGAAGCGGAAGGCGTTGTAACCGGTGTAGGCATGGCCACGGGTTGAGGGGCCTGTGGCCGGGGAAGCGGGCTCGCCTCCAGCTTATTGGTTGCGGGCTGCGCTCCCAATTTGTTGGTGTGCTGCGCTTCCAATTTGTTGGAGGACTCGGTTTCTATGACCAATTTGGCAGCGCTAGGGCTTTCTTTTTCGGCCTTAAAGGCAATGATGGGTAGGGCCCTAAAGGCCAGGGGCCTCGCCCCTTCAGCTATTTTTTTTTTTGAAACACCCCCATCGGCATCTACCAGTTCTATGGCCTGGGCCAAAAAGCAAAGCTTGATAAGGGTAAGCTCCACATGCAGTTTTTTGTTGCGGGCCTGCTTGTAGTTGATTTCGGCCTCGTTCAGCACGTTGAGCGCCGAAATGAGCCAACCGGGGCTGATGCGCTGGGCTGCTTCCAAATATTTTTGCTTAAAATCATCGGCCACTTCCAGCAAAATGGCGGCCTTGGTATCCCGGCTTACCAATAGGTTGCGGATGAATTCGGCAAAACCGTTCAGCACCAAATCGCCTTCAAAACCTTTGCGGTTGATATCGTCGAACAGCAGCAGGGCACCCGGCAAATCCTGTTGCTGCATACTGTCCAGCAGCTTAAAATAATAGTCTTCGTCCAGTATGTTCAGGTGCTCCAGCGTATTGGCATAGGTGAGTTCGCCATTGGTAAAACTCACAATCTTATCCAAAATACTCAACGAGTCACGCATACAGCCCTCGCTTTTTTGGGCGATGACATGCAGGGCTACTTTTTCGGCCTTGATCTGCTCTTTGTCGCAAATTTCCTGCAAATGCGCCACCGTATCGTTGTTGGTGATGCGTTTGAAATCGAAAATTTGGCATCGGCTGAGGATGGTGGGCAGTATCTTGTGCTTTTCCGTGGTGGCCAAGATGAAGATGGCGTAGGGCGGGGGCTCTTCCAATGTTTTCAAAAAAGCATTGAAGGCCGAGGAGCTGAGCATGTGCACTTCATCCACAATATACACTTTGTATTTGCCGGCCTGTGGCGCAAAGCGTACCTGCTCTACCAAGCTACGGATATCGTCTACCGAGTTGTTGCTGGCAGCATCCAGTTCATGAATGTTCATGGATGTGCCTTCGTTGAACGATACGCAACTGTTGCACTGGTCGCAGGCCTCGCCGTCTTCCGTTTTGTTTTGGCAGTTGATGGTTTTGGCCAAGATACGGGCACAGGTGGTTTTGCCGACACCACGGGGGCCGCAAAACAGAAAAGCATGGGCCAACTGGTTGTTGCGGATGGCATTTTTGAGCGTGGTAGTGATATGGCTCTGCCCCACCACCGTATTAAAGTGCTGCGGGCGGTACTTCCGTGCCGATACTATAAAGTCGTTCATAATTGGCTACAAATTTACAAGGAAAAAGGGGAATACCGGACAGAACTATCTACCCCAGCATCGGATGCCTCACAAACTCCTTCTCCCTATCAAACAAAAAACGGAATGTACTCAGCACCCGGCTATGGTAGGTATCTGCCAGGTTTTCCGCTACATTGATCATTTTGGGGTTGAAATCGCCGATCCATTGCATTTCGTACTCGGTATAAATTTTGGCCGGGGTTTGTACAATATGGGCACATTCCACAATGATATAGGCATCAATGCCCTTGCCCTGCCACTCCGGCACCACGCCAAATACCAGTCCGTTGAACTTTTTGGTGGGCTTTAGTTTCATCCGCAAAAAGAAACTGATTTTTTGCAAAAACCCAAATTGGCCGTTGAGGTATTTAAAGTATTGGTTCAAGTCGGGCAAATTGGTAAAGATGGCAATGGGGTCGCCCTTGTGGTAGGCAAAATAAATGATGCGCTCATCCATTACCGGCTTCATCTTTTTAAACATTTTTACCACCTGTTGTACGGGCAGTTCCTTCAATCCGCCGTGCCCCGCCCAGGCTTTATTGTACACCGTGGCAAAGTCTTGCGCATATTTTTCTAGTTGACTTTTTTTGATGCAGCTAAAGCTGATATCGGGGTTTTGGCTCGCTGCCGCATGGCGCTGGAGGATGCGGTCGGCCAGGGGTTGCTGCGGATCCATGCCAAAGCAAATTTGGTTGTAAAACACTTTAAAACCATAGTTGCCGAGCAGGTCGACATAATAAGGATGGTTGTAGTTCATGCAGTACAGCGGCGGGTTAAAGCCTTTTACCACCAGCCCCCACCAGCGGTCCCTTTCGCCAAAGTTGATGGGGCCGTCCATCGCTTCCATGCCCTGCTGTTGCAGCCAGTTTTTGGCCGCATCCAATAGCATGTCTGCCGCCAATTGGTCGTTGATGCATTCAAAAAAACCCATACCGCCCACGGGCACATCGTCGCCCTTGTTTTTGTACTTTTTATTGGTAAAAGCGGCAATACGGCCCATCAGCTCGCCTTTGCTATTTTTCAATACCCAACGGATGCAGGTGCCAAAGCGGAAAGCCTTGTTCTTTTTTTCGTCAAATACTTCGTTAACATCCTTGTCCAAAGGCCGTATCCAATTGGGGTCGTTACGGTAAAGCGCCACGGGTACCTGTATAAAAGCCTTGGCCAATTGTGGCGTTGTAACCGCTATCAAATGCAACGTATTCATCCGGCAAATATAGGTTGCTGCCGCTAAAAAGCCAGCCCCTATTGGTTTTCTCTTGCTTTTATCAAAAAAAATCCTCACTTTTATGGGGTAATATATTTTTACAACCAATATCCCAATAATGAATATGAAATCCTGCTTGCTGCCCAAGCTTCTCTGCCTTGCTATTTGTTTCGCCTCCAGCCTTGGCGCTTTTGCCCAATCCAATCGGGTAAACCTCTTGGCCAATTATGCCCCACTGCCTACTAGGTTGGTGCCTTATTTGCAAAAAGGCCAAATAGCCATCTACGACCGTCAAAAAGCGACGGCCCTGCTGCAAAATCGGCCAGCTACGCTCAATCTGGGCTTTCGTTTCGAAAATGCCGATTGGGAGCTGGAACTGGAACAAAACGATCTTTTTTCCCCGGTTTTCGCCGTTACTACCGGCACCCATCCCCAAGATAAATATGCCTATGACCGTTCCACGGCCTTGCATTATAAAGGAAGGATCAAGGGTAAGCCCCGCTCCTTTGCGGCGATAAGCATTTTGAATAATCAGTTGGTAGGGGTAATAGCCGATGAAAAGGGCAATATCAATATCGGTTTGGTAAAAGATGCCCCCACCGCTGGCGAGCACATCATTTACCGCGAAAGCGACCTGCGCATTGCCAATGAGTTTAGTTGCGACACAGACGAGGATGCTGCGGCCAACAGTACACCGATACCAACTTATGATGCGCCTCCCACCTTAGCAGCAACATTGAATGCTGAACCTGTGGATATGTATTATGAAGCTGATTATTCCATCTATACCAATAATAGTTCCAACGTAAGCAATGTGGTCAACTATATAACGTCTTTGTTCAATGTGGTGCGCACTTTGTACGACAATGATAGTGTTAACATGAAGATCAGCGGCATAAAAGTTTGGAATACGGTAGATCCCTATGTAAGTACCGCCAATACCTCTACCGCATTAACAGCATTCAGTACGGCCATGGCCAACGGTTTTCCCGGCGATTTGGCGCACCTGTTGTCGCAGCGGGGGCTTGGCGGTGGCCGGGCCTATATTGATGTGTTGTGCAGTGGCAACAGCGTTAAAACGGGGGTGGATGGCAATCTTTCCAATTCATTTGGGGCTTTTCCGGTGTACTCTTGGTCGGCCATGGTAATTACCCACGAAACGGGGCATAATCTGGGTTCGCCACATACACAATCTTGCTCATGGCCGGGTGGCGCTATCGACAATTGTTATACTACCGAAGGCGGTTGTGCCGCTGGTCCGGCCCCGGTTAACGGCGGTACCATCATGAGTTATTGCCATTTGGTGGCGGCGGGCATCAATTTTGCCAATGGCTTTGGCCCACTGCCTGGCGAACGCATTCGCAGCCGGATACGCAACAGCACCTGCATCAATCCCGGGGTGTATTTTGAAACCACTTTTCAAAGTGTTACGGAAGAAATGGCCGATGTAGACAATGGTTGCTTGGATTATAAATTGATGACCACTAAATTGAGTATTCCCTATAAGCCTAGCCAACCTGCAGGCATCACGCTGGTGCCTACGGGCAATGCGGGGCTGGTGATAGGTACCAATGCCGATGTGGAGATTTCGCCGATGAGTTTTGTACTGGATTCAGCCAATCTATCGCAAACCATCAGCATAAAAGTGTATAACGACGCATTGGTTGAGAATCCGGAGTCTCTAACACTCAATTTTAACCTCAATGCCAATGGCGGTAATGCCATCAAGCGTAGCACAAGTACGGTTTACACGCTCAATATTACCAGTTTAGACCATCGCCCAGATTCATCAATCAACGAACCCTTGTTCTACGAATCTTTTGATACGGTTACCACGGGCTTGGGCGCTTGGACGCAAACTGTAGTGTACGGTAATCCTTCCCCCAACCGATGGGTGATCCGCAATAGTGGGGATACGCTTTTTCCTTCTAAGTCGGCTTATATTTCCAATAACGGTACGGCTTATGCCTATTCGGGCACTACGGCGGCCGATAGCACGGTGGTACGTTTAATTTCCCCTACTATTAATGCCAGTTCTTTTACTGATATGCGCTTGGGTTATTTGTACAGGTGCAATGGGCAAACGGTTTTTGTAAACGGTGGTTCGGGTACCAGTGGTGGCCTTACCGGCTTGGATGTAGGTAGAGTCTATTATTCAATTGACAATGGGGCCAATTTTATTTTGCTAAAAGACAATATAGCTGGCCGTAATACCAGGAGTTCGGATGATGTGGCGCTGCCCGCTGCGGCCAATAACAGCAGTACTTTACGGATTGCTTTTGAATGGAGCAATAGTACCGCTACAGTAAATAATCCACCGTTGTTAATAGACAGTATCACCATCAGGGGAACCAGTGTTACTGCCATACAAACGGCGGCGCATGTGTCCAATAGCGAGGAGGCTCCGCTTGGCCCCAATGCTACGGTACATTTTTATAATCCGGTTACCAAAAACATCATGGCCAGTCTGCAAAATTTGAGCAGCCATGATTTTGGTTGCACCAAGGTAGAATTATTACGGACAGGCAATGGCGCTTCGGTAGCATGGAGTGCTTTAACCGACGAAAAAGTATCTACCAAGGCTTATCGCATTACGGCGAGCAACAACAACGCATCGGCACCTTATAGGCTTACGCTGTACTATACTAACAGTGAAGTAGCTAGTTGGTTGGCCGCCACGGGCAATGATTTGGGTAGTATGAGCATTGTAAAAACGGACAGCAATATTACGCAACTGCCCCCTGCTACGCCGCCCGTTTTTTGTACCAATAAGGTTGCTGCCAACTATGGTCCGGCAGCGCATACGGCCATATCCGGCGAATTTACGGGCTTCTCCAGTTTTGCATTGGCCAAGCCCATTGCCGCACCGCTTTGTCCCGGCAGCAATATTAGTTATGCAGCCAGTATTGCCGGAACGGGCTACCGCTGGCAGGTGAATACGGGTAGTGGTTTTGTGGATATTGTAAACGGTGGGGTATATGCTGGGGCCAGCACTGATACCTTGCGGCTAACGGCACCCCCTACGGGTTATTATGGTTATAAATTCCGCTGTGTGGTTACCACGGGTACGGGTGTTGTAAACAGCCAAGAATACCAGATAAAATTTGGGGTGAGTTGGTTGGGCGGACTGAGCAAACTATGGGAAAGTCCGAGCAACTGGGCTTGCGGCGTTTTGCCCGATGCCAATACCGATGTGTATATCAATGCCGGTGCCAGTTTTTACCCCGAAGTAAGCGCCAATACGACCATCCGCAGCCTGAGTACCAAGCCGGGTACAACGGTATCGGTTAAAAATGGGGTGGTGTTGACTGTTAGGCAATAGGTTGTTGATTATTTATTATTAATTACTGATTATTGGCAGTAGCGTTGAGCTTTGGTGGCTGTATTGACTGTTGGGTAATAAGGATTATTGATTAATTATTATTGGCCGTAGCATGTTACAGGTCGCACCGTTTAGGCCACAGAGGGTTCAATCAATAATGAATAATAATTAATCAATAATAAAAAAATACCCCGTTACCAAAGCAACGGGGCGGTTATAAGGAACGGACAGCCGAAAACGGGCAGTTGGCTGCGTCAAAATATAAATTCGCTTATCAGTACACCTTCTTCGCCCCCTTCATTTTTCATTTGGAAGACAACGGTTTTACGCTGCTGATTGGGTTTGCCGTAATGGGTATATATTTCTGCCATTACGGTTACGGGGCCTGCTATCTTTTGTTGTCTATCGGCAAAATAATTCATCATCACTTTGTATTTGCCGTGCGGCGCCTTTCTTAACATAAACTGCTCGGGGCCATAACCTTGGGTAAAATCATCGGAAATGCGGCCACCCACGGCTGTTTGTTTGTTGCTGTAATAACACCTTTCACCCTTGGGATCAATCACCCACAGGTCAATATCACTGTCGTTCATGTTCCAGTTCAGTACCACCCGCATATCCACGGGCAAATTGCGCAGCAGTTTTTTATCAATACGACTGGTATTGAGTCCTTGGCCATGCTTTGCAATGAGGTTGTTGATTTCGGTAACGATAATTTCTTCGACGCCACGGTACATTTCGCTCAAGGTTTCGTCGTATTGCTTGGTAAGGGCCAGGTACAAAGTATCTAATGCCTGTTGGTACTTACCCGCATCGGCCAATGCCAGTGCATAATCCCGATAGCTCTGTGGTTCCTGTGGCCGCCATTGCAACACCTTGCGGAAAGTATTCACGGCCTCATCGTATTGGCGCAAGGTCTTTAATTGATACCCCAGCATTTTGTACAGTTCATGGTCATCATAGCCCAAGTCCGCCACATTGCTCAGTACCTGCAGACCCTTGGCGGTATCGCCTTGGGCAAATAATTTGTTGGCCACATCAAAATAAAAAACCGGCTCCATCAAATGTCCTTCCCTAATGGCGAGGTAGCGGGCATATACATCTTTGCCTAGTGATGTACTGTCCAATTGCTTTTGGTAGATTTTCTTTTTTACAGCTATGGTAGTTACTACCACCTCGCTCAAGTTGTTATCTATGCTATACAGCGAATCGTACAGCGGCATTGATACGGTAACCCCCGCTTCTTCCTTATCGTCCAGTTCGATTGCTTTATTATTGGCCTCCCCTGTTTTGATTGACCAAAGATGGGTATTGGTGATATTACCCGAGCTGGTATAACCCCCTTGCTGCACCTGTGTAGCATTAACAGTCCCCCCACTGGTAAGTTGAAGGCCCGGTGCATTCCCAGCTAAAGCAGTCTGCAAATCTACCCTTCTTCCAGAGTCCGATGCTGCAGCAAAGCGTAGCGATCCTTGTGGCACTGGCGGCGGCGGTGCTTCTGCTGCAACGGAGCCAGCTTGGTCTTCTGCAACAACATTATAGCTGTAGCTAACAACGTTTGTGTTTTTAGCTTTTTTTCGGTTGCGATATTGGTTGGGTTTGGGTGTAAAATCCGTTTGCCACCACTTGGTCAAGTCTGCATATAAAGTAACGGCTGTGGATAGGGTGGCTTGCAGATTTTCATTGCGGCGCACCAACCGCTCTTTTATCAATTTATCATATTCGCCCCGTAACTCGGCTGGCGGCTCAATTTCGTAGCGTACATAATCTTCCACCGCATCCAATACGATCAACGAAGTATTTTGTGTAACCAATCCATATTTTTTGCCCAACTCTGTAATGAAGGTTTTATTTTGTTCGTACTGTTCTTCCAAAGCTGCAATTTTCTGCTGCGCCCATAACTTTTCAACGGAGATAAAATTTTGTACGCCGCTCTTCAACGTTACCGTTTTTTGGTACAGCACTTGGTTGCCATAGCCAAACAGCAAAGTGATGGAGGTGTTGGCTGCACTGCTGATGCCCGTAATGGTGCAATTGGCCGCAACCGGTGTGCCACGCAAGGGATAAATATCGCTAATGGCCCCATTGGGTGCAATACCCATAAACTGCAATTGCTGTTCTGTTAACAATTTAAGTGCATTGTCAATCGGCAGGGCTTGCAGGTTGATAAATGAACCGCCCGTTTGCCCAGCAATCAACTTCAGCGCTGCAAAATCGGCATTGGGCGAGGCATTGACGGTATGCACTGGTTTGCCGGGCAGCCGCATGTTGCTGCTATTGCCATAGGTGCTGAGCCCATCGGAAAAAAACAGGAATTCGTCTGCTGCAGGCCAACTTTGCAGCGAGCCAAAATTAGTGGCGCCATCATACACTAGGTTGGTCAATCTTTCCTTCAATGCCGACCAATTGCCGCCGCTGATGGTAAAGTTGCCGCCGGGGCTGGTGGTAAAGCCTACTAGGGTTAAAGCAACGGCCAAGTTGGGTACTTTTTTAAAATAGCCATCTAACAATGCAAAAGCCTGCTCTTGGTTGCGGCGCAGGCCGCTGAGCGATACATCCCATACGATACCAATACTGCTAGGTTGGGGTTTGGTTAAGGGTTTTATTAAGGGAAAACTGTTGATGTAGAAATAGTTTTTTCCATTGGCCTGTTGCGTCAGTGCATCGGCCGCATCTGGCCATTGGGGGATAATGATGGAGAAGTTGGCATCGGGCAAATAATCTTTTTTAGATAAATGGGCGTTATATACTTCGTTTGATTTCTCAAATTGCAAGAGATCGCTACAGTCTTTGCCAATCTCCGGAACGGCACTGGAAAATACTTTAAAGTCAATGTTGAAATTGTCAATAGGTGCTTTGAAATGTAGCGGCAGATCATAGCGGGCGGCCGTTTGGTCGGCAAGGGTCAATTGCTGTTGATAACCTACGATGATGGTGCGACAACCATTGGCAGGGATGGGATAGATGCGGGTGCGGAAGGTATTGCCCGTGGTTTTTTCCAGCAGGCCGGGGTCAACATTGCGGCGTTCGATGTTTTCAAATACCACTTGCCCTTTTTCTTTTTCAATGGGCACGGCTTCCCGCATTTTGCCGTTGATGTCGAGTGCATAGCGACTGATGCTAACGTCTTCGGGCATTGGGAAAGTCAATTCACCTTCCAGCACACGATTGGCCTTGTTGCAAAACCGCATTTCCATGGTGGTAATGGCAATGGTACCTGTTACTTTCACTGCTACCTTAAAACTTTCCAGCCGTACCATGGCAGAATCATTGCCCGCAACTTTTAATACGGGTTGCTGCGCCAAAGCGGGGATTGACCAACAGGCTATAACCAAAAAGAATAAGAAGGCGATGGGAGCTGCCAATAGTCGCATAAAAGTTAATTTGTTTTAATAGATACAAAAGCCCGACCGATTACATAAAGCGATGTAAAATAATCGGTAAAATGCCAATGAAATGTTAAAAATAGGGCGATGGTTGTATTTCAGATTTTCGCTTTATAGGCACAGTTCGCACTTTTTGGTTGCCTTTTGAGTTACTTTTTTTCTTGTCAAAAAAAGTAACCAAAAAAGGACACCGCCGCCGATTACACCCCGGCGGCGGAGGGTTCCCTGATTTGGCTCTTGTACTACTGTAAACTCAACTTCGGTAATTCTACAACGGAGCGGAGCCGAAGCGAAGTTTGTAGCTGCGAAACTTTGAAATACACCTAGGGAGAATGGCATTTGCCATTCTTGACCAATATTCAGTATCTTTTGCCAAAATCATCACCATGCAACAATATATATTGGCATTGGACCAAGGCACTACCAGCAGCAGGGCCATGCTGTTCGACGAAGCAGGCAACAGTTTGGCCATGGCCCAGCAAGAATTTACGCAGCATTTTCCGCAACCGGGCTGGGTTGAGCATGATGCCGAAGAAATATGGACGACACAATTGGCCACGGCCAAAGCGGTGATTGCCAAAGCGGGCATTAGCTGTGCGCAAATAGCGGCCATTGGCATTACCAACCAACGGGAAACCACGGTGGTATGGGATAGGAATACGGGCCAACCCATTTACAACGCTATTGTATGGCAGGATAGGCGCACGGCGGATTTTTGCGACGAATTAAAGGGCCGTGCCTTGGATAAATTTATTCAACAGCGCACCGGCTTGGTGGTAGACTCCTACTTTAGCGGTACCAAAATAAGATGGATATTGGATAATGTAGCCGGGGCAAGGGACAGGGCTACCAAGGGCGAACTTTGCTTTGGCACCATCGACACTTGGCTGCTTTGGAACCTCACGGGCGGCAAGATACATGCTACCGATGTGAGCAATGCCAGCCGCACCCTACTCTGTAATATCGAAACCTTGCAGTGGGACGGCGAGCTGGAAAAAATACTGGAAGTGCCGGGCAATATGTTGCCGCAAATCCGCAGTAGCAGTGAAGTGTACGGCCATACGGATTTGTTGGATGGGCAAACTTCCATCCCCATTGCGGGCATTGCTGGCGATCAGCAGGCGGCCCTTTTTGGCCAGCTTTGTACGCAACCCGGCATGGTAAAAAATACCTATGGCACCGGCTGTTTTATGCTGATGAATACCGGCGAAAAAATGGTGGTATCGCACAACAACCTGCTTACTACCGTGGCATGGAAAATCAATGGCATTGCGCATTATGCCTTGGAAGGTAGTGTGTTTATTGCCGGGGCCGTAGTGCAGTGGCTGCGGGATGGGCTGGGTATCATTAAAAATTCTTCCGAAGTGGAAGGCTTGGCCACCCAAGTAGCAACTACGGATGGCGTATATGTGGTGCCCGCTTTTGCAGGGCTGGGTGCCCCTTACTGGAACCAGCATGCCCGTGGTACTATTACTGGGCTGACCCGTGGCACCACAACGGCCCATATTGCCCGTGCGGCACTGGAAAGCATTGCCTATCAAACCATGGATGTGCTGAAGGCGATGGAAACCGATAGCGGTATTAGCATACAGGAGCTAAGGGTTGATGGCGGTGCTGCCAATAATAATTTGCTCATGCAGTTTCAATGCGATGTGCTGAATACCAAAGTGGTGCGCCCCACCGTTACGGAAACCACGGCCTTGGGTGCGGCTTATTTGGCGGGACTGGCCGTGGGTTATTGGAAAAGCATGGACGATTTGCAGGAGCAATGGCAGGTGCAACAAATATTTACCCCCCAGATGGAAGCTGCGAAAAGGGAAGAATTGACCAAAGGCTGGACAAGGGCCATTGGGTCGGCGATAGAGTGGACGAAGGGTTGATGTGCTGATTAGCTGATTTGATAATGTGCAAATGTGCAGATATGTAAATGTGCAAATGCTGCAGGCCGAGCCGTAGTTGCGGTGTATATGAACGTTTCGGTTTATTCAGGGCATCTACGGGTTGATTTTAACGGAGCACAACTTTCAACCTTCAACTTTAGACTTTAAACTTTCAACCTTGCACTTCAAACATTGAACAACTGAACAGGGATTCACAAATACAACAACTATCTACCACATCGGTTTACGACATCCTCATCATTGGTGGTGGTGCAACAGGGCTGGGCTGTGCCGTGGATGCGGCTAGCCGTGGGTACAAAACCCTGCTATTGGAGAAGCATGATTTTGCAAAGGGAACTAGTAGCCGGGCCACTAAGTTGGTGCATGGCGGTGTGCGTTATTTGGCCCAAGGCAATATCCGGCTGGTGAGGGAAGCCTTGTTTGAGCGGGGCCGCCTGCTGCACAATGCCCCGCATGTTTGCCATACCCTGCCCTTTGTAGTGCCTTCCTACAAATGGTGGCAAAAATGGTACTATGGCGCCGGGCTTTGGGTATACGAATTTTTATCTGCCAAGTTGAGTCTCGGCAAAACCAAACTGCTTTCTGCCAAAGGTGCGCTGCGCAACTTGCCCAGCCTTTCTTTGAATGGCCTGAGCGGCGGTGTGCTGTATTTTGATGGGCAGTTTGATGATAGCCGGTTGGCCATTAACCTAGCCCAAACCGCCGTTGAGCAAGGTGCTACCGTTATCAATTACTGTGGTGTAATCAATTTTGCTAAAGCGCAGGGCCGCATAACTGGGGTAACCGCTCAAGATAGTATCAGTGGACAAACCTATACGGTATCGGCCAAAGCCATCATCAATGCCACGGGTGTGTTTGCCGATGAGGTATTGCAAATGGCCGACCATGATGCGGCGGCTACCATTACGCCGTCGCAGGGTATTCATTTGGTGGTAGATAAAAAACATTTTGCAGGCGATACGGGTTTGATGATACCCAAAACAGATGATGGGCGGGTGTTGTTTGCCATACCTTGGCACGATAAATTATTGTTGGGCACTACTGATACATTGGTAAACCATATTGAAACCGAGCCGCATGCCACCCAAACAGAAGTGGATTTTGTAATCCGAAATTTTAACCGCTATGCGAGTAGCCCCATTGGTTATGGCGATGTGCTGAGTGTATTTGCGGGCCTACGTCCTTTGGCCAAAAAAGGCACTCAGCAAAAAACGGCGGTAATGCCCCGTGATCATCAGGTAATGGTATTGCCTACCGGATTGGTGCATGTAACCGGTGGCAAATGGACCACGTACCGCCGCATGGCCGAGGATGCGGTTAACAAAGCGGTATCCAGTGCTGGCCTGTCTTTTGCCGCTTGCAACACCAAAAATTTACCCATTCATGGCGCCGCAAAATCAATAGCGGAAGGGCATTGGGCGGTGTATGGGGCTGATGCAACGACAATACAGGAACTCATTGCATCGAATGCGGCCTTGGGCGAAAAACTGCATCCCGCCTATCCTTATACTTTGGCAGAAGTGCATTGGATGGCCCGGCACGAAATGGCTGTAACGGTAGAGGATATATTGGCCCGAAGGATCCGGTTATTGTTCTTGGATGCCAAAGCTGCGATGGAAGCGGCCCCGATGGTAGTCAGTGCTATGGCGCAAGTGCTGAAAAGGGATGCGGATTGGCAAAAGGAGCAGGTAAGCCTTTTTACCCTTTTGGCAAGTGGGTATTTATTGACAATAAAATAATCCGGGTTTTCAAACACACTTAATTGATTTATCGTATTTTACCACATTGATTGATATGGACATGTGTTCATTTTAATACAAAACCATCAACTGATTGCTTATGTCAACTTTTATGGCCGAACTAATCGGCACCATGGTATTAATTGTTTTGGGTACTAGTGTAGTGGCCAATGTATTGCTCAGCAAAACCAAGGGGCAAAACAGCGGACTGCTTACCATTGCTTTTGGCTGGGCGGTGGCCGTTTTTGTGGGCGTGTATATTGCAGCTCCCGTAAGCGGGGCACATCTTAACCCTGCCGTTACCATTGCGTTGGCGGCCTTGGGCAAATTCCCTTGGACAGATGTATCCACGTATATTACTGCACAGTTTGCAGGCGCCATGCTGGGGGCGGCCATTACTTGGCTGGCCTACAAACAGCATTACGATGCCACGGAAGACCCTGCGCTGCAACTGGCCACTTTTTGCAACAGTCCCGCTATTGGCAATGTTTTTTACAACCTGCTTACCGAAATCATCGGCACTTTTATATTGATACTTGGCGTACTTTTTATCGCCATGCCCGATATCAAGCTCAATTCCATCAATGCCTTGCCGGTAGCTTTATTGGTACTGGGCATCGGTGTAAGCTTGGGCGGTCCTACCGGTTATGCCATCAACCCTGCCCGTGACCTCGGTCCCCGCATCATGCATGCCTTACTGCCCATCAAAGGGAAGGGGGGTAGCGGTTGGGGATATAGCTGGATACCCGTGGTAGGCCCAGTGGCCGGGGGGTTGTTGGCGGCTTTTGTATTTAAAGTGATTAACGGTGCGTAAGACTCGGTATTAGGGTATTGTGGTATTATGGTATTGCGTATTTGAAAAGCTTATGGTATTGGGTGTCTCTACGAATACCCATTACCCAATACCCATTACCGCATGATTCCTGTAACGATAAGTTAGTCTGCAACATTAGCAAATCAGCACATCATCAAATTAGCTAATCAGCTCATCAAATCCCTCCACTGCTGCCCAACTCCTTCACCAACCTTTCCAGTTCCTTCACCCTTTTTTCCAGTTCGGGCAGGCTACGGGCAGCTACTTGGCTGCGCAGGGCGGCGGTATAATCGTAAGCAGGGGAGCCCGTTACGGCCGAATTGGGTGTTTTGATGCTTTTGCTCACGCCGCTTTGGGCATTTATTTTACTGCCGTCGGCTATTTGTATATGGCCCACAATACCAGCTTGGCCACCAATCATTACGCCATTGCCAATTTTGGTGCTGCCACTTACACCGGCTTGTGCCGCAATCACACTGAAATTGCCCACTTCCACGTTATGGGCTATCTGCAATAAATTATCCAGCTTGGCTCCGCTCTTGATGAGGGTGCTGCCAATGGTGGCCCGGTCGATGGCACTGTTGGCGCCTATCTCTACATTGTCTTGAATGATCACATTGCCGATCTGCGGTACTTTTTTAAAGCTGCCATCGGCCTGGGGCGCAAAACCAAAACCATCGGCCCCTATTACCGTACCGGCATGGATGATTACATTGCTGCCGATAATACAATCGTGGTAAATTTTTACACCAGGGTGGATGATGGTATTGTCACCTATTTTTACATTGTTGCCCAAAAACACTTGGGGAAAGATTTTACTACCGTTGCCTACGGTTACATTTTCGCCCAAATATGCAAAAGCACCAATGAACACCCCTTCGCCGGTTTGCGCACTGGCATGGATAAAGCTGGGTTCTTGTATGCCGCTCAGTTGCTGGGTTTGCAGTTGTTGGTACTTGTCCAACAGGGCGGCAAAAGCGCTGTAAGCATCTGGCACCCGTATCAAAGTAGCGCCGATGGGCTGCTTCAACTCCAAAGTTTCGTTTACGATAACAATAGTAGCCTTGGTGGTGTACAAAAATTCCTCGTATTTGGGATTGGCCAAAAAAGCCAACTGGCCCGGCCCCGCTTCTTCAATTTTACCAAAAGAACCAACGGTTACGGAGGCATCGCCTTCGGCCTTGCCACCTGCCATAAGGGCTATTTGTGCAGCAGAAAATTGCATAGAAATCCGTTCTTTAATTAGCTAATCAGCTAATCAGCTAATGAGCTAATTAGGTTTTTAAATAACAAATGTAATATTTTTTAACCTTGCCCCTCAGGTTTTCGTTAATCAACGCATTGTCCACCTCCGAAATATCCCTGATGCTGCCATCTTTAAACAGGATATGGATATGCTCATCCTCAAAATTGTAAGTGCTGCTCACGGCCTGGCCGGTAAACACCAGCCATTGCGCATCGGCTTCGCTTAGGCCCAGTTGCTGTGCTGCCTCCGCCGTTTTTTCGGCAACCCATTCCGGTGCCACGGGTTCAGCGGAATATTTTATTTTGAGCAATTGCCGGTTGAGTATGCCCTTGCAAAGCGTTGCCAGCACTATATCTTCATGTCCACTCCAAGCCTTGATGGCTGCCATTACATCGGTATCGTCTATGCTGCAAAACTGATCCAGCAAACCCTGCATCTCGGTTTCCGTAGCATGGCTTTTGGCCAAAAAAATATTCAATTGGGCCGATGCAGCAGTGGCATTTAACCAACGTGCCCTTTTAACAAGCTGTCGCAGCATTTGTTCGGCGCAAAGCACGGTTTTGTGCAGGTACACCTGCCAGTACATGAGGCGGCGGCTCACCAAAAACTTTTCAATGCTGTAAATGCCCTTTTCCTCCACCATCAGTTCGCCATTGTGCACCGTGAGCATTTTTACGATACGGTCGTAGCCGATAACCCCTTCGCTTACCCCGGTAAAAAAACTGTCACGGGTCAGGTAGTCCATCCTGTCCACATCCAATTGCCCGCTGATGAGCTGGTGCAAAAACTGTTTGGGATGCTTATCGGTAAAGATATCCATGGCCATTTGCAGCCGCCCATTAAACTGGCGGTTTAGTTCTTGCATGATAAGCAGCGACATGGTTTCGTGGTGCACATCGGGCAGCAGCACCCCTTCCAGTGCATGGCTGTAGGGCCCATGGCCAATATCGTGCAACAAAATCGCAATTTTGGCCCCCTGTTCCTCTTCGGGGCTAATTTCAATGCCCTTGCGCCGTAGTTCAGTCAAGGCATTGCCCATGAGGTGGTAAGCCCCTAGCGAATGGTGCAGCCGGGTATGTACAGCCCCAGGATACACCAACAGGGCCATGGCCATTTGGTACACCCGCCGCAGGCGCTGGTACCAAGGGTGGGCGATGATGGAAAAAATCAATTCATCATCGATGGTAATGAACCCATAAACCGGGTCGTTGATAATTTTGCGAAATGACATATTTGGCTGGCGTATTGAAAATGCTAAAGAAATGTTAAATTTTTTTCACCGTGCAGCAAAAGTACAAAGGCTGTGCTGAATACCTTACATTTGTTGTCAACCAATATTTTTTCTACATATAGACATATTTTTACTTTTATCAGGATTGTGTTACTTTGGCTAACGGCTTGGCCGGTATATGAAGGGCAACCGATTTTTTAAAAAACAATAACCAATTTGATTATGAGTGAAGTAAAAATACTCTGGGTAGACGATGAAATAGACAGCTTGAAAAGCCAAATCATGTTTTTGGAAAACAAGGGCTACAGCGTGGTTACCAAAACCAATGGCTTTGATGCAGTGGAATATGTAAAGGAAAACCAGCCCGATGTGGTGTTGCTCGACGAAAGCATGCCCGGCATTACCGGCCTGGAAACCTTGCAACAGATAAAAGAGGTAAACAACCACTTGCCTGTGGTAATGATTACCAAAAACGAAACCGAAAACCTGATGGACGAGGCGATCGGCAGCCAAATCAGCGATTATCTTATTAAGCCGGTCAACCCCAACCAAGTTTGGCTGAGTCTGAAAAAAATCATTGACAACAAGCGTTTGGTGGCGGAAAAGACCACCAGTAGCTACCAGCAGGAATTTCGCAACCTGTTTATGGCACTCAATAGCAACCCCAATTACAGCGAGTGGATGGACTTGTACAAAAAGCTGGTTTTTTGGGAACTGGAAATGGAAAAGAGCGATAGCCCCGAAATGCGGGAAGTGTTTCAAACACAGAAAAACGAGGCCAACAACGAGTTTTTTAAGTTCATCAGCAAAAACTATGCATCTTGGGTAAACCCCAAAGCGGCCGATAGCCCCATTATGAGCCATACCTTGATGCAGTTTAAGGTATTGCCGCATGTGGAAAAGGGTACACCACTGTTTTTTGTGTTGATTGATAACCTGCGCTATGACCAATGGAAAACCATTCAACCCATATTTGCGGAGAGTTTTCGCATACAGGAGGAAGAAACGTTTTATTCTATTCTGCCTACCGCCACACAATACAGCCGCAATGCGATTTTTGCTGGATTGAAACCCATTGAGATTGAAAAACAATTTAATGCGCAGTGGAAAAACGACGATGAAGATGGTGGTAAAAACTTATTTGAAGAGGAGTTTTTTAAAGCACAGTTGAAGCGCTTGGGCAAGGGCGACCTGCGCTACTCTTATACCAAGATTGTGAACAACCATGAGGGGCAAAAGCTGGTGGACAATATCCATAATATGTTGCAAAACGATATCAATGTGATTGTGTACAATTTTGTGGACATGCTGAGTCATGCCCGTACCGAAATGGAAGTGTTGAAGGAATTGGCCGGCGACGAAACCAGCTACCGCAGCATTACCCAAAGCTGGTTTGAGCACAGTCCTTTGCACCAAGCATTGAAAAAAATTGCCGATAAAAAAATTACGGTGATTGTGGGTACCGACCATGGCAGTACGAGGGTAAAAACGCCGGGTAAAATCATTGGCGATAAGCAAACGACGGCCAACCTGCGCTATAAGCACGGCCGCAACCTGAATTACGATCCCAAGGATGTACTGGCTTTTAAAGACCCCAAGGAGGCGGGGCTGCCAGTGCCCAATGTCAATTCATCTTATGTATTTGCCAAAAACGATATTTATCTCTGCTATCCCAACAATTACAACCATTTTGTAAACTATTACCGCAATACTTTTCAGCACGGCGGCATCAGTTTGGAAGAAATGATTATACCGGTGATACGGATGGTTAGCAAGTAGTGAATAGTGAATAATGAATAGTGAAGAGTTGAGAGTTGAAAGGTGAAAATTGAAAGTTGAGCCTGTTCCATAGGCCGGGGTTTTAACTCCGGTGTTAAAAGTGGATAATGGATAATTGATAATGGATAATTATGGGGCGTCGCCCCAACCATTCATCCAATCAACCCTTTTACCCCCGTCTGGTCTTTGACCAACGGGTAGCTAAACCATTCAACTCATCAACCAATCAACTCATCACCCAACCCGCCCCAAATACAGTTATAAACGTTTGAAAGTTGAGCCTGTTCCATAGGCCGGGGTTTTAACCTCGGTGCTAAAAGATAAGGGGTTAAAACCCCAGCACCGAATGTATAGGGTTTTACCCCCGTCTGGTCTTTGACCAACGGGTAGCGAACCATTCAACTTATCAACCAATCAACTCGTCAACTAATCAACCCTTCACCCAACCCGCCCCAAATACAGTTATAAACGTTTGTGGATAACAAAAGCAGCCCCAGCCTTGGTCATTCTGTAAATTTGTAGTGATCAAACAAAGGAGGATTCGTTTACAAGATGAAATATACACAGGGCGTACTGGATAAAATAGAAAATGTTGTAGAAGAAAGCGGGTACATCATCCGTTATGAAAGAGGTACTTTCCAAAGTGGGTATTGTATTTTGCAGCATAAGAAAGTGGTGGTGCTGAATAAGTTTTTGCCAACCGAGGGCCGCATCAATACCTTGGTGGACCTCATGCCCCAACTGAACATCAACTTTGATGCCCTTACACACGAATCGCAAAAAATGTACGATGAGGTGATGGCAAGGATTGCTGCAGAGGCATGATTTTTATCCAATATATTACACTCGGTTCCTATTTTTGCTCCAATTCTCTTTTTTTCTTAACATAAGCTGCAGCTATCTTGAAAGCGGCGATGCCGGATTGAGAAATCATTGTATCATATAATGCAAGCGCTTTGTCATACTCCTTCTTTTTTTCATGCATCCATGCTTTAAAATAGAGGGTTTCCCCTGTTGCTTGGTTCAAACGAACCGCCGTTTCAAAATCTTTTAAAGCTAGGTCAAACTCATGGGCCTTAACATATAATACCCCCCGTTTCGTATAAAAGGTATTGTCCCTTTTAGTACTGTCAATATTATTTAGCAATGCTATTTCAAGTTGAACTGTATCTTTATTAAACTGATTTAACCCCACATTACGCAAACTATCAAATGCCCTATAATATGCCGGACAGTTATACATCAACTCTATGCTCAGTATTTCACCGAATTTTCGGCCAACCGAATACATATCCTCCTGACTATTACCCAATGACCTTTCTTTAATTAACTTCTCTATTACTTCCGGATTTGATAGTGCAAATTCATCAATACATTCATTAAATATTTGATTAATCTTCATATCCTGTTTTTCCATGCATTGGCAAACATGCGTTGTAATAACCTTTAGCAAGGAGTCTTGTGCATAGGTTGTAAATGAAAGTAACAAGATTATGGCAAGAAGTACTATTTTCATAAAGCCAGATTTATGTAAAGTAAATGTCAGTGTTTGGTAGCTCTTCCAAACACTGACAAGACTCATTATAAATATTGTTGAATTTCAGTAATCAATTCAGCTTTCATGATGGGCACACCCTTTATCTTATTGTACCCCTTGGCATCTATAAAATACAAGTCCCGGATAATGCGGATGAGTTGACCGTTGTTGATTTCGGGGATCAGCACGGTATCGTAATTCTTTAAAATTTCGCCCAAGTTGCGGGGGAAGGGGCGGATATAGCGCAGGTGTGCATGGGCTACCGCATGTCCTTGCCCCACCAGTTCGGCTACGGCACTTTTAATGGCACCATAAGTACTGCCCCAGCCCAAGACCAACACTTTGCCTTTTGCAGGACCGTTGTCGATGGTTTGCAGGGGAATATAATTGGCAATATTGTCCACTTTAGCCTGACGGGTCTTAACCATGTGCTGGTGGTTATCGGCATCATAGCTTACGTTGCCGGTAATGTCCTGCTTTTCCAAGCCACCAATGCGGTGCTCCAAACGGGGGGTGCCGGGGATGGCCCATTGGCGTACCAATTTTTCATCCCGTTGGTAGGGCTGAAACTTGGGTTCGCCTTCGGCAGGGGCTTTGGCAAAGGAAACGGGTATTTCGGGCAAATCTGCGCTTTGCGGAAACTTCCAAGGCTCGGCACCGTTGGCGATATAACCGTCGCTGAGCAGCAGTACCGGCGTCATGTGCTGTACGCTGATGCGGAAAGCCTCATAAGCGGCACCAAAACAGTCGCTGGGCGTGCTGGCGCTGATGATGGGCATGGGGCACTCGCCGTTGCGGCCATAATAGGCCTGCATCAAATCGCTCTGCTCGGTTTTGGTGGGCAAACCCGTGCTAGGGCCGCCTCGCTGGATATTGCAGATCAACAAAGGTATTTCCAGCATTACCGCCAAGCCCATAGCTTCGCCTTTGAGGGCAATACCGGGACCACTGCTGGTGGTAAGGCCCATAGAGCCGCCGTAGCTGGCACCAATGGCGGAGGTAATGGCCGCAATTTCATCCTCGGCCTGAAAGGTTTTGATACCAAAAGTTTTGTATTTGCTCAGTTCGTGCAAAATATCACTGGCCGGTGTAATGGGATAACTGCCCAAAAACAGGGGCAGTCCGCTTTTTTGCGAAGCCGCAATCAGTCCGTAAGACAGGGCCTGGTTGCCCATGATACTGCGGTAGCTGCCCGGTTCCATTTTGGCCTTTTCCACTTTGTACTTGGTGGTAAAGGTTTCGGTGGTATCGCCATAAAAATAACCGGCCTTGAGGGCCGCAATATTGCTATTGAGGATGGTTTCTTTTTTGCCGAACTTCTCGGTCAAAAAGCCAACGGTGTTATCCATATCACGACCGTACATCCAGTACAAAAAGCCCAGCACAAACATATTTTTGGCCCGGTCCTTTTCCTTGGTACCCAGTTCGTAGTCCTTCAAGGCTTCACGGGTCATTTTGGTAACGTCCATTTTGATGACCTCAAAACCCTCTAGGGAGCCGTTTTCCAGCGGGTTGTCGCCATCGGCATAATTGGCCAGACGCAGGTTTTTGCTATCAAAACCATCCACGTTGGCAATAATACGCCCACCTTTTTTCAGTTGGCCGAGGTTTACTTTGAGTGCGGCGGCATTCATGGCCACCAGCACATCGCACATATCGCCAGGGGTAAATACCCTGTCGCTGCTGAACCGGAGCTGGAAGCCGCTCACGCCGGGCAAAGTGCCCTGCGGGGCCCGTATTTCCGCCGGAAAGTCGGGGAAGGTAGCTAGGTCGATGCCCATCAGGGCCGTATTGTTGGTAAACTGGCTGCCCGTTAACTGCATGCCATCGCCGCTATCGCCAGCAAATTTTATTACTACGTCTTGTAAAAGTTCCTCTTTGATTGCCACGGTTGTTTAGTTTGCTACAAAGATAAAGCCTATGCTTGTTCAGGCCAATAAAATAGTGGAGATACCTAGAGTAAACATATCTAATTTTATTATGTTTGAATCGTCACTATACTAGTTGAATCGCTGCATAATATTGGCCGAGTGCTTGTACATGCCTCGGGCCGGCTGGCCTCGTTCCGGGTTCACCACTGCATTTAGCCCTTTTTCTGGGTCCCCTTCGCCCCAGAAAATGGCGCCCAAGGCGCCAACGGACTAAATGAGGTGGTTCACCTCGGAACTGGTGGGAGGTTACCCACTTTTTACCTTGTTACATTAAGCAAATAGGCTAGTGTACCGAATTAAATTTAGGTGTGTTTGCAAGGTGTTGATATCGGCGGGCTGCCAAAGCTTGGGTTTCGATGTTAGACAAGAGGTTTTTGAAGCGTGCCAAGGCATTTCTGATGCGTGCCAAAGGGTTTTTGAACCGTGCCAAAGCATTTCTGAATCGTGCCAAAGGATTTCTGAACCGTGCCAAAGCATTTCTGAATCGTGCCAAAGGATTTTTGAACCGTGCGCAAGCATTTATGATGCGTGCGGAAGCATTTATGAACCGTGCGGATGCGTTTTTGAATGGTGCGGAGTGCTGGATATTTCGATGCCCGAAGGGTGGGTGGGAGCGCAGCTCCATTGTCCCACATGCCGGCTTTGGCCTCAACTGGGCAGCTTTTTTTAACCAGCGGCT
Organism: Chitinophaga pinensis; assembly: GCA_943373145.1. Classification (GTDB taxonomy): domain Bacteria; phylum Bacteroidota; class Bacteroidia; order Chitinophagales; family Chitinophagaceae; genus Ferruginibacter; species Ferruginibacter pinensis_H. The sequence goes on from CALSBI010000001.1 coordinate 379,978, forward strand.
ACACCATCTGGTTAGTATTATTGGTTACATGAAAATATTGTGAAAAAATTAACAAATAATATTTTGAAATGGGTGGCAAGCACCCTTATCTTCATGCAAAATTTACAACTCAACATTTATGGACCCCGACTCTGACGGTGCTGAAAAAAGCTTCAGCATCTTTTCCGAAAGTATCAACCCTTTCGCATTCGTAACTAGTACCGTAAGCTGCTCCTTGTTACTCTTTTCCTGCCATGCCACGCCCGATGAGCGATTGCTGCAGGCCATTGCCAAAAAAACAGACTCAGCCCGCACCAAGGCCCCGGTGGTACAAACGGCCCATTTGCCCAAAAAGAAAATCTACCTCACTTTTGATGACGGTCCCAATAAGGGTACCGACAGTGTGGTGTCGATTTTAAAAGAAACCCAAGCGCCCGCCTCGCTGTTTGTGATTGGCGAGCAGGTGTACGGCAGCCGGGCGCAAACGGCTACTTGGCAAAGCCTGCTGCAGTGCAATAACCTGGAAGTGTGCAACCACAGCTACACCCATGCCCACAACCAGTTTGTGAAATTCTACAGTAGCCCCACCGCCGTGGTAAACGATTTTGAGCGCTGCGAAGACAGTTTGCAATTGACCAACCATATTGCCCGTACCCCCGGACGCAATATCTGGCGTACGCAAACCCTTAGCATTACCGACTTGGACAAAACCCAATTGGCCGCCGACTCGGTGCAGCAATGTGGTTTTACCTTGGTGGGCTGGGATGTGGAATGGCATTACACGCCGCCCAACCTGCTGCTGCGGGAGAGCGCCGACGAAATGCTGCGGCAGATTGATAGTTTGCTGGCGAATGGCAAAACCCGCCAAAAAGACCACTTGGTGCTACTGGCGCATGACCAAACTTTTGAAGACCGAAAAGACGCGGCTTCCCTGCGCTACCTGATACAGCAATTACAACTGCGGGGGGATTATGAGCTGGAGAAGATTGGGGGGTATCCGGGCGTTGCGGTTAAGGAGTAGTGGATAATGGATAATTGATAATGGATAGTTGAGAGTTGAAAGGTGAAAGTGAGGAGTGAATAGTTAATAGTGAATAATGAAGAGGGAATAGTGGAGAGTTGAAAGGTGAAAGGTGAAAGTGAGGGGTAAATAATTAATAGTGGATAATGGATAGCGATTGGGGCTATGGTTGACTCCCAGCCTCCACATCCGGTATTCAGCATCTAGGATCCAGCCTCAAGTATCCAGTATCCAGCCTCAAGTATCCAGTATCCAGCCTCCAGCGCCACTTTCCACTTTCAATTTTCAATTTTCAACTCAAAAAAACGTTAGGTTTGCGCCAAATTTCAACAAGCGATGTACGACCTGCACGATTTTTTACAGCCTGTTAATATACATGCCCTCAACGACGACGAGGGGTACAATGATGGGCAGATGGCCAAATACATACAGGTGTACGAAACCGAACTGCCGGATTTGGAGGATGTGGACATTGTATTGCTGGGTATTGGCGAAATGCGGGGTTACCATGCCGCCCTACCTGAAAGCAATGCGCCGGACGTCATCCGCAAACATTTTTATCAACTCCATTACTGGCACCGGGATATCCGTATGGCCGATTTGGGTAATATCAAAATCGGTGCTACCCTGGCCGATAGCTATGCGGCGGTAAAAACCGTGCTGGCCGAAATGCTGCGGCTGAACAAAACCGTGGTACTGCTGGGCGGTAGCCACGATATCACCTTGGCGCAATATTATGCTTACAAAGAGTTGGAGCAGGTAGTGGATGCGGCCTGTATTGATGCGGGCATCGACCTACGCAGCGAAAGCCCCGTGCGCAGCGAAAACTTTTTGATGGAAATGCTCACCAGCGAACCCAATTTGGTAAGGCATTATAACCATATCGGCTTCCAGAGTTATTATGTGCATCCCCGGATGTTGGAAACCATGGACAAGCTGCGCTTCGACTGCTACCGCTTGGGCGTGGCCAAGGAAAATATGGAGGAGATGGAACCGGTGATACGCCATACCCATTTGCTCAGTTTTGATATCAGCGCCATCAAACACAGCGATGCCCCGGCCAACCACCTTTGCCCCAATGGCTTTACCGGCGAGGAAGCCTGTATGCTTACCCGCTATGCCGGTCTTTCATCGCAATTGGGCAGCTTGGGCATTTATGGCTATCGCCCCGAAAACGATACCAACGAACTAACGGCTAGGCAAATCTCCCAAATGCTTTGGTACTTTGTAGATGGCAAGAGCCGCAACAAACAAGAGGCCCCGCTGAGCGATCGGCACCAGTTCAACGAGTTCCACACCGCTTCCACAGAAGTGGATACCCTGTTTTTACAAAGCAAAAAAACTGGGCGTTGGTGGATGGGATTGCCCGATGGCAAATTGATCCCTTGTAGTTATAACGATTATGTATTGGCCAGTCATAATGAAATACCCGAAAGGTGGTTAAGGGCGCAGGAAAGGGGGTAGGTTATAGGATCAGTCTGGCTTTTGCCACCTGCTCATCGCTCCCCATCACAATTATCCGATCCTGCGGCGAAAGCATATCAATAGGCGTGGGGTTGAGGGTATAGCTGCCATCGGCGTTTTTAATGCCCAGCAGGGTACAGCCCGTATTGCTCCAAAGCGCCAATTCGCCCAAATGCACGGCCTTGGTAACGGACAGCTCCGTTACTTTAAATCCACTGTTGTTTTGGGTACTCATGTACGATAGCAGTTCCACCGCATCGGGCTGCATTACCAGCGTGGCCATTTGGGCACCGCCCGCTTTTTCGGGCATGATTACATTGGCGGCACCCGCAATTTTCAGTTTGCTCACACTGCTATCTTGCGAGGCACGGCTTACAATAAAGAGCTCTTTGCTGAGCTGCTTGGCCGTCAACACCACAAACAGGTTGCTGGCATCGGCGGGCAGGCAACAGATGAGCCCCTTGGCCCGATGGATGCCCGCTTCCAACAGCACTTCGTCTTGGGTGGCATCGCCCGTGATAAAATAGGGCACCGCAAATTCGGTAAAGTCGTGCAGGTCTATTTTATCATCAATCACCACAAAGGGTATTTTGTTTTTGTGCAGTACATAAGCACTCTCTTTGCCGTTGCGGCCAAAACCACAGATAATGATATGGTCTTGCAAATGGGTTATCTCCTTATCCATCTTAATTTTTTTATACATTTTGTTAAAAGTGCCATCGGTAAAAAAACGGGTCAACTGCGCAATGAAATAGGTAATCAAGCCAAGGTTCACCACAATCAGGCCAATGGTAAAAATGCGGCCCGCATTGCTCAGGGGCCTTACTTCGCCATAACCCACGCCGCCCACGGTGATGGCCGTCATGTAAATGGCTTCCAAAAAGGTGTAGCCCTCAATAATCATATAGCCGCCCACAGCAATGAACACTGCCAAGAGCATCAATTTTAAAGGCTTTAACAGCCCCGTATAGAGCAGTAGTTTTTTTGAAAAAGGCATTTGCGCTGATTAATGCCGAAAATTATAACTTTAACTGAAATTCCGCAAAAGCAAAATTTGCCTTTGGGGATGATAGCGGTTGGGCAGGTAGCCAATTACCATCAGTTTTCAGCTTGGCCAAACGGTACAGGAGCTTTTGGTAGCTATCGGGCGGGTTTGCTGATAAGTACGATAGCGGCGTTCAATTTCATTAGATAACAACAATATGCGGCATATTTCAAATTGGTTTTGGGCAACGGCCATGGTGTTCTTCTTGTTTTCGTGCAGTGTTAGCCGCCATACGGTGGGACGGGCCGCCAAAACGCTGCTGCAAGACAGTGCCCTGCAGCAGGCCCATATCGGCATCAGTATTTATGATGTGGGCAAGGGCCAATACCTATATAATTATCAGGGCGATAAATATTTTATACCGGCCAGCAATACCAAACTGTTTACCTGCTATGCAGGTATGCAATATTTAGGGGATAGTTTGACCGGTATACAGTTTGCGCAGGAAGATACGGCTGTATGGCTGCTGCCCACCGGCGACCCCACACTGCTGCATCCCGACTTTAAACAACACCCGGTACTGGACTTTTTGCAAAAACAACAAAAACCAATTTACCTGTTGCCCGGCAGTTGGCGGGAGGAGGCCTTGGGCTATGGCTGGGCTTGGGATGATTATAATGGCGAGTACATGGTGGAACGCAGTCCCTTGCCGGTGCATGGCAATATGGCTTTGTACCGTCTGGAAACGAGTGAATACCTGATGCCGGGGAAAGCCCGTGTGAGTTGGACAACCAAGCCTGCTTATTTCAAACAGCTTGTTGATACGCTATTTTTGTTTGATTCCAAAGAGGCTTGGAACCCATCAATGGCAGACCCAAGTGGGATGCGCCGATTACTACTTTTTAACCTAAAGCGGAAACGGAATGACAACCAGGTAAATATTGTTGGAGATAAAACTAGGTTTGCCGATGCCGAAATACCCGTTTATACCGATACGGTGAATACGGCATTGGCCGTGCTGCAACAAGGGTATTTGCCTACCATCAAAAAAGGTCAGTGGGGTGCTGAGCAGGCCCTGCGCCTGACCCCTGGCTTGGTGCAAACCTTCCAAGCTGTGAAAAGCCAACCCACCGATAGCATGCTGAAACCCATGATGCACCGCAGCGATAATTTTTATGCCGAGCAAACCTTGTTGATGATCAGCCAGCAGCAATTGGGCTATATGAAAACAGGGGATATCATCGATACCCTGCTCAAAACCGATTTAAAAGACCTGCCCCAGCGGCCCAAGTGGGTAGATGGCAGTGGCCTGAGCCGCTACAACCTGGCTACCCCGCAAAGTTTGGTGTATTTATTACAGAAAATGCGAGCCCAGTTTGGGATGGAAAGGCTTAAAAATATATTGGCAACTGGCGGGGAAGGCACTATCAAGAACTATTATCAGCCCTTAAAAGGCCTGATTTTTGCCAAAACGGGAACGCTCAGCAACAACTGCGCCCTGAGCGGCTACCTGCTTACCAAAAGTGGTAACTGGTTGATTTTCTCGGTGTTAGCCAACAATTACCCTAGTGGGGCCACCCCCGTACGGCGGGCAGTTGAGCGGTTTTTAATGGCGGTTCAGCGGCAATATTGACCCAAGCCTTGCACAGTTTAAAAAAAGTTAATACCTTGGGCAACGCAAAATAAACTCACAGTATCTACCCATATATAAAATGGCATAAACCAATATTCCCTTTTAAATAATAAAACAATGAGAAGATTATTTACATTATTACTGCTGTCACTTACCATCTTTGCAGCAGGCACAAAAGCTCAGGTTGGTACTACCTGTAATGCGGGTTTCAACTTTACCGTAGCTGGTAACACCGTCAACTTTGCCCCGCTTGTAGTGGGCGACAGTTTGTTCAGTTTTCACTCATGGTCCTTTGGGGATGCTACCCCCAATTCCAATGCGGTGGCCCCGGCACACAGTTATGCTTCCCCAGGTATTTATAATGTTAAGCATATCTATTGGCGTATTACCCCCAATGGGGCATTGGCCTGTTCCGATACGGTTACCAAGGTAGTAACCATTGCCAATACCACGCCCTGTAACCTACAGGCCAATTTTGCATGGGTACGGGATAGTATCCAAACCAACACATATTATTTCAGCAACCTTACCGTAAACCTGTTGCCTACCGATTCCGTTACTTGGAATTTTGGGGACGGTAGTTTTTCCAATTTGGGAAATCCCGCACATACATATGCCCAGCCCGGCACATACAATGTATGCCTGAAAGTGAGAAGGTTGGTACCCGCTGGTACGCCACCATGCGTAAGCGAAGTGTGTAGGACGTTGGTGGTTACCCCTCCTTGTAACTTACAAGCTTATTTTACCTTTACGCCCGATTCACTCCAACGCAATAAAATCTATTTTTCTAACGCTACGGTAAACTACCTACCCGGCGATTCCTTACTGTGGAATTTTGGTGATGGTACCACTGGCTTTGGCACAAACCCCATCCATGTGTATGCGCAACCGGGTACTTACAATGTTTGCCTAAAAGTTATCCGCTTTACTGTTCCCGGCACGCCTCCTTGCGTAAGCGATATTTGCAAATTAGTAGTGATACAACCGCAGGTGCAGCCTTGCAACTTGGTGGCCAACTTTATCTGGCGCCAGGATTCTACCGGTGTTAATAGGATATTGTTCAATAATACTTCTGCTGGTTTCCAAGCGGGTGATTCTATCCGTTGGACATTTGGCGATGGTACTTCCTCTTTCGACCTGAACCCGATGCATGTATATCAGCAGCCCGGCACTTATACCGTTTGCCTGAGGGTGAAACGCAATAGCACCACTCCTAATACGCCTCCTTGCGTGAGTGAAATTTGCAAAGTAGTGGTGGTAGTTCCCCAAGTACAGCCCTGCAACTTGGTGGCCAACTTTATCTGGCGTCAAGATTCTACCAGCATAAATAAAATATTGTTCAATAATACTTCTGCTGGTTTCCAAGCTGGTGATTCTATCCGCTGGACATTTGGTGATGGCACATCTTCTTTCGACCTGAACCCCATGCATGTGTATACACAGCCTGGTACTTATACGGTTTGCTTACGTGTGAAGCGTAATAGCACCAATGCTGCTACGCCTCCTTGCGTGAGTGAAATTTGCAAAGTAGTAGTGGTGGTACCACAGGTGCAGCCTTGCAACCTACAAGCTTACTTTACTTGGATGGCCGATTCGCTTAACGCACGTAAGATTTATTTTGCCAACGCAACTGTTAACTATCAGCCTACTGACTCTATCCGTTGGACATTTGGTGATGGTACTTCCTCCTTGGAGCAAAACCCGACGCACCTATATCAGCAGCCCGGTACTTATACCGTTTGCCTACGGGTGAAGCGTATGAATGCAGCCGGTATTGCCCCTTGTGTAAGTGAGATTTGCAAAACTGTAGTGGTATTGCCACAGGTGCAGCCTTGCAACTTGCAAGCCAATTTTACTTGGCGTCGCGACTCTACCAATGCGAACAAGATTTTCTTTACCAATACATCTTTTGGCTTCCAGTCGGGTGATTCCATCCGTTGGACATTTGGTGATGGTACTTCCTCTTTGGATTTGAACCCTGCGCATGTATATACACAGCCCGGTACGTACACCGTTTGCCTGCGGGTGAAGCGCAATAGCACGATACCCGGTGCCGCCCCTTGCGTAAGCGAAGTGTGCAAAATGATAACCGTGGGTACGCCTTGCGATGTTACAGCCACCTTTAATTTTGTGCGCTTGGCTACCAATGGTCAAACGTATGTATTTACCCCGGTAAATACCAACCCGGCGTATCAATACATTTGGACCTTTGGTGATGGTAGCACCAGTCAAGCTGTTGTTGCCACGCATACGTATCAACAAGCTGGCAACTATGCGGTTTGCCTCAAAGTGATCAAAAACAATACCTGCTTTGCCACTTCTTGCCGTACGGTAAATGTAGTAACGCTGTTCAATTGCAATAATATCAACGTAAACTTTGTTTACCAGCGTGATGCGTTCATGCCCAATAAGTTGTACTTCTTTGCTATCTCCAATTTCCCGCTGTTGCAGCAAAGGTGGACGATTACCAAAGTGCCTACCGCTACTTCGCCCGTTTCGCCCATCGTTACATTGTACCAAAATAATCCGGTATATGTGTTCAGCGATACAGGGCTGTACAGGGTTTGCTTGCGCACGGTTACCTTGGGTGGTTGCGTAAAAGAAGTTTGCCAACTCATCAACATTAATCAGGTACTGCAGCAGCAATGCCAACTGTACGCATATCCCAACCCTGCGCAAAGCTCGGTTAATGTAAATGTGTACCTCACACAGCCGCAAACCATTTATGCTTATGTGTACAATGCCCAAAACATTTTGCTGAGTCAAAAAGTACAGGCAGGTGTATCAGGCAATAATATTGTAAATATCAATGTGGCTAATTTGGTGCCAGGGCTTTACACCATTAAATTAATATATGGTAACAAAACCTGCATTGCACGTTTCCAAAAAATATAAAGTATGTAAACTATAACGAAGCCCCGCAGTGATTAGCTGCGGGGCTTTTTATTATTGGAAGGATTGTATGTATCAATTATGCCATGATGATGTTAAACGGGCCCATGATATTATGGAGGCAATGCTAAACGTTTAAGGTTATCAGGCAATGGCGAGGCGGTGTTTGTTGCGTTAAAATCAAAAGCCTTGACCAATTTGCATTTTTTCATTCACGCTTGATGGACTGTCTTTATATACCGTTTATACAAATTCTAGGGCAAACGTATCTAATTTTATACCCTTTAAATTGCTGCGATACTAACAGTATCGCAGCATTCTATTGGCCAATTGCTTGTGCTTGCCTCGGGCCGGCTGGCCTCGTTCCGGGTTCACCACTGCATTTAGCCCTTTTTCTGGGGCCCCTTCTCCCCAGAAAATCCGCCTACGGCGGACCGGACTAAATGAGGTGGTTCACCTCGGAACTGGTGGGGGGTTACCCACTTTTTGCATTGTTATACCAATGCAAATGGATGCTTTTCCTGAATTTAATTTAGATGCGTTTGTACTGATATAAACCTTTGGTTTGTCAATCAGTAATAAGAAAAAAGCTATTACAATCGCCCATGGGCAAGGATCAAAGTAGCCATGGCATTTACAATGTTTACCGAATGATGCATTAAAATGCTTTGTAAAAACAGAACTGAATTTGCAACATGCGCAACGGGCTTGTAAATACTTCGGCCACCTGATGTTGATGGATATTTTGTGTATTTACATTGATGAATTGCAGATTAAGCGGCTGGGCACCTTCCGAGCTGGCAGTAGTAGCGCTCGATAGCTTGCGGGTGTTGATATAGCTTACAGTGCCACCTGTGGTATACTGAAAGTTGAGGTCGAACCAACCTTGGCCCCTATCCCAACTGCGGGAAAAGGCCGCCATATCCAATTTTAACCCCAGTCCGGCCGAAGCGGTCATAGTGCCATCGCCCAATAATGATTTTCTGTCGAGCGGGTGGCAACCATCGGTATCAAGGGGGTCGTCTACCCTGATATTGGCATACAAACGGTTATAGCCAAGCTTGCTGCTCAAATAGGGCGTAATATTGGATTGTTTTAGCAAGTCGTAGCGCAACAGTGCCGCAGCCTGCCACATATTGCTGCTATAGTTTACATTGGTAACCGTTTGGTTGCCGTTGGAAAAAGTAAAAGTTTGCTCCATGTTCTTTTGTGCATACGAACCCAAGCCAAATTCGAGCCCTAGGGAAAGCTGTTGCATATTATTGCGCAGTTGATAAAGGCCCGACACTGTCATACTATGGGTGGGGTTGATATTGTTTTTCATTTGCGCAAGGGGAAGGGCGAGTTGGTAGCCGCTGCTAAAACTAAATTGTGCCATGCTAGTACCTAGGAAAAATGTACCGATAAGCGTTGTGTACAAATGTTTCATATATATGTGTTTTGATGATGCCGTTTTGCAAAACCGCACTAGTCTATCGCTTCATACCTAAAGACATATATTAAAATTAACACAGAAACTGGCTTGTTGGTTGCCCAAAACCAATTATGACAGTTTTCAAACAATTTTTGTAGGGCAAGGGTGCGCTTGGGCAATAAAAAAAACCGGCAATAAGTTTGCCGGTTTTTAGTAGCTTATCGCTTGTTATTTATTGTTTTATGAGCATTTCATGCTGCAGAATTGCCCCGTCTCTTTCAAATAATAGCCAGTAGCTGCCCGCAGGTAATTTTTGCAAGCTGAGCCTGGTGGTACCATTGCTGAATGTATTATGCTGCACCAATTGTTTGGCGGCATTGTATAGCCGTAATTGAACCGGTCCATCAATGCCTGTAATGCTTACCACATCGCTGGTGATGGTAGGGAACACGGCAAAGGGCTGCTGCTTGTCCATGCGTACCAATTGCACGGTGGAGTAGGCGGTTTGGCCATCCCTATCCACTTGCCGGATGCGGTAATGGTTGTTGCCTTTAAGGGGCGTGGCATCTGTATAGCCATAGTCCCTACGACTATTACTGCTGCCTGCCGCCGCCACTTGGGTTATTTTTTCAAAACGGGTACCATCGCTACTCCGTTCCAAGTCAAAATGGCTGCTGTTGTATTCGCTGAGCGTAAACCACTGCACAACTATTTTTTGCTCCCTTTTTTGTGCCATCAGGCTCAGTCCTGTAACTGGAATGCTACCGCTTACCGTGATGGTATCAAAAGCGTACAAGCCCCAGTGCCCGTCTGCATCTTTAAAGCGGATGGCAATAAAATGACTGCCGGGCGTTGTGCTCAACGGTACCAATAAGGGCAGGTTTTGCGAAAAGGTTTGGCCCGTAGTAATACCAATGGGTGTAGCATTGCCCACCCCAGGATCGGAATCGATAAAGTATTCCGCAGCGGTCATGTCGGGCATATTGGTGGTAGCCGTGCTGATGTAAAAGCCACGGCTTTCGTACAGTCCCCACTGCCCGCTATTGTCTTTGGTGCGGATGGCCAAAAAATGGAACCCCGGAGCCAACGATGTGGTAGCGATAGGCGTAGTAAAACTAACCGTGTTGCCGCTGGTAATGGGTGTAATGGTTGTGCCATTGCCCACACCGGGATCTGTATCCACAAAAAACTCGGCTGCGGTTATATCCGGTGCATTGCCGGTTGATGTGCTGATGTAAAAGCCACGGCTTTCGTACAGTCCCCACTGACCATTGATATCCCTAGTGCGGATGGCCAAAAAGTGAAAACCTGTTGCCAGTGATGTGGAAGGGATAGGTGTAGTGAAACTAACCGTATTGCCGCTACTAATAGGCGTAATGGTTACGCCATTGCCCGGGCCGGGATCGGTGTCAATGAAATATTCCGCGGCATTAATAGCCGATGCATCATTGGTTGATGTGCTGATGTAAAAGCCACGGCTTTCGTATAAGCCCCACTGCCCATTGATATCCTGGGTGCGGATGCCCAAAGTATGGAAACCGGGTGTCAATGCTGCCGTAGCAATGGGTGTTGTAAAACTGACTGTGTTGCCGCTGGTAATGGGTGTAATGGCTGTGCCGTTGCCCACACCGGGATCGGTATCAATAAATAACTCGGCTGCATTTATTGCTGCTGCATCATTGGTTGATGTACTGAGGTAGAAACCACGGCTTTCGTACAGTCCCCAATGCCCACTGCTGTCTTTGGTACGGATAGCCACTGTATGAAAACCGTTGGCCAAGCTGGCGGTGGGGATGGTGGCAGTAAAATTGGCTATACTGCCCACCGTTACCGTAATGGGTACACCACTGCCCGCTCCCGGGTCATTGTCGATAAAATATTCTGCTGCGCTGATCTGTTGTGCTTTGCCAGCAAACGCACACAGGGCAAACAGGATGGCTGCCATCAATTGTTTCATGTTACTTGCTTTTAGTTGCTTACCCTTGCTTCTACATTTACCGTTACATTGGCACCTGCTGCTACGGTGGGTGATAGTATATTCATGCTAAAGATGCGGGGCAGGCGGCTGTTGCGGCTATTGTCCCAGTTGAGGCTGCCAGTGGCGTCGTACAACAGGCCGATATCTTTGCCATCGGCTCCGCCATTATTTGCTGGCCCGGTTGCAATCGAAAAATCGAAAGTGCCGTTTAATGTGCCCGCATTTACTTGCGTCTGATTCACCATTAGGGGGTCTTGGTTTTCCACATTGCCACCGCTGTTCACATTACCATTGCTGGCCCAGGGCGTATTGTTTATCGCATTAAAAGTAAGGTTGTTGTTAAATGTGCTAGAACTGTTTTGATTGGCGGCATTTCTCCTTACAAAAATATTATTGGTAAGCGTAAGAAAGCGGCAATTGTTGGCAAAACAATCCCGGCTGCCACTGCCTGGTCCGTACCATAGGTTGTGGTCGAACAGGATACTGCTGGTATTGGTAAAGCCGGTGATGTTGCCGCCAATACAACATCCATTTTCGAAGAAAAGATTGTTTTGGAAAAGGAAGTTACTGAAATTGTGTACAGTGGCATTGTCGGAACGTACTTGGCCATTGCTGAATAGGCAGCCTTCAAACAAATAACCCGTCCATGTACCACTGCTAACACTACCCGAAAAAATGATGGGGCAGCTTGATGTATGGATACGAACAAATTGCAAGTTGTTGATGGCTGATGTATTGATACGGATACCTGTACTGCCTACAAATGTAAGTCCATGTATGATGGAACCGCTGCAAGCTACGCCAACAATATCTACACCGTTTATCCCGCCCACTACCACATCTGTATTGATTACTGCATCAAATGGTAGTTGTTTTAAAGGCGACCAACCCGGCCCGATCAGTACCAATCTTTTGTTGGTAAGATCGAAGCTGGTGTATTGATTGGGACTGCCATGTACGTATACCGTATCACCGGCACTACTGGCATCCACAGCCGCTTGTATGTTGTTGAACTGCGCCAAGGTAGCTGGAAAATTACTAACGGTCCTTACCATGGCCTGAGCACCAACGGTAATGAGTAGGAGAAGGAACAGAAGAGCTTGTTTCATTTTACTTTACATTTTATGGATGTAAAGTTGCTGTAGTAATACGGCCTGCACAATAGCTAATAGTAGTTAGCCCCCGAATTGACGCTACACAATTTTATTCTTAAAGGCAAAGGAAACTGCTTCTCCAATGGAATGCACTTGCAGCTTATCGTATATGCGTTTTACATGCGTGTTTACGGTGTAGTAACTGATGCCCATTTTATCGGCTACCATTTTGTAACTATTGCCATCGGCCAAAAAAGTCAGCACTTCTTTTTCTTTGCGGGTCAACTTATACTCTTCTTGTACTTTAGCTGTGGGCTGGTTAAAAAAACGCATAACCCGAAGTGCTACACTGGGGGTCATATAGGCGCCACCATGATACACTTCCTCAATACTTTGGGTAATGGCTTTGATGGGCGCATTCTTTAGGATATAGCCTTCTGCCCCGGCCTGTAGGGCGGCAAATATTTTTTCGGTGTCCTCAAAAACCGTTTGCATGATGATTTTTATTTCGGGAAATTCTTTTTTTATTTCCCGTACACCACTGATGCCATCCACATAGGGCATTTCAATATCCATCAATACCACATCGGGTTTTAATGTGCGCATGTCTTCAACTGCGGTACTGCAATCTGCAAAACTGCCCAACCACTCCATGTTATCGGTAAGTGTTAACAAAGCTTGAAGGCTTTCCCTTCTCGCTTTATTGTCATCATAAATTACCACCTTAATCATCCTGCTAAATTATTGTGTATATAGTTATTATGTCTCCCTAATACTAGTGAGCGGTAAATGACAGGTAATATTACAACCCTTGCCGGGCTCACTCTGTATGCTGCAACTGCCCTTGAGGGCCGCACAACGTTCCTGTATGTTTTGCAATCCGTTCCCTTTTTTTACTGTAATGGGATCAAAGCCGATACCATCGTCGCTAATGGTCAGCACAATGCCATGCGCATCCAAGGTCAATCCTACGCTAGCCGTATGGGCCTTGCTGTATTTGGCCATATTGTTCAAGGCTTCTTTGATGATGAGCAAGATATGCTTGCGGGCATTCATGTTTCTTACCAAAACCGCTGCCTGTGGGTCGATATGATACGTACAGGCTATCTCTTGGCCATTCAACATACTCAGGCCATAGTTCTTTATTTTCGCTTCCAAGTTTTCGCCGTTGTCGGTAGCGGGTTTCATGGCCCACACAATATCGCCCATATTGTCCATGGCGTTCAATGTGTTGGCCGTAATTTGTTTCAACAACTCTTTCGCCTTTTCGGGATTTTCTTCCACTATTTTTTCTGTTAATGAGCTGTAGATGTGCAAACTGCTCAAAATGGCACCCACATCATCGTGCAGGTCTTGGCTGATGGTGTTGCGCAGTGCGGCAATTTTTAATTTTTGTTGACTGTAATAGCGATATACAAAAAATAAGCCGCCCATGGCCAAAAAACCGAACAAGGCAAAGTACAACCAAGTGCTGGCCCTGGCCTCTTGGCGATTGGCTTCGGCTACTTCCAATTTCAGCAAACGGTTTTCATTGTTGCTGCTGATGTGCAAAATATTTTGTAATTGCCGGGTATTGTTGCTGCCACGGATACTGTCTAGCTTTACCATGGCGGCATAGGTATGGGTAATGCCCGGTTGGTTGGCTTGGCGGCGGTATACCTCCAAGGCCATGTTCAAAAAATCCTTGCTAAACAAAGCATTCACCTGCGGGTTTTTATATATGATGGCGAATCCTTTGTCGAGCCAACGGTTGGCGATATCCGTGTTTTTTTGTGCCAGCGCCAGCCCTGCACAGGCCACCATGGCTACATCAATATCCTTTGCCATTTCGCCAATTTCAAATGCCAGGCCATAATGGTAATAACTGCTATCGGCTTGCCCCATTTTTAAGTAAACCTTGCCCAAGTTGCTATGTGCCACGGCCATGCCCCTGCGCAATTGTATCTCACTGGCTTTTTGCAGCGAACGGTAATTGAAGATCAGGGCGCTATCGTTCTTGTTCAGCTTTTCCATGGCTTCGGCCAAATTGCCCAGCAAGTGGTGCGGCTTGGACAAACTTAGGTATTGTGGGGGATAAGGCGGCTGTTTGCTGTAAGGGATGCCCTTGTAAAAATAAGGTAGCCCTTCGGCTGGCTGGTTCAAAGTGCTATAAAACAAACCGGTCATGTTGCAGGCATCTGCCAATAGCAAACTGTCGTTCAGTTGGGTGGCCACTTCCAAGGAACGTTGTGCCGATTGCAGGCCCAATTGTAGCAAGCCGTTGTAGTAATACACTTCTGCTTGGCGGCTGAGCAAATAATAATTGAAGAGCGATGGTTTTTTGATGGCATAGATATCGGCTATCTTGTTCAGCCAAACCTGTGCCGAGTCGTAGTGGTCGTAATCCATAAAATTGTCGGCCACAAAAAAAGCAGTCTTCACTTTGTCGTTTACCTGTTGCTGCTGCAGGTATTGCTTTTTTGCCGAATCAATGGAAGGGAAGTAGGATACGGGCTGTGCTGCCAATTGACCTGCCCAACAGCACAAAAAAAAGTGGCATAGCTTTTTAACCATGCCACTAAAGTAAACAATATATAGTTCTTTACAATTGGGCACATTTCAAATTTTCGCTTTACAGTTATTGCCTACTCTTTTCGGTTATTTTCTGACTTACTTTTTTTCTTGTCAAAAAAAGTAAGCAAAAAAGGACACCGCCGCCGATTACACCCCGGCGGCGGGAGGTTCCCTGATTTAGCTTTTGTACTACTGTAAGCTCAACTTCGGTATTTCTACAACGAAGCGAAGTTTATAGCTGCGAAAATTTGGGATACGTACTTACAATTCAGGATACAAGGGGAACTGCTGCATAAACGCATGCACATCGTTGCGTACTGCGGCTATCACTGCTTCGTCATCGGGTTGCATCAATACCCTGTCGATAAAATTAACCACGGTTTCCATGTGGGCTTCCTGCATGCCACGGGTGGTGATGGCAGGTACGCCTACCCGTATACCCGATGTAACAAAAGCCGATTTGTCGTCGAATGGCACCATGTTTTTGTTCAAGGTAATATGCGCCTTGTCCAATGTGGTTTCGGCTTTTTTACCACTAATGTTTTTATTGCGCAGGTCAATCAACATCAAATGGTTATCGGTACCATCGCTGATCATTTTATAACCCCTGTTAAAAAAGGCGGTGGCCATGGCTTGCGCATTGCTAACCACTTGTTTGGCGTAAGTAGTAAACTCATCGCTTAATATTTCGCCAAACGCTACGGCCTTGGCGGCGATTACATGCTCCAAGGGCCCGCCCTGCGTACCCGGAAAAACAGCCATGTCCAGCAAATTGCTCATCATGCGGGTATTGCCCTTGGGGTCTTTAAGGCCAAAGGTATTTTCAAAATCAGCCTTCATCAAAATGATACCGCCACGGGGACCACGCAATGTTTTGTGGGTAGTGCTGGTAACAAAATGGCAATGCTCAAAAGGGCTGTTCAATAGGCCCTTGGCAATCAATCCGGCGGGGTGCGCCATATCGCAGAGTACAAAAGCGCCCACTTCATCGGCCACTTTGCGGATGCGGGCATAATCCCAATCACGGCTGTAGGCGCTGGCACCACAGATGATCAGTTTGGGTTTTTCGGTACGGGCTTTTTGCTCCAAGGCTTCATAATCTACCAAACCCGTTTCCTGTACCACACCATAAAAATGAGGCTGGTACAGTTTGCCGCTGAAGTTAACGGCCGAGCCGTGGGTAAGGTGGCCGCCCATGCTCAGGTCGAGCCCCAATATTTTATCGCCGGGCTGCAAAATGGCCAGCATCACTGCCGCATTGGCTTGGGCGCCGCTATGGGGCTGCACATTGGCATAATCGCAGTTGAAAATTTCCTTCAGCCGATCGATTGCCAGTTGCTCCACTTGGTCCACAATCTCACAACCGCCATAGTAGCGACGGCCGGGATAACCCTCCGCATATTTGTTGGTGAGCGAAGTGCCCATGGCCTGCATAACCTGTAGGCTGGTAAAATTTTCCGAAGCGATCAGTTCAATACCGTTGCGCTGGCGCTCCAGTTCTTGCTGAATCAGGCCAAAGACCAATGTATCTCTTTGCATGTGAAATTGAAATTAATGCGCAAATATACAGGCTAAGTGGTTAAAAGTGGTGAATGGTTAAAGCCTTATTGCCAAATGGCTGCCCAGTCGAGTGCCAAGGTGCATCCATCGGCCAAAGCCAAGGTAAAGGTTTCGCCCGGCTGCTGTGTTATGGATTGGTAAACCCCTGCTACCAGCCTGTAAACTTCTACCATTTCTTTATCCATATCAATTATCAGGTACCAAGCCACGCCCATTTGCTCATATAAGTCGTATTTAACGTGACGGTCTTTAAGGGCCGTGGAAGGCGAAAGTATTTCGGCCACAAGGGTAGGCGGGGTATCGAGAAACTGCTTGTTGTCCGTATTGCAGGCAATGGCAATATCCGGTTGAAGCACCGTATGTTCATTTATTACAAAATCAATAAAATTGTACACTTTGCAATTTTGGCAAGCGGCTGTTTTTTTTACAGCATTTCTAAGCTCACCAATCAAATTGGCGCTCACCCATTGATGCCGCATGTTGGGGGCCGGGCTCATGGAATAGGGTATCCCTTCAATCAACTCCCAACGGCCTTCCCATTGGCAGTAATCGGCATAGGTATAATGTGGTAATATTTTAATGGCAGAACCCTTTGTGTAAAATTACAGTTTTGCAACCAAATGTACAAACCAGTATACTTAACCTTTTATTTATGTAAAAAGTACACAACCGTATCAAATTTAACCTAACTTCACCCTCCTTTTTACAGCAATTATTGCAAAAATCGTTCAGGCATGAAAGCGATTATCCCAGTAGCAGGCGCAGGCACCAAGCTGCGTCCACATACATATACACAACCCAAGGCATTGATCCCGCTTGCGGGAAAGACCATACTCAGCATCATCGTAGACCAATTGCACGATGAGGCGGGCATTACCGATTTTATCTTTATCACGGGGTATTTGGGCGAAAAGATACAAGATTATGTAAAAACACATTATCCCCACCTCAATTGCCATTTTATCCAACAAAACGAACGGCAGGGCACTGGCCACGCCATTTCATTGGCAAAAGAAATCGTTGGCCAAGATGAGGTGTTTATTGTATTGGGCGATACCATTGCGGAATACGATGTAAAGGAAATGGTACAAACGCCCTACAGCACTTTGGGTGTGAAAAAAGTAGATGATCCCCGCAATTTTGGGGTGGCGGAAATAGGGGAAACCGATGGCTTTATCAGCCGGGTGGTGGAAAAACCGGCCATTCCCAAGAGCAATTTGGCCTTGGTGGGGCTTTACAAAGTAAAGGAAACCGGCTTTTTATTTAGTTGCCTGGAGAAAATTATCAATACCAATATTAAAACCAACGACGAGTTTAACCTTACGGATGCGTTGGAATGTATGATACAGAGCGGTGCCAAGTTTATCCCTTTTAAAGTGCAAAACTGGTTCGATTGTGGCAAAAAGGAAACCCTGTTGGAAAGCAATGCCATACTGCTGAAAAAGTTCGGCGGCAAGCAAATAGGCCCCCAAACGTATGAAAACACCATTATTGTACCCCCCGTACACATTGGCGAAGGCTGCGAAATCCGTAACTCGGTTATCGGTCCCAATGTTTCCATTGGCGAACATACCAGCATCAACCATGGTATCATACAAGACTCTATTATTGGGGCCTACTCTAAACTGGTAGATATTGTGCTCAAAAACTCGCTCATTGGTAGCGATGCCGAGGTAAAAGGGGTAAGCCGCAACCTCAGTATAGGCGATAATACGGCCATTGACCTGGGCGGAAAATAGCCCCAAACACCCTTTTAAGCCGAAAAATATTGACAAAAATGCTTGGCAAGTAAAATAATTACATTTACTTTGCGTTTCAAAGTACTTTTATATTCTATCAAAAAGGCAACGAATGCAAAACAGGGTTACGCAACTGTTCGGGATCAAGTATCCCATCATCCAAGCAGGCATGATATGGGCCAGCGGTTGGCGTTTGGCCAGTGCGGTAAGCAATGCCGGAGGGCTGGGTATTATTGGTGCGGGCAGTATGTACCCCGATGTGCTGCGTGAACACATACAAAAGTGTAAAGCGGCCACCGACCAGCCTTTTGCCGTTAACTTGCCCCTGCTTTACCCCGATATTGACAAACATTTGCAAATTATCATCGAAGAGGGCGTAAAAATTATATTTACGTCTGCCGGTAACCCCCAGAAATTTACTCCACAGCTAAAGCAGGCGGGTATTACGGTAGTGCATGTGGTAAGCAGCAGCAAATTTGCCGTAAAGGCCCAAGCGGCCGGTTGCGATGCCGTGGTAGCGGAGGGGTTTGAGGCGGGCGGCCACAATGGCAGAGAAGAAACCACCACCATGGTACTGATCCCAGCCGTGAGCCAAGCGGTACAGATACCTGTGATAGCTGCCGGGGGCATTGCCACCGGTAGGCAGATGCTGGCCGCCATGGTGCTGGGCGCCGAGGGGGTGCAGGTGGGCAGCCGCTTTGTGGCCAGTGAAGAGGCATCCAGTCATATCAACTTTAAAAATGCAGTAATCAATGCCACTGAAGGCGACACTTTACTTTCGCTAAAGCAACTAACGCCGGTTCGCCTGCTCAAAAATGGTTTTTTTAACCAAGTACAACAAGCCGAGGCACGCTGCGCCACCCAAGAAGAGCTACTAACCTTGCTGGGCAGGGCCCGGGCCAAAAAAGGGATGTTTGAAGGGGATATGAACGAAGGCGAACTGGAAATAGGGCAGGTGAGCGCCCTGATTGATCGTATAGAACCGGCTGCGGCTATCGTAAACCAGCTTTGGGCTGAGTTTGAAGCTGCAAAAGATAGCACACTGAAATAAATGCTATCTTTGCGCCAATTTTTTTAAAAAATATAATTAACCCGTTACAGATGCAACGCAGTCAAGGGAGTTTTTTTACAAAGCAGGTGTTCTTCTCAGTTATCGCCTTATTACTTTCCATAAAAGTAATGAGCCAGCCTGTACCTAACGTACCCAGCCAGCAAACACCGGCTGAGATCATGCAGAATGTGGACCCTACCAAACTAACCGCATCTGGCTTTCAGTCTTATTTTAAAGACCAAAACAAGCCCAAGGAAAAGGAAACCGGGCCAGACCGCAACAAGCAAAATGCTGAGATTTTAAAGCGTATCGAAAATAAATCGCTGGATAAGGATAGTTTACAAAAGGACAATATCAAGGCCAACGCCTACAGCCCAGAACAAACCTACGGCGCCAATATTTTTTCCACTGCCGCCATCAACGACTTGTCGGAACTTTCTACCCCGCCATTGGATTATCCCATTGGTGTGGGCGACCATATCATCGTAGCACTTTGGGGCGGTGGCGAGTTTCAAGAAGATTATATTGTAGCGAGGGATGGCTCTATCTTTCCCGCAGGATTGGGCAAAATTTATGTGCAGGGCCTCACTTTCGAAAATGCCCGCTCGGTGGTGTATTCCCGCTTTATTGCCCGTGTGCCACCGGGTACCAATATCGCCATCAGCTTGGGCCAACCACGTTCCATCAACATCAACGTAGTGGGCGAAGTAAATAACCCCGGCCCCGTAACCGTATCGGCTTTTGCCAATGCCTTTAGCGTAATTGCCATGGCCGGCGGTATTACCGAGTTTGGCAACCTACGTGAAATACAAGTAAAAAGGGCGGGTAGGGTAATAGATGCGATTGATGTGTACCACTATTTAACCACTGGCGAATTTGGCAAGCAGACCTATTTGCAAAACAATGATTTTATCGTAGTAAAGTTTTACGAGAAAAAAATATTGGCTACCGGACAGTTCAAGCGCCCCATGTATTATCAATTAAAAAGCAGCGAAGGGGTAAAAGCCTTACTGAAATACTCAGGTGGCCTTAATGCAGATGCCTTTGCATCGGGCATGCGGGTATTGCGTACAGAAAACGAAAAACAGGTACAGCGTGACGTAAACGCCAATGCCTTTATCAAACTTTCTTCTTACGACTTTGCGCTGTATGATGGCGATGTGGTGAAGGTGGATTTGATAAAACCCGGTATCGTGAACAAAGTAGAAATCAAAGGGGAGGTAAACTATCCTGCGGTGTATGAACTGCGTAGCGGCGACCGCCTTTTTGATATCATTAACCGGGCTGGGGGCGTTACCCGCAATACGTACCTGCCTAGGGCCTATATCTTCCGGGGGGCAGGCGATTCTACCAACTTGAAATCGAACAAACTGGAAATTAACCTCAGCAGCATCGACAAGAACGATCTTACGGACGAGAACAACGTGCAATTGGTGGCCAACGACGTAATACAGTTGTTTACCCAAGCCGAGTTTGGCGAGCAGCAATATGTGGAAATATTTGGCGAAGTGCGCAAGCAGGGCAAACAAAAAAGGTATTCGGGTATGACCTTGCAGGATATGCTTTTCCTATCTGGTGGCATCAAACCTTCGGCTGAGTATGGCCGTTTGGAAATATCGAGCATTGTGGATATCGATTCGGCACAACTAAACCTGAAGCCTACCCGTACCGTTGTAAAATCCTATCAAATATTGCCCAGCTTGGAACTCGATTCCAATGCGGCCAAAGTAATACTGAAACCTTACGACCAAATATTTGTACGGAAAAACCCCACATTTGAATTGCAACAAAATGTGCGCATTGATGGGTTGGTAAAATACCCTGGCGATTATCCCCGCCTTAAAAAAGACGAGCGCATTTCCTCTTATATCGAAAGGGCAGGCGGCTTAAAAGAAAATGCCAATATAGGTGGTGCGCTGATGTACCGCAGCAAAACGGATTTCTTGCGGGAAACCTTGGTGCGTACCGCCAAGTTCGACTCTTCGGGCAGGGAGATACCCGACAGTGCCTCAGTGGAGCTGACTAAGCCGGTGAGTATCGATTTGTTCAAGGCTTTGAAATACAAAAACTCCAAGCACGACATTGTTTTGCAAGAAAGGGATTTGGTAGTGATACCCGAAATAAACCCCTTTGTTTCGGTTACCGGAACCGTACAGTCGCCGCTTAAAATTGTGTATGATAAAGAGCATACCAACCTCAGCTATTACATTGATAAAGCAGGTGGTTTGGGCATCAGGCCTTGGCGTAGACGCATATATATAACTTATGCCAACGGTCGTAGCAAGCGTACCAAAAACTTTTTTTTCATGCACTTTTATCCCAAGGTAGAAGAGGGATCTACCATTATAGTACCACAAAGGCCCGAAGGAAAAGAGATCAGTGATATCGCCATACAAACCGTTACGGCCACGGTACCCATTATCATCAGTGCCCTTATCATCAAATACCTCAACAAATAAATCTATCAACTGTGACGTCAGGTGAATTGCTTATAAAGATTTTACAACGACTGAAGAAATTCAGGTTTGTCATTTTGTTGGCAGGTGTGGGTTTGGCTGGACTTTTTTATTGGTACGCCAAAAAGAACAAAACGATTTATACTTCCCGTGCTACTGTTTTTCCGCTTACCAGTGCTAGCGACAACTCTGCGATGAACAATACGCTCAGCGGCATATTGGGCATTTCCGAAGCGCCCAAGAGCTTTAGCAGCGAGGCTTCCATCAATATCATCGAACTGGCACTTAGCCGTAATACCCGTGAGGCCGTGGCCTTGGTAAAGTTGCCCGAGTTTGGCAATAAAACCATTGCGGAACTGCTGATTGCTACGGAAAATGAAAACAACGGAACCAAGGGCGAAATTCCTCGGGATACGAACAAACTGGCCAATATCGGGGGTAACATCCTTAAGTCGGGCGTAGCGGCCAATATCAATAAAAATGGGGTATTGGTACTTGGCTTCAGTTCTACCAACGAAAAACTGGTATCGCCGGTAAGCTATGCATTTGTAGATAAGATGTCGGACTTTTATCGGGAACTCCGTATCGGCAAGGCCCGTTTGGATTACGATTTTACCATCAAAAAAGTGGATTCGCTTGATATTGAACTCAAAAAAATTGATGCACAGGCCATCAAACTGGCCAACACCAGCTACTTTACCCCAAGCGATAGGTTAGAGTACAATATTCCCAAGGATAATTTGAATGCGCTGAAGGAAAGGACCATGCGCCAGCGGGACGTAGCGGCCAACAACCGGGAGGAAGCCTTGTGGCGCTTGCAAAAACAAATCCCCATCATTAAAATATTGGATCGGCCCGATCCGCCATTTGATAAAAAGCAAACCTCCAAAATGCTTTTTGCCATTGTTGGTTTTATCGTGGGCATACTGCTCACTGTTATTATCTTGATTGGTGGTTTATTGGGCAAGTACATTGAAAATGAATTGCAAAAAGCCATTTTTAAAGTAAGTACCAAAGCGGCCGAATCTGCTGCTGAAACAACGGTTGTTGGGGAAACTACCGCCCCGGCTACCACCACCACTACTACTGCCGACCCCGAAATTACCAAGCAGGCATAGCGGCTGCCCAAGGGGAATGGCTACATGTTGTATGGGAAGGATGGGTGTAGCTTGGATTGAAATTTGTGCCGATCTGAGGCCGTTATACCAATTACACATATGAATTAATCCAACTGTTTGTGGTATAATGTGATGACGAAGCAGCGCTTGTCACACCAAGATCGGAGCGTCTTGGCCGACCTACTTTGGATTAGCTCAGAAATGATTGGACTATTTAATAAGTAGCGTCGGTATTAGTTCAATTGCGGATCAATGGGGAAGTGTACCATCATCTCATAATCACCGCCCAAGTGCCGCAGGCTGTTTTGCCATATCGAATCGGTGGTGGTGTGAAATACCAATTGGTGCGTGGCATCTACGGTTAGCCAGCTTTTTTCATTCAATTCGTCACGCAACTGGCCACTGCCCCAGCCACTATAGCCCAAGAAAAAGCGTAACTTATCTGGCTTTATCGTTCCGTTGCGCAGTAGGGCCATTACTGTTTCAAAATTGCCGCCCCAATAAACGTCTTTGGCAATTTCGCTGCCGCCGGGTATAAGGTCGGGGTAGTTATGCAAAAAATGGATGGTATCCATTTGTACAGGGCCGCCATAATAAACCGGCACATCGCAATCGTCCATATCATTGATAAGCTCCGAAAGCGTATGGCCAAAAGTACGGTTCAGTACAAAACCAATACTGCCTTCGTCTTGGTGTTCGCACAAAATCACCACTGTCCTTTTAAAATTGGGGTCTTTTAAAAAAGGATCCGCTATCAATAATATGCCAGGAGCTGGAGCAAACATGCCACTAAAATAGTCGAAAATCTTTTTTTTAGTTAATCTTGTGTAATGTTTGCCGGGCAAAAGTTGTAAAAGCCAATATTTTGTTAAAGTTTCAGCGGTTCAATATTTCACAGTTTTGCAAGTAAAATAGCAGTTAATTTTGCAGATGGGTAGCTAGCAGTTTGGCGGCATATCAGTAAATCATTTGTGTGCATGAAGAAAATTTTCCCTATCATAACCGGCCTTGTTTTTCTATCGCTGCTCGGGCTGATTTTTTTCCAGTTTTTATGGATAAAAAGCGCCCGGGATGCCCGTGAACAACAGTTAGCGGAAAATATTGCTGGGGCCATGCCGGTTGCCGCCGAAGAATTGATGACCGATAAGGGCTTGCTCGGTCCGCAGGGAAAAAAATCAGCCCTGCTTTTCCCCAGCGAACGCCTGCAATACGGCTTTCGGCGGCCATCGGTGGTCAATCGGTTTACCAAGGAAGAAGTACGGGAAATCATCCGAAAAGCCTTTGAAAAATACAACCTGCGCAATGTAGATTTTGAATTTGCCATTGCCCCGGTGGAGATGAACAGCGACGACCTGAACGTTGATATGTACAGCGATAATTTCTGGAAATATTATTTGGATTCGGCCGATAACAAAAACCTCCGGCGTGTAATACCCTTGGAGGCACTGAGTGGCAGCCAGTACGAAAATATTTCCCGGGAAGAATACCTGGCCGTAATTGTACCCTATCAAAGTACGATTATCTGGCGCTCCATGCGTTGGTTCATAGCAGGGGCCGTTTTGTTCACCATCATCATCACCGCCGCTTTTTTTATCACCATCCGCACCTTGCTGCGCCAAAAGAAACTGAGCGAAATCAAGTCCGACTTTATCAATAACATGACGCATGAGTTCAAAACGCCCTTGGCCACCATTTCGCTGGCGGTAGATGCGCTAAAGAACGAAAAAGTGGTGAACGACCGGGAAAAGTCCAGTTATTTTACCGGCATCATCAAGGAAGAAAACAAGCGCATGAACAAGCAGGTAGAAACCATCCTGCAAGCGGCACTATTGGACAAACAGGAAATACAATTGAACCTAAAAAAACTACATGCGCATGAGCTGATACAAGGGGCCCTCAACAATATTATTTTGCAGGTAGAAGAGAAGCATGGCCAATTGGTGACCCATTTAGACGCCAGCAACGATTTGGTAAAGGCAGATGAAGTGCATTTTACCAATATGATCAGCAATTTGCTGGATAACGCCATCAAATATTCCAAAGAGAGCCTGCAAATAAAAATCAGTACACAAAACGTGGGCAATCAACTGCGCATTAAAATTGAAGACAATGGCATTGGTATGAACAAGGAAACGCTCAACCGCATATTTGAAAAATTTTACAGGGCCCATACCGGCAATATCCACAACGTAAAAGGGTTTGGCTTGGGGCTTAGCTATGTAAAAACCATGGTAAAGGCCCATAATGGCAACATCAAAGCCGAAAGTACCGTGGGCCGCGGCAGTGCTTTTACCATTTCCCTGCCCTTGGCTTCATAAAATGGGTATTAGCGCAGGGCAAGTGGCACCACCAGCTTGAGGCCGCTCCATTCATCGCTTAGGGCGCAAACTTTTACATCTACCAATCCATTGGCCAAGGCAAAATTCCGGATGACCTGCTCCGAAAGATTGGAATTTTTGCGGGCCGCTTTTTTGTACCAAGAAACCCAGATGGTGATTTGCTTATTGGCTTGGCTATGCGCCAGTAGGGCGCATTTCAAATTTTCGCTCTCAATGCAAGCGAGTTGTTAGGGTTCTCAACCTCCGCTTCGGTACGGCCTCATAAAAAAGCCGTTAAGAAAATTGAAGCTGAGGGCGCAAAAGAAAAACAGTTGTTACCCAAGCTTGGCGATATTCTTAGTCCGTAAGTTGCACGGAAGGCGGGTTTTGTACCACAGATTGAGCTTGTTTTTCTTTAGCCCGAGGGTTCAATTTTTAGGCTTTTTTATGCAGCCTTGATTTTTTACTCCACTTTTGTATTAAGACAAAAGTGGAAAAAGCCGCCGTAAAAGGTAACTTCAAATCGGGACAAGAGCGAAAATTTGAAATACACCCCCCCGTACCGTGGGCATATTTTTCAAAAAACCCAGCCTGGTCCGCTGCAAACAGATGCAAAAAGTCGGGCACCTGCCCCTTTCGTACCAATTGGGGGCCAATATCGGCCTGTAGCCAGCTAATATAGAGGCTAGGGGCTTCCATCAACAGTACTTTCATTGTGGGTAATGCCCAATTTCTTCAAAATTGGGGTGCCGCTGTACCCAGAGATTGTCTGTTCCATGCTCATTTTTTGCGGTAATGCACACTAATTCACATCAATTAACAGGTTGTACACATCCATTTCCCCCAAAAAGGGCCTAAAATAACGCCTATAGCCACTATTGGCCCTGTGGATAAAAAACTTAAGCCACTTTTTGCTTTGAAAGTGGGAAAAAGTGTTATTTTGTGTCAATTACTGTTAAAACGGGTTCAACTAATTGATAATGACGGGTTTTCTAGGCGAATATGAGGCTACTGTGGATGCGAAAGGCCGCTTCCTGCTGCCGGCTGGCTTTAAAAAGCAGTTGCCGGACGACAGGCAGCACCTGTTTGTCATCAACCGTGGTTTTGAAAAATGCCTCACGCTGTACCCCATCACCAGTTGGGAACCCATATATGCCGATATAAGCAAGTTGAACGATTTTGACCCAAAGGTAAGAGAGTTCCGACGCTATTTTTTAAACGGGGCCATACAAGTTGAATTGGACAGTGCGGGCAGGCTGAACCTACCCAAAAACCTATTGGAACATGCCGGTATCGATAAGGATATCGTACTGGTTTCGGCCGTTAACAAAATTGAGATTTGGGATAAAAATAGATACGCACAGTTCTTTGAAACTTTTTCGCCGGAAGGATTTAGCAATCTGGCCAACGAGGTAATGAACAAAAAAGCTGAGTAGCAGGGTGTAAAAATGACGGCAAAAAAAGCAACAATATCAGCCCCTGACGATCCATCCAGCCAAAATAATCATTACCACATACCGGTACTGTTGGCCGAAACCATAGCGGGGCTCAGCATTCGGCCCGATGGGGTATATGTCGATTGCACTTTTGGCGGTGGCGGCCACAGTAGGGCCATTTTGGAAAAATTGGGTCCGCAGGGCCGCTTGGTGGCTTTTGACCAAGATGCCGATGCACAGGCCAACTTGCCAGCCGATAGCAGGGTGTTGTTTGTGCCGCAAAATTTCCGGCACCTGCAACGGTTCCTGCGTTTGCATAAAATAACCGAAGTGGATGGGGTGCTGGCCGATTTGGGGGTCTCAAGCCACCAGTTCAACGAGGCCGACCGGGGGTTTTCTACCCGCTTTGATGCAGCGCTGGACATGCGGATGGACCAACGGCAAGTGTTAACGGCAGCGGATATTGTAAAAACCTACAGCGAACAGCAGTTACACAAAATGCTGGAGCAGTTCGGCGAGGTAACCAATGCCAAAACCTTGGCCAAGCTAATGGTGCAGCAGCGGGTTACACAGGCGATGGATACCATCCTTCAATTTAAACAGGTCCTGCAAACAGCGGTAAAAGGAAACCCACAAAAATATTTCGCCCAAGTTTTTCAGGCACTGCGCATAGCGGTAAACGACGAACTGGGTGCATTGAAGGAAATGCTGCCGCAATTGGTGCCTGTTTTGAAACCGGGCGGAAGGGCGGCCATCATCACCTTCCACTCGCTGGAAGATCGGCTGGTGAAAAATTTTTTCCGCAGCGGCAGTTTTGAAGCGGTGGAAGCAGATGAAGTGTACGGAACAAAAGCGGAGAGCCCCTTTAGGGCCATCAACAAAAAGCCCATCACTGCCACGGAGGCGGAACTGAGGCAAAACCCACGCAGCAGGAGCGCCAAGCTGCGGGTGGTAGAAAAGCGGTAACGCACAACGGCGCAGGTATAGTAAAATAGAATAACCCGCCGCAGGTGGGGTGAAAGTATTATATGGCGATAAATCAAAATAAAACAGATTGGCGAAAGTTGCTCAACTATCAATGGATAGTGCGCAATATCCCTTTCTTTTTGTTTTTGGCCCTGCTGGCAGTGGTGTACATCTACAGCGGGCATTATACCGATAAGCAGGTACGCCGCATCAGTGCAGTAGAAAAAAATATCAAAGAGTTAGAGTACGAATATAAAACCATCAAGAGCGATCTGATTTTTTGGAGCCGTCCAAGCCATTTAAAAGAAGTAGGAAAGACCATGGGGCTGCAAGAAGCAATCAAGCCGCCCGTAAAATTGGTTACACAGGAGCGTTAAAAAAAGAATCCAGCCACGGGTTGGAGTTATGGAGATAAAAAAAGACATATTGTGGAGGGTGTATCTCTGTTTTATAGGGATGATCATACTGGGTATGATGGTGCTGGGGCGTGCTTTTTATATACAGCAAGTGCAGGGCAGCCATTGGCGCAGTATGGGGGATAGCATGCACCTGAAATACCAACCCCTACAGGCCGAGCGGGGTACCATCTACAGCGAGGATGGCAATATGCTCAGTACCTCTATACCCATCTTTGATGTGTACATCGATTTTGGTGCCGAAGGGTTGAGGGAAAACAATGGTAAGCGCTTTAAGGACAATATTGATTCGTTGAGCCTGAACCTGAGCCAAGTGTTTGGTGATAAAACGGCTGCTGTTTATAAAAAAGAATTGCAAGTAGCCTATAAAAATGCCGATCGCTTTTATCCCCTAAAAAAGAAAATTTCTTTTGTGGCCTGCAAGCAATTACGGCAGATGCCCTTGGTACGACAAGGCCGTAACAAGAGCGGCTTTATCATCGAGACCCGTGATAAACGCATCAATCCTTATGGGCTGTTGGCCAATCGTACCATCGGCCTGAGCCGCAGCGATGTGGGCAAAAACGTAGGGCTGGAACGTACCTACGATAGCCTGTTGCGGGGTACCACCGGGCAGCGCTTGGTACGCTATATGGCCGGCGCTTATATGCCAGTGGATGGTGCCGAAGTAGATCCCGAAAATGGCAAAGACATCATTACCACTTTGGATACCTATATGCAAGATGTTACCGAAGCGGCATTGAATAAAATGCTGGTGAACAACAATTCGCAGCACGGTACCGCCATTGTGATGGAAACGGCAACTGGTAAAATAAAAGCCATTGCCAACCTGGGCAAGCAGCCAGATGGCAGCTATGGCGAAGACTTGAATTATGGCATTGGCAAGGCTACCGAGCCGGGGTCGGTATTTAAACTGGCCACCTTGATTAGCCTGCTGGAAGATAAGTATGTGGATATCAACACGGTGGTAGATTGCGAAGGCGGCCGTAAAAATTTCTATGGCCTGCGCATCAGCGATTCGCACTTGGGTACCGGCAGCATTACCGTTAAAGATGCTTTTGCACGTAGTAGCAATGTGGCTTTTGCCAAACTGGCCGACCAATTCTATCACGAGCAGCCCTCCAAGTTCATCAACCATTTGCACCGGCTGCGGCTGGATACGTTGACGGGCGTAGATATCATCGCATCTTCTGCCAAGCCCTATATCAAAAAACCAACCAACCGTAAAGTATGGGCCAATACTACCATTCCTTATATGGCACATGGCTACGAAGAGTTGGTAACGCCCCTGCACATGCTGATGGTGTACAATGCAGTGGCCAACAATGGTAAAATGATGAAGCCCTACTTGGTAAATGCCATACGGGATTATGGGGTGGATGTAAAAACGTTTTCGCCAGAAGTGGTAGCGCCTAAAATATGCAGCGACGAAACCTTGCGCCAATTAAAAGAGTGCTTGCTGGAAGTAGTAAATGGCGATCATGGTACGGCCAGAAAAATAAAAGACAGCACGTATCTCATTGCTGGTAAAACAGGAACCGCTGTTACGGCCAACAACAACAAAGGCTACAACAAGGGCAACAAAACGTATCAGGCTTCTTTTATTGGATACTTTCCGGCCGAAAGCCCCAAATATACCATTGCGGTGGTGATACAAAACACCCGTGAATCAAAACTGGTATATGGTGCCGATGTGTCGGGTGCGGTGTTTAAAGAAATCAGCGACCGCATTTATGGCCGCTACTTGAGCGGTAAAAATTTTGCGCAGCCCCTTGTTATGGATACGCTGCAATACGGTTACCAGGGCACACAAAACGACCTAAAGGCCATTTTGGATTGGATGAAAATTGATTGTACCGATTCGGCACAGGGTAAGGCCTCAGGCGTAAGACCGGTTTTGGTTACAGGAAATAAAGCCATTTTAAAGGTCAATGCCGCTAACAGTATGGCTGGCTTGGTACCCAGTGTAAGGGGGATGGGTTTAAAAGATGCGGTGGAAATATTGGAGAACAAAGGCGCCAAGGTAACGGTTTCGGGCAGGGGCCGGGTGTTCGACCAATTTCCGCAAGCGGGTACGGTATTTAAAAAGGGTCAAGTAATCAACCTGACCTTAAACAATTTAACGGTAAATTAAAAAATAGGATAAGCATACATGCAACTGCAGGATATACTATATGGGGTAAGCATTCAATCAGTACTGGGTAGTACCGGTACGGAAGTGGATGCCCTGTATATCAGCTCACGTCAAGTGCAGCCGGGCAGTTGCTTTATTGCCATCAAGGGTAGCGCCACCGATGGGCATACCTATATCGAACAAGCCATTGCCAGTGGGGCGATAGCCATTGTGTGCGAAGCATTGCCCACCCATATTGACCCAGCGGTTACTTATATCCAAGTAAGCAACAGCGCACAGGCAGCCGGTTTAATGGCCCACAATTTTTACGGGTTGCCTTCGCAGCGTATGAAATTGGTTGGTGTAACGGGTACCAATGGCAAAACTACCATTGCTACCCTCTTGTACAAATTGTTCAGCGGCTTGGGTTATCAATGTGGGCTGGTAAGTACGGTACAAAATCAGATTGGTGATGTGGTGGAAACGGCCACGCATACTACACCCGATGCCATCAGCATCAACGCTTTGTTGAATAAAATGGCCAATGCCGGTTGCGAATATGTGTTCATGGAATGCAGCAGCCATGCCATCCACCAACACCGCATTGCAGGGCTGGTATTTGCCGGGGCTTTGTTCAGCAATATTACCCACGACCATTTGGATTATCACAATACGTTTGATGAATATATCCGGGTAAAAAAATCTTGGTTCGATGGTTTGCCTGCTACCGCATTTGCCATTAGCAATGCCGACGATAAGCGAGGGGCAGTGATGCTGCAGAACACGGCGGCCAAAAAATATTTTTACAGCCTTCGCACCATGGCCGATTTTAAGGGCAAGATTTTGGAAAATAGTTTGGCCGGACTGCACATGACCGTGAATGATACCGAAATGCATTGTAGGTTGATTGGCGAGTTCAATGCCAGTAACCTGTTGGCGGTATATGGTGCGGCCATTTGTTTGGGGCAAGAGAAGCAAACGGTACTGGAACTGCTCAGTAGTTTAACAGGAGCCGAAGGGCGCTTTGATTATATGGTGAGCCCTGTGCAAAAAGTAATCGGCATTATCGACTATGCACATACGCCAGATGCATTGCTGAACGTGTTGGCGACCATAAAAAAATTGCGCCAAGGGCATGAAAAAATCATTACGGTGGTGGGTTGTGGCGGTAACCGCGACAAAACCAAACGTCCGGTGATGGCCGAAGTAGCCTGCGAGCACAGCGATAAAGTGGTTTTTACGGCCGACAACCCCCGCAACGAAGATCCGGAAGCGATTATTGCCGACATGGAAGCGGGTGTAAATGCTGCGGCCAAAAGAAAGTGTATGTCCATTACCAACCGCCGTGAAGCCATTAAAACGGCAGTAACGCTGGCGCAACAGGCAGACATTGTACTGGTAGCGGGCAAGGGTCATGAGAAGTACCAAGAAGTAAATGGGGTAAAAAATGATTTTGACGACAAGGCAGTATTGATGGAAATGTTTCAATTACTGGATAAATAACAGCATATATGTTTTATCACTTTTTTAAATGGTTAACAGAGGAGGGATTTAAGTTCCCGGGCAGCAGCCTGTGGCAGTTTACCACATTTAGGGTAATGCTGGCCATGCTGTTATCCTTGGTGATAACAACAGTATATGGCAAAAGGCTCATCAAGTTTTTGCAAAAAAAGCAATTGGGTGAATCGGTGCGTGACTTGGGCCTAGCTGGCGAACAGCAAAAGAAAGGTACCCCTACCATGGGCGGCATCATCATCATTTTGGCCATTATCATCCCTACTTTGTTGTTTGCCAATTTGGATAAAGTATATATCCGCTTGATGTTGCTGTGTACGGTTTGGTTGGGTACCATTGGCTTTATAGACGATTACTTGAAAATAAGGGCCAAACGTTTGGCCAAAGCCAAAGGGGTGGATTACAAGAAAAGCGATAGCGATGGATTGGCGGGCAGGTTTAAAATATTTGGGCAAGTAATGCTGGGCATTATTGTAGGCGCCACGCTTTATTTCAACAACAGTGTGGTGGTAAAAAGGGAAGTGGCCGAATCTGTAGTATTGGGCCCCAAGGAAAAGCAAACCGATGCCAAATATGATACGGTAATGATTGACGGAAAGCAAAAGGTGTTTGCATCGGTAAAAACGCCCATTACCACCATTCCATTTGTAAAAGGGCATGAGTTCAACTATGCTAAACTGCTGCCGGAAAACTGGAGGGATTACACCTACATCTTGTATATCCTCATTGTGATATTCATTGTAACAGCGGTGTCGAACGGGGCCAATATCACCGATGGGTTAGATGGTTTGGCAACAGGGGTCAGTGCCATCATCGGCATCTGCTTAGGCATATTTGCTTATGTAAGCGGTAACGTAAAGTTTGCGGAGTACCTCAATATCATGTACATACCCAACCTGAGCGAACTCTCCATTTTTATCGCAGCCTTTGTGGGGGCCTGTATCGGGTTTTTATGGTACAACTCATATCCTGCACAGGTGTTCATGGGCGATACGGGCAGCTTGGCACTAGGTGGTATCATAGCGGCACTGGCCATTATTGTGCGTAAAGAATTGTTGATTCCTATATTCTGTTTTGTGTTTTTGGTAGAAAACCTGAGCGTCATGATACAGGTATCCTATTTCAAGTACACCAAGCGAAAGTATGGCGAGGGGCGGCGCATCTTTTTGATGAGCCCTCTGCACCATCATTATCAAAAGTTGGGCTATCACGAAAGTAAAATCGCAGTCCGTTTTTGGATTGTAACCATATTGTCGGTGGTAACAGCCATTGTAACATTGAAATTGAGATAGTTATTGGAAAACCGCAAAACCAGAAACAACGCTTGTGGTAACGGAACATGGAGTAGAACCTTAAACTATTGAAGAGACAATATCCTGTAACAAAGCCAAACCGTTGGGCAACACCTGACCTGTTAAATTCTATGCTTTAGAAGAACCATTTTTTTAAATCTAAACAAAGGTTTAAAAGCAAAATTGTAATGGCAAAAAAGATCGTCATATTGGGTGCGGGAGAAAGCGGGGCAGGGGCCGCCGTGCTGGCCAAGCAGCATGGGTATGATGTATTTGTAAGCGATGCGGGTACCATTAAAGAACCTTGGCGGGGAGAGCTGGAAGCACATGGCATAGCCTACGAAGATGGGCAGCACAGTGTAGAGCGCATATTGGCGGCCGATGAAGTGATGAAGAGTCCGGGTATACCGGAAAGCAACCCCTTGGTGCAACAAATCAGGGCCAAGGGCATTCCCATTATCAGTGAAGTGGAGCTGGCTTATCGCTACAAGGGCAATAGCAAAATCATTGCCATTACCGGTAGCAACGGCAAAACCACTACCACTTCCATGATATACCACATGTGCCACACGGCTGGGCTCGACTGTGCACTGGTGGGCAATATCGGTTTCTCCTTTGCCCGGCAAGTGGCCGAGCAGCCCCGGCAGTGGTACATCGCCGAAATCAGTTCTTTTCAATTAGATGATATACAGACTTTTAGGCCGGATATAGCGGTATTGACCAATATTACCGAAGATCATTTAGACAGGTACAATTACCAAATGCAAGGGTACATCGATAGCAAGTTCAGTATTGCCCGTAACCAGCAAGCAGGTGATGTGTTTATCTATTGCGCCGACGATCCTGTAACAGTAGCAAATATTAACAACTATCCCATTCATTCAACTTTATTACCATTCACCATGAGCAAGCAACTGCCCCAGGGCGCATACATTGCCAACACAAAAATGCATATCAAATGGCGCTCGGAAGAGATGGCTATGAGCATAGACGATTTTAAGTTAAAAGGTAAACACAATCAATACAACAGTATGGCAGCAAGTTTGGCAGCTACGGCAGCAGACATTAAAAAAGAATCCGTGAGGGACGCATTAACAACTTTTCAAAGCCTAGAGCACCGTACGGAAACGGTGATGAACATTAAGGGCGTGGAATTCATCAACGACAGCAAGGCAACCAATATGAACAGTACTTGGTATGCACTGGAGAGTATGGAAAAACCTACCATCCTTATTTTGGGTGGTGTGGACAAGGGCAACGATTATGAAACCATCATGGATTTGGTGAAAGAAAAGGTGAAAGCGATTGTATGCTTGGGTACCGACAACCGCAAAATCCATGAAGCATTTGGCAATACGGTAGAGTTGATGGTAAATACCACCAGCGCCAAGGAGGCCGTACAGGCCGCCTTTCATTTTGCCGAAAAAGGGGATGTGGTGTTGCTCAGCCCCGGATGTGCCAGTTTCGATTTGTTTAAAAATTATGAGGATAGGGGCAACCAGTTTAAGCAAGCAGTAAAAGAATTGTAAAGTCTCGCTGCGTGGCAATACCATGCGGCGGATAATGATGGCAGAAACAGAAAACATAGCGCAATTTTTCAACGCACCCTTCAAAGGGTTGAGCGGGGCCAGTTTGGTACAACGCACCAAGGGCGACCGTGTGATATGGGGTATCGTAGTATTGCTCACCCTCATCAGTTTGTTGGTGGTGTACAGCAGTACGGGCTCATTGGCCTACCGCCATAGCAAGAGCAATGAAAGCTATTTGATCAAGCAAATATTTTTTATTGTACTGGGCGTTATGTTGATTTATTTTTTCCATCGGGTAAACTATACCTTTTACATGCGACTGGCCAAAATCATGTTTGTGATATCCATTCCTTTATTGATATACACTTACTTTTTTGGTGCCACGCTCAATGAAGGTAGCCGCTGGATAAAGCTGCCCATCATCAACATGACCTTCCAAACATCCGATTTTGCCAAGCTGGCCTTGTTCATCTTTCTCAGCAGGCAGCTCAGTGTAAAACGAAATGTAATCAAAGATTTTAAAAAAGGTTTTTTGCCCGTGGTGTTACCGGTAGTCATCATTTGTTTGTTGATAGCACCTGCCAATCTTTCTACGGCCATTTTAGTAGGAGCAACCAGCCTCATGCTGATGTTTATTGGACGGGTAAGTACCAAGCATATCCTGCTCACCATTAGTATGGCACTTTTGCCCGTGGTAATGTTGATTATGATGGCGGTTAGTTTTTACGACAAAGCCGAGCACAAAAATAACATGCCCGCCTTCTTGTCTGTTGGCCGCATCCCCACTTGGGTAAGCCGCATACAAGTATATATATATGGCACCAAGGACGAGGGAAGCGATAAGGTATATCAAATCAATCAGGCCAAAATTGCCATCGCCAACGGCGGCTTTTTGGGCAGGGGCCCCGGCAATAGCGAAGCAAGGAATTTTTTGCCCCACTCGTACAGCGATTTTATTTACGCCATCATATTAGAGGAGTATGGTTTGTTGGGCGGTGCATTCATGGTTTTTATATATATGGTTTTTTTATACCGATGTATCAGGTTGTACCGTAAATGCCCCGGCGCCTTTGGTGCTTTTTTGGCCTTGGCCCTCAGCTTTATGCTGGTGGTGCAAGCCATTGCCAATATGGGTGTAAACGTAAACCTATTTCCCAATACGGGTGTAACGCTGCCGCTGGTGAGTATGGGCGGTAGCAGTTTTTTATTTACCTGCATGTCCATCGGCATTGTACTCAGTGTTGCCAGAAATGTAGAGCAATTGGAAGGTAAAAACAATCAAGTGCCGGAGGTAGCACCAGCAAGCAATTAAACGTGAGCAGTAATTATACACATACCGCCCCTCAATCGTTGCGCATCATCATAGCAGGTGGTGGCACGGGCGGTCATATATTTCCAGCCATAGCCATTGCCAATGCCATCAAAAAGCTAAGGCCCGAGGCAGCTATTTTATTTGTAGGGGCCAAGGGCAAGATGGAAATGGATAAAGTGCCGCAGGCGGGATACGAAATCAAGGGGTTGGATATCGCAGGATTCAACAGAAGTTCTTTGTTTAAAAATATCAGCCTGCCCTTTAAGTTGATCAAAAGCTTTTGGCAGGTGCGCAGCATCATCAAGCAGTTTCAGCCCACGGCGGTAGTAGGTGTTGGCGGCTATTCCAGCTTCCCGGTGCTAAAAACAGCGCAGGGAAAAGGCATACCCACTTTCATCCACGAAAGCAACTCCTTTGCCGGCAAAAGCAATATCCTGTTGGGTAAAAAAGCCACCAAGGTATTTACCGCTACGCAGGGTATGGAAAAATTCTTTCCTGCCGATAAGATCATGGTCACTGGCAACCCCGTTCGGGCAAGCATTGCCAACAGTGCCGTGGGCCGGGAAGAAGCGGTTCGCTTTTTTGGGTTAGACCCCAACAAGAAAACCGTGCTCTCCATCGGCGGCAGTTTGGGTGCCAAAAGCATCAACGAAGCGCTGGATAAGCAGTTGGAGGCCTTTGCCGAAAACGATTTACAACTGATCTGGCAAACGGGTAAGCCTTATGCCGCACAGGCAAGAGCAAGGGCAGCGGGCAAACCCATGGCATGGGCCGATGAGTTCATCACACAAATGGAGTATGCCTATGCCGCGGCCGATATGGTCATCAGCCGTAGCGGGGCCATGGCCATTGCCGAGCTTTGTTTGGTAAAAAAACCGGTGGTGCTGGTGCCTTATCCTTTTGCGGCAGAAGACCACCAAACCGTGAATGCGCAACACTTGGTGCAACAAGGCGCTGCGCTGATGGTAAAAGATAGTGAAGCAGAGAAAGTATTGGTGTCAACGCTATTAGCCTTGGCCGCCGATGCCGAACAGCAACAAACATTAATCAACAATATCGGTCAATTGGGCATTAGCAATGCCGACGAACTGATAGCAAAAAAAATTCTAGAAGCCATTCAATAGTGATTGATATCAACAACATACAAAGCATTTATTTCATCGGTATCGGCGGTATCGGCATGAGCAACTTGGCCCGTTATTTTGCGGCCAAAGGGGCTACGGTGAGCGGCTACGATAAAACGCCCACCGTGCTTACCGGGCAATTGGAGGCCGAGGGCATGGCCATACACTATACGGAAGACCTAGGCCTAATACCCCAACAAGTGGATTTGGTGGTGTACACGCCTGCCATTCCGGCGCAACATGCCGAGTTGGTATATTATCAGCAGCATGGACACGCTATGCTCAAGCGCAGCCAAGTACTGGGGGCCATCATGCAGCACAGTTTTAGCATAGGGGTTGCCGGTACACATGGCAAAACCACTACCACTACCATGCTGGCACATATCCTTCGCCACAGCGGGTATGGCTGCAATGCTTTTTTGGGCGGTATCGCTGTTAACTACAACAGCAATTTCTGGACGAGCGATAACAATGTATGTGTGGCCGAAGCGGATGAATACGATCGCAGCTTTTTGCAATTGAACCCCGATATCGCCATCATCACTTCCATGGATGCCGACCATTTGGATATTTATGGAACAGTGGAAGCGATGGAGCAGGCATTTATTGATTTTTCGGGCAAGGTAAAACCCGGCGGTTTGCTCATTAGCAAATATGGCTTGAAAAGAACAGCCGATTTAAAAGCAGATGGGCATATTACCTATAGCGGCACGGATAGCAATGCCCATGTGTATGCAACCAATATGGCCATGCAGCAGGGCAGCTACTTTTTTGATGTGGTACTGCCCAACAAAACCATCCATGGGGTAGCACTGCACATGGGCGGTATGCACAATGTAGAAAATGTGGTAGCGGCTATTGCAGTGGCCGATCATTTGCAGATTGATGCGGAGAAAATAAAAGAAGCCGTTGCCGCCTTTAGGGGGGTAAAGCGCAGGTTTGAATACATCACGGCCCCGGCCGAAAGCCCCGTGTTGATAGACGACTACGCCCATCACCCCGAAGAGCTGCGGGCCTTGATAACAGGTGCCAAAGGTTTGTTTCCGGATAAGCGCTGTACGGTTATTTTTCAGCCACACTTGTACAGCCGCACCAATGATTTGGCCACGGAGTTTGCGCAAGTGCTGGACCTTGCCGATGAAGTGGTGCTATTGCCCATTTACCCGGCTAGGGAACTGCCCATGCCCGGTGTGCACAGCGAAATGATAGCGGAACGGATGACGTTGAAGAACAGGCAGGTATTAGATAAGGAAGCACTGCTGCCATGGCTGGCCGAGCAGTCTTTTGAACTGGTGATAACGGCAGGCGCAGGCGATATTGATACGCTGGTGCAGCCCATTAAGCAAATATTAACAAATCGTAAACAATAAAAGTAAAATCTTTACAGTTCATCCGCTAAGGGTAGCGTAAAATGGCAAAGGCAAAAACGATATGGAAATGGACGGTTAACGCAATCTGGGTTTGCGTGGGCATCGGTACGATTGTACTGTTGGTGGCCGCCATGCGCCAAAAGGATAACCGCCAGTGCCGGGAGATCAGCGTGGATATTGCTGGGGAGTCGGATAACTTTTTTGTTGATAAAAAGGATGTGTTGGATGTAATAGCCGCTGTAGCCGGTGGCAACCCCATTGGCAAACCGGTGGGCAATTGCAACCTGCAGCAGATGGAAGCGGCCCTGAAAAAAAATGTATGGATAAAAGAAGCCCAGCTTTTTTTTGATAACAACGAAGTGTTAAAAGTGCTGGTAACCGAAAGGGAGCCGGTAGCAAGGGTGTTTGTAAACGGTGGCGGTAGTTTTTATGTGGATAGCAGTGGCAGTAAGTTGCCGCTCAGCGAAAAATTTTCGGCCAGGGTGCCCGTCTTTACCGGTTTCCCCTCCGATAAAATGGTATTGTCCAAAGCCGATAGCCTGTTGCTACTGGATGTCAAAAACTTGAGCATGCTGATAGCAAAAGATAGTTTTTGTAGGGCATTGATTGAACAAATTGACATACAGTTGCCACGCAGTTTTGAAATGGTGCCCAAAATCGGCAATAACATTATTGTGTTTGGCGATGTTGCTGATGCGGCCGAAAAACTGGAGCGGCTAAAATTGTTTTATCGGCAAGTAATAGGCAAAACGGGTTTTAACTATTACAGCCGTGTGGATGTACAGTATCAAGGCCAAGTGGTGGGCGTAAGGCGCAATGCCGCCGATATCACCGCCGATTCGCTGCGCACGGTAGAGTTATTGAAAATGTTGGCCCTGCGGGCAGAGCAAAATGCGACCGACTCCACCCAAACTTTTGTGCAGGACAGTCCGGCCAATACCGCCGACAGTACCAGCATACAGCAGTCGGTGCAAAGGGATGATGAAGGTGCGGCACCCGCAGTGGGTACGGGCGACAACCAAGCCCCAGCGCCAACGGCAACGGCCCCTGCGGTAAGGCAACCAACGGTGGTAGCACCGGCTGCTTCGCCAAAGCCAGCGGCCCCCAAGCCCACGGTGCCCAGGCCGGTTGTACAAAATCCCAAACCCAAACCAAAACCCGCTACGCCAAAGCCGCCCCCCAAACCGAGGGTGGTAATGCCGCCGAGGAATGATTACAGATAACAATGACCAAACAAGCATTTTTTATATCAACACAAACAAAACAAAGGATACAACTATGAGCAGTGAACAACCCATAATAGTAGGCTTAGATATTGGCACCACCAAAATTGCTGCCATAGCCGGACGCAAAAATGAGTACGGCAAGCTGGAAATTCTTGGCTTTGGCCGTGCCAATAGCAATGGTGTGCAACATGGTATGGTATTGAATATCGACCAAACCATCAAAGCGATTCAAACGGCATTGGAGAACTGTTATGCCAGCAACCCCAATTTGCAGATAAGCGAAGTATATGTGGGTATTGCGGGCCATCATATCAAGAGCTTGCAAACCCGTGGCGATATCGTTCGCCAAAATATTGAAGAGGAAATCAAGCAATTGGAAATTGATCAATTGGTGGGCGATCAGTATCGCACCTATATACCTGCGGGCGACCAGATCATTGATGTGATACCGCAAGAATTTACGGTAGACAATTTTCAAAATATCCCCAATCCCATTGGCTACAGTGGTGTAAAAGTGGGTGCCAATTTCCACATCATCACAGGCGATAAAACGGCCATCCGCAATATCAACCGTAGCGTGGAAAAGTCGGGTTTGATTACCAAGGACTTGGTGTTGCAGCCGTTGGCATCTGCCGCAGCGGTAATGTGCGAGCAAGACTTGGAAGCCGGTGTGGCCATTGTGGACATTGGTGGTGGTACTACCGATTTAGCGGTGTTTTACGAAGGTATATTGAAGCATACGGCCGTGATACCTTTTGGCGGCGAGAACATTACCAACGATATCAAAACCGGGCTGGGCGTATTGAAAACACAGGCCGAGCAAATGAAGATACAGTTTGGCAGTGCGCTGAGCGATGAAGCCAAGGCCAATGCCTTTATTACCATCCCCGGTTTGCGTGGTATGGCACCCAAGGAAATCAGCGTAAAGAACCTGGCCAATATCATTCAGGCCCGCATGAGCGAAATCATGGATTTTGTTACCTACCATTTAAAGCAAGTGGGGTTGGATACCCGCATGTTGAACGGTGGGGTAATACTCACGGGTGGTGGCTCGCAACTGAAGCATTTGATACAGTTGACCGAATATGTAACCGGCTTGAATGCCCGATTGGGCTTCCCCAATGAGCATTTGGCAGCCGGACATATTGAAGAGTTGGCCAAGCCCATGTACAGTACTTGTATCGGCTTGATACTGAAAGGTTACAACGATTACGAAAATAACCAAAAGCAGTTTGAGAGCAGCTTCAAGCGCATACAAGTGCCTGGTAGCTTACAGCAGCAGCCGGTGGACGAAGTGCTGGATGTTGCAGAAGAAGCAACGGTAGGCCCCGTAAAAGTAAAGCAACGCAAATCGCTCAAGGGCTTTATGGATTCCTTTAAAAACGGATTGATCGATCTGTTCAAGGAAGAAGAAGATGCGCATTTGTAACCATGGATGTAGTTAAGCAACAGTAAATAGTTAACTGCATCCATTGCTAAAAAATAGTTCTTAAAAATAAAGGAGATTGAACCATTAAGGTAATAAGGGTCATTAAGTGTTGAATCGTTATAGTGTACGCTTTTGATTGCACTCGGCTGGCGCAGGACTCTATCCTGTGCCCGATGTTACTTAAGCTACCAACATAGGTTATTGCGATGGATAATCTTTGATAGCCTAGTAATAACTGGCACTGGGGGATAAGGCGCAAAAAGGCTTTCTTAATGCATCTTAATTTCTTAATGTTTTAAAAATAGCAATTGGTTCTTTTATTCATTTTAAAATAGATTTTTTTGGTAGCTAATACAAATGCTGCTACCAACCCATTTATTCAATCGCTTTTTCTGCTTCTGCTTAAGGAAAAGATAAAGCCAAACTTACGAACATGATACATTTTGATTTGCCCAAAGAAAAGTCTTCTATCATAAAAGTGATAGGAGTAGGCGGTGGCGGTAGCAATGCAGTTAACCACATGTTTTCACAAAACATCGAAGGCGTTAATTTCATCATCTGCAATACCGATGCACAGGCCATTGCCACTAGCAAAGTGCCCAATAAAATCCAGTTGGGGCCGCACTTAACGCAGGGCCTAGGGGCCGGCGCCAACCCTGCCATTGGTAGGCAAGCAACGGAAGAGAGCTTGGAAGAGATAAAGAACATATTGGAAGTGAATACCAAAATGGCTTTCATCACGGCCGGTATGGGCGGTGGTACAGGCACGGGCGGCGCACCCATTTTGGCCAAAATCTGTAAGGATTTGGGCATACTCACCGTGGGTATTGTAACCACACCCTTTACTTACGAAGGTAAAAAGCGGATAGCCCAAGCCGAGAACGGCATCAACGAATTGAAGAACCATGTGGATACACTACTGGTAATCAGCAACGATAAGCTGCGCCATCAGTTTGGCAACCTTAAAATGCGGGAAGCTTTTGCCAAAGCCGATAATGTATTGGCTACGGCTGCCAAGTGTATTACCGATGTGATCAATACCACCGGTCAAATCAACGTGGATTTTGCCGACGTATGCACCGTAATGAAAAACGGTGGCGTGGCCATATTGGGCAGTGCGGCTGCCAATGGCGAGGCGAGGGCCCATAAAGCCATTGAGGAAGCGCTCAACTCTCCTTTGCTCAACGACAATGATATCCGCGGCGCTAGGTGGATACTCATCAACATCAACTCGTCCGAAGGGGATCATGAGTTTACCATGGACGAGGTGGAAGTGATACAGAACTATCTGTTGAGCCAAGCGGGCGAAAACACCGATGTGATTTTGGGCCTGGGTTACGACAATACCTTGGGCGATGCTATTGGTATTACGCTGATTGCCACCGGTTTTGAACACAAAGACCCCTTTGTAAAAGAAATGGCTCCCCAGCAAGAGGAGAAGAAGAAAGATGATAAGATAGTGATGCAACTGGAAATGCCTGCACCGGTAGAAAAGAAAGCCTATCAGCAACCGGTATTGGCTTTTGATGTAACGGATGAGGATAAGGCCATCGAAGAAATAACCGAGCCAAGTGTTCAGTTGGCAGCGGATGAAGAGCTGATGATGCCAAGGTTGGTGGAAGTAAATACCGATGCGGTTCCTGTAAATATACCAAGTAAAACTACTGTGGATAAGAAGGAAGAAGAACCCATCTTTTTTGAAATATCTTCGCCCGCAGATCAGATTTCCGTAATGGAATTTGATACTTTAAATCCAGTAACGACAGCATCCAGCGAAAAGCCAAGCGCCGAAACCGCTACACCCAAAACAAATACGAATAATCAAGCAAACGAAGCTAGCACCGTCCTTTCGTCAGGCGGTTATTTGGCCAAACCAGCGCAAATTTATGTGCAGGATGAAGCCGGAACAAAGTCCAGTAAACAGGAAGAACTACTGCCGTTGCAGGTCGAAACAAAGGAAGACGAGCCGATGTTAGAAATGCAGTTGGTGGTTAAAGATTCCCATGAAGCGGCGGGGGAGCCAAAAATAGATCAACAAACTCAGCCCATCATGATGTCTAATGTTGAGGAACCTGCACCGCAGGACGAAACAGAGGAACTCAGGCGCCGGGCTATGGAACGCATTGCGAAGCTGCGTAATTTGTCATTCAACATCAATGCAGCCGATCCTAACAACGAGTTTGAAACGGTACCGGCCTACCTCCGCCGCAATATGGAATTACACAATTCCATCGCCAATGTAGAAAGCTTCTATAGTAACTATACGGTAAAAAGCGACGACAATAACCAAGCCGAAATAGGCACCATCAATACATTTTTAGACGGTAAAAAACCTGATTAAAGATAAGGGGCAATGCACAATCTGGTGTGTTGCCTTTTTGTTTGTGTTTGGTATCTTAAAGCACTGCCTTTTGGCGGTGCTTTTCTATATA
Source organism: Chitinophaga pinensis (assembly GCA_943373145.1). Lineage (GTDB taxonomy): Bacteria > Bacteroidota > Bacteroidia > Chitinophagales > Chitinophagaceae > Ferruginibacter > Ferruginibacter pinensis_H. The sequence continues at coordinate 423,393 of CALSBI010000001.1, forward strand.
AGGCCACGATGAATGGGAAGAGGTCTACCGGAAAAATGGGTGATAAAATGGTCCCCCGAGGAATCGGGGGGCCAACCTCTACTTAAACAAACACATATTTTTAATAAGATAGTGAATTACCACAAATATTTTATGCTGTAAAGTAGAGGTTGGCTTGCGAAGGGGCCTTGTAAGGCTGCATCGCTATGCTCGCATGAAGCTAACACAAGAAATCCCTGCATTTATACTTAATCGTTGAACTGGGTATAATAAACGATAAGCATCCTTTTTTTCGCCGGGTATAGATGTAATGGCCGGTTTTGGGCAGTTTTCAGCGGCTCGGGCCTTGTAGTTGACTAACGGGACCATTCATCCAAGCGTTTCTGCTGTTTGCCCCATTTTTTAAATGCATGCTTTTACCCTACATGGAACGAGTGTCCGCAACTTATACCAATTACACATATGAATTAGTCCAACTGTTTGTGGTATAATGTGATGACGAAGCACAGCTTGTCACACCAAGACCGTAGCGTCTTGGCCGACCCGCTTTGGGTTAGCTCAGAAATGATTGGACTATTTAGTAAGTGGCGTCGGTATTATCCCCATATTACCAAGCATGGTATAAAGTTTGTATATGAATCGTAATCCGCTACCGCAAGGGCCTACCCGTTATCCTTTTCAGCAATTTTATAGTAGTGAAATGCGTAAGCATTTTTGCGAAATATATATTCGTATTGAACAATATGTATATATAATATTTGTTTGATACCAAAATGGGATCAAGCCAAAACCTAGCTGGGTATGATTTCCCGTTTGATGTTTATACATTTATTTTGCAGCCTTGTCGCAATATAAATTAGACTATTTCGTTATGGCTAAGCATTTTTCTTAAGCAGATGCAACCAAATAGCTACTTATCTCGTTTTACCCATGTAAAAAAATGGCTGCCCATTACAACCACCTTAACCAAGCGCACAGTGTGTGCAGGATAATAGACAAAAACAACAGGCTTGTCCTGTTTTATATATTTTGTTCCAACCACTAAGGCGGGAACCTCTACTTAAATAAAATACAATATCAATGAAAAGAGCTTTACGCTTTTCAGCATTGGTGGTATTGGCCTTTTGTGCCATACCATCGGTAAATGCCCAAATTTCGGGCACTGTTTTCAAAGACTTTAACTTTAATGGCACCCAAGAAACGGCAGGCTTCCCTACTGAGCCTAGCGCTTTCGGTGTGCAGGTACGTGCATTTGATGCCAGTGGTGCTCAATTGGGTACCACCAAAACCACCAGTATTACGGGGGCCTACAGCTTTAGTGCCGCTGAAATTCCCTCGGGTACAGCGGTAAGGATCGAGTTTACCCCTACCAGCGGCAACTTCGACAGTCGTGCTTCATCGGCCAATGGCACCAATGTGCAGTTTGTTTCGGCACCCAGCACCACTATTAATTTTGCCATTGCCAACCAAGACTGGTATTCCGTTAGCGCCAACCCTTATTTGGCTACCACGGGCTATACCAATGGTAATGCCACTGGCGGTGGTACGGCCGGTACCAATAATAACCTCTACCTTTTTCCCTACGATATGGGCAATGGCACCCCCAACGATGGCGGCGCTACCCGCAGGTTGCCCAATAGCCAATTGGGTTCCGTATTCGGGTTGGCTGTGCAAAAAACCAGCCGCACCCTTATCATGGCTGCCTATTTAAAAAGACATAGCAGCTTTGGCCCCAATGGTATCGGAGGTATTTACCGTTCTGTCATCAGTGCTACCGGTGTGCCCACCGCTGCTACTTTATTGGTAGATGTTACAACGATTGGCATCAACGTGGGCACAGACCCACGTACCGTTGCTTTGCCAGCGGCATCTAATACCCGCAATGCGGATGTAGGTGTGTTTGCTGAAGTGGGCAAGCGTGGTATCGGCGGTATCGACATTAGTGAAGATGGCGCCAATTTGTATATGGTTAATATGTTCCAAAAGCGTTTGCAGCGCATCAATATTGGCAACCCCATCAAAGCGAGCTTTACGGCCGCCGACGTAACGGGTAACTGGCTGATTACCGACCCCAGTACCGCCGGCACTGTTTGGCACCCCATGGCCTGTAAAACGGCCAACGGAAAAGTATATGTGGGCGGCGTAGTGGTAAGGGAAAAAACAACCAATCACAATTTGGCTGCCGATACGGTGGGCTCAAGGGGCATCGTATATGAATTTGACCCAGCTACACAGGTATTTACCGAAGTGCTGCGTTTTCCCTTTAACTACAGGCGTGGCTTTAGCAATGGCGACTACCGTTATCCATTTAAAAATAACTGGTGGTGCGCTTGGCAAAACAATGGCAATGGTGGTGCTGCCGATCCTTTGCAAGCCGATTACAATACCGCCAATGGTACTTATACAGGCGGCGTTTACTATCCCCAACCGATGTTGAGCGATTTGGAATTTGATGATGATGGTTCGATGGTATTGGGTATCCGTGACCGCTTTGCGGATCAAATGGGTTATCAAAACCTGTCGAATGACGGATTGCCTACCGGAACCGGTTTTGCCGGGGCCAATAACTTTTTCCGTGGTCTTAATTCTGGCGAAATATTAAGGGCTGGTAAAGATTTGGCTGGTACCAATTTTTCTTTGGAAAACTTGGGCTCGGTAAATACCAACGGCGTAACTACCACTACGGCAGGTGTTGCACCCGGTAACTTGGCCATCGGCGGCAGTTGGACAGGTGCTACAGGCAACCCCATGGGCGGTAACTATGGCCCAGGATGGGGCGGTACGGCTGGTACCATCCCGGCTGGTGGTCCCAACCCCGGCACCCAAGGCGCTTATTTCTATTTTAACCATAACTATAGTACCACGGGTACACCCGGCACCCTTAATCCCGGCGCTGCCATCACGGCCCACTATGTTAAGTCCAATGGCGGCTTAGCCTTGTTGGCCGGTTCCAACGAAGTGGTACATACGCTCATGGACCCTGTGAGCGTAACCTTTGCGCAAGGGGCCATTAAAATGTTCAACAGCGGCGTTTCGGCTGGTACCATGTCGCAACGTTTACAATTGGTAACCACCACTACCGGTACACCGGGCGACCCCACCAATGCTGGTAAGGCAGGCGGTTTGGGCGACCTAGAAGTGATCAACGATTATCAGCCCATTGAAGTAGGTAACCGCGTTTGGGCCGATGCCGATGGCGATGGCGTACAGGATGCAGGTGCGGCAGAAGCAGGTATCAACGGTGTAGCCGTTGATTTGGTAAGCCCAGGACCCGATGGCATATTTGGCAACGGCGACGATGTGGTGGTGGCTTCTACCACTACCGCTACCGTAAATGGACAAGCAGGTTCTTATTTCTTTAGTACCCTCACCACGGCGGATGCCCGTAAACCAGCAGGCTTTACCGGTGTGGGTAACAACGATATTTTACCCGGATTCAATTATCAAGTACGTATCAATACAGCACAGGCCACATTAACGGGCAGGCAACTCACCAAAACCGATGCTGCCGCCAATTCAGTCAATAACATTGATAATGATGCCAGCTTGAGCGGCACCAATGCGGTGATTGTATTTAATACCGCAAACGCCGACCATAATTTCGATTTTGGTTTCAAAGGGCTGGCTTCCATTGGCGACCGGGTATGGCGTGATGATAATAAGGATGGCCTGCAAACGGCCAACGAACCGGGCGTGGCAGGTATCACCGTTACCTTGTACCAAAATGGCACCGATGGTGTAGCGGGTACAGCCGATGATTTGGTGATAGGCACTACTGTTACGGATGCCTATGGCAATTATCTATTTGATAATTTAACGCCTACCAACCAAAGCACTGCAACCACCATCAACCAAACCTCTTATAATGTAGGCTTTACATTGCCTGCCAACTATATTTTTACCACATCGGTAAACCCCAATGCCCCCGGCGATAATGGCAACAATACCAATAGCGATCCCAGTGCTACCACTGGCCGTACAGTTGGTTACAACCTTACTACTGGCGAAAGGGACCTGACCGTTGATGCGGGCATCATCTTTAACACACCAGCGGTAACGGCTAGTGTGGGCGACCGGGTATGGTTTGATACCAACGCCAATGGCACACAGGATGCAGGCGAACCAGGCGTAAGTGGCGTAACGGTAACACTGTACAACAGTGCAGGCGTGGCCGTGGCTACCACCATTACCGATGCCAATGGCAATTACCTCTTTACCAATGTAACACCAGCTACTGGCTATACAGTAGGCTTTACGCCTCCCGCTGGTACTGCCTTTACCTCAAGCACAGGTGCCGTATCACAAGTAGCCAACAGCGATGCCAATACCACAACCGGCCGCACAGGAGGCTTTAACGTAGCGGCAGGTGAGCAGGTTACTTATGTAGATGCGGGCTTGGTGTTGCAATCATCGGCATTGGCCAGCTTGGGCGACCGTGTATGGTACGACAACAACCGTGATGGCGACCAAGATGCGGGCGAACCCGGTATTGCGGGCGTAACCGTAAACCTGTATTTGGATGCCGATGGCAATGGTGTATTGTTGGGTGCAGAACTCACTACGCCTGTACGCACTACCACCACCGATGCCTTTGGTAATTATATATTCAATGGATTAACGCCCGGCAGTTATGGAGTGCTATTTGTAACGCCAAGTGGCCTCACCATTACCACCAAGGATGCTACCGGCGGCGCAGCTCCGCTCGATGCCACCGATAGCGATGCCGATCTTGTTACGGGCCGCACTATTTTGTACGGTCTGCCCGCTGGTGCCAAAAACCTCAGTGTGGATTGCGGTATGTACAGCACCGCTCCTGCGGCCAATGTAGGTGCCCTGGGCAATTTTGTTTGGAACGATTTAGATGGCGATGGTGTACAAGATGCCGGCGAACCCGGTGTGGCAGGCATCACCGTTATCTTATACAATAATGCAGGTACTGCCGTAGATACGGTAACTACCGATGCAACGGGCGGTTACTTGTTTACCAACCTTACCCCCGGCAACTATACCGTGGGCTTTAGCAACCTGCCCGCAGGTTTTAGCTTTACCGGTCAAGATAGGGGCGGCAACGATGCTACCGATAGCGACGTAAACCCAGCTACTAGCCGCACAGCCAGTGCCACGGTAACCGCTGGTGCTACCAATACCACGGTAGATGCGGGTATCCGTCAGGGTGTGCCAAGCGGCCTCGGTAGCTTGGGCAACAGGGTTTGGTACGATTTGAACAACAACGGTCTGCAAGATGCAGGCGAACTAGGTGTGGCAGGCGTAACCGTTACCTTATTGGATGCAGGTGCCGATGGCATTGTAGGCAATGGCGATGATGGGGCATCCCGTACCACCCTTACCAATGCCTTGGGCGAGTATCTGTTTGGCGGATTGCCAGCAGGCAACTATGTAGTACAATTTGGCACCGCAGCACTGCCTTTGCCAACCGGCTTTACAGCGGCCACACAAAATGCAGGCACCAATGATAATATAGATAGCGATGGCGGTGCGATTGCCACAGGCGGTGCACCAGCAGGTTCATCCCGCACAGCGGTGTACAATTTGGCCCAAGGCGAAGACAACCTCAGTGTTGACCTAGGCATTGTGCCTCCCGCCAATACCAATACCGTAAGTGGACAAGCTTGGTTTGATAATGCAGCCGGTGGCGGCACTGCGGCAGACGGTATCCGCAACGGTACCGAGGTGAACGGTGGTGTAGCAGGTGTTACAGTAACCCTTTACAATGGTTCGGGTGTAGCGATAGGAACCACTACCACCGATGCCAATGGTAACTTTAGTTTTGTGGGTGTGCCCAACGGCACAGGCTACACGGTAGGCTTTAGCAACTATCCTCCCGGTATGAACCCTAGCCCCCGCACGGCCGATGGCGCTACCAATAGCGATGCCGACCGCATTAACGGCCGCACGGGTTCCTTCAACTTGACCGGCGGTACCAATATCATCAACATGGATGCGGGTATCTTTAGTACAAGGGCTGCACTGGGCAATTACGTATGGAGCGATTTGAACAACGATGGCGTACAAACAGCAGGTGAACCCGGTGTGGCTGGCGTAACCGTTAGTTTGTATTTTGATGCCGACAACAATGGCACCATTACCGGCGCAGAAGCCACCAACCCAGTGGCCACGGCCATTACCGATGCCAGCGGGGCTTATTTCTTCCCCAACCTGGTGCCCGGTAATTACCAAGTAGGCTTTACTACGGTTCCCAACAATATGCTGTTTACAAGGCAGAACACGCCCGGTGATAACGGCGACAATACCAATAGCGATGCAACGCCTGCTACTGGCTTAACAGGCATCATTGCCTTGGCCGCTGGCGAAATTGATAATACGATTGATGCAGGTCTTACCGTACCGCAACCCGCTACCATCGGCAACAGGGTATGGGCCGATTTGGATAAAAATGGTTTGCAAGATGCAGGCGAGCCGGGCATATCAGGCATTTTGGTTACGTTGTACAACAGTAGCAACGTAGCAATTGGCTCGGCTATTACCGACGGCAATGGCAACTGGCAAATAACCAACGTGCCTGCTGGTACCGGTTACTACTTGATCTTTACCCCCAACCTGCCCAGCTTTAATACCACGGCTACCCCCGGCAGCAACCCTGCTTGGACGCAGCAGAACATTGGCGCCAACGGTACGGCTGTATTGAGCAGTGGCACCGAAAGCGATGTGGACAGTGATGTGAACCCAACTGGGGCCAACCCTGGCCGCACCGGCACATTCAATATTGTGGCAGGTAACAACTTCCCCAATATGGATGCAGGTATCATCAACTGGCCCTTCAGTTCATTGTTGCCCATTAAGTTGGAAAGCTTTACCGCTGCACCACAGGGTAGCAACGTATTGCTAAAATGGACCGTAAGCGAAGAAATCAATGTAGATCGTTACGAAATTGAGTTCAGCACCAACGGTACCAACTTTGCAAGTATCGGCAGCACAGCAGGTGCAGGCGTCCGCAACTATCAACTGTTGCACACGGCGCCCATTATTGGCCTCAATTACTATCGCTTAAAAAGTATAGATAAAGACGGTCAATTTACGTACAGCGAAGTGCGCAAAGTAAACTTTGGCAAGGGGAATACCTTGAGTGTGTATCCCAACCCCGTAAAAGATAACTTGAGCATTACCGTTACCGGCGATATGGTAAACAAGCCCGCCACCATCAGCATCATTGCCATGGATGGTAAGCTGATGTTGCAACAGCGCATCAATGCCATGAACCAAACCGAAAACCTCAATACCAATGCCTTGGGCAGCGGTAAGTACATCGTACGCATTGTAACCGATGCCGAGGTGATCAACAAGGCGATTGAAGTGATACGATAAATAAATCAATTGATATTGATAAAGCCCCGCTCTGTAAAAGGAGCGGGGCTTTGTTTATTGAGGGTATTCGATTAATAAAACCGGAAAATCCCCCTTTTAACCAATAATATTTATAACTAATTTTAATTTGACTGAATGACAAGTATACTTTTAAAAGATTTCCTATGCCGAAAGTATTTATCTCGTATAGAAGAGATGATAGTGCTAATGAAGCAAAAGTATTATTCGAAGAGTTCTCAAGGGCTTTTGAGGTAGAGAATGTTTTCTTAGATACTGCCTCTTCTCCTTTGGGATTAAGTTTTTCTGCAAGATTATTCGAATGGATTTGTTGGGCGGATGCCATCATAGTTTTAATTGGGAAAGGTTGGAAAGGGGAAAAGAATAGCGAAGGTATAGAGAGAATACATTTGGGGGGTGATTATGTTAGAAAGGAAGTATTTTATGCTTTATTTAGGAATGCCAATTATGAGGTACCTGTTATTCCCGTTTTGCTCAACAAAGTGAATTTTTCATCATGGATTCTACCTTTAAACATTGAGGAGTTGAAGTCACTAACTTATTTTGATTTAAATACAGCAGATATTGGAAAAGAGTGTAACGAATTGATTGAAAGGGTAAAGAAGGTAATGCAAGAACGTATGGGTAATAAGCCTATTGTCCCGAAAATTATCGACTCGAAAATTGATATTAAACAGAGAATTCTTGATTTCAATTCAGCGACTATTCCAAGCCCTTTATATGAAATTTACAAAGAAGTAAGTAGACATCCTTTGCCCTCCACTGCATGCCTTTTTTTAAGCCGGGAAAGATATGGATATGTACTCAAAATCATTGCTGAAGTAGGTTTTTATGATGGCAGGAAATTCCTTAACCCGGATATAAGCTATATGAATGATTGGCCAATAGAAGAAGTTGTCGGTGAACTAATGGAATATTATTGTGCTACTAGGGAGCAAATATATGTACACAGCAAAGAGCATCATCCAAAATCATTTTTTATAAGTTTGAAGAAACTGATTGTTGGCAGCGAGGAAGAAGGCGAGTGGAAGCAATATTATGGAAATGCTCAATTTTTGAGCTTACATAGATTGCTAATAGAGTTCAGTAATATTGCTTATTCATGCGAGTTAGCTACCGTTAATGAACCGATACCAGAGAACTGTGAAATATGTGGGAGCTATAGTTGTCTGGGGGTTTTTTCCGATAATGAGAATAAAGTATTTGGCACATACGTTTGTTCAGTAACGACAGATTTGGGTGGAAGGAATGTCCAAGATAAAAAGTTGTATGTTCTGCCTACGGCACCAGATACGCAATTGCAGTATCTTGATATATACAATACACCTAGGCTTATTGGTGTTAATTGGTATGGGCATGTTGGCAGAAATGACAAAGGGTATCATATAGTTTTTGCATGGTAATCTTATAGTGCAGGCTGTACCTTTAATACCCTGGTCGGTGTCCCACCGAACGGAATGCTGAGGTGGTGACTTGCTCTTGTGCTTACAGATAAAGTTTTGATACCTTGGTCGGTGTCCCACCGAACGGAATGTTGAGGCGGTGACTTGCGCTTGTGCTTACAGGTAAAATTTTGAAAAATTCCATCAAGCTTATACGGTTATATCATGATTCCGTTCGGTGGGACACCGACCAGTGAGGTAACAATAGATAAGCCTTCGCCACTAATTTTACGGAATCCAATGGCGCATACTACTCGTCCTGTCATGCCTGCCTGACTTCGCAGGAAGGCAGGCCGATTGCCCCCAATTAGTTGGGGGAGGCATCCACTGTTACTTGTTGCAGCCTGTTATGTGTTGGTGTAGATGCCTCCTGCCTCGGCATGACAAGACGGGGCATTATATGCCAATAGCAAGATTCTCTTTGGGTTAGTGCTGCTATATGCTTTGATTACGAGGCCCTAAATTGGCTAAGGCATAACTGCCGGTAGACTGGCACCGACCAAGGAGGCAAAAATTGCATTGATTGTTTGTGGCCAAGCTAGCATTATTGGAGTATCATAAAAGTACATCTAGGGCTATCCTTGCTACTCTTCTAACACATCCGCCACTTGCGCACTGTACTCTCCCCGTTTTTGCCGCTGAAAGTAAGGCAGCAGTTCGGCAGCATTGGTAACAGGTACTTCCTTCAACTCATTCTGCATGGTATAATTAACAGCGTTGTTTTTGCCGGGTGTATGGCTATGTATAAAAGTAACCAGTTTGCAAAGCCGCATGCCCTTGGCCCGTTCAGCAGCAGTATCGATGCTATAAGGCAAGTCGTTACCAAACGGAATAAAATAAAGCTGCACTTTTCCATATACCGTGGGTTGGCCTTTTACCCCAAAACCCCATGATTCATGAAGGGTATCTCCTATTTGTTGCGACGATTGCAAGGTATCGTATGTTCCGTTAGTAAACAGTACCAGTTTAGGGCCACCCACCCAACTGTCTTTCAATATCGAGTCGGTAATCACTTTTTTATTGTGTATCATGATGCGCTCATCATAATAGGCTCCATCAGGACTTCCCGCTGTAAAGACCAACCGCCGGATATGTTTTTCCTTGATGCGTTCTAAGGGTTTTTGGGACAGACCATCACGTAAATAGAAAGGATAGGTTACTACATACTGAACTTGATTACCCCGCCAATAAATATGGGCATAGTTGGTATCAAAACCTATCACCTCGTTCAATTGATTAAATTCTGGCGATATGTACATCACTTGTAAACAGCGAATAATATTGGTATCGGTCTGTGCTGCGCCGTTAACTTGTTTCGGCATCCCCCCAATCTGTTGAGTGCTGCTTAACTTAGCCGAGCGGGTACAGGCCATCATCAGCAGTAGGCCTACACATAAAAAAAAGGTTTGTTTCATATTGTGTTTTTTAAGAGTCCCTCCCTCCCCAACTAGTTGGGGAAGGAGGGACCTCCGATGTGTAAATATAACCAAAACCTATACGCCTAATCAATTTTCCCGGTTGGCATTTATCTGCACATTGGATTCTGCACCGGGGTGGTTATGAAGTTCGAACTGAAGAGGACAATTGAAATAGGCCTTTACATTATAGTTGTAGCCGATATAGGCAAATCGCCTATCGCCCGAAAACATAATCGGCATGGGATTGTAAATAGCCTTAACGCTATGGCAAGCTGGTACTTCGCCTTCGGTATGGTAGCCGTTGGCATCAGAAGGCGGCGTATGGCGCAGTCCTTCCCATTTCCAGTCGGCTTCATTGGCATTGTTTTTATAGGCCACCCCTTGGTAATAGGCCGAAAAACGGGCATAGAATCCCAAAAAAAAGTCCAACTTGTAAAAGTCCATTTTTATCATACGTCCTATCCTGATCTTGCCCGTTGAGTCGGGCCCACTGATAGGTGTGGAACCAACAACGGTAACGGTTGACATTTCGGCACCGTTTATCTCATCGTCATGGCTGCCCATTTCTTGGCACTCATAGCTGCAGGGGCTCTCGTTTATCCCATTGCCGCTACCGCCCCCTCCACCACTGTCGCAGCAGGTGGTAAACAGGTATTCTTCATCAATCAATTGGCCGTTTACATAAGTTTGGTAATACCATTCTATACAACCCGTATTGCCCGGCCCATCACAGTTGCGGGGCACTTTGTTGGCATCGGCATCTGCAGGCAACGGTTTGGCAATTAAGACCGCAGTGGCACCCTGCTGCAACTGGCCATTGTTGTAAACCTTACTTGTGGTGGGCTGGCCGGAAGTGTTGTAATACAGCACGGAACCGCTAAACCCAGTAGGCGGCTCCTGTGGTTGAGGTTGGTAAAGCCGGGCAAGGCTGTAATATTGGGCGGCCTCTTCTCCCATTATTTGTCGGTCCGGTACTACCACTATATAATGTCCTGCGCTTATCTGCCCCTTCGCATCTTCGGTAGCAACCAACCCTGCCCTTACGTAGGGGTTGCCCTTGCCCTCTTGCTTTAGGGCAGCGGGTATAAAATGGGTGGCAGCTATTTTTGAATAACGGGCCAGTTCCCATTGCAAGGTGTTTTGGGGAAACTCGCTGCCCGCTGTGCGGCTTGTCGCACCGGTAGGCTTTGCTTGGGTGTTTAGCCATAGTTGCACTTTGTGTTGTACGCTTGGTTCCTTGGCTGCTGTGGCCAAGCTTTCCCTTTTGCAGCCAAGGGCCAGTGGCAATAACATGGCAGCTACAAGGGTATTTTTTAATTGGTAAAACATGGTTACAATTTTTAGTTTACAATAAATGTGGAGGATACTGTTTTTTAAAAACGGTGCTTGTCCCTCCCCAATTAGTTGGGGATTGGGGAAGTAAGGACATGGGGGTGGCCTGCCCTCCGTGAGGCGGGCCTGCCCTGTATGGATAGGGTTCATAAAAAATGGTTATATGTGTTTACAATGCTTGCTATACCAGCTACCGCAGCACCATTACCCATCATTGCATCCCAAAGCAATCGCCGTGTTCACATAGGCGCTTCTTGTATTTTTAAAAGGGGATTCGGGTATCCATTTGTTGCGGTACTTTAAAAATGTTTATTTTGTGTTATCTTGCTACAAAGTTCTAAAGCAAGGCAGGTTCGGCCAAATTTATAGGCAGTCCATTTCTCTGGCAAAACCGGCAATTTCTCCGGCCACACCATAGGTAAACCAAAAGATTATGAGTATGTTAGAAATAGGCAATAATATCCGCCGCATCCGGGAAATTAAAAACTATACACAAGAAGCTGTGGCCGAAAGAGTGGGCATGAGCGTAAGCGCCTATGGCGATATTGAGCGGGGCAAAAGCGATGTAAACTTTACCCGCTTGGGGGAGATAGCTGTGGCACTGGAAGTAAAGCCTGAGGAAATTGTAACTTTTGCAAGTACAGTTTATAACAGTACTGCAAATGACAATGCACTTGGTATAAATAATGGTACCGTAAACAATGTGCCTGAAAACATGATGTTGATGGAAAGGGTTGTTTTTGATAAGATGATGAAGGATAAGGATGATGAGATTGCTTTTTTGAGGGGGCTGGTGGGGAAGGGGTAAGATTTAAACAATAACTTAAGTAACTATGGAATACCATCAACCAGATGGAACTTGGTCTGTATTTTCAATCAACGATTATAAAACTTACTTAACACATTTTTTGGTGAAAGGCCAATTTCATCCTTGTGTACCCAAAGATGTAAGTGACTCTTTTCTGTCAGCCGAACACATTATGGCCCATGCTTATTATCATTACCCATTATATGATGAAGCAGCATCCAAAGTATTACGCATTATAGAAATGGCTGTTAAAATGCGCTGCAACCAATTGAATATTAGCCTTGTCACAAAATATCTTAATAAGAAAACGGGGCTGCCTTATGATAAAGCACTGAAAAATTTGATGGATGATTTAACCGCAGCAGAACCCATTAAAGCATTGGATTGGCAACTTGATCACTCCCGTAAATTGCGCAACAACTACATGCACCCCGATAGCCATAAATTTTCAGGCGGTCTATCCAGAAACTTCATCAGGCGTTCGGTAACATTGTTGAATAAGTTATTTTTACCTGAAACTTTTTTTACCCCCAATAGTACGCATTTAAATAGCGTAGTTAGCCAAATAGCAGCATTTACGAAAGGGCCTACTGTATTGCTATTCAATAGCAACAAATACCTTGTTTACAATGTAGCCTTGGGGGATTGCCTACAGGTAGATGGGGCTTGGCTATATTGCTTATATGCCCAGCCCATTGTATTAAACATAGTAGAAGAAATAAACAACCATAGCTATGCCCCTGCCTTTCTGTTTACAGTAAAAGATTTGGTGCTTGAGCAAGAAAAAATAACGGCCACAGATATTGGCAGTGGTACAACTATTGAATTACACACCACCAACCACCCCCATAACACATTATTATACGACAACTTTATTAACAACATACAAAGTACGGCAGCAAATGATTTGCGCTGGTACGATTATAACTGCCAAGAAGAACTGGCCAAACAAATTGGAGAGTTCCAATACAGTTGGCTATGGAAATGCCAATAATGCAAAGGCTTCCATAAGGACAAATATTTACAACTTATTTCCGCCAATTTTCCGCCTCGCTGTGAGGTAACTACAGTTTACAAAGACCTCACCCCAACCCCTCTCCAAAGGCGAGGGAACTGGGAGACCGAAGCGAAGACCATCCCGAAGGCTTCGCTACGGTCTTCGCTATTGCCTCTGACGCTTGCGGTCTGAGCGAGACCAAAGCGTCTCGCCTTCTCCGAGGGAGAAGGCCTGCCTGCCGGCAAAGGCAGGGATAGGGATGAGGTCTGCCCCATCTGAGCTGCAAAAAACCTCCAAATCAAAAACTGTTGTTCCCAGCCTACAAAATGAGGCCGTACAAAACTTATTGCGTTTTTGCGTTATAACACAAAGAGTTGTTCCTAGCCTACAAAATGAGGCCTTGCACAACACAGCGTGGCAAAGCTGCTGGTACATAACGGTTATTCCTACCCCACAAAATGAAGGCTTGCACAACAATAGCTTTATACCCAGAAAATGGACAGAAGTTGTTCCTACCCGACAAAACAAGGGTTTACACAACCATCCAAAAGCGTACGAAGAGTATTATTGTGTTGTTCCCACCACGGTGCTGCGACCGCGGCCCAAAGGCCCCACAAAATGAGGGTTTACACAACACCGTGGCCGCTTGGCACAGTGACCTTTCAGTTGTTCCCACCCTACAAAATGAGCGCTTACACAACTACGAATGTCGGCTCCAGGCTTTGCTAATGGTTGTTGACGCATTACAAAATAAATCAATTCACAACCTTTTTGCTCAATGACATGCGTCATTAAACAGTGTCGTTACCACCTCACAAAATGAAGGCTTGCACAACAAAAAAAGTTAGGATATGATATAGTGTTAGTTGTTCCTACCCTACAAAATGAGGACTTACACAACGGTAGCGGCTGAGAATATCTCTCCGCTTTTGTTGTTCGCAGCCTACAAAATGAGGCCTTGCACAACATGGTTGGGATGGGGGAGATAAGATTATTAGTTGTTCCAGCCCTACAAAATGAGGCCTTGCACAACCATTACCAAGGATGGGATAATACAGGCTAAGTTGTTCCCAGCCTACAAAATGAAGCATTGCACAACAACGTCAATTAAGCCTGAAGTTAACGCAATGTTGCTCATACCCTACAAAATGAAGCCTTGCACAACGGTATTCCATACGCTATTAAAGCAAAACTTGTTGCTACAACCTTACAAAATGAAGGCTTACACAACCGACCACCTCTAGAGCCTTATTAGCTAGGCGTTGTTCCTAGCCTACAAAATGAGGCCGTACACAACATCGGATGGGGCAAGCATAACGAATACGATGTTGTTCCTAGCCTACAAAATGAGGCCATACACAACGCGGCATCAAAACAAATTTTCAATCAATCAGTTGTTCCTACCCTACAAAATGAGGGCCTACACAACTCACAAAAAAGATAAACAAAAATCCATTACGTTGTTCCGAGCCTACAAAATGAAGCCTTGCAAAACGGTATACCATACGCTATTAAAGCAAAACTTGTTGCTACAACCTTACAAAATGAAGGCTTGTACAACACATTCCCAAAACACAGCAGAGCAGAGCCAGTTGTTCCCACCATACAAAATGAAGGCTTACACAACATGACGTTTCAAACTTCATAGCAGTTCAATGTTGTTCCTACCTCACAAAATGAAGGCTGGCACAACTTGCCTTTATGGTAATCGTATCTGTTGCATGTTGTTCCTACCCTACAAAATGAGGGCTTACACAACCCACAGAGTTGGAGAAGGAAATCCTGCGGGGTTGTTCCCACCCTACAAAATGAGGGCTTGCACAACACTACTACTAGATGAGTTAGCTGAAGAACAGTTGTTCCTACCCTACAAAATGAGGCCGTACACAACAGGCTGAAACAAAAGCCGCTGATACAATACGTTGTTCCTAGCCTACAAAATGAGGCCTTGCACAACTTCGTGGAATTTGGCGGCCCTATTTTCGGTGTTGTTCCCACCCTACAAAATGAGGGTTTACACAACCAACTGATTAGAGCACTCGCCTGTCACGTGGTTGCTTTAACCTTACAAAAAGAAGGCTTACGCAACTGCATTTGTTTATCTATAATGCTAATGATATTTTTAGCGCACTCGCACTTAACAAATCTACTCCTCTTTTATTTACCCAACAACCTAATAAAACCCCTCCAAAAAATGTATATCCTGCAAAGCCCCCTTCGCTTCGGTCTCCGCAACACCCCTCTCCGGGTGGAGAGGGGCAAGGGTGAGGCCAAAACACTTGCGCAGCAATACCCCCCAATTAAACAGTTGTTGTTCCTACCCTACAAATTTGAGGGCTTACACCACTTATCCCACTTAGCCAGCGCAATAGTTTTTGTTGTTCCCACCCTACAAAATGAGGGCTTACACAACATCAAACAACTAAAAGAGAAGTAGCAATGGGTTATTCCTACCCCACAAAATGAGGGCTTACACAACCGTCATCGTTTCGAAGACTTTAGAGGAGGCGTTGTTTCTAACCTACAAAATGAGGGCTTACACAACTTATCTCGACCTGGCCTTGGTAAGTATATCGTTGTTCCTACCTCACAAAATGAAGGCTTAAACAACATACGAAGGGACTCTATGTTGTCAGCGTCCGTTGTTCTCACCCTACAAAATGAAGGCTTGCACAACAGGATCATCTGACCCGTGGGAACCAGACTTGTTGTTCTCACCCTACAAAATGAAGGCTTACACAACAGTTTTGCAAATTTTAAACAGGAATATATGGTTGTTCCCACCCTACAAAATGAGGGTTTACACAACGGTAGCGGATGAGAATATCTCTCCGCTTTTGTTGTTCGCAGCCTACAAAATGAGGGCTTGCACAACTTACACCGAAAGCAATACAAAAATCATTTGGTTGTTCCTAGCCTACAAAATGAGGGCTTACACAACGGACAGTTTGTTCTTGGGAAATAAGTGGTAGTTGTTCCCACCCTACAAAATGAGGACTTGCACAACTTTGGCGTAAGGATGTACCACATCTGTACCGTTGTTCCTACCCTACAAAATGAGGGCTTACACAACATAACAGGTGAGGGGGATATTATTAAACAAGTTGTTCCCAGTTTACGAAATGAAACCTTGCACAACCAACTGATTAGAGCACTCGCCTGTCACGCGGTTGTTCCTGTACTACAAAATGAGGACTTACACAACTTGCATGTCTGGAGAAGCAAGAGAAACCAAGTTGTTCCCACCCTACAAAATGAGGGCCTACACAACAACATGGACCCAATGTTCGGAGTAGGAGAGTTGTTCCCACACTACAAAAAGAGTGCCTACACAACGGAAAACAACCAGCATGGATAGACTACATGCTTGTTCCTAGCCTACAAAATGAGGCCGTACACAACCTGGTGTGGCAGTGATGTTGGGTTAAGGTTGTTGTTCCTACCCTACAAAATGAGGGCTTACACAACAGGTCTTAAAAGATATGAATTAACTAACGAGTTGTTCCTACCCTACAAAATGAGGGCTTACACAACGTAACAACCAATCAAACAGTTAAGCAATGGGTTGTTCCTACCCTACAAAATGAGGGCTTACACAACGGTGGGAGCCGGGGCCATTTAAATCATCATGTTGTTCCTACCCTACAAAATGAGGGCTTACACAACGAAGAAAAAGAAATTGATGCTAAAAATTCAGTTGTTCCCACCCTACAAAATGAGGGCTTACACAACCAATACCCTTGCAGGACAAAAACCTGTATAGTTGTTCCCACCCTACAAAATGAGGGCTTACACAACATAATCTCCCAAAACACTGCACCACAGGCCATTACAGCCCGTTACCGCAGCTAAAAATACCCCTTTCTCATACAATCGCCGCTCATTCCCCTGAAATTTCCGATTCTCTATCATACATTTTATACTTCTCCCTATCCGGTGCCAATCGCTGCGTAATGCCCAGCACCTGCGCCACAGGGCTGCCGGGTGCGGCTTGTGCGCTGTAACTTCCGGCCAACGGCACTTCACGATGAAGGGCCATGTTGCGTAGCTGCCGCAATTGCTCTTTAACTATTGCAGGTGTTGTACTATCCAGCTTCAGCACATCAATAAATGGCATAAAACCTGTTTTGCTACTTGCCGCACCAATAATCAATTGCGGGTCTCTTGTTGCATGTTGCTGTTGTTCCTGCTCAATGCATGTGTTGATAACCCGCCGTTCGTAGGCAAGCAGATACCCCATCAGCCGGTTGGCCATTACGCCAATCCCCTTGTATTCTTGCAACAGATGGCCCAGCGGCACAGGGTTTGCCTCCGTGCCATCGGGCCACTCCTTAATCTTATTATAGATGGCAACATTGCCAGCGTAAAAGGATAGTTCTTCCTGCCGGTATTGCACATAATGTATTGCAAGCTGATACAGCTTATCTTGCTTCATCCTGTAAAAGAAATCGTCGGCCTGATGCAGGCGCATACCTAAGTAAATAGTATCTGGCAAGGCCGCAATTATTTGTTGGGTAAGGCCATTTTTGGCGGCAATGGTTGCCTCGGCCTTATGCAGTGGCATCACGGTAAATTTCCCAAAGAGCCTATCGAGCCGCAACTGTCCGCTTTGCTGCATTTTACCAAAAACATCCGCTATGCCTTTGTCAAAACTTTCAAGATACTGATGCGCCAATTTACTCAATAGTACATCTTTCGTTTGGGCATCAATTATACTGCCTTTCAAATGCTGCCATTTTTTGTTCAAAGCGTTTTTTGTATCGGTATTAGCAACAACTTCCATGGCACTTTCATATAAACCTGCTAGGGCAGTACTATCATAATGTTCGGGTACAATCACTGCTGGGTTTTCTGTGTCATTGCGCAACTCCGCCAACAGGTTCGTATATTTTTGCTCACCCTTGCTATGCGGTGTATTGCCGTCAAACTTTTTGGCGGCAAAATCCTGAGGATAAAAATATTTTAGTGCCAATGCGGGGTGTACCGCAAAAGGCAGGTATTCCCAACTTTTTTCTCTGGCTTCCAGCCGTTGGTTACGGGCTTCGGGGTTCAGGTTGCCATCGCTCAACGACAGGTTCAAAAAGGCCAACTGTGGCTTTATCAGTTTCATGGGCATCCCTTCATCTTTTACCAATAGTAACATTTGCTGTAAAAAATCCAGCCTGTCTTCCAAAACCATATTATACAGTACATCCAGCCTCGGCAACAATCCCTTATCGTTTACCGCCGTTTGTATATGGTCGTACACGGCTTCGGGCAAGCGGTTTTTCAGCTTAAAGGTATTGTTGATCAGCCCCATTACCTTATCGGGGTTTTGGTTCAGCATATAATGGCAAATGCTCATCTGCTCATACTCATTCATGCGTAGGTATTTTTTGCCCGTTGTTTCACTAAAATCGTACAGCAGGTAGGCTTTGAGTATCACCTCGTTTTTCTGGTTGCGGTTATAGCTTTTACGCCCGGCCAGTTGTTCCTGTAACCAATCTATTTTTTTGTCCAATGCCTTGGCCAGTTCCTCCCTTACCGAGGGCGTTTGTTTTTTATCCCCCAGCAAAGCGGGCGGCAGGGCAAAGGGTTCCAGCAGGGTATAAGTTGCAGGGTTACCGCTTTTTTGTGCTGCCAAAGCCTGTATATAATCGGCCGCAATGGTATTAAAAAACCCATCTACGGTTTGGCCGTTCTGGGGCTTTTGGCCCATTACCGCTGTTAGCAGGTATTTCAGCAGTTTTTCGCCCATGCGCAATTTTATCAGTGCCGGGTATCCACCGGGGTTGGGCACCGCTATATTAATATGCCCATCAATAATCCGCAGCCGGTGTTGCGGCGGTATGGCCGCTTCGTAAAACAGTTGCCGCTTCAATTTATATGCATCGGTGTCTTCCTTATACTTGGGGTCATTGGTATAGCGCTCCACTTCCACCAAGCAACCGGGCAGCAAACCATAGTCCAACAGGTACTGTACCCCCCATTCCAAAAACCGGTCTTCCTGCCGCAGCTTTTGTTCCTGCTCCTTGTAATAATGGCTCAGGTGAAATACCATGGGCTGTGGTTCCTTATCATTTGGTATGCCCACCAGTCCGGTTTTGGTTTTATAGGGGCTGGCATTAAAAGCCTCGCCCGCAGGGCGGATATAATTGAGCAATTTCATGCGGCGGTTGCACTCGCCCTTTTGGGGCTTGTCCGAAGTAAAAGCCTGGTGCCATTCAATGAGCAGGTTTTCCACCTTGGGCGTGGGCAGCAGGGGTGCATGGCGCAGTTCATCCTTGGTATAAAAAACATTGTCAAGTACATCCACACTTTCATTGTAATTGATATAGGCCGAGTTGAATTTTTTCTTGATGGGGAAACCATCGTACTGCAAGGGTTCTTCCATCGGCTGGCCCTTCAACTGGTAATAGATATATTCCCTTCCCTCAATCGCATCCCGCAATACTTCATAAAAATGTGCTTCGGCACTGAGGGTTTTGGTTTTTATTGCATCGTTTTCTACATAATCCCTTTCAAAGCTCCGCCCCAGCAGCGTATCGCTTACAATATGCCGCAACGTAGCATAATTGATTTCAAATTCATGGCCCGTATTGCCCAGCCATTGGAGGTAGCCCACGCCCGCCCGCTTTTTGGCCTCGGCAATCTTGCGGCGTTCGTTTTTGATGCGCTCATCTTCGGTATCCGTTGCTGCATGGGTTGCCACTGGCTCTGGTTTCAGTTCCAATTTTACCCCACCTAGCAATCCGTTTTGCACTATAAAAAGTTGCAGCCCTGGCATATCTTTTACGGGCAGCACTTGCCCCGCTTCATCGGTATAGTACAGTGGCAGTTTGTCATTTTGCCCCCAGTAAGCGGGCCGGTCGTTCAAATAACTGATAATTTTATAAGCCTGTTGTTTGCGCAGTAACTTGGTGGCTTCTTCGCCCTTGGCCTGCGCCAGTTCCTCTGCGGTTAGGCTGGTAGCATCCCAGGCCGAGCCCTCCCGATGGCAGTAATACAGGTAAACCTTGTGCTTAAACTGGTATTCCGGTTCATCGTTGCGCTTGCTGCCGGGGCGTTGTTGCAGCAGCCCCGCCATATTGCCCCGGTGCAAGAAAAAGGCCAGCAAAAATACCCGCCCCTCTTGGGTAATGATGGTGCGGCCTTCATGCTTTTGAAACAGGGGAAAATCGGCATACCCTTCCAAATAGCGGCGGGCATCATTGCCATCCACGGCGCTCAACTCCCGTACCGCTTCATCATGCTTTTGCACCACAAAACGGCTCAGTGCATCGTCAAATTGCAACACTGCTGGGTCGTGCCATACATGCGATTGAAAATTGCGGATGCCATTCAGCTTTTGCAGCAACTGTACAATGGTTTGTTTTTCCGTAGCATCCAATACTTGCCCCGATGTGTTTTTGTTGTCCTTCAACCCCTTCCACATGGCATGGCGCAGGTAGCTCAGCACTTTGTCGCTCAACAGGTGTGTATTGTTAAAAGGTTTTTCTACAACGGCACCGTTCACCGTGTTGATATAGGCTTCTGCCGCATCGCAGGCCAAATTGTAGTACACGGCCAATGCGGGGTCTTTGCCACCGGTGGCCAATTCAAAAGCGGTTGGTGCGGTACGTGGCCTTTTGTTAGGCGCATGATTTTTCCTGCCACCACCAAAGGGGGGCTTTCTGTGTTTTGACTGTTCCATTTTTCTTAATTTTTATTGTTTAGCAAATAATGAAAGCGTGTGTAGCGGTACAGCTCGGCAAGGTATTCCAAGCGGCCACGGACAAATGCCCGGCAAAGCCAGAAACAGGCCAGCAGCAGCAGTACGGCAAAGGCCAGCACAAAATACGGGTGGTAAAAAATAATAGTGGTCCCGGTATGCAACATACCCATGAAGTATAAAACAATACCGCCGATACCGCAGCATACAAAAGGGGGTATCATGTTGCGCAACAGCATGTATTTAGATTTAAGGGTATCAACTTTTCCATCCAAGCCCTCTTTGGCCAATACAAAAACGGCAAAGCGTTCAAACTGGCTCAAGTTGTACTTGTGCAGTTTATGGCCATTGTAATCGCCCGGCATCGGTTGGCCGGTTTCCCGGTCGGTTTCGTACAGTGAAAGGCCCGTTGTTTTTTTGTAAAATGCATCCAATTCGGTAAGCCAATGCCTGTTTTCGTCAATCACCCGCAACTGGGGGCGCTGTTTGTACAGGCCAACCAGCAAGCGGCCCTCTGCCCATTGGCAAAGCGCATCGTTGATCAGCCCCAGTATATAGGCCGCCAGCAAAAAAAGAAAAAGGAACAGGAGTTGGTTGCTGTCAAAGTAATTGGGTTGACCTTTGTACACCAAAGAGACCATCCAAGTAATACATAATAATAAGAATGCACCCGGTGCCAATATGGCCAGCAAGCCATTGATAGCTGATTTATTGAGTTCCGTTTCCATATCGAAAGCAGTATTTTAAGGTAAATCTGTATGATAAATGTACGAAATTTTTGCCAGTAGGCTATGAAAACAGGACAATCGGTGGCACAGGGTAATGGTGTACTTATTCAAAAAGAGGTGATTTTATATATCACAAAACGACGAATTAAATATTTAGGGTTCCAAATCGAGTAAGGAACCCTGCTAATCAAATGTGGAGGGTTACTGTTCGAGTAACCGGCTACCCCTAATATCCCAGACCCCTTGCTAAGTTGCACCCCGCTATCCGCATGCCGCCGACTCCGGACAGACAAAATATAATCACTGTTGACCCAATCGAGCCAATAAGAGATCGAATTTACCGAACGACTGATAATACCTTAGCAACAACTGCTAGTACTTTAGCAAGGGCTGCTTGTACCTTAGCAAAGGCTCCTAGTACCTAGCAATGGCTGCTAATACCCTAGTAAGGGCCGCTCATACCCAAGCAATGGCTGCTTACACCCAAGCAATGGCTGCTTACACCTAAGCAGGGGCCGCTTGTACCTTAGCAGGGGCTGCTTGTACCTAGCAAGGGCTGCTAGTACCTTAGCGGGGGTTGCTTGTACCTTAGCAAGGACTGCCAATACATTAGCAATAGCTGCTAGTACTAGCAATGACTGCTCATACCTTAGCAAGGACCGCTTGTAGCTTAGCAATGGCTGCTTGTACCTTAGCGAGGACCGCTTGTACCTAAGCAATCGCTGTTCATACCTTAGCAGGGACTGCTCGTACTTCAGCAAGGGCTGCTCATACCTTAGCAATCATTGCCCATACCTTAGCAATGGCAGCTAATACTTTAGTAAGTGCTGCTGGTTTCTAATGCGCATTCCCATTTTGGCACAATACCTACCAAAACAGGAATTCCTAAAACCGGTTTCGTTCCTCCATAATGCCATTTCGTTCCTTTTTAAAGGCATTTGGTGAATAATTTTTGGAGCAGATTTATAGCGGGTGAATATTTGTGCTGTCATTCACCTATTCATGATTCATTTTAAAAGGGCGATTGATACTTGCAGTATATTTTTTTAACAATTTAAAACAAATGTTATGACAGTTTATTATTTGCCCGCAAGCGACCCTGGCAAAATGCAATGGCTGAACAACTTTGCAGCCAAATTACCCAATTACCGTGAGGTCCTAGCCTTGCTAGAAGAGGATCTTACGAATGTAAAAAAGTGGAGCGAAAATTTCGCCTACATCATTGGCAATATCGAAAACATCCGCCAGTACACAAAACAGGTTACGGCCTACAAAAACATCTTGCGCAGCGGTAGCAAAAACAACGACCCGTTGGGCGTGATGCCACCGGCACCGCCCACGCCCCAATTGCCGCAGGAGGCTACCTCAGATATTTTTGGGCGGGTGCAAAAACTGGTACAGGTTATTAAATACAGCAAGGCCTACAACGAGGCCATTGGCAAAGACCTGGGCATTATTGGCGAAGCGGCCAGCAAAGTACTGCACGAAATGAAGCCTGTGCTGCAGGTAGAAAAGCAAGCGGGCCATCCCAATATCAAATGGAAAAAAGCGGGTATGCAGGGGATTCATATTTATGTGGATAGGGGCGATGGCAATGGCTACAGCTTTTTGGCCACGGATACCCAGCCGGATTATTTGGATACCTACCCCTTGCCACCCGCCGGGCAGTCGGCCATTTGGAAGTACAAAGCTATTTATATTGACCATGATGATGAGCAGGGCCAAATGAGCGATGAACTGCAGGTTACCGTAAGCGGTAAATTGTGAGCGTTTAGTAGTTTTCATGTAAGCCCCCTGTTTTTTACGGGGGGCTTTTTATTGGGCGTTTTGCTTTGTAGTTTATGGTACCATACACTGGCTATTTTTTAACAAATTTTTAACTTTTTTTATTTGGAAAATGGGCTTCGGCCATATTATCTTTACATCAGTTTTCATAGGGTACGGATTAAAAACGGGCAAAGGTTTCCACCTTCGCCTTTTTTTATGCCCAACGCTGTACATATTTGTCAACTATAGCTGTAATAGCATAATTGCTCATGATAAATCATCGGTTATTTATGGCAGCTAAAATAATCTTTCCTTCAGATACCATCCCGGAGTAATAAACAATGGACACCATCCCCGGTCGGCTATTTGCCGAACAGTTTTTCATACATTATTCATTATTCACTATTCAATGTCGTTGACTTAAGAACATCGTTGCAGAAATTATGTCACCCCGCCATCGGCGGGTTCTGCCCTCAATTTGTTGCATCTTCTATAATAGTTGCACCCCGCCGCAGGCGGGTTAGGTTGTTTCTTAACTAAACGGCATTGATTCACTATTCACTATTCACTATTCACTATTCACTATTCATTATTCACTATTCACTATTCACTTTCACCTTTCACCTTTCACCTTTCAACTCCTAACAGCACCCTCCCCCATCATAAAACCAAGTGCTCTCCGAAATAAAAATATCTTCCCTGCCCAATGCCGCTAAAGCACCGCCGGTTTTGTCGCATACCGCCAAGGGTTGGTTGGGCAATAGTACATGCCCTTTGTTATCGTCAAAACTGTCTTCGTCGCCGAAGTAGATGGCTGTTTTGCCGGTAAACACACAGGGCCCATCGGCGGGCATGGGATCTTTGATGGCGCATACTTCCACGCTTTCGATAAACAATAGTTCATCGGTGGCATAATGCTTGGGGTCTAAGATGCGGTAGGGACGTTTGGCCCTTATTTCGATGGTGCCAAAACCGGTATCGGTCAGCATTGTAACATACTCTTTTAATGTAATGGAACCGCTGAGGCAAAGGGCCCGCAGGCGTTCATCGTTGCGCAGGGTATCGTTGATGGGCTGTTCGCAAATAGGGTCGCTCATTACCAAGCGGCCACGGGGTTTTAGCACCCGGTACATTTCGGCCAATGCCTGCTTTAGTTCTTCTTGTTTAAAAATATTGAACAAGCAGTTTTGCGCCGCCACATCAATGCTGCTATCGGCAACGGGCAGGTTGAGTGCATCACCTTTTAGCAGGGTAACAAAATCAGACTTAAACCAAGGGTTGAGTGCTTCGGCCTGCGCAAAATTTGCTTCGCAAGCGGTGAGCATTTCATCTACCACATCCACACCCACTACACCACCTGCCTGTCGGCTAAAATAGGCAAACTGCAACAGCTCCATGCCGCCGCCCACACCTACGTACAAAATGCGGGGATTGTTTACCAGATCCCTGGGGTGCACAGTGCTGCCGCAGCCATAATTCATCTGCTGCATTATTACCGGAATGTCCAGCCCCGGCAATTGCCAGATGGGTGTGGTGGTGCAGCAAAGCCCTACTTGTGGATTTTCAGCCGCTTCTTTATATACATTCTTGGTCGTTTCTAAATACGTGGTAGACATAATTTATTGATTGAAAGTATGAATGATAAAATAAAACAAAGCACTCAGCACGCCTGCAATGGGCAAGGTGAGCACCCACGATAAACCGATTTTGGCAATTTCTTTGTTGTCGGCTGTTTTGTTGATGAGGCTCACCCCATAGATACTGCCTACCGATATATGGGTAATGGCTGCTGGTAAGCCCAGTCGGGTAGCGGTAATCATCAAGGTAGTGGTAACCAAGTTGGCCGTAAATCCTTGGCCATGGTTCATGGGTGTTATTTTTTTGCTTAAGGTACGGGCAATGCGTTTGCCATTTACTACGCCGCCAATGGCAATGAGCAAGGAAACGATGAGGGTGTTTACGGGCACACTAAAATACTGGCAGAGCAATAGCATGGAAACCAGTTTGGGTGTATCGTTCAGCCCACGGGAAAAGCTGAGCAGGCCTGCGCTGATGATATGCAAACGATCTACCACCCATTGAAAATTGAAACCCATTAAGCGGCCGGTATAGCGCATGCCGGGCAACTGCGATGGGTCGTTGGGGGCCGCTGTTTGCGGCGTGAAGGAACCTGTTTTGGTGTAATGGCCTGCTTCTTGGGCGATGCCCGTGGCTTTGCGCAAGCGGGTAAACAGGGCATAAATGATCATGCTGGCTACTACCGCAATGATAGGACTCAGCAGCAAGGGCATAAAAAAGGTTTTGCCCAACTTGCCAAAATTAACGGCGTTGCCGACGGCCACCAAGCCGGCACCCACTAAAGCGCCCACTAAGCTATGGGTAGTAGAAATGGGAAAGCCAAATCGGGTGGCCAACAATACGGTAGCACCACCAGATAAGGTTACGGCCAAAATAAAATCCACCGATTGGGTGATGTTGTCGGGTACCAAACCCTTGCCCGAAAAGTTTTTGATGAGTTCCGCTGCAAAAAGGTAAGAGCAAACGGAGCCGGCAAAAGTGCAAACCGTAGCCAATACCAAGGTAGGGCGATAAGCCAATGAACCACTGCCCCAAAGGGTAGCCGTGCCCTTAAAATTGTCGTTGCTTCCATTGGAAAAACCCAATAACAAAACAGCTATGAACAAAAATAGCAGCATCCGTTACAATTGGTTGATTAATGCTGTGGGTATATCTTTTTCTTCATCAACATCGGTTAAGGCTTGTAGCATGGTTACGCTATGGCCCAGTTCGTATAATTTACCCATGGTAGCGGCCGCTACCATATCGGTGCTCCAGGCAATGCCCTCAAACAGTTGAGGCATGGGTTGGTTGAGGCCCAGTAAATAATAACCGCCATCGGTAGCCGGGCCTATTACGGCATCGCTTTGCGCCAAGGCGGTAAAAGCGTCGGTTACTATAGCTGCCGTAAGTGCATAGCAATCGCTGCCGATGATGATAACCTGCTGATGGCCTTGGGCAAAGGTTTCCGTAAAAGCATTGCTCATCCGCAACCCCAAGTCATCGCCCTGCTGTTGTTTTTTGTGAAAATTAGGACCTTGCCAAAGATCGTTTTCTGCAATGCCATCGGCATAATACACATATACCGGCATATCCATGGTTGCGGCCAGTTGATAGGTATGGGCCAATAACAGCTCATATACTTTCAACGCTTTTGCATCGCCCATGGTGGCCGCCAAGCGGGTTTTTACCTTGCCCAGTTGGGGTTGGCGTACAAATATGATGAGCGATGATGAGGAAGCGGTATGCATGTTTGTGGGAGAGTGAATAGTTAATAGTGAATAATGAATAGTGAGTGGCGAATGACGAATGTTGAATGACGAATGTTGAATGATGCCGTGCCTTCGGCCCGCCTGAATGACCCAGTCGGGCAGGCCCGTCCGAATGGCTTTAGCCGGGCGGGCTCGGTGGCGCTTTGCGCCAAATGACGAATGATTTCTGGCCTTCGGCTCTACTGCGCTGTGCGCCAAATAACCAATAATAAGTAATCAATAATCAATAACGAAATAACAAGTACTTAAACCCTCCACATTCTTCATTCATCACTCGTACTTCGTCCTTCCTCACGCTACTGTTCCCCCGCAGCTACTGCCCGCCCCGGCCGTACAGCCATAGCAGTGTTGGTTGACTACGATTTCCCTGGCTGCAAGTAAGTTGCTGTTGAAATCACGCAGGTGGCGGCTTTCTTTGCAACCCACTTTCATGTCCAACATTTGGTTAAAGTCGCAATCGTACAAATAACCGTCCCAGCTTACCGAAATGGTATTGCGGCACATCACGCCCATCGCTGCAGAAGGGTTAAATGCAGCCGTTAATTTCTCCATGTACTTTTCGTAATTGCCGCTTTCCAATAAATAGTCCAAATAGCGGCTGATGGGCATATTGGTAATGGCAAACAATTGGTTAAACTGTATGCCATAATGCTGTTGCAATGCTTCCTTGTATTCTTTTTCCAAAGCCTGTTGGGCCGGTGGTAAAAAGGCCCCGGCAGGGTTATATACCAAGTTTAAAATAAGTCCGCTGCCCGGCTGGCCATAGCCAACGGCATTCAGCATTTGGAGGGCCTTGATGCTGTCTTCAAAAACCCCATCGCCCCGCTGCCGATCGGTGCGGTCGGCGGTGTAAAAGGGTAGGGAAGACACCACTTCGATACCATGTTGCTTAAAATATTCCGGCAGGTCGTTAAAACGTTTGTTGGCCAAGATGATGGTGAGGTTACAACGCACCATCACATGCTTGCCCAGTTTTTTGATGGCATCTACAAACCAACGAAAATCGGGGTTTAGCTCAGGGGCCCCGCCCGTAAGATCAACTGTGGAAATAGGGCTGTTGGCCAAAATATCCAAGCACAGTTGCATGGTTTCCCTGGTCATGATTTCCTTGCGGTCGGGCCCGGCATCCACATGGCAATGGCGGCAAACCTGGTTGCACATCTTGCCCACATTGATTTGAAAAATATCCAAACCCGTGGGCAATAAGGGGTACAGGCCAATGGCTTCCATTTTTTGCTGAAATGGCTCCAGCTTAAACGCATCATCCTGGTTGGCCCCATGCTCCAGTATGCCGATCTGCTCGGCCGTATCCGCTAGTTTATGATGTTGGGCTTGTAATGATTTCATTTTTTTTAATGTGCAAATTTGCAAATGTGCAGATATGCAAATTGGCGTGTCAGTTATTCTATTATTGTTTTATTGCTTATTCGCTACCTATAGCCCTTACTTTTTGTGCAGCTAACATGTTGAATGCAGTTTAACCATTTAGCTACTACGGGTAGATATATCCTACCTATTAATCAGGTAGTAGCAGGTTGTCATTTGCACCATGCGTCCCGCTTGGCCGTAGGCATTTGCATATCTGCACATTTGCACATCACATTGATATCTCCTTCACCTTATTCATCATCTGCACCCCATGCACCAGTGCCGCACCACCTTTGATGGCGGCTGTTACATGAACAGCTTCCATCAACTGCGCTTCGTTGTAGCCTTTTTCGTAGGCATCGCTGCTGTAGGCATCAATGCAATACGGGCATTGCACCGCATGGGCTACGGCCAAGGCAATCAATGATTTTTCCTTGGCGGTTAAAGCCCCGTCTTTGAACACTTCGCCATACCAATCAAAAAACTTGTCGGCCAATGGCTTTTGAAAATCGCCAATTTTGCCAAACTTAGCCAAATCGGCGGCATTATAGTAATGATTGTCTGCCATGATTTATGTTAATTTGCAATGAAGATAACTAATAAAGATATGCATCAGTCAATTTCAGCACAACTACAAACAACCTACGAGTTTTTAGCGGATTTGGGTTTCAACAAAGCCAAAACGGGCATTGTATTGGGTACCGGTTTGGGCAGTTTTATCCACCAAATGACCATTGAACAACAGATCCCCTACAACGAAATACCCCATTTTCCGGTATCCACGGTAGAGTTCCACAAGGGCAATTTGGTATTGGGCACCATCAATGGGCAGTCTGTAATGGCCATGCAGGGCCGCTTTCATTATTACGAAGGGTATAGCATGCAGGAAATTACTTTCCCCATCCGGCTGATGAAAATGCTGGGGCTGGAGCGTTTGTTTTTGAGCAATGCGGCGGGCGGCATGCACCCCGATTTTAAAAAAGGCGACCTGGTGTTGATTGAAGACCATATCAATATGCAAACAGAAAATCCCTTGCGGGGTATGAATAGCGATGCCTTTGGCCCCCGGTTCCCGGATATGAGCCGTCCATACAGTCCGGTGTTGAGCGCAGCGATACGCAGCGCAGGCGAACAACTGGGGGTGGCTTTTAAAACCGGTGTATATGTGGCGGTAAACGGGCCCAATTTGGAAACCCGTGCCGAGTACCGCCACCTGCGTTTGGCGGGTGCCGATATGGTGGGCATGAGTACCGTGCCGGAAGTGATTGTGGCCAATCAGGTGGGCCTTCCCTGTGCAGCGGTGAGCGTTATTACCGATGAATGCGACCCCGATAACTTGCAGCCCGTGGACATTGCCGAAATCATTGCCGTAGCGGGTGAGGCCGATAAAAAGCTGAGCCAGGTGTTGGCGGCGGTGGTGGGGAACCCGGCATAAAGCAGGGCAAAATTCAAACTTTCGCATCATCATTTACACACCCCTCTCCGCTTCGTTGTAGCATTACTGAAGTTAAACCTGCCTGACGGCAGCTATGCCTTACCCAAATTTAGACCTCGAAATCAAAGCAAATAGCAGCGCTAACCCGAACAGAAGCTGGCTATTGGCATATAATGGCCCGTCTTGTCATGCCGAGGCAGGAGGCATCTACACCAACACATAACAGACTGCAACAAGTAGCAGTAGATGCCTCGCTAGCGCAATCGGCATGACAGGACGAGTAGTATGCTCCATTGGATACCGTAAAATTGGCGGCAAAGGCTTATCTACTGTTGTAAAAGAGCAGCTTTGCAAGTATATGAAAATTTGGGTAACGATAAGCTCCGGCAGGCAGGTCAGGGAAGCCTCCGTCTCGTCATTTTGACGAGACGGAGTAATCTCACGCCAATGCGTGGCAGGTGTGGCGTTGTCCTTATCTGCCTAGCCGGCAGGCAAGCCTGCCCGACTAAGCCACGCAGGCAAGGTTTGGTTACTTTTTTTGACAAGTTGCAAATCCCGTCCAAAGCGGCGGGGAAAAAAAGTAACATAAAAGGCTGCCGAAAAATGCGAACTGTAACAATAAAAAAAATGAAATACTCCTTGTAAATAATTACCCACCCATGCAATGTTTTGTTCCTTAATTGTGTCAATTACGTATTACACTGTCGACACAATAATCGTATGGACAAAGCAAATATGCACTACCGGGTGTATCCGGTTCCGGCCGCACTCAGCAACTATGTACGGTATTTTTGGAGTTTTGATTCCCGGCAAACCTATGCGGGGGAGTTGACCATACAAAATTTTGCCGACCGTTATCCCCGGTTGATATTTCAGGATTTAGATGGTTTTGCGCCCATCCGTTCTACAACAGGTGATCGTATGCCTATTACCTATCTCAGCGGCATGGATACGCAGCGCACCAATGCCATCATGGGTGTTTCATGGTCGCATTTCGGTGTGAGTTTTTACCCACATGCCCTCAAGCGCTTTTTTAAAACCGATGCCTACGAACTGATTGACCAGTTGCCCGATATTGCCAATTTTGAGGCAGCGGGGCTCAATGGTGCTTTACTGGGAGCAGCTTCGCATGTAGAACGGGTGCAAGTGGTGTCGGCATTTTTGTACAATCAACTACAACAGTATAAAAAGGAAGATGCCCTTATCAATTATTTGCTGCACCAGCAGGTGTTGGAAAAAACCACCCATATTACCGCAGTGCAAAAAGACCATCATATCACTGCGCGGCAATTGCAGCGGCGGTTCAACAATGCAGTAGGCGTTTCTCCCAAAAAATTCCAGCGCATGGCCCGTTTTGAAAAAGCACTGCAACAATTGCCGCATACGCCCTATGGCGAACTGACCGGTTTGGCCTATCAATTGGGCTATGCCGACCAAGCGCATTTTATCAATGATTTCATGGCTTTTGCGGGCCTATCGCCCTATGCTTTTTTACAAAAAGAAAAAGTAGGGGCAGAGAGCGGCTCGTATTTGGTGGAGGGTTAGGGATTTACGACGAGGGCAAAAGTAAAAAGGGTGCATTTAAAATTTTTGCTGGCTGGTGGAGACACCATAACTGTTCGAAACATTCAAAATACATAATAATGTCACCCCGCCATTGGCGGGGTGCACTTGATTGATTTTTCTGGCTGAATCGTGCTATAGTAATGGCATCCCTGCCTTTGCCGGCAGGCAGGCCTTCGGGATTAATTAGCAGTTGAAAAAGGTTTCGAACACCTGTGGTGGAGACACCGACCGCAAACAAAGGGGCGAAAATTTGAAATACACCTTGCATGGCTGCAAATACAATTGCGTTATCTTTAGCATAAATTCTTTTTATGCAATACCGCTTTTTACTGCTGCTTTTATTGCCACTGTTAAATTTTGCCCAAACCCAAAAACCACCGCTCCACGGTAAAAAATGGATGGCCATTACCGGCAAGCCCTTGGCGGCCACAGCGGGCAGTATGGTGTTTCAAAAAGGCGGTAATGCAGTAGATGCGGCCTGCGCCATGTTGGCGGCTACCTGCACCATGTGGGACGTGCTGAGCTGGGGCGGCGAAACACAGGTGCTTATCTACAATCCCAAAACAAAAAAAGTAATCGGCATCAATGCCTTGGGCGTGGCACCCACGGGCGCTACGGCCGCCTTCTTCAAGGGCAAGGGCTATCAATTTCCGCCCGAGTTTGGTCCCTTGGCAGCGGTTACCCCCGGCACCGTGGGCGGTCTTTGCCACATGCTGGCCGAGTATGGCACCATGAGCCTGAAAGAAGTGCTGGCCCCGGCCATGGAACTGGCAGCGGGTTACCCCATGGAGGCACAAACGGCCAATAGCATCGAACGGAGCAAGGACATGATTAAACAATGGCCCTACAGCGCCAAAGTATTCCTGCCCCATGCCGGCGAAAAAAGGGAAGCGCCAGAGCCGGGCGAAATATTTGTACAAAAAGATTTATTGGAAACATTAACCAAAATGGTTGCAGCAGAGCAAGCGGCCCTCAAGCAAAAGAAAACCCGTAAGCAGGCCATCATGGCGGCCAACGATCGTTTTTACAAAGGGGATATTGCCAAAGAACTGGTAAGGGGCTGCCAAGAGCAGGGCGGTTTGTTTACCATGGAAGATTTGTCCAAATGGAAACCCCTTGAGGAAACACCTTTGCAGGTTAACTATAAAGGCATTGATGTGTACAAACTCTCCCAATGGACGCAGGGCCCAGTGCTGCTGCAGGCCTTGAACATTTTGGAAAACTTTGACTTGAAAGGGATGAAGTACAACAGTGCGCAGTACATTCACACGGTTTATCAGGCGATGAACTTATCGTTTGCCGACCGCGACTTTTATTATGGCGACCCTTACTTTGCGCCGGAAGAACCCATTAAAGGTTTGTTGAGTAAAGACTATGCCAAGCAAAGGGCCCAATTGATTAATAAGAGCCAAAACAATGCATTCATCGGTCCTGGCGATCCTTATCCTTTTGAAGGAAAGACCAATCCTTATTTGTCATTGCTGCGGCAGCGGGGCTTTGGCGATACAACGGGCTTGCAACCAGGCAACGCCATACCTAAGCATGACCAAAACAACCAAGTGGCCATTAATGATGAAGCTTATATGGACCGGTTGATGCGTGGCACCACTTCGGTGGAAGCGGCGGATGCGGAAGGCTGGGTGGTGTCTATTACGCCCAGCGGTGGTTGGATACCGGCCTGCATTGCGGGTAATACGGGCGTGGGCATGAGCCAGCGGATGCAAAGCTTTGTGTTGGACGATACGCTCAACCCCTTTAATGTGGTGGAACCGGGCAAACGCCCAAGGGTAACGCTTACGCCTACCATGGCATTAAAGAATGGTAAACCCTTTTTGTCTTTTGCCGTGCAAGGTGGCGATACGCAAGACCAAAACCTGCTACAGTTTTTTTTGAACATGGTGGAATTTGACATGACAGTACAAAGGGCCTGCGAAGCCGCCAATATCAACAGCAATCAACTGTGGCTATCGTTGGGCGGCACCAAAATCAGCGACCGAAAACCAAGGCCGGGCAATCTATTGTTGGGCAACAATACACCAGAAGCGGTACGTGCCGAACTGAAGAAAATGGGTTATACCCTTAGCTTTGGCGACCGCACCAGTGGCCCCATCAATGCCATTTATTTTGATTGGAAGCACGGCAGCCTTTGGGGCGGTAGTAGTAATAATGGAGAGGATTATGGGATAGGGTGGTAGATTTAAAAGGGGCAGATTAATTTCCTAGAGACTGGCAATACACCAGTCTTTTTACCGCAAGATGGCGAACCCCACTTGCGCTTAGCTTTTCTTTGAAACATTAAGGAATTAAGGCCATTAAGAAAGCCCTTTTGTTACAATTTTATACTTTCCCGTTCGGTGCAAGCCGAAGCGAATAAAACTTAATGTTCCTTAATGCCTTAATGGTTTACCCAGCCTTGGTTCGTGTCTCCACGAACCGGAAGGATAATTTATGCTTTTCTAAACGCCCATTTAATCATTTCCTTCCAACTGGCTTTTTTGCCATACAGCAAGATGCCCGTACGGTAAATTTTGCCGGCCAGCCATACGGTGAAAATAAATCCAACTACCAAGGATACCATGGAAAGGCCCAATTGCCACCAAGGCACATCGCTGGCGATACGGCCCATCATTACAATGGGGGAAGTGAACGGTATCATACTGCCCCAAAACATCGCCGGACTATCGGGCGTACCCATATTGCTGGTAAGGATGATAAAGCCAAAGATGATGGGCATGGTAATGGGCAACATCAACGACTGCGCTTCTTGTGGATCTTCGTTGATAACACTGCCTACGGCTGCAAACAAAGAGGAGTAAAATAAATAGCCGCCCAAGAAATAGAACAAAAAGCAGAAAATAATTTTAAACCAAGGCAAGGAGGCGAATATACCCTGTATGTCAGCCAGCTTAACGGCTGTATCGCTAAAGCCTGCTGCACCACCACTGGGAATGCCACCGTTTTGTTGCATCTGCTGCAATTGTTGCACTTGTTGCATGGTATCTGCCGATACAAACAAGGGCAGCAACATAATTATACCGCTGATTAAAATAATCCACAATATCAATTGGGTAAGGCCAACGGCGCCAATGCCCAGTATCTTGCCCAGCATCAATTGAAAAGGTTTGATACTGCTTACAATCACTTCGGCAATACGGTTGGTTTTTTCTTCCATTACGCCACGCATTACCATGGCTCCAAAAATGAACATGGTCAAGTAAATAAGGATACCGCTGCTGTACCCGATGAGGTAATTGGCACCGGCGCTTACTTTTTTCGACTTGCCATCTTCGCTGATCAACCGATTGTCTATCGAGACGGCATTCTTCTTGGAGTCTTGCTTAATAGAGTCCAATGAGGCAGTGGAAATGCCCATATTTTGCAACTGACGGTTTTCATACGCCTTCTCCAGTTTGTTTTCGATACGCTCTTGGGCAAAAGCACTCAATGTTTTTTTGGAATAGAGTTGGAATGTGCGTTGGGCACTGTCGGAACTCAATATCAATAGTCCATCATATCCCTTGCCCGCAAAATTGCTTGTATCGGTAACAGTAGCGTCAAAGCTAAACAGCACTTTGGCCGAGTCGGACTTTAGGTTGTTGCGCATAAACCCGGGGTCGTTGATCACCGCAATCTTTTGCAGCTTATCGCCCGATTTGGATGCCAAAAAAACGCTGCCAAAAATCAGCAACAGCATCATAATGGGCAGCAAAAAGGTAGAAAGCAAAAATGTTTTGTTCCTGATCCTTGTTAAATATTCTCGTTTTATTACCAGGCTAATCTTGTTCATACTATATAATATTGTAAGTAGTTGGTTGTGTTAAAATTTAAGCCACTGTTTGAAACTGCCTTGCAGTAGAAGTGCCTTCCACCAAGCGGATGAAAATTTCGTTCAGCGAAGGTAGTACCTCGTTGAATGAGTGGATGGTTACCCCTTGGCTGATGAAGTGCTGCAATATTTGGTTTGTGCCCACCCCGTCGCTTAGCTTAATCAACAGTTCATCTGCATTGTGCTTCACTACTTCAAATGCTGGCGTCATCAAGTGTTCGGGCAGTATGTTGGCCCCCACCCGGAAGAGGTTTTCTTTAAATTCGTTTTTTACATCCTTTACCGTACCATCCAAAATCTTTTTGCCCTTGTTCACCAATACGATATGGTTGCATATTTCTTCTACCTGCTCCATACGGTGGGTGCTAAAAATGATGGTACTGCCATTTTGTGCCAGGTTGAATATTTCATCTTTTATCAAATTGGCATTTACAGGATCCAGACCGCTAAAGGGCTCATCCAAAATGACCAAGCTGGGGTTGTGCAGTACCGTGGTAACAAATTGCAATTTTTGCTGCATGCCCTTGCTCAGGTCCTCTACCTTCTTGTTCCACCAGGTTTGCATCTCAAATTTCACAAACCATTCCTTTACCTTGCTCACGGCTTCGGCCTTGCGCATCCCCTTCATTTGGGCCAAATACACGGCCTGCTCGCCAATCTTCATTTTCTTGTACAAACCACGTTCCTCGGGCATATAGCCAATGCTGCCCACGTCGTTTACGGGGTCAAAACTTTTACCGTTCAGCATAATCTGCCCACTGTCGGGATAAAAGATGCCCGTAATCATGCGCAGCAGGGTTGTTTTACCAGCGCCGTTGGGGCCCAGTAGGCCAAAAATGCTGCCCTTTCCAATGGAAAAGCTGATATCATCCACCGCTTTTTGGGTGGCAAAATATTTTTTAAGGTTGTTAAGTTCCAGTATGTTCATATTAATAACTTAGGGCGTAAAGATAGGGACAGTACAGGAACCTGAGTTTTTTTGAATTAAAATTATTTTGACGGCCATTTTTCGCATTATATGGTGCTGTTAAGGTATAGGTAACTGGTTTGCTTGCCTATTTTGGAACTACGGCAGGGGTGCAGTGTGTGAAATTTTCGTTTTGAATAAAATCAAGCTTGTAGGGTTTTCAACCTCCTCTTTTGCATCAAGTTGCAAACCAAGCCCAAGGCGGGTGCCCCATCCTGTGCGGTTGGGGCAAAAGTGGAAAAAGCCGCCATAAAGGGCAAGCTTCGAGCAGGAATAAGGGCGAAAAGTTGAAATACACCCCATACGATTTGCAAATACCTCCAAAATGTAATATTTTGCACTCTATTTCGTTAACTGATGAACTGCATATAGCCATGCAGGTAATTGAGAAGAATATGGAGTTTGATATACAACTTGACGGAACTTTCCTGAATGAATTATATGATGGTGATGCCATGTATGCGGCCACGGTATTTGAAACTTTTTTACAAGAAGTAGGCAGCATGATGGACAATTGTCGGTTAGCCATTAACGGTGGCGATATACCCCTGTTTCAAAAAGCGGTGCACAAGTTCAAACCCACCTTGTCGTATGTAGGGTTAACGGATATTGGAAAACAACTGGAAAAGTTGGAACTGGCTTGCAGTACGGGTACAAGTGCCAACGAACTATTGGCCACTTATCAGCAAATTGCCAACGACATTACCAACTTGCTGCCATTGATCAAAAGTGAAAAAGATAAATTAGACGCTTTAACAATAAACACTAACTAGCATGACCGTTAACTGTATTATAGTAGATGATGAGAAAATGGCGCTTGATTTTTTGCATCAGTTTTGTAAAAAGAGCGACAAGGTAAATGTGTTGGCTACCTTTAGCGACCCTACGGATGCCCTTGCCTACCTGAAAGAAAACAAAACCGACTTGATTTTTTTGGATGTGGAAATGCCGGGCCTTACGGGTTTTAACCTGTTGGATAACTTGCCCTACAAGCCCAGGATTATCCTCACTACTGCCAAAACCGAGTATGCTTTTGAAGCCTTTCAGTACCGGGTAGATGATTATCTGAAAAAACCCATTACTTTCCCACGCTTTACCGAAGCCATTGATAAAATACACGAACAGCTTGCGGCACAAGGGGGCGGCAATAATTCGGGCGGCGAAGACAATATCTTCATAAAGACCGATGGGAAACTGATAAAGCTCAGTTACGATGAAATTTTGTACCTCGAATCGATGGGAGATTATGTAAAATTTGTTACCGCTGCCAAAAAACACCTAACGCTCAATACCCTTTCTGCCGTAGAAGATAAATTGGACAAGACCCGCTTCTTACGGGTGCATCGGTCGTATATCGTTAACCTTTCTAAAATAAAGGATATACAGGGCGGTACCTTACTGATTGACGGAAATATAATCCCCATTAGCAAATCGCATAAAGACGAGGTATTACAAAAAATAAAGATATTATAAGTAATACATTTACGCTCCCACTTTTACTGCACCAACAATATGTATCCATCGGGTACGGTTTATTGAATTGGTGAATCACTGTCATTTAGTTAAGGACGAATTTCTTTCCCACGAATTATATACAATTACACAGATTACACGGATTTTTTCCCACGAATTATATACAATTACACCGATTACACGGATTTTTTAACCATGCATTATGAAACGAGTGCACGGACGGTAGGCTTGTCGAATATTGAGGCTTGCTATCCTGCCTACCGGCAGCTATGCTTTACCCAAATTTTGGCATCATCGCAATAATGGGGTTTGAAAGAACCAACCCTTTTGAACAGTAGCCATAGAGGGTGTACTGACCGGTCCTGTCATGCCGATTGCGCAGCGAGGCATCTACCGCAATAGGCCGCCTACTGCTACTGGCAGGTGTAGATACCTTGTGCCTGCCAATGACAGATTGCTTCGCTTTGGGTTTCAAGCCTCATCCCTATCCCTTCTCCCAAGTGAGAAGGGCAATCACAAAGACAGTAGCGACCCCTTCAGGACGATCTTCGTTTCAATCTTCGAGGCACCCTCTCCGGCGGGAGAGGGCCGGGGTGAGGCTTTTCACAGAGTATTGCTGTCATTCCCTTTTGGTTGTTGCGCACAAAATAATTGCTCGGTATGACAGGCGGGGTACCCCTGCGATAGGGGCAGCTGTTAGGACGAAAAAGAATTTGGGTAACGATAAGCTACGGGCAGACAGGTCGAGTAAGGAGGGTTGCTATTCGAGTAAGGAGGGTTCCGAATCAAATGTTGGACGTTCCCAATCAAATGTGGAGGGTTGCTAATCGAGTAAGGAAGGTTCCGAATCAAATATTGAACCTTCTCAATCAAATGTGGAGGGTTGCTAATCGAGTAAGGAGGGTTCCGAATCAAATATTGGACGTCCCCAATCAAATGTGGAGGGTTGCTATTCGAGTATGGAGGGTTCCGAATCAAATATTGGACGTTCCCAATCAAATGCGGAGGGTTGCTATTCGAGTAACGGACCTTGCGAATCAAATGCGGAGGGTTCCGAATCAAATGTGTAGGGTTGCTATTCGAGTACGGAGGGTTCCGAATCAAATGCGGAGGGTTGCTATGCTTTACTCAAATTTAGGGCCTCGAAACCAAAGCATATAGCAGCGCTAACCCGAACTGAAGCTGGCTATTGGCATATAATGGCCCGTCCTGTCATGCCGAGGAAGGAGGCATCTACACCAACACGTAACAGTTTGTTACTAGCAGCAGTAGATGCCCTGCCCGACTAGCGAGCCCGACTGCGTCATTCAGGCGGGCTCGCTAGCGCAATCGGCCTGCCTTCCTGCGAAGTCAGGCAGGCATGACAGGACGAGAGGTATGCGCTTATGCTTACGGCCTGCGAAGGAGGAACCCCATCTGCCATAGAGGTGTTGAGGCCAAAAAACCACCCCAAAACCTGACCATACTTTTTTATTTTATCAATTTTTATGTACTTTAGCATTGCTGCCGCCTAAACCAGTAGTTGCGATAGCCTTGGATACCAATATTTCCTATATATTTTTTGAGGGGTGAGAATGGGTGTTTTTCCTGTGCGTGGAAATGAGCGGTTTAAATAAATTGTGGGTGAGGAAGACTATGGATTTGAGCTTAGATAGCCGTTTGTAAGCATTTGTAAACGACCATAAACGTTTACAAACGAAAACTATAGAATACACAATTTATTAATTATCAATTATTTGTTGCTCGGGAGTTACGTATATTTCTGAGTTATGCCTCACCATATAAAGACAACGTAAAATGAATATAGACAAAATCAAAATACACAATTGGCGTTCAATACCTGACATTGAAATTGACTTTCAAGACTTAATGATTTTTATAGGTCAAAACAACTCAGGTAAGTCAAACATAATTTCGTCATTACTTTATTTCTTTGG
The DNA here is from genome assembly GCA_943373145.1 of Chitinophaga pinensis. GTDB lineage: Bacteria > Bacteroidota > Bacteroidia > Chitinophagales > Chitinophagaceae > Ferruginibacter > Ferruginibacter pinensis_H. Next base: position 462,817 of record CALSBI010000001.1, read on the forward strand.
GAACATAACTCAAAACGACCTTGACTTCCATAATAATACAACAGAACTTTTTGTTGAAGTCACATTTACTAACCTTGACGAATTTGACCAAAATCAATTCAAAAAATATTTATCAAGCGACAATGAAATATGCGTTAGAAAATCAGCCGAGAAAGGAGGAGAAGTTTCTTATAATGGGTACCTATTCTCTCCTAAAGATGAATTTCTAAAGGAAGAAAGTACGAGTTGGAAAAGAGAAGAACTAGAAATCACTCCTTTACAAGATTACTTGCCAAAATCAGGCAGATTAACGAAAGATATTGTCAGAGCTGCACAAGAGGAATATATCAATGCCAATAAAGAAAGTGTTGAGCTTGATTATAAATTAGAAAGTACGAATTTTTTGGGTGCAAAGAGTGTAGCAAAAGGAATATTTGGAGATGTATATTTTATTCCAGCTGTAAAAAGTGCAACAGATGAATTTAAAACTACGGGTTCAACTATTTTTAATCAACTGTTTACCCAAATTATTTCAAAAATGTCTGAGCAAAATGAGCATTATAAGAATGCTCGCTTACAAATGCTTGCTTTAACTGAAATACTAAACAAGGTTAAATCAGACGGAAATGAAAACACAGAAAGGCCGATAGAAATTAAAACATTAGAGGCTAATTTAGAAGAAGAGCTAAAAAAGTGGAACACCACAATAGATATTGAAATCACACCACCAAATATTGATGATGTGCTGAAAGTGAATACAAATATTTGGGTAGATGATGGAAAGAAAACCGATATAGGTAGAAAAGGTCACGGTTTACAACGCTCTTTAATTTTTGCTTTGATTAAATCTTGGGCAAACTATCTAAAAGCAGACAGGGTTGCCAAAGCTGCAGAAGAAAATGAGGAAGATAAACCAAAGAGAAAGGCATCTGATTCAACATACTTCTTTTTTGAGGAACCTGAACTTTTCTTGCACCCACAAGCTCAACGTGAACTTTATAGTTCTTTGAAAATTCTTGCCGAAGCAAATAACCAAGTTGTTTTATGTACTCATTCTAGTTCATTTTTAGACCTTGAGGATTATAAATCTATTTGCATAGTTTCAAAAGAAAACAGTAAGACGACAATAAAACAATTCACTTCAGAATTGTTTACAGCAGACGAAAAAACCAATTTTAATCTAGTCTATTGGCTAAACCCGGAAAGAAGTGAATTATTCTTTGCTTCAAAAGTCATACTTGTTGAAGGAGCAACGGATAAAACAATAATTCCAATTTTGGCTAAAAATATCGGACAATATAAATTTCAGTACAGTGTAGTTGAATGTGGTGGTAAAGACAGCATAAAATTATATGTTAAACTTTTAAACTGCTTTAAAATACCTTATGTAGCAGTGTACGACAAAGACCACCAAGCTTATAAAGGACAAGATGCCAAAAATAGTGCTGACATTTCTTCTAATCATATTGAACAAGAAATTGACACAACTATTGGTAAAACCGTAATACTTGAGAACGACATTGAAGAAGAAGTAGGAATACAAGGCAAACAAGACAAGAATAAACCGTTTATCGCTCTTCAAGAAGTTTCAAAACCTGACTTTGTGATAACAGCAACTTTGACTGAAAAAATTAAAAAAATCTATGCGTAAAGAATGGCGAACGCAAAGCCCGAAAACGTTGATTACAATTTAAATGACAATCGTTGTATGACAGAAGAAAAGGCTAAATATCCTGCCAAGATAGTAACCGAGGCAACAGAATCCTTTGTAAACTTTCAACAAGAAATTCTTAGATCGGAAATGCTTATAAGCTATTTAGACGTTGGAAATAAATATATTTCAAAAAACAGTAATGAGGCTAAAGATTATTTTACAAGTATTTATGATCATGAATACAACCCTGAAATAGTTAAAAATAATTTGTCTACAAATTTAGACAGTTTTCTAAATATTAGATTTTATGAAATTCACTTAAGTTCAATGATATATGTGAATACAATTGACAATTTTACTACTTATTTTAAAGACATCCTTTCAGAAGTTGTACTCGCTAAACCTCAGGTTTTAAAATCTCAAGAAGCAGAAAGACTTGACTTCATTTTGGAGCATGATTCAATGGATGAGTTAATTAGTTCCATTGCTAGTAAAAAAATTGAAGAGCTATTTTATAAAGGAATTGAGGATATTGAAAAATTCTTTAAAGCTCGCCTAGGTATTAATATTTTTAAAACAGTTGAAGAAAGAGAAACTATTAATTGTTATATTAAGCAACGAAATTTAACTGTACATAATAGGCGAAAAATATCGAAAGAATTTGCTAGGCAATTTCCTGAACTTGAAAATAAAATTGGTCAATACCTAAATTTTGATTTTAGATATGTTTCAACTATCAATTTGCGATTATCAAATTTTGTTGGACTAATCGATAAAGAAATTTCTCAAAAGTTCAAACTTAAAATTATAAATGCAAGTGCCTAAACTGCATCCAACTTGGGTTTGCGGCCAGTGGGCCTTGTCCATTGAAACTTAGGTTGTTTGCATCGTTGTATCCTTCGTTTAATGCCAGTCTTCCCCAGCCTCCCAACTAATTGGCCACCACCACAAACGTTATTCACCAAAACCCCACAATAGTCCCCTAAAACGCCACTCCTAGTTCTAAAACATTTCCCTCTACTTAATATTAAGTATAGAACATCTCGTCTTTTTAGCCTTTTTTTACAAATACTATATTTTATCAGATACGAAAACGACTGTTTTATGAGCAAATTCATACTAATAACCCTACTGGCAATGGCTTTTGCCCTCCAAACCCAAGCGCAAAAGTTGCCCAAAAGCCTCCGAGAGGAGAAATGGGTACAGATCATGGCCAATGATTCGGCCGTGAATTTTTTTGAAGCAGAAGCGGCTTTTAAGAAATTCCATACTAATTGGCTGGCCAAAGAAAAGGCCGAAAGGGAAGAGGAGGCAGAAAACCCGGCTGGCGAAGAGCAAAGAAAGGGGCCGGAAGAATACTTGGTAGCCGCTTATTTAAAATGGAGCCTTACCATGAAACCTTTTGTGTTGCCGGATGGTAAGCTGATGCCGCTGCAGCAGCGCTTGGCCATTATACAGGAGGCCCGTAAAAAGCAGCAGCAGTAACCGGCATCTGCCATTTATCCATTTACAACAAAAAATGTACACATCATGAAGAAGTTTTTCTTCCCCGCCATCATACAAGTATTGATATTGTTCGCCAGCATCCAGGTAATGGCACAGGCCTTGGTGCCCATGGGCAATACCAACTTTCCCATCAACGACAATACCAGTATTGCACCAGTGGCGGCCATCAACGGCGGTTGGAAGATCAATGGTATTGGTAAGGTCACAAAACTAGTACCGCACCCGGCTACGGCTACTACCTTGTATGCCTGCTCTGCCTCGGGCGGTATTTTTATCAGCACCAATAGCGGTAATTCCTGGGCACCCGTGGCGGGCAGTTTTTTGCCCGGTGTGCAGTTTGGTTGCCTTACCATTGACCCTACCAATACACAAATTATGTATGCCGGCTCCGGCGAGCGTACCTACGCACAGGTATATGGCTGGGGCGGCCTCGGCGCATTCAAATCAACTGACGGCGGTGTTACTTGGGTGCAAATCAATGCTACCATGGGCAATGTGGTGGTGTCCGACATCATCATCAACCCTGCTAACACACAGGAAGTAGTGGCCTGCACCCGCAATGGTATTTATAAAACCACCAATGGCGGCGGCACTTGGGCGGCCACATTAACTGCGGCCAACCAATGGATACAGCAAATAGCCAGGCAGGGCAGCGGCAACAATTTAGTGGCCATTGGCAATACCCGCTTTTACCGCTCTACCGATTTTGGCGCTTCGTGGACAACCACCGACCTTGACCCCGCCAACTCGGCCATTTTTTCCAATGGTAGGCTGGCCGTAGCACCCAGCAACCCCTTGGTGGTGTATGCGGGTTGGGTAAACAATACCTTTGGCACCTGCAACAATGCCTGTCTTTTTTATTCATCGGATGGCGGTGTAACATTTACCAAGCAGCACGACTTTACCAGTTCGCCCAAACTGATATCATACGATGGGGTGGGCTCTGCTGGTTATGGATGGGCCAATTTCTTTATTACGGTTGCCCCTTCCGACCCCAATACGCTTTTTACCGGTGGGCACTTGTTGTATAAATCTACCAATAACGGGCTCAACTGGGCATCTACATTTCCCAATTGGTGGTGCTGCACGCATACCGATATTCACCAGTTGCTGTACGACCCCAATAATGCCAACCGGCTGCTGAACGCCAATGATGGCGGCGTTTTTGTTTCTACCGATTTGGGTGTCAATTGGTCGCCCAGCAGTAACGGGCTTTTCTGCAATCAATATTTTTCGATGGGGCAGGGCAACCTCAATCCCGATTTTGTAGTGGGTGGTTTGCAGGACAACGGTATCATGTACAACCATACCGATGGCAACTACCATACCTATGCCGGGGGCGATGTGTACGACCACATGACCTGCGATTATACCAACAACTTTAACGTATATACCAGCAATACAGGTGGCAAAGTATTTAACCCGTACAACCGTACGCAAAAAGCCAATTTGAATTTGCCCACTTCGGTCGCATCCAGCAACCGCCAGAGTTTTTTTATCAGTCCACTTAACCCTGCACTGGCATACGGATGGGGCAACAATGTTTGGCGCAGCAGCAATATCAACGCTTATAACCTAGCGGCCGGTACTTCCAGCGTGGCGTGGACGCAGATTTCTACCTTTGGCGTTACGATAATGGATGTAAAGACTTCACCTGCCAGTGACGATGTGTTGTATGCCTTGGGCAATAATGCTACCTTGTACAAATCGGTAAATGCCACGGGCGTTTCACCCAGCTTTAGCCCTATTGCATTGCCGGGCGGTGCTACCAGCAATGTGTATGGCTCCTTAACGGTATCCACGCTCAACCCCAATGTATTGTATGCTGCGGCCAATAATAAAATCTATCGCAGTGCCAATGCCGGTGCAAGCTGGACGGATTATACGGGCAGCGGTTTGCCCGCCATCAATTACCAAAAAATATTCGTGGATCCTTACAGTGCCATTGAAAGTGTGTACCTCATTACTGCGTTGGGGGTATATTACCGCGACCTTACCATGGCCAGTTGGACGCCCATCAATCCCGTGGTGGCATCGCCTGCCCAAAATACCACCGCCAATTTTGTGGGTACCATAACGGGTATCAACTTGTATAAGGGCAGCAGCTCGGCCAACTCGCATGTGTCGTTTGCGGCCTGGGGCAGCGGTGTATGGAAAACTACTTTTTACAACCAGCAAAGCAATCCACTGCCCAACCTGATGAGCCATGTGGATATTGGTGCGCCTGCCATTGCGGGGAGCAGTAGCTATGATAACAACAAAGGTAATTTTGTGGTATTGGGTGCCGGTAGTGGCATCAACGGCAGCAGTACCGACCAGTTTGGCTTTACACAAACCTTGCTTACCGGCAACAGCGATCTGGTAGCCAAAGTATACAGTGTGGCGGAAACGGATCCTACCAATGGGTTATCCAAAACAGGGCTGATGTTCCGCACATCCGCTGCCGCCAATGCGCCTTATGTAATGGTAGCGCTCACGGGCCATGCCGGGGCGGTTTTTCAATACCGGGTAAATGCCGGCGATGTGGCCACGGTTAACACTGTGAGTCCAGCACCTGCTCCGGCCTATCCGTATTGGGTGCGGCTGAACAAAAATGCGGCCAACTTGGTGAGCGCTTATGTGTCGCCAGACGGGGCCACTTGGACCTTGGTTGGGCAGGTAACCGTCAACCTCGGTACCAGCTTTTTGGCGGGCATCGCCAATACTTCCAATAACACAGGCCTGCTCAATAAAGCGGCGGTGAGCAACCTGTCGCTCAACAGCTTTATAGTGATACCCATTCGCAACCTACAGTTAACGGCGGCCGAGCAGGAAAAAAACAAAGTGCAGTTGAACTGGCGTTTCGATTCGGATGAAGGGAACAATCAATTAGTGGTGGAACGTAGTTTTAACGGCACCGACTTTTCGCCCATCTACCAAAAAAACTATACCAATACCACAGGTGCCACTCAGTCTTTCGCTGATGTAACCACGGATGCCACTGCTGCTGCGGGCTATAATTATTACCGGCTTAAAATAGTGCAGCGTGATGGCCATGTGAAGTATTCCGCCGTGGTACGGGTATTGATAAAGGGCGAGTGGCAAGTAGTAGTGGAACCGAACCCCGTTACAAAGAATGGTGAACTGAGAGTGCTGGTATCGGGTAGTGACCCATTGGCCCCTATTACGCTGGCCCTGTATGATATGACGGGCCGAAAAGTATTGGAGAAAAAGATTGTTACGGGATACAACCAAGTACGCATGGACAATCTAGCTGCGGGCACTTACTTGTACCGGGTTTGGTACGATCGCAAATCGGTTAGGGGCAAGTTGGTGGTGGAGTAATTTGTAAAAACGTTGGCCGTTGATCGTTTATCGTTGGCCGTTTGGAGGCGCAGCCGACACCACGTCTGCCCGACTTTGCCATTCAGGCGGGCAACAGGCGTGGGACCGTTGGCCGTTGACCGAAGGAGTTGACGGCCTGCCTGCCGGCAAAGGCAGGTTGACAGATGTGGAGGCTTGGCCGACACCACGGAGCAGACGTGGACAGTTGACGGGAAGGCAAGCTGGGAATGACGAACGTTGAACGACGAATGATGAATGTGGGCAGCGAACTGGGCCGAGAAGGGTTGACAGTTGACGGCCGAGCAGGGAGTTATCACACAGGCTGGGCGACACAATACTGCCTCCATAAAACATTAACGCAATAAGATTTAATTTGTAGATATACATTTTTGTAATGTAAACCCGAACCTTATTGGCTTACCGAATAAAATGCAACATCTAACGGGTTTTTTTGTAGCGTTACCGAAAAATAATACCCCTTTATGCCATATATAGGAACTTGCAACTTATCCAACGAAATTAAAGCAAGCCGCTTTGAAATCTACTATCCCAAGCCAGCAATCCGATAAAGTTTTTCACCAGCAAATGAAATTGATCGGAGTTTTTGAAACCACAAGGGCTGCCTCAAGCATGAGCAGCCCTTGTGCTATTATTGGCAACAGGTAATTGCTATTTAAAAAGGATGCTATTGGTAAATCATTTTCAGCTAGCCCCATTAGCATTATCCATATTTGCAACAATTGATATTTGATGGGGCGTGAAAAAAGCCAGCCCTTGCGGACCAGCTTGTTCCCGTTACTAAAAAACCAAGCAATGCTTTGCAAACCTGTTTACCCTGAAAGATTAGGGCCACCTGGTAGGATCCTTCAGGTTGTTGAGGTAAGCCGGACTAAATGGGAATGCTATACCTGAATTGAATATATGTTCAAAATAATCGCCGCGGATACCTGCCACCACGTCTTTGTTACCGATGATGCCCCCCCATTCCTGCAGGTGCGCCGTTCTTACTTCCGACGTGATATATCTTGTTGAAGGATACATATTGTGGCTGCCGATATAACATACTTCATCATCAACCGACCAGTATTTGGCATGGTTGCCAATCTTTCTTTTAGCACCAGCTTTCCATTCGTCGTAGTTCCTGAAGCCCATGGTTTTAATGGCTATCTGGTTTTGGATGATTTTGGCGGCGTCTTCCACCTTCATGCCAAAGCGCTTTACCAAAAACCAGCCGATTGCCCGATAGACGGCGGCCGGAGAGGCATCATGGTGGTAATGTTCGTCTTTGTTTAAGGCGGTAGCCCCGTTATTGGAAAGTACGATGCGTACCTTAAGTTCCTTGTTGTTCACCAGGTTCTCTATCAATGCATTCAACTTATTTACATCAAAGTAGCGCATCCTTGTTTCAAGTTTGGGATAGGGATCAAAAATGGATACAAAGGGGATATTGCCAACTACATCTTTATCCCGGTACTCCCCTTCGGCATCCCAGTTAAAACCGGCACCGGCAATGTCCTGCTGTGCGATACACAAAGTTTTTTTAGCGTTCCGTAGGGCATACAGCAAAGCCGATGCGCTGGGGTTGGGATGTTTGCTGTCATTCAACAAGCCGGTACCGGGTTGGGCTACGTGCAATACAGGAATTTTGTGCGGCCCTGGCGAGGTGGTTCCCTGTGGCACATCCCCCAGCTCGTACATATCGGCGTTTTTATGTTCTACCACATTGTCAATCAGCGAATGGATATAGGTGGCGATCCTTCCGCCAAAATAATTCCACTTATGAACAAATTTGAATAAAGCGTTTGAAAAAAGATGCGCCTTGCCTGCCAGCGGGCCTTCCATGATGATGGAAATATCGAAAATGGGGTTAAAATCATTTTCATCCATCGCCGGGCCATGTACATAAGTGCCCTTGATGTAGTTATGGCCACCAAACAGGATTTTCTTTCCGTCAACCGCCACATACTTACCATGGTTCCAGCTTCCGGGATATATGCCTATCATATCGCATTGCGCCGCTGCAAATAACCTGAGTTTGTTGCCGGGGCATCCGGTACTGATCTTACGCACTACACCTTCTGTGTCCAGCACACCGCCCGAGCCGTAAGGGTGGCCACCCAATATGCGCATGGTAATGGCTTTGCCCTTTAATTTGTTGATGCCTGCTATGATGGCCTCCAAGAACCTACCCGATGGCATGCCGAGCAAGGCGATGTCAACAAATTTTTCTGCACCGGCAATAAGGTCGGTTATGGCGGTGAGCAGCCTGTCGCTGTGGTCGGTGGGCAGTTGGGTAGTGGCCTCGCCTCCCCAATGGCCATGCGGTGTATCCATCAGCCAGGTGGGGTGCGGGCCAAAGCTGTTTTCCGTATAGCCGTACCAGGTTTCTTTGTCGGGCAGGTTGGCATAATGCCTGTCTAGAAAAGCCTGGATTTGTTTAATAAAAGGTTCATTGCTTTGTGTGTCCATACTGTTATATTTAATGTTAATAATAAAGTTGCATGTAAAATCGCCGCCGTTCGCTATGCAAGCAAACCGTGGCAGGTGCTATTGCCGGTTGCGGGTAGGGTTGATACCCCGTAGCTGCTCATTGGTGCTTTGTTCCTCTTTCTCCTCCTCCTTACTGGGCAGTTCCACATCCATATCTGCATGTATCCGCAACACTTCGCCATCTAGGTTATTGGCGCCCATGTATAAAGAAAATAAAAAGTTGCAACTGCCCTTGCGGTAAAAATTAACCCGGTTGTCGATGGTGATTTTTTGGCCCTGTACGGCACCAAAGGCTTTCAGTAAGGCTGCGGGGGCAGGCTGGCCGCCGAGGTAAAAACTGTCGATGGCGTATTCGGTGATTTCGCTTTTCAGTACTTCATAATAGCGGCTGGGCCCATCAGGGTTGTACAGCCTTATTTTACCATGGCCCACAATGCGCTCTTCCCGATAGACCGTCCATACATGCTGCGCCGGTACATCCTGTAAGCCATAAGCTGCCACTGTTAAAGTAAAATCAGTGCTGCGCCTGCTTTCGGAACTCCAGTTGCTGCCTTCCTGCATGGGGAACTCAATGATTTTTTTTGGCTCATCCAATATATAATGTTGTTCAGCAATGTCCAAATGATCGGCCGCATTGCCGGTAAAGGAAGTGAGCGGGTAAGATTGCTGCGGCACTTTGATACCGGCTTCATAAATACCATCGCCGGGGAAGGCCATTACCGAGGAATACAAATACACAAAGCCGGGTACGAATTTTTTCTCGGTTTTACGGGCTACGGTCAAATTGGCTTCCGTAAAAAAGGGATCGTCTTCCGTATAATAATTCATGCCCACTTCTTCGCCCTCGCCCAGCAGGGAGAAATCTTTGTTGCCAAAATCGCCCTTGGCGGTGGAACGCATGCCCCGGCTGTTTTGGTACATCCTTACGGTTATATCGCCCTTGGGCGGAGGCATATCATCGTGGTGGATGACCAAGGCTTCCTGCGAAAATATAGTCAGTGTTACCAAAAGGGCTGTGAGGCTGCTGATTGCTTTTTTGTACATACTGAATGGTTTGGTTAAATAAAGGAAAGGTTTAATGGTCGATACCTGCCTGTCGGCAGACAGGACTGCTGATTTTTTAATCCATTCAAAATTATACCCGGTTACCCCCTATTTCCTAAAAATGGGTATGGACAAAGTATGGACAGGCTTGCAAGTGATTGATTATCAATAATGAATTAGTTGTGGCTTCCGCTTACAGCACTGAGCCATGTCGTTGAAACCTGCTGATTCTCAATAAGCATATTTTGAGTTTTCCCCGTTTTGCTAGTTACCGGCCGCTTTTTCCTTTGCAGCCTTTTCCGCCATCATTTCCTTCTTTTTACGCTGTACTTCTTTTTCGGCTTCGGTTAATGGTGGTGCGGTGTACTGAAACTTAGTGCCATCCCACCACATGGGTTTGCCGCTGACGCTGGTATTACCTTCGTTAAACAATACCTCAGGCAGGTTTTTAGCGAAATTTTTATTCAGTACTTCTTCTGAAACAGGTAATGTATTCAGGTCTGATTTCTTGCCTACTGCTATAAAGTTAAAGGCAATAGTAGTGCTGCCGTTATTGGCTTCCAACACATCAAAACCCGTGGCATCTATTTTGGCTATATATAAATTGGCCCAGCCGCCCACCGGAGAAATGGTAATGGTTGGGTGTGCATCTTTAGCCAAAGTTGCTAAAAATGCAGCATCAAAATTTACCCTGGCTTTGCCGTTGGTTAATTGCCCGGTACCATCGGTATATATTTTTGCGGCACTGGCACTGCTGACGCTGTAAGTGGGTATTTTTTCGCCATTGGCCGTAGTTACCAGTTCTATATTGTTGCCATCGGTAATGGCATTGCCTACATTGTAGGTTGCAAATAAATTACCTTGGCTGATGGTTCCCATTACATCGCCCCTGAACCAAGCGCCCATTAAATCACCGGTAAAACCGCCGCCTATCCCCTTGGCGGGTTCGGTGCTGCTAAAACGTCCTGCACCTACGCCAAGTGTTGAAGTTGCATACACACCATAGGTTATCGAAGCACTGCTTCTGTAGCCACAACTGCCCCAGTATGCGCCAGTGGTATAGGCACCTAAACTGCCACCTGTTCTGGTAAAATCGTTATAGCTAAAACCTGCCGTTCCAAAACTATACACATCTCCCCAAAAATTAAGGGCCGCGACACCGTTGTTTGAAGTTTGGTAGCCATAGTTACTACCATCATTCTGAACGTCCCTGTTTCTAAAAGCATAGATCACATGCTGTCCATCACCATCTGCAATCAACTGCCTTCTTTCTACCGCTAGCGTAAACAGTGGCGAAGGCGTGGTATTGATATATACGCCCGTTGCATCACTTCGGATAAGGGAATTGACCACATTGCCGGTATTGTTGATGCCGGGGATAAAGCCGGGGCTGATAGGCGCCACACCTAGGTCGCCATTAGGCGCTATGGCCAGCAGGCGGTTTCCAGCGCCAATAAGTCCACTAAAATTAACACCGCCCACCGGGTTGATAACCAACTTGGACCAGGCGTTCAATGCGTTGTTATGGGCACCAATGGTGGCCTGCCCGTTGTACAAGCCCATCACCACCCTGTCGCCCGCTTGCCCGCCCACACTGGCGGCAATCCAATCCAATGAGCCAGAGCCGATATTATTGGAGCTCAATGTTAACGGCGCCGTGGTGGTTTGTGTACCAATGCCCAATTGTTTGCTGTTGGCATTCCAATACAATTTATCGGTACTGCCTATTTTGTTGCTGCCCGTCCAGAATGTTACGCTTCCTGTCCGGCCGGTGTCTCCGGTAATGTCTAAGGATAAATGCTTCCAGCCCGTTCCTTTATAAAAGTAAAAGCCCGAATCAAGATCGGTTTGATAAGTGATCAATCCCTGCGCCGGGTTATAAATGGCTTCCCGTTGCAGTTTGGTAAGCCTTGGCAACAATACACCCCGGTCGTTTCCTTCGCTGCGGATGTCCACCACAGCACTGGTATCTACAATGGTACCGCCAATAGCCAAACCGCCCAGTGGACTAATGGCAAAAGGTTTCCAAGCACTTAACGCACTGTTGTGTGCGCCGATGGCAGGCACACCATTGAGCAAACCGGCTACCAGCCTGTCTTTGCTGGAATCGGCACTGCCCACATTTAAGGCAATCCAATCTACATAACCGGTGCCGGTATTGGTGGAAGAAATTTTTACGCCGGCAGTACCCGCTACATTTAATTTGTTAACGCCATTGGTATCCGGGCCGATGCGCAGCTTGGCTGCGGCGGCATCCCAAAAAAGTTGTTGCGAACCGGCAAGTTGGCTAGTGCCCGTCCAATAGCTTACCTGGCCGCCATTGCCAGTGCCGCTCAACAGTTCCTGCGGCAGGTATTTCCAAGCGGTTCCATTGTAGTAATAGAAGCCGGAATCAATATCCGTTTGATAAATCAAAAGGCCAGTGGCCGGTGTGGCAGGTCGGTTGGCGAAACTGATGCGTGGAATCAATACACCTTTATCGGTACCGGTTATTTCCAATGCAGCGCTGGCATGGGGTGTGGTAGTGCCAATGCCTACGTTTTGGGCCTCGGCAAAGTTGACACATGAAAAGGTAATCAGTAATGAAAGGAGAGGTTTAATATTCATATCAAATATGTTTATTTAAATATAAAAATAACCGTTTGTCTGCAATAATTTAGCTGCCATTCATTTTTACTAAAATGACAGTTCCAAAAAAGCAGCACTTATGTATATCCCCGTTATTCTTTTATAAAACGTACCCCTTTACTATGGCTTCCAAGGCGTATATAGTAAATACCCCTTGCAAAGTTTTCTACATTTATTGTAGTGTTTCCGGCGATTTTTTGTTGCAACATAACTTGGCCAATGCTATTGGTTATTTGCAATGTTTCGTTGCCTGCTGATTGTAATTTATTAAGCTGTACACTTAAGGTTTTGCTTGTTGGGTTGGGGTAAATGGTAAAATTATTTGCTGCTTCAAATTTCAGCAGCCGTATGGGAGAATATGTAAACTCCCCATTTTTGTCTGCCATTTTTAACCGGTAATAATTACTTCCATCAATCGGATTAGCATCTGTAAAGTTATAATTTGCATAACCGGCTGTGTTGCCTTTTGCAGGCAGGGTTCCTATTTTTTTAAAATTTAATGCATCTGCACTTCTTTCTATTTCAAAATGATTGGTATTTAATTCTTGCGCCGTTTGCCATTGCAACAAGGCAGTTTGATTTTCTTTTTGTGCCGTAAAGTTTACTAAAGTAAGCGGTATTGTAAATATTTGTGTTTTTACAAAAAAGCCGCTAAACCCAGCTACATCAAATGTTACTTCCCAACGGTTAAATGCTGCATTCCAAATGATATTACTATCAGCGGGGTTGATGGTACTGATGGTATTTGTATAAGTGCCGGGCAAACCTGTTCCATCATTACTGCTCCCACTTCTTTTTTCTATGAATAAATTGGCTTTGTTATTGGCCACGTCAGCGGCATTTATTGGCAGCTTAACACTATTCACTGCATTGAAATCAGTAAATTCTTGCTGGGTAAAATAAAGTGTTATTGTAGCTGTAACAGTACTAGGGTTGTTGGATGGCGTTATTTCGTAATGCCTTTTTACAAATTGCGCAGGTTGTGTTGGTTCTATCCAAACTTTGGCTTGGGTAGTATTTTCAAAAATCGGTTGCACACCGCTTGGCTCTAATTTTAGTATGGGGCATGGGTTTGCAAAATCAACTGTGCCAAAAACAAATTTTGAATCTACTTCATAAGATGGTGCAATGGCTGATGTGTTGCTTTGATATTCGTATGCTCCCATATCTACTGCCGTGGTAAAAATTCTAGACGCCCCGGCAATATCTGTGGTAATATTATTTGCATTGATGGCACTATCATTGGCTGTATTAATGCCTTGGCTGCAATTTTGTAACCGTAAGCCATCATCGGCAGTGCCAATGATACCATCGGCACCAGTAGGGTTGTTTGCGTTAACAAAAAGCGGGTCCACATCGCTATTCCCTATACCAACAATACCATCTTGTGTAATAGAATAGCTTACTGAATCTATCGCTCCTGCTTCGTCAACAAAATCCCCGCCAGTATTGTTCCAAAATACACTATTGATCGTTTTTGTTTTAGCTGTTGCTTCTGTGTACACCCCGCCACCTTCTGTTGCAGCACTATTGCCCCAAAATGTACAATTTATTAAGGTAGTAGTGTCTTGCAGGCCATTATAAATAGCCCCGCCTTTGTCCACTGTGGTATTGTTATAAAATAGGCTGTTTATGATTGTAACGCTATTTTGCATTGTTTCATTAGCTATGGCACCGCCACTATTAGCGTAAGAATCGTTATTACTAAAAAAGCAATTTACAATCACTGGTTTTGAATAAAGCCTGTTATGTATTGCACCTCCCCCACGGGCACTGTTGTTGTAAAAATTTACTTTATTAAGACGGGGTGAAGAATATGTGCTGTTAAGGATTGCCCCTCCATAACCTGCATTGGCTTTGTTATTGGTAAAGGTTACATTATTCAATTTAGGGGAAGCAAAGTTATCGTTTACCATACCGCCCCCATAGCCATTATTAGCTATGTTATTAATAAACTCGATATTGCTAAAAACCGGCGAGCAATTATCGTTATACACACCTGCGCCCATTGAATAGCCATCTGTTGCATTGTTTCGAAATATTATATTCCTTATAGTAGGGGACGCTTTATAATTATACATGCCGGCACCGGCGCTAAATCGTTTTAGTGTAGAATCGGCATAGCCTCCCGAAATGGTGAAGCCATCTAATATAGCCGTACTATCCAAATAGTTGTCGTAATTTTCAATTACATGATAACTATTATCGGTACTATCGTTTGCCGCCCCAACATTTCCACTTAATATGGTGACGTTGGTTGTAAAGTTTCGTTGGCTCAATAAAGTTTCGGTACCTGCAAAACCACCGTAAATGGCAACACCGTATATCATTACAAAAGTAATAGTTCTATCATTGAGTCCTGGCTTATAAACGCCTGCTTTTACCCAAATCATATCACCAGCATTTGACATATTGATAATATTTTGCAAATTTGAGGAAGCATTGCTCCAGGAACTGCCATCAGCAAGTCCAGCATCCGTTGGGCTTACATATCGGATTGTTTGAGCATTTAATTGAAGGCTGGCTGCAAACAACAAACTTAAGAAAAGGATATTTTTTTTCATTTAACTATTTTGAATGATGTAAAACAATCGCATTTGATACGATTGCACAAAAAACAGGCATAGACAAAGTATGGACAACTTTGCAACTAATTGACTGTCAATAAATAAATTGACCTAGTAGCTATACAAGGGTATTTCTAAAACGATTGTTACCCAATCTATTTACCAGTAATTAACAAGGCAATGCCAGACGCTACCGTAACCGTACTGCCCGGCTGCAATAGCAAACTAAAGCAGGTGGCATGGCTGTTTACCAGCGGGTAATTGCTCACCACGGGTACCACTACATCGGTAAACGCATCTGGCAGCACACCGCAATCCCAGTTGGCGGGGTTGTTCCATGCTGTACTGGCCGATCCATTCCAGCGCACTGCATACTTCAGCACCTGCTCTGGGCCTGTGCTGCCGCCATTTACCACACAGCGGTATTTGGTGCCCCGCATATTGGTGGCGGCCCCCGTAATGGCTAGGGTAGGGCTGTTGGCCCCGCTATATATACCGCCATTGCCAATATTGCTATAGCCCGAGCCCGTGTTTACCTGCCACTGATAACTGCTACCACTGAGGCCCGCAGCAAAATAAGTGGCTTCGCCGGGGCATAGCGTGCAGGCGCCCGTTTGGCGTTCGTAACAGCCCATGTCAACTGTGCCGTTGGCAATCCTGGGTTTGTTGGCAATGTCCAGCGCACCAAATAGGGAGGCATTGTCGCCCGCATCCAGTAAAGGCGAGCAGTTGGCCAGTTGGTAATCAACCGTAAACAAGGGGTTTACATCTTTGTTGCCACCGCCATTGATGCCGAAAGCATTGTTCCAATCGACCGGTGCGCCGCTGCCCTCTACATCGCAATAAAAGAATGTGGGCGTGGTGCTGATGTTGGTGATGCTGCCATTTGTGTTGCCATACACAACCGAGTTGAGTATATTGAAATTGCTGGAAAAGAGCAACAAGCCCCCTGCACGGCCCAAGGCAGGTGTGCCGGTATTGCTGGTAATAGTGTTGTTGTACAAGGTGAACACGCTGCCATCTGCACAAATGGCGGTGCCGGAATTGCCGGTGAACAAACTGTTGGATATGCTACCACCTCCGCCATTGCTGTACATGCCGCCACCTGCCGGGTTGGGCGCATTTACCATATTGTTTTTGAAAATACAGGATTCAATTTTCGGGGTCGCATTGTCGTTGCTCAATCCTGCACCAAAAGCATTGTTGATGCCATTGGCCGTATTGTTCATAAACGTACAGTTTCTGATAATGGGTGCACCATTGTTGTTGTGCATGCCTGCACCCCTTGCCGTGGTGGTACCACCTACAAAATTGTCGGTGAAAATACAATTGAGGAATTTGGGTGATGAATTGGCATTGATCACTGCACCGCCAATACCGGTAATATTGTTCATTGCACCGGTTACCGTAAACCCATCCAGCACCGCCGTGGTATCCAGGTTGGTATTAAAGTTGTTGATGACATTATATACATTATTGCCGGGAATATTATCCTGCTGAATATCTCCCGATAAAATAGCTGGGTATAAAGCTGCATTGCGTGCCGCCAAACTGGTTACGCCATCCGCCACAGAAAAACCGCCTATGATGGAAAGGTTGTTCTTCATTTGAAAGCAGGCAAACTGGTTGTTGGCTATGACACCATTGGCAGCCGTGGTGGGATAATACGTGCCTTTGGAAACATGGATGGCGGTAATGGGCACACAACTGTATTTGGCCAGGTCCAAAGCCTGTTGCATATCGGCAAAGGCGTTGGCCCAACTGCTGCCGTTCTTTACACCTGTTGCCCCGGCATCTACATAAAGGATGGAAGTATAACCACTGGCGGTATTCAAATAATCGGATTCATAACAGCCTGGGTCGAGCGCTGCTTTTTTTATCCTTGCCGTATTGTCAAGGTCGGTTGACCCGAAAGCGGTGCCCGCATCACCTCTATTGATTAAGGGCGAACAGGGCTGCAGGCGAAAGTCGGTCGTGAGTAAGGGATTTACATCCGTATTGCCACCACCGTTGATGCCGAAAGCGTTGTTCCAGTTGCCGGGCGCACCGCTGCCTTCCGCATCGCAATAATAGAAGGTGGGTGTGGAGCTTTGGTTGGTGATGCTGCCATCGGGATTGCCATATACAACCGAGTTGAGTATATTGAAATTGCTACTGATGAGCAACAAGCCTCCTGCACGGCCCAAGGTAGGTGTGCCGGTATTGTTGGTAATAGTGTTGTTGTACAAGGTGAACACGCTGCCATCTGCACAAATGGCGGTACCGGAATTGCCCGTAAATAAACTGTTGGCAATATGGCCACCTCCGCCATTGCTGTACATACCGCCACCAGCCGGGTTGGGCGCATTTACCGCATTGTTTTTAAATATACAGGATTCAATTTTCGGGGTTGCATTGTCATTGCTCAATCCTGCGCCAAAAGCATTGTTGATGCCATTGGCCGTATTGTTCATAAACGTACAGTTTCTGATTATGGGCGAACCATTGTTGTTGTGCATGCCTGCGCCCCTGGCCGTGGTGGTACCACCTACAAAATTGTCGGAGAAAATACAGTTGAGGAATTTAGGCGATGCATTGGCATTGATCACTGCACCGCCAATACCGGTAATATTGTTCATTGCACCGGTTACCGTAAACCCATCCAGCACCGCCGTGGTATCTAGGTTGGTATTAAAGTTGTTGATGACGTTATATATATTATTGCCCGGATTATTATCCTGCTGCATATCTCCCGATAAAATAGTTAGGTATAAAGCTGCATTGCGTGCCGCCAAACTGGTTACGCCATCCGCCACAGAAAAACCACCTATGATGGAAAGGTTGTTCTTCATTTGAAAACAGGCAAACGGGTTGTTGGCTATGACACCATTGGTAGCCATGGTGGGATAATACGTGCCTTTGGAAACATAGATGGCGGTAACACCTGCGCCACAACTGTTCTTGGCCAAGGTCAGCGCATCCTGCAAATCGGTAAAGGCATTGGCCCAATCGGTACCGTCTGCATGGCCCGTTGCCGTTGCATTTACATAAATGGTTGGGCCATAAGCCGCATTGGTATAGGCAGATTCGTAGCAGCCCATATCCACGCTGCTGCTCCGTATCCTTGGTTTATTGTCTAAATCCAAAACACCGGTAGCATAAGCATTATTGCCGGCATTGATGGCAGGGGAAACACAGGGTGTAAGGTGATAATCGCCGGTAAACATAGGATCGGCATCTTTGTTATTGCCGCCATCGGTGCCAAAAGCACTGTTCCAAGCGGCGCTGCCCCCGCTGCCCTGTATAATGGAATGCCTGATTAAAGGCGTTGTTGATGTATTTGAGATGGCCATGCCGGTAGTTCCGTAGAAGATACTGTTGCTGATAACGGGCGTTGCCGCAACATTGTATAAAGCCACTATTGTGCCGGTAGTAGTAACGGTGGTATTGGTAATGTTGGCATTGTTGCCATCCAGGCAAATGGCAGATGCATTATTGTTGGTAAACAGGCTGTTGCTGATCGCTGCCGGTGTTCCGCCCAAAGCATAAACAGCACTGCCAGTAGAAAGAAAAGGGCCCGTTAACGTGTTATTATCAAAGATACAATTAGCAATAACCGGATTACTATTGCTGTTATAGATGGCCCCACCATAAGCTTTTGTACTTGCGGTAATACCATTTCGTACAAAGCTGCAATTCCTAATAACCGGTGCTGCATTCACATTGTACATGGCAGCCCCATAGCCTTCTGCAATGGCCGCAATTTTATTATCGGCAAATACACAGTTTACAAATTTAGGCGATGCATTCACATTGATCACCGCACCGGCATTGGTTATACCTCCGCCCCAGTTGAAGGTATTGTAAACGCCGCTAAGGGTAAAGCCATCCAGTACCGCTGTGGTATCTAAGTTAATATTATAGTTGTTGATGATGTTGTACGCATTGTTTAATGGCTCTCCGTCTTTTTGAATTTCTGCCGATAAAACAGCCGGATATAATTTGGGATTTCTTGCCGTGAGTGTTGTAATGCCATTGGCAGTTGAAAACCCGCCTACAATGGACAAGTTATTTTTCATGACAAAACAAGAAAACTGGTTGTTGTTGATATCGCCCGCTGTTGACGCACTGGGGAAATAGGTTCCCTTTGATACATATATTTCAGTAATGGGCAGGCATTTGGCCAAGCTGAGGGCCGTTTGCATATCTTTAAAAGCATTGGCCCAACTGGTGCCATCATTGCTGCCGGCAGCTGCACTGTCCACATAAATCCGGTTGCCATAAACAGCCGTGTTGTAATTAGTTTCGTAACAGCCCATATCAACCACCGCATTACTGATCCTTGGGTTTTTATCTAGGTCCAGCGCAGTTACCCCAGTGTTACTGCCTGCATCCACAGCAGGCGAACAGATGTTTAAATGGAAATCGCTTGTAAACAAAGGGCTTTGGTCTTTGTTGCCGCCGCCATCGGTGCCAATGGCTACATTCCATGCGCTGCTGCCACCACTTCCCTGTATCAACGAGTTTTTAATCAACGGCGTGGAAGCATAATTGATAATATTACCGTTGTTGTTATTGTAAAAAATGCAGTTGGTAATTGTTGGGTTGCTGTTAATACATAAGTAACCTCCTGAAAATTCCGCCTGGTTGGTAATATTATTTACAATCGTTGTATTGGTGAGCACCAGACCGCTGTTATCAGTACACAGTGCACCGCCAATATTGCTGTTGAACAAACAATTGTCAACAACCATGGGTGATGAAACCGTTGTATAGATACCTCCACCCGCCGGATTTGCAGCACTTAATGTATTGGTTTCAAATTTGCACCGGTTTACACTGATGGTACCGTTGCTGAAATTGCACATACCTGCCCCAAACGCATTGCCCGAAGCGGCAATGTTATTGGCTTTAAATGCACAATCGTTAAAAATGCTGCCCGCACTTACATTATAGGCACCGGCACCAAAACCCGATGTACTGCTGGTAATTTTGTTAGCGTAAAACTTACAATTGTTAAACACAGGGCTGCCTCCATTTACATACACCCCTGCTCCCTGCCCTGTTGGCATATTAATGGTATTATTAGTAAACATACAGTTGTTGATGGTAGGAGAGAAACCAACAATATACATACCGGCACCATTGCCTGTGGTATTGTTAAAGCCATCCTGTATAGTAAACCCATCTACAACCGAAGCATTGCCCGTAATGGTTACTACGGCCCTGCAGTTGTTTTCCAAAATACCATCTCTGTTTACATCGCCTGAAAGCATGGTTTTATATAAGGTATAATTTCTGGCGGCCAATGTAGTAACACCATCTGCCACGGAAAACCCGCCCAGTATGCTTACGCCATTTCTTACCGCAAAAGTAGGTTCCTGGTAATCGGTCGGTAAGCCATAGGCGGCACTCACCGATGTATAGTAAGTTCCTTTGGAAACATAAATCGTATTCACGCCCGTACAAACCGTTAACTTCAGCGCATCCGACAGATCGGTAAAGGCATTGGCCCAGGAAGTGCCGTTTTTCAAACCAGTGGCATTAACATCAACATATACAATACTGCCATAAATGGTAAGCGAGGTTTGATATTCATAGCAACCCATATCAACAGTAGCGCCTACAATTCTGGGATTATTATCCAGATCAAGTCCCGATACGCCCACATTGCTGCCCGCATCTTTTGCAGGTGAGCAGGGCGACAAATGCAAATCGGCTGTAAACTGGGGATTTACATCAATATTGCCGCCAGCATCCACCCCCAATGCCGAGTTCCAGCCTGCGCCACTTCCACCGCTTGTGGCAATATCAGAATGATTGATGGTGATTGTTCCGCTTTCATTGGTGATATTTCCATTGCTGTTGCCAACAATGATGCAATTGCTAACTGTAGGGTTGCCGCCGCCGTAGTTAAACAACCCACCACCCATTCCAACAGGTGCGGTATTGGAGTAGATGGTTGAATTTTTTAAAATCATATTGTTATTGTATGAAGCAATCGCACCCCCATTATTGGAAGTAAATAAACAATTGGAAATAGAAATGGGTGCACCTGATGCATTGGCAATGCCTGCACCATAAGCGTTAGTGGCATTGAGCGCTTGGTTGGCGGAAAATTCGCAATACGAAATGGCAGGTGAACTTAGATCGTTATAGATTGCCCCGCCAAGTGCGTAAAAAGATGCAGACACAGTATTGAATATAAACCTGCAATTGCTGATCACCGGCGCACAATTATAATTGTATATCGCACCGCCAAAGGACTGTGTGGCGCCATTTACCCGGTTGTTTTCAAATGTACAGTTTCTGATGGTGGGCGATGAGCCATTATTGGTCATACCGCCGCCATAGGTTACCCCGCTGCCAAAATCGAAGGTATTATAGGCACCGGTAATGGTAAACCCATCCAGCACTGCTGTATTGTTCAAGCCGTTGCCAAAATTGTTTACTACATTATATACATTATTGGCAATAACACCATCCTGCTGAATATCACCGGAAAGGACAACCGGATTTTTTTTCCAGTTCCTGGTGGCCAGTGTGGTATCACCAGTGGCACGGTCAAAGCCGCCATAGATGGCAATACCGTTCAGCATACGAAAACAGGCCGATGTGTTACTTACCGCTACACCGGCTACATTAGTGCTGGGGTAATACGTGCCTTTTGCCACCCATATTTGTGTAATACCTGCGCAATTTGCCCTGCTCAATGCCGATTGCAGGCTGGTAAAGGCATTGGCCCAATTGGTACCTGTATTGGAACCAACTGCCGCCGAATCTACATATATAATAGATGAAGGAAAGGCATTGGTGGTGAGTACCGCATGGGCACTGTCGCTACAGCCATTGGCATCGGTTATATAATATTTATAAGTACCGGCGGTAAGGCCAGGAAAAATGGCACTGCTGTCTGCAGCAATATTATTGCTTGTTACGTTGTTCAGTTTGATACTGAAAGGTGCCGTGCCCACCGTGGGTTTGATATTGATGGTGCCGGTATTAAAGCAGTTATCCGACAGTGTTACCACACCCTTGGGCAATGGCCTTACCACCAATGTTATTTGTGTGGTAGCGGTACACCCATTGGGCAGGGGCGTGGAATTGGTATAAACGCCCCCTACGGTTTGGGGTTGGCCGAATATGGTAGCCGTTTGCCCCTGGCAAATGTATTGTGTGGTATTGGTGATGGTACCGCCGAAGGGTTGCTGTAACTCATAACAGCCAATATCTGTAATGCCTTCGTAAAACCTTCCTTGGTTATTCAGGTCAAGCGAATAAGTGGGCGAATTAGCCGGGATAAAAGCATTGTTGCCGGTGTTGATGGCTGGAGAGCAAATGGTAAGTGTATAATTACCGCTAGCCGGTGCAACAAACTTAGGATTGGCATTCAGGTAATTCCCTCCTTTATCAAACGCCATCTTGGTGGTAAACTCGACATTGTTCGTGGTTCCGATAATGGAATTGTGTACTTGCGGCCTGAAGTCTCTGGTTTCGATGGTAGTGCCGAAGGGATAGGAATACACAAATACCGGGGTTACATCTGTAAAGAAATTTTTGGTCAGGCTGTCGAATGGCGTGTTATTGCCGCCATTATTGCCATACACAATACAATTAAAATACTCCAGGGGATTACTCACCATGCTGCTGGGGAAAATATTGTTGCCGGGTGGCAGTGCCAGTTTATAGCCACGGCCGATATTATACACGCCACCTCCACCTTGGGGTCCGGCCTGGTTGCCGGTAATGGTACAGTTGTTTATTTTAGCAGAAGTATAGTAGGCATAAATGCCAGCGCCCCTTTCGGCCACATTGTTATTGATGAGGCAGTTGGAAACCATCGGCTGCCTTTCTTTGGTATCGCTGATGGAAATAGCACCGCCCACGCCATCCTTCGGCAACCCGTTGCCAGAAAACTGGCAATTGTAAATCCGGGTGCCCGACTGATCTATCTGTAGGCCACCGCTATTGCCGATAAAGGCACAGGCCCTTATCAAATCTTCGCAGCCTTCAACACTGCTCATGCCCCTGCCCCCGTTTCCCTGGAACAAACAGCTTATATAAGCTGGTGCCCCGCCCACATTCATAACGGCAGCAGGCCGCCGCACAAAGCTATACCCGATGGAAAAGTTATTGGTGAACTCGCAGTTGGTAAACTGGGCGTTGCTTTTTTCATTATATACCGCAAACCCAGTACCTGAGACATCTGACTGGTTGCTCCATTTTGCTACATTATCGTTAAAAAGGCAATTATTATAAACGGGCGTTCCAAATTTATTATAAACGGCCCCTCCATGAGAGGCATACACAACAATAAAAGTTGGTGCATACTGTACCCAGTTGCCCAGGAATTTACAGTTGTTAAAGGTAGGGCTGCTGTTTTCGCAAAATACGCCTCCGCCCTGAGTGGCCGTATTGCTGAGAAATGTACAATTATTGATGGTGGGCGACACATTGTTCAGGTACAAACCACCCCCAAAATTGGCGTAAGCGGAACCGGAAGTGCCCTCTTCGGTATAAGCACCGGTAACGGTTACCCCATCCAGCACCGAAAACCCCTCCAGCAGGTAGGTGGACATGATGCGCCTACTGTTGTTGGTGCTATTATTGTCCTGCTGAATTTCACCCGAAAGTTTTGAAATATATACCGCCGGGTTTCTTGACCCCATATCCGTGGCCCCGGCCCCTTTTGAAAAGCCGCCATAGATCCTGGTGTTTTTCTTGGGGAAAAAAGACAGGCTCCTGTCGGCATTGGGCGTTCCCAACCCATTTTGTGGCTGGCAGGGGTAGTAAGTGCCCTCGTTCAGCCAAATTTCGTCGCCCTGTGCCGACCAATAGATGGCGTGCATCAAATCCTTGCAGGGTTTGGCCCAGGAAAGCCCCCAACCATCGGCAAAACCGTTGGTATTTTGCCCAGTGGCGGGGTCAACATAAATGATTCTGGCCACAGCGGGCCTTGCCATTGCCAATAAAATCAGGAGCAATACTATGCGGAACGAAGGCTTAATAGATCGGGTCATATTAGAATAATGGATGATGTAAATTGATTTATCGTTAAAATATTTTTTAGAAGATAAAACAAGTGTTTTTATGATCAAAGCCCAAAGAATGCGTGTAGACAAAGTATAGACAGGTGTATAACTGCCTGAAAATCAATCAATAAATTTGTTTTTTGGTTGAAAAAAGAACCTTTTATTTTAGCAAACGCAACAGCATGGTTTTAGGGCAAGCCAAAAAAGCGGTTGGCATTTTGGGTAGTGCTATTGGCAATGGCAGCCACCGTTGTTCCTTTTATATGGGCAACCGCTTCCGCTACAAACGGTAAAAAAGCGGGTTCGTTTCTTCTTTCTTGGCCCCTAACAAGTTGGGGGCGGGGCACATTTTTCGGCAGCATAAACGGCGCATCGGTTTCTAGCATCAGCCGGTCGAGCGGTACATATTTTATCACTTCCTCCAAATGGGCAAATCGCCGGATATCGGTAATGGCTCCGGTAAAACCTAGATAAAAGCCTTTATCCAAATAGGTTTTGGCCTCGACTAGGGTGCCGGTAAAGCAATGCACCACTGCTGCGGGAAGGGCAGGCAGGCAATTGCACATAATACCAACAAACCGGTCGAAAGCGGCCCGCTCATGCAAAAAAAGCGGTTTTTGCGTTTCAATGGCCAGTTGCAACTGTGCTTCAAAGCATTGTTCCTGCATGGGCCGGGGCGAAAAATCACGGTCAAAATCCAACCCACATTCGCCTACCGACACTACATGTGGTTGTTGCAGCAGTAGCTTCAGTTTTTCTATGCTTGACCCGTCAAAATGTTTGGCATCGTGTGGGTGAATGCCCGCCGTGGAAAAAAGTTGCCCGGGATATTGTTGGGCCAGCAAATGCGATTGTTCGCTGTTACTCACACTGGTGCCGGTCAATAGCATCCGGTACACCCCGGCGGCCACCGCTTTTTTTATAACAGCCGCCGCATCATTTTTAAACTGACGGTTAATGAGGTTGATGCCGATATCTATTAACGGATGATTCATTATTCTTTATTGATTAATTTGTCTCCCAACTTGTTGGGGGTCAACAATGCCTTGGCACCGGCTGTAGCAGGGCAAGCATGGCATTATTCACTATTCATTATTCACTATTCATTATTACCCGTCAACGCCCCGTTCATTTTTTTGTTCAGCCTTGTTTTGGCCCTACGTACACTGGCTGGGTCAATATTGAGTAGGCCCGCAATTTCCTTGGTACCCAGGTTCATGTGAAAATAAGCGCAGAGCCTGGTTTCGTTTTGGGTAAGGCCGGGGTATTTGGTTTTCAATTCTTCAAAAAAACGGGGGTGTACCTGCTCAAAATGCAGCTTGAATCTCTCCCAGTCATTGTCTAAAAACTGGTTGCTTTGCAGGTTGCTTTCAATGGAGTCTAGGTCTTTGCTGCCGTGTGGCAGTTTTTTACCTAGGGTTTTGATATTGGTTTTAAGTTGTGTGAGCAGTTCGTTTTTTTGTACAATGTACAGCGTGGCCGAAGCCAGTTGGCGATTATTGGCGGCCAGTTTGTCTTCCAGCACCTCATTGCGGCTTTTCTCTTGCTGCATGGCGGCTTCTATCTGTTTGTGCTCGGCCGTTAATTGCTGTTGCTGCTGCTCCAGTTGTTCTATATCTGCTTTCAGTTGTTCGGCTTCGCTTTGCTTTTCGGCCAGTTGCTGCTTTGTTTGCCGCAGGCGGGCCACCAGCGCCATGGCAAACATGAGGGCCTGCATTACAAGGGCTGCACCCGGTAACCATACTTTATGCATGCCGCCATTGTTAAAAATATAATACACAGCAATGGCGAGTATAAACCCGAGGCTACCTAGGTTGGCCCATAAAAAGTACTTGGCGGCATATACATCCCGCCTTTTGGCCACAATGGCCATCGCCAGTATCAGTAGCACCAGTACCACAATGCCCATATTGGTAAGCATAATTTCAATACGGTCATTCATGCCCGAGCCAAAACAATTACGCAGGGTATGCACAAAATCAAATACTGCCCAGATAGTTGTAATCCACTTCACCCATTTATCCAGCCCGGGCAGGTGCAATCTTGTTTGCAGGTAATTGCGGGCGAACTGCACGTACCCTACAATGATAATGAGGGTGGAAATGCGGTTGCAAAAAGTGTTGAGATTGAAATAATAGAAATCACCCGCAGGCGAAATCCAGTGCGTAAAACCCTGCCAAGGTATTAAGTAGCAAAACCCCTTGATGGCGGCTATGCTGTAAATGATGCCGCCCAACTGTATCAGCAGGTAATATAAATAGGCCCTGTCGCGGGTATGGTAGAAAATAACGGCATTGTACAGCAGGAAGATGAATACCAACAGTACCGTGGCCAGGCAGATGGTCCAGCTTAGTTGTTCCCACTGCTGTGTATAGGCATCTTTTTGCAACAGGAAAACGGTACGCACAAAGCCGGGGAATTTGCCCAGTCGACTGTTGTTCATCCGCACATAAATGGTAGTAGCGGCCCCTCCCTGTATAATGCAATCGGCCATTCCGTAAAGCCTCGCCCTTACGGGTGTAAGCGCACCGGTGCGGTTTTCCACCCATTTTTTGGCATCTTGGTCGTAATAATAAATGGTATTGTCAAAAAGCGGGAGGGTAAATAAAGCATATTTCCGGGCGTATTGAGATGGGTTGTTGATATGTATTTTAACCCAGTACACCCCGCCAGTATGATAGGTTAGTTTATCGCCGATGGTAAAAGGCAGTGTGGTATCGTTTACTATCCTTTCAAAGGAATAATTGCTGTCGGGTAAGATCAAGCTATGGCGCAGATACAGGCTGTTAGAATCGCTCAATACATTTACGGACTGCGCAAAGCCTTTGGCAATTACGAACAAAATAAAAAAGAACACACATACTTTCTTCATAACAGCTGAAGCTAAGTTTTTATTAAAAGAGAAAGGTAATCTTCAAAAATAGTGTTTTTTGGGTAAGGTTAATTTGGGGGCACAAAGTACCCTGTTAATATTACCATGCTGCCAAGCTGTTCCTTAGCGCATTGGCTGCTATTTGTAGATAGCGCAAGGCGTGAAAGCAGCAAGTTCACCACCATCGGTAAAACCTATTGGGAGGCTGAAAAACCGTATTTTTGGGGAACATTATAGTTTTTAAAAAATAATACCGCCCTTGGGCTGCATTAAATACTTAATAGAGGTCTATTACAAAAACGATGTTGTGGCAATATCATCCACAACCTCATTTATTTAACCTTCAATTCATTGCAATGCAAAAAAAGATTTCATCCCTAACTGTGGCGGCCTTGGTGTTGCTGACCGTCCTTTTTTCTTGCCAAAAAGAGCTTTCTACCGAAACGGGCGGCACGCTTCCCACGGTAACCGTTGGCACCCCCATTTTGCCCGCCACGCCTGTAACGGCTTCGGTGTCTGGCATCGTAACCGATGAAAATGATGCCCCGGTGCCCAATGCTTCCGTTGTAGTAGCAGGCACTAGCTATTTAACCGATGCTAAAGGGTTTTTCAATACGGCCAACCACAATTTGGATAAATACATTTCCACCGTTGAAGTAAATGTACCGGGCTACTTCAAGGCCATCCGGTCTTTTTGCGCCAACCCCAGCCGCAACTATGTGGCCATTAAATTGATTCCCAAAGCATTGGCCGGTTCTTTTGCCAGCGGTACAGCAGGCAATATTACTTTGCCCAACGGTTCGCAAATCAGTTTTACCGCAGCAAGCATTGTTGATAAGGCAACAGGTGCGCCATATACCGGTAATGTAAAAGTGTTCAGCGCTTATATCGACCCTACGGGCAGCGATATTTCGGCCAGGGTGCCGGGCAGTTTTATTGGGCAAGACAATACCAATATGTATGCCCTCGCTTCTGCGGGTATGATAGCGGTAGAGTTGGAATCGGATGGCGGTGTGCCACTGCAATTGGCCACGGGCAAATCTGCTGCGGTTAAATTGCTGATACCTGCTTCACTACAAGGTACTGCCCCCGCTACCATGGATACTTGGAGCTTGGATGCCCGAGGCGTGTGGAAAAAAGAAGCCAGTGCCACCAAAAATGGCAGCTATTACGAATTTGCGGCCAGCCATTTTTCTTTTTGGAACTGCGATATACCCAATAGCAGTATCTACCTCAGCCTGTACGTTACCGACCAGAACAACCAGCCCTTGGCCAATACCTATGTAGATATCAAACCTACTT
This sequence comes from Chitinophaga pinensis, assembly GCA_943373145.1. Taxonomy (GTDB): domain Bacteria; phylum Bacteroidota; class Bacteroidia; order Chitinophagales; family Chitinophagaceae; genus Ferruginibacter; species Ferruginibacter pinensis_H. The sequence continues at coordinate 491,194 of CALSBI010000001.1, forward strand.
CGGCCAATTTGTGGTCGCATGCAGGCGGCCTCACCGATAGTACAGGTCATGCTACTGCTTTTGTACCGGCCAATCAAGTACTGAATTTGTCGGTTTACGTTAATCGTTTATGCAATGGCCCCGCTTATACACAAAACATTGGTCCTTATGCCGCCAATACCAATGTAAATATTGTTGCTACCGTTGCGGCTACCAACCCGCCCATTTTGGTGCAGGGTACTGCCATTAATTGTAGCGGTGCGCCTGTGCAATCGGGCACAGCCGTTATTTATACAGGACAAAATATTTATCACACCCCTATCGTTAACGGTAGCTTTAGCAAAACCATTTATGTATGTAGCCCCATCACATCGGTAGATGTTGTGGTAGGCGACCATGCCACGCTACAGCAAAGTACTACGGCCAATGTGGCGGTAACGGCCAACACGGCCAATGCCGGTACACTGAGTGCCTGCGGTATATCCACCAGCCAATACATTAATTATACGGTAGATGGTACCAATTATGTTATCAGTTCTGTTAGCCCTGCAACATTCTTTTTTGCCTCTTCACTTCCCGCCACAGGCAGTTTGGTAATGGGCAATACGCAAACGAGCGGTGCAACAGCAGGTCTTAGCTTTTCAACACCGGGTACCACCGTGGGCACATTTGGTATCAATACCGACAGCCTCAGCATCAATACTTATTACGGGGCACTGCGGGAGCCAACTGCCAGTGTAACTTTTACCGCTTTTGGCCCAACCGGTCAGTATTTGGAAGGCAACTTCAATATACCATTTACGCATAGCTCCACCGGTACCACGGTACATACCTGCACCGGTACCTTTAGGGTAAAACGGAATTAAAATAAGTAGGCAAGCAATATTAGAAAAGCCGGGCATCGCCCGGCTTTTCTAATATGGTGTATTTCAAATTTTCGCTCTTATCTCTACTTGAAGTTGCCTCTTGTGGCGGCTTTTTCCACTTTTGTCTTGAAACAAAAGTGGAGCAAAAATTCAAGGCTGCATAAAAAAGCCTAAAAATTGAATCCTCGGGCTAAAGAAAAACAAGCTCCATCAGTATTGCATAACCTAGCTTTAGTAGGACTTACAGGCCAATAGCGCCGCCAAGCTTTAGTAACATCCGTTTTTCTTTTGCGCCCTCAGCTTCAATTTTCTTAACGGCTTTTTTATGAGGCCGTACCGGAGCGGAGGTTGAGGACTCTATGAACTCGATTATGTTGAAAGCGAAAATTTGAAACGCAGCCTTTGTAATATATATATACCAAATGGCCGTATAGCTATTTAAACTTTAAATGAAGCGATATGATATCCGAGTTTAAGTCGTTAGAACGCCCATAATGGCCATACCGAAGCTCCAGCATATTAAAACGCCCCAATCCAAAAACACCTTTGGGCGGCATGATCCGTATGCCGGTACCAAAAAAGTTGCTGTTGAAAGCCGAAAGGTCATAGTTGCTGGTATAGTATTGATTTTGCAAAGCATGTTGCGTGTAAGGCGCAAAATACTTGATAGCTGTTTGTGTATAGTATCTATAAAAAGGGCTCACCGATAAATACGGCGTAATCTTTATGGGTAGCTCCAGTTCGGCGGTGTGGGCCGTCAACCCCCAATCGTCTTTATAAAAACGATAGTAGGTTTTAATGATATATCGATCCCCTAAAAAATAATTGGCCCTAAAGCCCAAAGGAATTTTTAAGCGGTTATCTGGAAGGTTCTCCTGAGAAACCTTACCCGTATTAAAATATACCCTGTGAAAAGGAAGGCTTAGGTAACCTTGCTGCTGCACAATATCTGCCAGTACCATCACTTGCAAACGCTCGTTCACAATTTGCGAGTAGGATAGGGCTGCTGAAAAACTGTTCCTAGCAGCGCTGGCATAGTCGTCATCGTCCCCGCCGCCGCCAGTAGTACGCAGCTCAACCGGGGTTATCAACTTTACTTGATCCAGATAAGCATGTAAGGTGGCAGTAAACTCGCCATTTTTATTCTTTGTCTTTTTAGCAAACCCAATATTGGCACCAAAGGACTGATAATCAAATTCAGTGGAAGAAGAAAGCCCTACTGAAAAAGTAGTGCCTTTTTTCTCATTCTCTACACTCCAGCTAAGTGTGGGATAAATACGGGTATCGGCATGTGAGGCAGAAGAATTGGCCTTTAAGTCAACCCTGTCCGATGAGGCAGATGTATAATGGTCAATCCCGATTTCGGCACCAAAACTATGCTTACGATATTTTTTGTCGTATTTGGTAAGTTTGATGTCGAACACATTGGCTATGTCTGTCAACTTTTGCGAACCAATGCCACCCGTTACCGAAGCGTTGTTGCCATCTTGGGTATAATAGCTCGATACCAAGTTGATTTCTTCCAATTGTAGTTTACGGCTTTTAAAGCCTGTGCTATCCGAAGTAGTTTGCCCACTGCTATGTATGATGGCCAATATAGCGGCCGCCGATAAAAATATCCTTTTCATGTACCCCGGTTTTTAATCCCACTGATGGGATTGTTTTGTTAATGGAAATTCAATTGCAGCCGCAGCCGCCACCGGTTTTGCCCGAATTGGCCCCAGAAGCCCCTTCCCGGTAGGATTTAAAATTCAGCTCGCTTTTTTCCACCTTGCGGTTGCCCAGTACCATTTCGCCATCGTTTAACCTGCCTTTTTGATACGCTTTTACCGTAGTGCAAGCAGGCAACAATGTGGTGGTGGTTAAAGCTGCCAAGATGGCAACGCCCGCTTGTTTGATTCTTTTTGTTGTCATGATAAATTGATATTCTTAGATGTATAAATTTTATTCCGGTCATCTATAATAATACAGCCGAGGTGATTTATTTGGTTGATAAGGTTGATGCCCGCTTGAATGCCCATGATGGTAACCGGCGTGGCCATCGCATCTGCTATTTCGGCATTGGGACTAATGATGGTTACACTTTTGATACCCGTAACCGGTAGTCCCGTTTTGGGGTTGATGGTATGGGAGTATTTTTTGCCGTTGATGGTGATATATTTTTCGTAATTGCCCGAAGTAGCTACGGCCATATCCGTAATATTCATGTAAGAAAAAGGCAACCGGGCACAATCGGGGTCGGCAATCCCAATCGTCCAAGGTTGGCCATTCGCCTGTAGCCCCCATGCCGTTAAATCGCCCGAAGCATTTACGATGCCACTTTCAACCCCTTCCCTTCGCAGCAGCGCCTTGGCCATTTCCGCCGCATAGCCCTTGCCAATGCCGCCAAAACCAATGCGCATACCTTTTTCTGCCAGCATCACGCTACAGTCGGATGCATTCAGTTTTACCTTTTTGTAATCAATCAATCGCACCATCGAAAGTGCTGTTGCCGCATCGGGTAAGGCCGTCATTTTGCTGTCGAAATTCCAAAGCGTTTTATCAACCGAGCCATACGTAATATCAAAAGCCCCATCGGTAAGGGCCGAAATCCTTAACGATCGCTCAATCAAATCAAACACTTCTTTATCCACCTTAAAAGGGGCAATACCGGCCAGTTGGTTGATTTGATTGGTTTGGCTGTTTTCGTCGAAAGTGGTCAACAGTTTTTCAATCCGTTGTATCTCGGCAATGGCCAATTCAATTTTTGCTTCGGCCCAAGCCGCATCATCAGCCACAACCGTAATTTCAAAATTGTTGCCCATGAGCTTAACCGCCCGTTTATACTCCGTCTTGGTTTGTATGGTACTACTTATTGGCATCACTAATGGTTTTTACCTTTAGGGCAAATGCGGCGGCATTTTCGTTGGGCAAACCATCCCATTGGTATATCAATTTGCCATTCGCATCCAACAATACGGTATAGGGAAACTTGCCTTCGGGGTTGTACTTTTCGGCCAGGTATTCATTTTGTTTTTTCTGTTCAGGGTTGGGCTGGTTTTTTTTCTTTCTGGGAAAATCAGCATTCAGCAGCACCAGCGAAGTATCGGCCATGGCCATAAATGTTGGGGCATCAAAAATTTCTTTCCGCATCTTGATACAAGGGATGCACCAATCCGACCCAGAAAAGTTGAGTAAGATGAGTTGGTGCTTTTCGGCTGCTATTTTTTTTGCCTTTTCAAAATCTGTCTGCCAAATGGAAAACGACAGCATGGCCAAACAACTGATGAATAGAATATTGCGTTTCATGATGTTGAAATATGGCCGCAATTTAGCCATTCGCTACTATAGAAAGAATGATCCCCATCAGTATTGGCAATGTTTTAACATTTATCAAAACCCCATTCAATATATAACGATTTGGGTTAATGTTATTTTAAAGGGGTTGGTATGTAAAACTGCCAGTAAAAGCAGTTGCAGCGCATCATTGCATTTTTTTATTCTGCCCATCCTTCCTATTTTCACCCTATGGCATCCACGCATCCACATATCGCCCAGTTGCTCACTTGTATCGACTGGGAGGAAAAAGAGCAGATAAAGCGGTTTCGGCTTGATGAGCAACACACCCTACGCTCTTTAAAGGCAGAGGGCTTGGCCCTGCACCCCTTGACCGTAACCCGGCGGAATTTTGGCTATGCCGATTATCCTGAAATCACTTTTAAGCTACAGTTCCCGGCAGAAACGGGTTATTTTAAAGATGGGTCAGCTATTGAATGCTTTTGCGCTGGCGAAGAACCGATCAAGGGCATACTACTGAATTTGGACGGTAGGGTGGGCGAGTTCCGGCTTTTTGCACCCGATTTTCCGGATTGGATTGAGGATGATGGTGTGGGCATTAAGTTGGCGCCCGACCAACGGACCACCACGATTATGAAAACGGTGCTGCGGGATTTGGAAAAACGCAAGGACTTATTTGCTTTATTTGAGCAGTTGCACAAGGATGAAGCTACCGTTCCCAGCCCTATACCACAAACAAAAGCCTCGCTGGAGTTTATAAATAGCCAACTGAACGAGAGCCAACGGCAGGCTGTAGCCGCCATTGTGCAGAACGAACAGTTGCTATTGGTGCATGGCCCACCCGGAACGGGTAAAACCACTACATTGGTGGAAGCCATTGTACAATTGGTTAAAAAAGGGGAAAAGATTTTGGTAGCTGCACCCAGCAATACCGCAGTAGATAATATTGCCCAAGGACTGATAAAACAGGGACTGCGGATACTGCGGGTGGGCAATATGGGCAAGGTAAATGATGCGGTATTTGCACATACACCCGAGGGAAAGTTGGCGAATTCGCAGCAACAAAAAGAAATAAAGGCATTGAAAATCAGGGCCGAGCAGTTTCGCAAAATGGCGCTGAAATACAAGCGCAGTTTTGGCAAGGCCGAAAGGGAGCAGCGCAACCTACTTTTTAAGGAGGTGAAAGATATACGTGCCGAAATAAAAAAGATACAGGCCTACAACGAAGAAAAATTATATACCGATGCAAACGTTATACTGGGTACGCCCATTGGCTTGTATGATGCCGCCTTGCAGCACCAGCATTTTGATGCCTTGTTGATTGATGAGGCGGGACAATGCATTGAGCCTTTGGCTTGGTGTATTTTTCCGCTGGCACAAAAGTATGTGCTGGCAGGCGATCATTTACAATTGCCCCCAACCGTACTTAGTCAAGAAGCCATTCGCTTGGGCTTTAACCGCTCCTTGTTGGAACTATGTATGGGCAAAGTGACCCACAGTTGGCTGCTCGATACCCAATACCGCATGCGGGCTTCCATTGCCGCTTTTTCCAACGAATATTTTTATGGGGGATTATTGCAAACAGCCGCACACTTGGCCAACGCGGGCACACACCTCACCTTTATTGATACCGCTGGCTCTGGCTATAACGAAGGGCAGGGGAGCGATGGCGTAAGTCTGCAAAATGAAGGCGAGTTGAACTTGGTGCAACAGCTACTACAGACAGAAGCCTTAGATCCTACCCGCACTGCTTTTATTTCACCCTATGCCGGGCAGGTAGCGGCGGCTAAAGAGCGATTGCCCAAGGAGATGCGCATCAGCACCATTGATAGTTTTCAGGGGCAGGAACAGGAAACGGTTATCCTTTCATTGGTACGCAGCAATGATGATGGGGATATTGGTTTTTTAAAAGATTATCGCCGCATGAACGTGGCCATTACCCGTGCACAAGAAAAACTGTATGTAATCGGCGACAGCGCTACCATTGGGGCAGATGCTTTTTACAATGCTTTTTTAACCTGTGTGGAGCAGCAAGGTTGCTACAGAACTGTGTGGGAGTTTGAAATGTAGTAGCAGGGCGGCAGGTTTCTCAATTTACAATCATGAAGCAAAACTGCACAATTTACACCCAACATCTTTGCAACCATTGTTTTGGTTAGTGCACTCGTTATCCACGAAAATGTTAGGGAATTGTTAAGGCAATGTTACGGGAATGTTAGTGTGCACATAATGGGAGCGGTTTTCCACTAAGAGCCTTTTTAAATTTTATTGATGAGATTTCCCCCATGCGTTCCGCTTGGCCGTAGGTATAGTCAATTTTTGAGCGAAATCCCGCTTGAGGCGGGACGAATTTTGCAGCCCTAGTCTAAACGCCTAAGGCGAAAAATTCAACACAGTTGTAGCCAAAAAGTGGCAAAGGGAATCCATCGAATAAATTTCAAACAGGCTCTAAAAGGGTTGATTATGTACTTTAATCAAAAGAGGTCTATTGATGCGGTGAAAAATACTTTTGTTATACCCCTTGCTACGTATCACTAACCAGTAATAATATTCCACCTTAAGCAATCAACGGTAGATGAATGTGCTGAGAACTTTAAAAAAAAGCGACATTTTTATTGTAATTCCTATTAAAATTAATTATCTTGTTTCTACCCAAAGCATCAATAAAGCGGAGTAAGTATTTTTGCTTGTGATAAATGATAGTTTAAAAAACAGAATAGCTCGAAATTGGATTACACAGAACTAATAAAGCAATAACAGCATAAATATGGGAACAAGACGCAATACTACAAAAGATACGAGGATTACCCTTTATGCTGCATCAAAATACCTTTCAACTGCTGCTAGGGAAGAATTGGGGCTGCGGATTCCCTTTGATGTTTATTTACAAGACCCTTATGTTAGTAAGAATGATCCCAAGTATGGATTTGACGAGGATTTTTTTGTAAGCTGGGAACCGGGAATTGCTGACGGCCCTACCAGTGCGAGATTTGCTGTAGTTGATTACAATGGGGATACGGACACCATCATACCAATGGCAATATGGGATGAAAAGGAAGAAGTGTTCCTAGCACCGGACAAAAAAACGGTACTTGACAGGAATAAAGCCGATTTGCCACAATTTCATCAGGTGAATGTATGGGCTGTTTTACAAAGGGCACTTACATTTTTTGAAGAAGGCAGCGGTCTTGGTAGGCGGGTGCCCTTTGGTTTTGAAGGTAACCGGTTGATCGTGCTGCCACATGCAGGGTATGGAAAGAACGCTTATTATGACCGTAAAAGCAAATCCCTGCAATTTTATTATTTCGACCAAGATGATGAGAGGGTGTACACCTGCCTTTCTACTGATATTATTAATCATGAGTTTGGGCATGCAATACTGGATGGTATCCGGCCTTATTACTACGAAAGCAGTCTGGCACAAACTGGCGCATTCCACGAATTTATCGGCGACCTCACCGCAATTTTAATTATTCTTCGCAACAATAATTTCCGTGGTAAGATAGCAAAAGACACAAAAGGTGATATATCTGCGGCATCTCACTTAACTTCTTTGGCAGAACAGTTCGGAAGAGCAACCTCGGATAATCCTTATTTGCGCACGGCATTGAATAAACTGAAGATGTCTGACATAACAGATAGTGATGGGCCGCACAAGCTTTCGCAAGTGCTTACAGGGGCCATTTTTGATATTATGAAAGCATTGACACATCATTATATTACCAAACAGAAACACACACCGAGTAAGGCCTTTTGGTCCGCAGTTGACCGGATGCAGCGTATGGCCATTCAGCCACTTGACCTGCTGCCGCCTGTGGATGTTACATTCAAGGATTATGCGTTGGCTGTACTACGATCAGAAGCATTGTCCAATCCCACCGATCCGCATGATTACTTTGAAATGATGGTGGATGTTTTTGTAAAGCGGGGGATACTGGATAATAAAGACAAGGCAAATCTTCTGGCACCAAGGTATATGTACGACAAAACAAGGATGGACGTATATCATGATATTGGCGATATTTCAAGGTCAAGGGCTACCGCTTATCGCTTTTTGGATGATAACCGGGATAAATTGTTTATTCCGGCAAGTCAGGATGTGATAGTAGCTGATTTGTATGATGCCAATAAATATGCACATCAGGCAAATCGCCTTCCCCGGCAGATTATCCTCGAATATATCTGGCGGGAAGATGTTATGCTTACCGGGAAAAAATTTGGAGAATTTGAGGGACAAAACACAACCATGCTTTGTGGCGGAACACTTGTGTTTGATGATAAAGGAAACATCTTGTCGTGGTTTCGAAAGCCAGGTTCTGTCGGTGGCAATGGAAAAAATTGGGAAGTAGAAAACGCCGCCGGAAAAAAACGATTAGCCGAATTCTTGGATAATCTGGCAATAAGGATACAGTCAGGTCAGGTAGGGGCTGCGCTTGGAAGCAACAAGGGGATGGTCGGACCGCTGATACCGCCCGTTACCGTTAGTAAACAAGATGGCATATTAAAATTTGAATTATCTCCCCATTTAAATTTAAATGGAGAGGAACACGAACACTATAAAGGAGGAAAACAATGGCAAGTAAGCTCTTAGTAAGAAGTTATAATGTTGGATGCGGTGACTGCATTTATGTAAGGATTCCTAACAAAGGAGATTATTTTCATATCCTGATTGATTGTGGTTCCAAAGAAACAGCGGGTAGTGGCGTGATGGAAAGGGCTATAAAGCATCTGGAAACAAAGATGTTGCCTGATGGCAGTAAAGCTGGAAAAAAACGGCTTGACCTTTTAGTGGCTACCCACCGGCACGAAGATCATATCAAGGGGTTTGACCCGAAATATTTTAAAAACATTGAGGTAAAGCATATATGGATAACTGCGGCCATGGACGCATCACACAAACAGGCAAAAAAATCGCTGGCTTTGCATGCATTTGCCACTGAACAGATGCGTGGCTTTGCAAGTGCCGGCATAGCCTTGAGCCCTGAACTTACAGACTTGGTAGGGCTGTATGGGGTAGGAAACGAGGAAGCAACAGAATTTATTACTAAAGCACTACCCAAAGCCAATGGCATTAAGCCGCAATTTGTATATGCCGGACAATCCTCCGATGATTTTGGAATTAAAATCGAGGGTACAAAAATTCATGTACTGGCACCCGAAAAAGATATTGACGGATATTATTTGGGAAAGTCATTAGATGCAAGCCTGCATGGATTACAGGGCGGATCAGCATATGTACGTAGTCACAGTCAAAACACAGCTTTATCTGCTGCAGGTCCTTCAAATATCAGTGCTGCGGATTTTAGAAATCTGCAATCTCGTATTTTATCCAACAGCCTCGCTTTTGCTATAGATGATAGCAGTATTCAGAATAATGTAAGTGTGGTACTATTGATTGAGTGGAAGAAAAAGCGATTACTATTTGTAGGAGATGCAGAGTGGGAAGATGAATTCAAAGAAGGAAAAAAGAACGGAAGCTGGAACGTGATGTGGAATAAAAGGAAACAAAAGTTGTTGAAGCCGCTGGATTTTTTAAAAGTGGGCCATCACGGCAGCATTAATGCCACACCTTGGAACAGGGATGGCGATGATAACCATGAAATGAACCAGCTATTTAATGCTATCCTCCCTTTACCCAAGGCAGGTAAGAAGGCAACTGCCAAATGTGTGGTTTCTACCAAACGTAAACAGTATGATACTATTCCAGATGCACAACTGCTCACGGAAATCGCTAAACGGGTAAGTAATACCAAAAACTATTTGCAGGCACTTAAAAAAGCCGACAAGAACTTTGATCCCGAAACTCAAATTTTCAATTATTCATTGATGAAAAAATACTCCAAAGAACCATCGCCCAGAGAGGTTGGAGAAAAAGACTGGTTCAATAAACCTCAACCTTTAAGAACCGATATGGAATTCCTCGGAAGGGGGTCGAAAGAGGTAGGTACAGCAGTAGAGTTTATTGATGTGGAAATTTGAGGTTACTTCAAAATGCCCTGCATTTTCCACTTTTTTTAAAATAAATAAGTAGCCAGTTAGATCAGGTCGGGATGGTCACGCTTTCGGCGTGACGACCTGGGGGCCCCAGTTTTTTATTTTCTTCTCCCACTGCATGGCTTCGCTTCTGGTATCGCTTACGACCGACCATACCAGAATCCATGGAATGCCTTTAGCGATTGATTTTGTTTCACCGCTGTTGTGCTCCTGTAACCGATTTTGGAGGTCTGCGGTTTGTCCCGAGTAAAATTGTTTTATGGATTTACTGTAGATGATGTAGGTATGGAACATGTGACAAGGGTTGGTTACTTTTTCTTAACAAAAAAGGCCGTCCTAGGGACAGCTTTTTTGTCGGGATGGTCAAGCTTTCGGGCGTGACGACCTTGGCGCCCGAAGCGCCACGCGGATAACCGGGCTACGCTACATCCCGATGCCGAGGTCCAACAGAAACCCTTTGGCACCCCTGCTTTTAATTTTCTTTTCCCATTGCATGGCTTCGCCTCTGGTATCACATAGGATCGACCAAACAAGTATCCATGGAATGCCCTTGGCAATGGATTTGGTTTCTCCGCTGTTGTGCTCCTGCAAACGGTTTTGCAGGTCTGCGGTATGTCCTGTGTAAAATTGTTGTATTGATTTACTGTAGAGGATATAGGTATGGAACATATTGCAAAGGGTAGATTATATTTATCAAAAGAGGCCATCCTATTGGATGGCCTCTTCGAGTCGGGATGGCAAGATTCGAACTTGCGACCTCCTGGTCCCAAACCAGGCGCGATAACCGGGCTACGCTACATCCCGAACTTCCGATCTTGGCGCCTCAAGCGCCACGCCGATAATCGGTTTTGAACACTTTGATACCCATTGGTATCAAATATAGTTTGCGGTGAGGGCGGGATTCGAACCCGCGGTACAGTTTAACCCGTACGGCAGTTTAGCAAACTACTGATTTCAGCCACTCATCCACCTCACCAGCCTACCTTATCGTATAAGGGGCTGCAAAAATACAATTCCACAACCTATTACCCAAATCAAAATGCCATTAATTCAAAAAAAATCCCCGGAACTTCATCGTCCGGGGATTTTCACTTTCTTTAGGCTGGGGTGATATGGGTTACATAGCGGCCAACTGCACTTTTTGCTGCAGCTCCATCACGCTTTCTTTAAATAAACTGTCCGTATCCATCAAATCTTTTACTGTTTGGCAACTGTGTATCACTGTGGTGTGATCCCTGCCGCCAAAATGCTCGCCGATGGTTTTTAATGAATTTTTGGTAAAGGCCTTGGCCAAAAACATGGTAATTTGTCGGGCCTGTACAATCTCACGTTTGCGGGTTTTTTGTAATAATTTGTCATAAGCTACATCAAAGTACTCACACACCATCTTTTGAATGGCGTCGATCGTAATTTCTTTGCTTGATGATTTTACAAAACTCCGTAACACTTTTTTGGCCAATTCTAAGTCTATTTCCCTTTTGTTAAGCGAAGATTGTGCCAACAATGAAATCAAAGCGCCTTCCAGTTCCCGGATATTGCTGTTAATATTATATGCAATGTACTTAACCACTTCCTTGGGCATGTCCAACCCATCGTTCTTCATCTTCTTTTCCAGTATCTCAATCTTGGTTTCGTAGTCGGGTACCTGCAAATCGGCACTCAAGCCCCACCTGAACCGGCTGAGCAACCTTTCCTGCACCCCTTCCAAATCCTTGGGCGATTTATCAGAAGTTAAAATCAACTGCTTGCCACTTTGGTGCAAATGGTTGAAAATGGCGAAAAAGGCATCCTGCGATTTTTCGGCACGGTTGAAAAACTGTACATCATCAATGATCAGTACGTCGATCAACTGATAAAAATGGATGAAGTCGTTGATGGCATTGTTGCGGCCATGGTCAACAAACTGGTTGATAAACTTTTCGGAGCTTACATACAGTACCACTTTGTTTTGGTTGAGCCTTTTTACCTCATTGCCAATGGCCTGCGCCAAATGCGTTTTGCCCAAACCCACACCACCGTAAATTACCAAGGGGTTAAAAGAAGTGAGGCCGGGTTTTTCGGCTACGGTTTTACCTGCACGGCGGGCCACCCGATTGCAGTCGCCCTCAATAAAAGAATCAAACGTATACGCATGGTTCAACTGCGGATCAATCTGCATCTTTTTTAAACCCGGTATTACAAACGGGTTCTTAACGGGATTGTTGATGACGAGTGGGAAATCCATTTCGTTGTTTGAATACATTTTAAAACCATGCCCTGGCACATCCATCGTTAAAGGCTTGTTTTTGCTGTTGCCGCTGTCAACCATGATCCGGTATTCCAGCCGGGCTTCCTTGCCCAATTCCCGCTTTAACGTTTTTGCCAATAAAGTAACATAATGTTCCTCAAGATACTCATAAAAAAACTGACTTGGTACCTGAATGGTAAGTATTTTATCTTTGAGTGCTACGGGTACTATCGGTTCGAACCATGTTTTAAAATGTTGCCATTCTACAATGTCTTTGATAATCTCCAAACAATTAAGCCATACCTTATCAAAAGTTTTATCCTCCACCTTAAGCAATTTTTTTAATATATATTGAGTTAAATATCTTCTCTGGGGTGTGCTGCACTATTTTTTAAAGTTATCCCCAAAAAGTTGCGCAGGACAGCGAATATCAAGATAATTTGTTGAAAAAAAAATTTTTTATTCTATTGTTTTTTTCCCAACTACCACAGTGTGGGATTTTAGTAAATTTTTCTTTTTTTGTTTGGAAAATTCAAAATCTAGCCTCCCCAGAATAATCCCTGCAAAACCCACTTGATTTACCAGCACATCGCTGCCTATTTTGTTCTTTACAAGGGTAGGTTCATCCAAAAAACTGTGAGTGTGGCCACCAATAATCAAGTCAACATGCTCGGTTTCCTTGGCCAGTATCAAATCACTCACCTTATTCTCGGTGTATTTGTATCCCAAATGGCTCAGGCAGATCACCATATCACAACCTTCCCGTTTTTTTAACTGATAAGCGGTTTCGTTGAGGTGTTGCACCGGATCGAGGTACACGGTGTTGCCATACAAACTCTCTGGTACCAAACCTTTCAGCTCAATGCCCACACCGGTAATGCCCACTTTCAACTTACCTTTTTTAAATATTTGGTAAGGTTGGCTGTTCCCTTCCATTGGCGTGTTGGCAAAACCATAGTTGCACAGTAGAATGGGGAAGCGTCCATGCCTCAATTGGGTGGCAAAATTTTCTAGGCCTGCGTCAAAGTCGTGGTTGCCCATCGTAGCGGCATCATAGCCCATGGCGGCCATGGCCTTCATCTCGGGTTCTCCTTTGTACAAGTTAAAGTAAGGCGTGCCTTGAAAGATGTCACCCGCATCCAACAACAGTACCTGCTCGGCTTCTTTGCGTACCTGCTCTATCAATGCGGCACGGGCAGCAACGCCGCCCAGCCCTTGGTTGCGGCCCCCGTCCATCGGAAAGGGGTCGATGCGGCTGTGCACATCATTGGTGTGCAAAATCGTCAACCGTTGCACGCCGTCCGGTTCGCCCAAGGCAGCCATGGTGCGGCTACCGGCCAACAATGCACCGGCTGCCAAGGCCGACTGCCCGATAAATTTGCGTCTATTCAGCATTGGATACCCTGTTTTCTATTTTGGCTGTAACGGGCAGGCCCTTGGCGGCAAGCCCTTGTAAATATTCAATAATGGCCGTACGTACCAAGTAGCCATCGGTTTGTTGGGCAATATTGCGCAACATATTACTATCGTCGCCCCCATTAGCCACATAATCGTTGTTGGCAATGGTATAAATGGCCGTTTCATCCAAAGGGGCACCGCCCACCCGAATGTTGATGGCCGATTTGTTCTTTATTTGAAAGCTGATGCCCGCACAAGGCCAACCGCCCCTGCCCGCAACATGGTTTACAAATTGCTGCAATACCTTGCCGCTTACTTTTTGCAATATGATGCTATTGTCGAAAGGAAGTAGTTCAAACACCTTGCCTTGGGTGATGGGCCCCGGCGGTATCGATTGTAACCGGATGCCTCCAAAATTCATAAAAGCGGCATCCACTTTTGTAGCATAATGTTGGTTGGCCATCGCCAACATACCATCTGCCAAAAAATTGCCCAAAGTACCTTCCGGCTGCTTTTTTTCCAACTCCATGGTGGCGTTGCCCAATATGCTGCCCATGCTCTTGTTTACACTGTCGGCATAGGGCTTTAGCAAAGCTGCCACAGCAGGTTGAGCCGCCGTTTGTTGGATGCGGTAATCTTTGTACGCCACCTTTTGGGCTTGGTAACCCGTAGAACAGGCAGTGCCAAAGGCCAAGAGCAATAATGCCCAAGCCGCTGATATTTTATTAAAAGCCATTGTGCAATTTTTTAACGGGCGTTGTTTCTAGGACAGTTTTATGATGGGATAAGTGTGCCGCAAAGATACAAAGCCTTACCAAACCATCAGCAATTTTATACAATCTATATTAACCGCATGGCAATTGTACCCATCAGTAAGTAAGGTACCCTTTTTTTGGCAGCCTTGGCGTATAAAAAGAACCGGAAAAACACCCAAAAAGGACAAACGGCCAATTGGTGGTCGCCTTGCTGCCATAATCCCAGATTACGCAATAGAAAATCTACTCCGAGCCTGCCTGACGGCAGTCAGGCCGAAATTGCTGCAAATACGGCTATTTCCTCGTATTTTCTTTTCACCGTAGGGGTTGCTACGCTTTCAAAGAAAATACTTGCGGGAATTTATCAATGCCGCCCCAGCGGTAATCCGTCTTTATTGCACTTTCGACTCTCGTAACTATTAATATTGCGTAATCTGGGATAATAGGCTGTATGGAAGGTGATAAACGGGTCAAAAATGGAAATCTGCCTGTATTCTGCCAAAATAAAATTACTTTTGGCCTGTTAAATAATAATTATGGCATACGAATTAACAGGTAAACTGGTTGTTAAATATGATATTGTACAGCGTACCGAAACGTTTAAAACCCGTGAGTTTGTGGTAGAGAAGACCGAGGAGATCAATGGTAGGAGCATTACCAACTATGCAAAGTTTCAATGTGTGCAAGACCGCACCAATATTGTGGACAGGGTAAATGTGGGCGATGAGATAAAGGTTTATTTCAATATCAAAGGTACCCGCTGGGAAAAAAATGGTACCGTTAATTATATTACCAACCTAGATGCTTGGCGCATAGAACAAATTCTACAGCCCGGTGGCAATGCTTCCAGCGACAACGACCACTTGGAGCCATTGGATACTTTCTCGGCCACACCGTCTGATGCGGTGGATGATTTGCCGTTTTAGTACTTAGTCTGTAGTCTTTAGTACTTAGTACTAAGTACTGGGTACTTGCTACTTGCTACTTGCTACTTTGTATTGATTATACATTTGTTATTGATTGTGGCATTGGTATGCCCTTTCCTGTTTTGCCGTTTTGATTTGGTACCAACTGTGTAGTACTACCAACTAAGTACTAACTACTTAGTACTTAATACTCTCTACCAGCCACAAACTCATAAAACTTTCTGGGATAAAAACCCGGCCATCATTATGCAACAAACCATCCAACTAAAACTATTGCCTTCCGAAGCCGCCAATGTGGCCACGGTGCAACAATTGATTGCCAATACCCTTGGTCAAAAACAGGAAGCGGTAACCGGCTTTCACATCCTCAAAAAATCCATCGATGCCCGTAGCCGAACGGTTTGGATCAACCTTACCGTACAAGCTTTTATAAACGAGCCCTTTGTGGAGCGTCCCCAGCAACAGTTTTCCTTTTTACAAGTAGGCGCATCTGCCAAAAAAGTAGTAGTGATAGGGGCGGGGCCGGCTGGCTTGTTTGCTGCCCTGGCCTTACTGGAAGCTGGCATCCAGCCCATTATTTTGGAGCGGGGCAAAGATGTAAGGGCCCGGCGCAGGGATTTGGCGGTGCTGAACAAGGAAGGTGTGGTAAACCCTGAGAGCAACTATTGCTTTGGGGAAGGCGGGGCCGGTACCTATAGCGATGGCAAACTGTACACCCGCAGCAGCAAGCGGGGCGACATCAACCGCATATTGCAGTTGTTTGTGCATTTTGGTGCCGGCGAACATATATTATACGAGGCACATCCCCATATTGGCACCAACAAACTGCCCCAAATCATCAGTGCCATGCGCCAGTTGATACTCGACTGCGGCGGCCTCTTTTTATTTGAACAAAAAGTAACCGGCTTTATTACCGATAACCAGCAAGTGGTAGCGGTACAAACGGCTACGGGCCAGCGCTTTGATGCCGATGCCTTTATTTTGGCTACGGGGCATAGTGCCCGTGATATCTTTACCCTCTTGCACCAACAGGGCATTGTTATTGAAGCCAAACCCTTTGCGCTGGGTGTGCGTATCGAACATCCGCAGGCATTGATTGATGGCTTGCAGTACCATGCCCTGCAGCGTAACCCTTTGTTGCCACCCGCATCTTACAGCATGGTGCAGCAAGTGGAGGAGCGGGGCGTATTTTCGTTTTGTATGTGCCCTGGCGGCATCATTGCCCCTGCGGCCACGGCCCCCGGCGAACTGGTGGTCAATGGCTGGAGCCCTTCCAAGCGGAACAACCCCTTCGCCAACAGCGGCATGGTGGTACAGGTGCAGCCAGAGGATGCGTTGCGCAGCCTAAAGGCGGCAGGGCACAAGGTACCAGCGGCCAACAACCCCTTACTGTTGCTGCATTTTCAGCAGATGGTGGAGCAAACGGCATTTGAAGCCGGTGGTGGTGCCTTGGTGGCCCCCGCACAGCGCATGGCCGATTTTTGTAGCGGTAAAGTTAGTACCAGTTTGCCCGCCTGTTCTTATATCCCCGGTCTGCATTCGGTAGACCTTCGTACCGTGTTGCCCGGCTTTGTACACCAAGCATTGGCAGCGGGTTTTGCCGCTTTTGGCAATAAAATGAGGGGCTATTTTACCAATGAAGCCGTAGTGGTGGCTACAGAAAGCCGCACATCTTCCCCCGTACGTATACCACGCCATGCCGAAACACTAGCACATCCGCAATTGACCAACCTCTACCCCTGTGGGGAGGGAGCTGGCTATGCGGGGGGTATTGTAAGTGCTGCAATGGATGGTGAAAGGGTGGCACAGGTAATTGCGGGCCGTTTGGGCAAATAAAAAAGAAGCCCGAAGGCTCCCTTTGCTGTAAGAATTTATTAACCACTTGCTGATAAAGGATGGTTTTGGGTTTTACTAGCGTATTACATGTAGCCGCTAACCATCTAAAAAAACAACTACACTTTGTTTGCCTTGCTAATTTCGTTACAATACCGCCTATCTAATGTTAATCTCGGCAAATCGACAAAAAACGACGATGAATGGATGGTTTTTATCGACGAATGAATTGTGTAAAACTCGTAGTATTACTATTGTAAGGAGGCGTTCATAAGGGTATGGGCATAAAAAAAGAAGCCTTTCGGCTCCTTGTGGTTCTAAACTTTTGGGTAAACCCTGCTGATCGAAAACGGTTTTGGGTTTTATGGGGGCTTCCTATTTGTCTAGCCCACGCTAATCACCACTAATTACAATGCAAATTTGAACTTTTATCCAGTGCCAACTTTTCTTATTCGTTCAATATCGTACAAATCCCGTTGAGTGTACGTATTTCAACGATGGGTAAAAACCCGATAGGTTATTATCAGCCTTTGTTAACAGTAAATGAATAGCGAGGTGCAAAAAAAAGAAGCCCGAGGGCTTCCTTTTTAATTTCTTACTTCTTGTGGTTAAGAAATTCAGTTTCGAACGAATTTTACTGGACTTATGGATTTTAAAGCAGGTCTTTTCTGCGATATTGGATGATGTAAAGTTGCAATATTGATGGATACGCTTCGTCATTAATCGGTCAATAGAGCCTCAAAATCGATGAACGTTTTTATTTAACCGATGAGAGCGGTGTGGGCGATAGGATAGGTGTTGCCTACAACCGTAATCAACGCATTACATGATATCCGTCATTACCAGTGCGTGCAAGGCTTTTTACTTTGCAGCATAATTAAAAAGTATGAAACGGATTATTGCCCCTGTTGATTTTTCTGCTACGGCTGAGAATGCAGCCATTTTTGCCGGTAACTTGGCAGCTTTTTATGGTGCGGAACTTTGGTTGTACCATGCTTATAGCATGCCCTTACATACAGGCTACCCCTTGGTTACCGCAGATGAAATGCAAGAAGCAGCGGATGGCGAAATAGACGATTTTCGCAAAAAAGTAACAGCATCCCTAAAGGCGCCCATCAGCATTCATATGGTGGCCGAAGCAGCCAGCCTCAATGAAGGTTTGGCCGCATTGGCAGATACCATCAAGCCCGACTTGGTGGTTATGGGCATCGCTGGTAAGGGTAAGCTTACCCGTTTGGTGGTAGGCAGCAATACTATCCGGGTGATGCAACAATTACCTTATCCCTTATTGGTAGTGCCTCCGCAAGCGGGTTTTGCACCCATCCGCAAAATAGGCTTTGCCTGCGATTTTGAAAAAGTAGCCGAAACAACCCCCATTGGGCCGCTGAAAAAACTAATTGCCGATTTTAATGCCGACCTCTTTGTATTGAATGTGGTGCCGCAGGGCGAAACGGTGCCGGATGATAAGCAGGTGCAAAGCATGTACATAGGCGAAGCATTAAAAGAGTATCAGGCCAACTTCCAAATGATCATGTCCAACGACATTGCGGAAGGTATCAATTGGTTTGCCGAAAACAACCAATTGGATTGGATTGTGGTCATTCCTAAAAAGCACAAATCCATGGAAAAAATATTCGGACGAAGCCATACCAAGGATTTGCTGTACCATACACATATTCCGGTGCTGTGTATGCATGAGTAAAAAGGTACGCATGATTTTCTGTCTACTATCTACTGCCCCTTTTGAGGGGCAGTTTTTTTATTGGCTATCTCAACAACTATATATGCTACTTACAAAATCGCTTCTTGTGCTGTGGCTTCGCTAGCCTTTTACTACTTAACAGAAACTTTACCCACTTTATGATTGCGGTCATAAAGCAGCCATTTACAACGGTATAGTTTTGCAATAAAATATACATTTTATGGATAAAAAAGTAATGATACTTGCCGCCTGGGCAACCGTTGTTGTATTGGCTTCCTCCTGCGGTGGAGGCGATAAATCAAATAGTGGGACAACCGGCGACCAGCCCAAAAGTATGATACAGAAACCAGAGGAATACGATCCTAAGCGGGGCGAAGGAAAGTATAATGAAAGCAATGTTACGGTGGGGGCCCTTGATGCGGCGATGGCCACCAAGGGCGAAGCGATGTCAGGCACCAAATGTACTTCTTGCCATAAACTTACAGAAGAAAAGCTGGTTGG
The DNA here is from genome assembly GCA_943373145.1 of Chitinophaga pinensis. Lineage (GTDB taxonomy): Bacteria > Bacteroidota > Bacteroidia > Chitinophagales > Chitinophagaceae > Ferruginibacter > Ferruginibacter pinensis_H. Next base: position 510,651 of record CALSBI010000001.1, read on the forward strand.
CCCAGGGTGGAAGGGCGTGACAAGTAGGCGCACACCTTACTGGATCATGAACTTTATTACCAACCCCGACCCGATGATCAACAAAGACCCTGCCGTACAAGCGCAACTAGAACTGTGCTTGGTGCGTATGCCCAACCAAAGCCTTACCGATGATGATGCCCGCAACATTTTGGAATTTATGCGCAAAAACGATGCTGTAAAATAAAAATACAACAATGAAAAAGATAAATATTGTAATAGCAATTGTAGTGGCAGCAGGCCTGTTTTCCTGTAAGCCCAAAAACGCAGGTACTGCCATTAGCGGCGATGCGGCTGCCAAAGTTTATGTGGCACCCGGCAAGTACGATGAGTATTATAACTTCGTTTCGGGCGGTTTTAGCGGGCAAATGAGTGTGTATGGGCTGCCAAGCGGCCGCTTGTTGCGGGTAGTGCCCGTTTTTTCGGTTGACCCCGAAAAGGGTTGGGGCTACAGCGAAGAAACCAAGCCCATGCTCAATACATCGCATGGCTTTGTGCCTTGGGACGATTTGCACCATACCGAGCTTTCGCAAACCAATGGCGAGATAAATGGCAAATGGATTTTTGCCAACGCCAATAATACACCAAGGCTGGCAAGGATTGATTTAAAAACTTTCCGTACCGCAGAGATTATAGAATTGCCCAACAGTGGTGGCAACCACAGCTCGCCTTTTGGAACGGAAAACTCCGAGTACATAGTGGCAGGTACCCGCTTTAGTGTGCCCGGCGATAACGATAATGGCGACGTACCCATCAATTCTTACAAAACCAATTTCAAAGGTCATATCAGTTTTGTAAGTATAGCCCCGGAGTCGGGCGAAATGAAAATAGCTTTTCAGTTGCGGACACCGGGCGTAAACTTCGACCTTGCCCGTTGCGGTAGGGCCAAATCGCATGGCTGGTTTTTCTTTAGCTGCTACAATACAGAACAAGCCAACACTTTGTTGGAAGTGAATGCTTCTCAAAAGGACAAAGATTTTATAATGGCCGTCAATTGGAAAAAAGCAGAGGAATATTTAAAAGCAGGCAAGGGGAAAAAAGTGCCCGTAAAATATGCCCACAATGTATTTAACGAAAGCACACAAACCGCAACCTCCACCATCGAAAAAGAAGTAACGGTATTGGATGTGGCCGAGCTAAAAGACATTTGCTATTTTATCCCCTGCCCCAAGTCGCCGCATGGTTGTGATGTGGACCCCACTGGCGAATACATTGTAGGCAGTGGCAAGTTGGCCGCTTTGATACCTGTGTTCAGTTTTGATAAATTGCAAAAAGCCATTGCCGATAAGGCATTTGATGGCGATTACCAAGGTATCCCCGTTGTAAAATACGAAGCGGCTTTGTACGGTGAAGTGAAGAAGCCCGGTTTGGGCCCCTTGCATACCGAGTTTGACGGCAAAGGAAATGCATACACTTCTTTCTTTGTATCATCCGAAGTTGTGAAGTGGAACATCAAAGATTTGAAAGTGCTGGACAGGGTACCTACTTATTATTCAGTTGGCCACTTGTGCATACCCGGCGGCAATACGAGGAAGCCTTCCCCCAAATATTTAATTGCTTACAATAAGATAACCAAAGACCGTTATCTGCCCACTGGCCCTGAGTTGGCACAGAGCGCACAATTGTATGATATCAGTGGTGATAAAATGGAATTGATATTGGATTTCCCTACTATAGGTGAACCGCACTATGCGCAGGCTGCCCCGGCGGATCTAATTAAAAACAATGGGCAGTTGAAAATATTTAAAATTGCCGAAAATAAGCACCCTTATGCTGCCAAGGGCGAAAGCGAAAGCAAAGTGGTACGGGAAGGGAATAAAGTGCATGTGTATATGACATCCATCCGTTCGCATTTTTCGCCAGACAATATCGAAGGTGTAAAGTTGGGCGATGAAGTGTATTTCCATGTAACCAATTTGGAACAAGACTGGGATGTGCCGCATGGCTTTGCCGTAAAAGGGGCAGCCAATGCCGAGCTGTTGATTATGCCCGGTGAAACCGCCACCTTAAAATGGGTACCTGATCGAATAGGGATGTTCCCGATGTATTGTACCGATTTTTGCAGTGCCCTGCACCAGGAAATGCAGGGTTACGTGAGGGTATCGCCAGCAGGTAGTGCAGTGCCATTGAGCTTTAGCTTGGGTAAAACGGAACCTGCTGTGGATACTATGAAAAAGTAAGCAGCAAAAAGTAGATCACTAATGGAAGGGGCAGTAAGGCGTACTGCCTAAGCCCCTTTTTTGCAAAACCATTCAGATGCAAAATAAAATATCAACATTTTCTAGGGCTATTTTGTTGTTGTCTGCTATTCTGTTAACTGTGGGCATATTCGTGCCGCTTTGGCGCATCGAGTTGGACGCTCCTCAGTATCCCGAGGGATTGGCGATGCAGATATTTACTTACAAACTAGGCGGTGATGTTGAAATCATCAACGGATTGAACCACTATATCGGCATGCAAACCCTTCATGCCGAAAACTTTATTGAGTTTACGATACTGCCCTATATCGTCGGTTTTATTGCACTCTTGTTCCTGATTGGTGCTTTTAGGGCTACAAAGAAATGGCTGTACGGATTGTTCGGCCTATTTGTTTTGTTTGGCATTGTGGCAATGGTGGATTTTTGGCGCTGGGAATACAATTATGGCCACAACCTCGATCCCAATGCTGCCATCATTGTACCCGGCATGGCCTATCAACCGCCCTTGATCGGGTTTAAGCAATTGTTGAATTTTGGGGCATATTCCATACCCGATATAGGCGGCTGGCTATTTGTAGCTGTTGGCCTGTTGTTGTTGGTAGCCGTGGCCCTACAAGCAGGTTGGTTCAGCAGGTTTGGGCGTAAAGCGAAAAAAGACCTCCCCGCATTTGGGGCTATGGTTTTGTTGGCTTGCAATAACCCTGGGCCCGAACCCATTCAATTGCATATAGACAAGTGCAGCCATTGTGCCATGCCCATTGCCGATGCCAAGCTTGGCGCAGAATTGATAACGGAAAAAGGGAGGGTGTATAAATTTGATGACCTCCTTTGCTTGCTGCAATATAAAAAAGCGAACCCTGAGCCCAAACCCAAATCTTTTTTTGTAGCCGATTACGAAACGGGCGAATTGATTGATGCAAGCAAAGCCACTTATGTTTCACATGCCAGTATTAAAACTGCCATGCAGGGCAATACGGCAACATTTGCCAGCAAACAGGCTGCGCAAAATTTTGCTGCCAAGTTAAAAACACTTGTACATTCTTGGGATGAAATTGCTAATAAGTAAAACATGAAAAAAGCCATTGTAAGCACATTGTTTCTGTTAGTGGTAGGCATCCTGAAGGCCAATATTGTGTATGTGGGTGGGCCTAATGGCATGCCCAGCATTAAGGCAGCCTTGGATTATGCCCAACCCGGCGACACGGTGATGGTTGCTAGTGGGCTGTACAAAGAGGGCAATATCGCTATCAGCAAGCCGATTTGCCTAATGGGCTTGGGGCTTCCTGTTTTGGATGGAGAGAAAAAATATGAAGTGCTTTCCATTAGGTCAAGCAATGTAACGGTAATGGGTTTTAAGGTGCAACGGTCGGGCTATGCCACCATGGACGACCCCGGTGCCATCAAAGTGTATGAAAGCAATGATGTTGCAATAGCGGATAATGTACTGGACGACAATTTTTTTGGCATCTATATCCAATACGGCAAGCATTGCAAAGTGCTCAACAACCGTATAACGGCCTATGGTATTGAGGAACAACAGATTGGCAATGGCATCCATTGTTGGAAAAGCGATAGCTTACAAATAACGGGCAATACGGTGGCAGGCCATCGGGATGGTATTTATTTTGAGTTTGTAACCCATTCCGTTGTTTGGCGCAATATAGCCTACAACAATATTCGCTATGGCTTGCATTTTATGTTTTCCAACGATGATGCGTATTTTACCAATTACTTCCATAGCAATGGTGCCGGTGTGGCGGTTATGTTTACCAAAAACGTGGTAATGATGAACAACACATTTGCCAACAACTGGGGAGATGCAGCTTATGGCCTTCTGCTCAAGGAGATATCCGATTGCTTGATGCTGGGCAACCGGTTCGAAAAAAACACGGCTGGTATTTTTATGGATGGAACCAATAGGCTAAGGGCTGAAAAAAACGTGTTTGAGGCCAACGGATGGGGGATGCGGATACAGGCCAATTGCATGGACAATAGCATTGTGGCCAATAATTTTTTGGGCAATACCTTTGATGTGAGCACCAATGGCAGCCTGACTTTGAACAGTTTTTCCGGTAATTATTGGGACAAGTATGAAGGGTACGACCTGAACCGCGACCGAATTGGCGATGTGCCCTACCATCCCTTGAGCCTTTATTCAGTAGTGGTTGAAAAAAAACCGCCGGCCATGTTGCTGTACCGCAGTTTTATGGTGTCGCTGTTGGATAAATCGGAAAAGATGATACCGGGTTTAACGCCAGAAAATTTTATTGACGAAAAACCGTTGATGCGCCCCTTACCATTATGATAAAAATCAGCGGAATATCAAAAAAATTTGGCCGGTTGCAGGTTTTGCAAAACATCAACCTGCAGCTAAATGCGGGCGAATGCGTGGCCCTCATCGGCCCCAATGGTTGCGGTAAGACTACCCTTATCAAAACTATCCTAGGCATGGTGCTGCCGCAAGAAGGGACGATTGCCGTAAATGGCCAGTCAATTAAAAAAGACATCGCCTATCGCCAACTCATTGGTTATATGCCACAAATTGGCCGATATCCCGAAAACATGCGCATTGGGCAGGTCATCAATATGCTGGCCAATATCCGGCATACCGGCGAGGCAGCCGATAATGTGCTGTACGAACGCTTCGGTATGGCCAATTTATTGCATAAGCGGATGGGCACACTCAGTGGCGGCACTATCCAAAAAGTGAGTGCCGTACTGGCTTTTTACTTTGGCCCGCAGATATTGATATTGGATGAGCCAACTGCGGGGCTCGACCCATTGGCAGCAGAAATACTAAAGGAAAAAATTCTGGCAGAAAAGGAAAAAGGCAAATTGATTGTCATTTCCTCCCACCTGCTCAGTGAGTTGGATAACTTGGTAAGCCAAGTGGTATTCATGCAAGATGGGCAGATCGTTTTTCACAAACCGGTAGATATGCTAAAGGAAGCAACCGGTACCAATAGCATTGCACAAGCAATTGTTCATGTTTTAAAAGGGCAACAGGTATGAGGCGTATTTTGAAATATGTGTTTTTAGATATTGTAAAAAATAAGTTTGTACTTATTTTTAGTATTGTGCTTGCCCTGTTTGCATTCACTACTTTTAGTTTGGAAGACAATACGGCTAAAGGCTTGCTCACCATGCTCAATATCATACAAATGGTGGTGCCGCTGGTAGCGGTATTGTTTTCAACTACCTATATTTACAATAGTAGTGAGTTTATTGAGTTGTTGGTGAGCCAACCCATCAAGCGGTCAAAAATTTGGTGGAGCCTATTTCTGGGCTTGTCGCTAAGCCTGTCCATGGCATTCATCATTGGGGTAGGCTTGGCATTGTTCCTATTTGTAGCATGGAACAAAGCATTGGTTATGTTGGTGTCTGGGGTATTGCTCACCACTATTTTTGTGGCCATTGCCTTTGTAAGCGCTGTTTTTACCAGGGACAAGGCCAAAGGGGTAGGGCTATCTATTTTTCTGTGGCTCTATTTTGCACTCTTGTTCGATGGGTTTTTACTCATGTTGGTTTATCAGTTTTCCGATTACCCCATCGAAAAAATGATGGTGGGGATAACAACGTTAAATCCCATCGATTTATCCCGGATACTCATTTTGCTGCAATTGGATGTGTCGGCCATGATGGGCTATACCGGGGCCGTGTTCAAAAACTTTTTCGGAACTGGAACGGGTATGGTATTGTCATTGCTGGTATTGCTTTTGTGGGCATTGGTGCCTTTTTGGATTTCATTAAAAAAATTTAAAACCAAGGATTTATGATTATTAAAGAACTGATGCAACAGGTAGCTGAGTCAACACATCCACTAGCGAGGGCCATTCACCAAGGACCGCATTGCAAAGCATTGGCCATGGCCTTTACAAAAGGCATGTGGCTAAAAGAGCATCGCACGGCCTTGCCTGCCACCCTTGCCGTGCTCAGCGGCACTGTGGTTTATCGTGAGGGTGAAGGGCAAAAAACCTTGGGGCAATATGATACAACGGAGATACCCGTAGGGGTGCTGCACGCCGTTGAGTGTACTGCGGATGCATTATGTTTATTAATACAAGGTTAAATTTGCAAACATGAAAACAGATATCGCCAATCGGCAACATATAGAGCAACTGATCAACTCTTTTTACGATAAAGTGAAAGTGGATGCGGTAATCGGCTATTTTTTTACAGAGGTGATCCCGGTTAATTGGGAGAAGCATTTGCCCGTGATGTACGATTTTTGGGAGAACGTGGTGTTTTACACCGGAAATTATGAGGGCAACCCCATGCAGCAGCACCAACAGTTGCACAAAAAAAGCCCCATGCGCATGGAACATTTTCAAAGATGGCTTTTGCTGTTTGCCGAAACCGTGGATGAACTATACAAAGGCGAAAAGGCCGAACTCATCAAGCAAAGGGCGGCCAGTATTGCCACGGTAATGCAAATAAAAATATTTAATTAGAACGCCCCAATTGCGGTGAACAAGTATATGGGTTTGTAATATTCACACTACCTTGTAAGCTATTAAAACAAACGATGCAGATTGATACAGCCATACTCATTACTTATGGAGCAGTAACAAGGAAAGTTAAAAAAGGCGAAATCATATTTTCCGAGGGAACAGTGGCCCGTTTTTTTCACCAGGTGGTAGAAGGTGGAATAAAAGTATATTCCACCAACAGCGATGGCAAGGAGCTGATACAGGGCCTTTTTTATCAGGGAGAAAGCTTTGGCGAACCGCCTCTGTTCATCGAAAAACCTTATCCTACTACTGCTATTGCCTTGGTAGATACGGTTGTCCTCCGCTTGGCCAAAGAAAGTTTTTTTACCGTGCTGGATGATTATCCGGCCATCACCAAAGCCATGCTTTCGGTATTTGCCCAACGCATATACAATAAAGCGGCCACCGCCCAAATACTCACCAGCCATACGCCGGAAGAGAAGATTTCAGCTTTTTTAAAAAAGGTGAAAGATGCTGCCAATGCCGAAGGCCCTTTTTTGATACCCTATACCCGTCAGCAGATAGCCGATTTTACTGGCCTGCGGGTGGAAACGGTTATCCGGGCTTTGATAAAACTGGAGAAAGATAAGAAACTGCAAATTCTACAACATAAAGTTTATTATTAGTATGGCAAAAGGGCTTCGTTTCAACTGGATAAAAATATGCATTTTTAACCTCTTGATAGTGGCCATATTGGGCACATTGATGCGTTATAAAATCGGGTTCGATTTTCCGTATTTCGATCAAAAAAACTTGCTACATGCGCATTCGCATTTTGCCTTTTCAGGTTGGATTTCGTTGCTGCTGATGGTACTGATGACCAATGATCTGGAAGGGACCAACCCAGGCTTCAAACGCATGGCTTTTGATAAAATTTTTGCAGCTTACCTTGCAACGGCCTATGGTATGCTCATCGCATTTGCGGCCCAGGGCTATGGCCTGTACAGCATATTGTTTTCTACGGCATCCATTTTGCTCACCTGCGTTTTTTGCCTTAAATATTACCATGCCGTAAAAGAATATCCCAAGCAGGCGGGTACCCATTGGTTTTTGGCAGCCCTGCTTTTAAATGTACTGTCCATGGCCGGCACTTTTTGGCTCAGCTATATGATGGCATCGGGCAAAATTGAGCAACATGCTTATCTGGCATCGGTTTATTGGTATCTGCATTTTCAATACAATGGTTGGTTTTTCTTTGCCTGTGCGGGACTTTTTGCCAATTATCTACAGGCCAAGCAAATCAACACAGCAACACTCACAAGAAGTTTTTGGCTCTTTGCTGGCAGTTGCATACCCGCCTATGGCCTATCAGTTTTATGGCTCAACCTGCCGCTGCCCCTTTATGTAGTAGTAGCATTGGCAGCCTTGGCACAGTTGTATGCCTGGTGCAGGCTATTACCTTGGCTGTATGGATTGGCGAGCCGCAAGCAACTCGCATTTGACCGAACGGGCCGGTTACTTTTATTGGCCGCAGGGGTTGCCCTTACGGTTAAGCTCGCCCTGCAGTTGGGATCCACCATACCTTCTGTTAGCAAATTGGCTTTTGGCTTCCGGCCCATTGTAATTGCTTACCTGCATTTGGTGTTACTAGCCTTTACCAGCCTCTTTCTCCTTACCTATCTTTATGTACGCAAGCTGGCCCAATTTGGCCGGGCCGCCACCATTGGGTTATGGGTTTTTGCATTGGCCGTAATTGCAAATGAAGTAATGCTCTCCGTTCAGGGTGTCGCTTCATTTAGTTATACACTTGTGCCATTTATTAACGAAATTTTGCTGGGGGTTGCCCTGCTGATGTTCATTGGTTTAGTGGTGGTGAATATTGCCTTGGCTTACCCAGTACATAAGCGGGATAATCCTTGATGAACGGAGCCTCTATGATTGCAGTCATAATTTCACCAAGATAGGCCAGCTAATTTTACAGCATAATTTATAATGTTATGCAAAAGAGAATGAATGCGTTTTTGGCTATGGCCCTATTGGTAATGGCTTCTTGCAATGATACCGCCAATGCCCCCGCTAGCACACAAGCTGCACCCGCCACTGCGGGCACCGGCCAATCGGGTGTAAAAGACGAAACCTCCAGCCCTAATATTGTGCAAGTGGCATCGGGCAGCAAAGCCCATACAACACTGGTTGCTGCCGTTAAAGCCGCCGGCTTGGTAGATGTGTTGAGCAATGCCGGGCCATTTACCGTATTTGCCCCCACCAACGAAGCGTTTAACAAATTGCCAGCCGGCACGGTGGAGGGTCTGCTAAAACCAGAGAATAAGGATGACCTGAAAAATATACTGGAATACCATACATATGTTGGTGTACTTAAAACCGATTTGATGCAAGACGGGCAACAATTTGAACAGGTAAACGGCGGTAAAATAACCATTACCAAGCAAGGGGATAAAACCTTGGTGAACGGAATACCTATAGTGGCTTCTATAACCACTTCCAACGGCGTGATTCATGTGATTGGGGAAGTATTATTGCCCAAGTAATAGAAAGGCCTGTACGTCCGTTTTCAAAAATGCTGAAATTTGGTATGCTTGAATATATTTAGGTAAAACACCTCACTGGATGAAGTTGTAACTTTATCCAGTGAGGTGTATTTTGCATTTTGGAACAAACAATGTCTGCTATTATTGTCATCATCTTTTGGTCATCGCTTTCTGTTGTTCTCGATAATTGTCTATAAAAGTAAGCAATGAAGCTATAAAATAACAGTTAATAATTTGTCAAAATTATGTGGTCTGCTAACCTTTTAGCATTTGCCAAGCCTGTAAATGCATTGGTCGCCCAGCCACATTTGCAGAAAAGCTTTGCTAACGGCCGTACTACTTATTGGTAAGGGGTAATTTTCAAATCCCTAAAATATCCTTCCGTACCCACTTCAACCCATAAACCCACACTGCCAGCAATATCACTGCCGTGCTTTAAATCACTCACAACCAATGACGGTTCGGTGTTTTCGTTCAGGTACAGTTTGGCAGTTGCGCCCCTCACTACCAACCGCAACTTTATCCATTCATCCAATCCCATATCTGCATACGACTCATACATTTCTGGCGATTCTTTTCTTAAGCGATCAAATTTATAATCGGGATAAGAGAAATATTGAATGGAATGGTTGCGCCTCACTTGTTGTGCTGCCCTTCCGTTGGTGGGCCGTATATAAAAGGATTCAAATTTCGAATTGTCCTCATTGATCCTAAAGGCGATGCCGATGAACCCACGGGCAAAATCTGGTGCATTGGGCAACAGTCTGCTCAATACTTTTACCTCCATTTCCCCATCTTTAAAAGCGGCTCCCTTAATTTTAACAAAAGTGGGTTCATCAATCAGTTTGATAGATGTGTCCTTTACAACTTTTATCATCCGCATGCCTGCTGCTTGCGTTAAAGTATATGATACTTGGTTAGCTTCTAGGGCATCTTCTGTTAAACGAAAATATTGCTTTTCGGTAATGTCAATAAAAGGGGCAATGCTTTCCCAGGCCGCTGCAAAATTATCATTGTGGCATGCATGGCCCGCATTGGGTATGATGCTGATTTGATGATAGGGGATATGCCGGGCCGCACTTACAACCCGCTCTACAGGGTTGCCTTCGTCCGTATCGCCTGCCATTACTAATACGGGGCATTTGATTTTGTTCAACAGGGTTTTACTTACAGTAAGGTTATTGTAACATTTTGCCACTTGTGTAAATACTTCGGCTAAACGGTTCGGCTGGGGCATCAGTGTAAGTTGTTGCGCCCAGTAAGGTTTGTCCATTTCAATGGCTTGCTGGGCTGTAAGTGTAAACTTTCTTAGCCCAGGTTTCAGTTCGCCAGCGCCTATCACAATCATTTTTTTTACCCTATTCGGATACATTGCCCCGAATTGATAAGCTGAATAACCGCCATCGCTAAATCCAATGAGGATAACACGGTCTTTTGTAACGGCATTGATAACTGCCAACGCATCTTGGGCCCTTTGTTCGAGTGTTAGCGGTGTGGTACCTATTTCCGACTTGCCATGACCCCTTGTGGAAATGGCTATTACTTGGAAGCGCTGTTTTAATTTATCAATCAAATCGGCATATTCCATGATGGAACCAAATAAACCGCCATGCAACAGCACAATCGGCTGCCCGCTGCCATACACCTCGTAATAAATTTTTGCATCTTTTGTTTGTACATAGTTGCCCACTTCGGCATTGGCGCCATACGGCATTTTGTTTACAATATGCGGGGGTTGAAATGCCCGTATTAAAAATGGTTGCCCGCTGCTAAAACCCCAGCTTAGGGTTACTAATACTACTAAAAAGATTTTATTACGCATGTTGGGATGGGTTGTTATGAATATGGGGCTGTTGGCCTCCCTTCAAAATGGCCATCAACAGGATCTGATGCAGGCTGAACCAATGTAGCCCAGTTGCCCAAGCCTAAATTGACTAAAATAAGCAGGTAAAGATAATATTTATTACCCTATAGTTTGGTGTGTCATTTTTGGAATAAACGAGGCCTATACAATTACTAGTTCAAGTGTTTTTTAAAGCTACAGAATAAGAAATTTTGCTTTGTATCAAATGGCGTTGTGTGGTCCTCTGTAATGCAACGTATTTTGTCAAATCCGTTTTGTAGTTCCGCCGTTAATTGTGCTTCGCTGTATTGTTTTATTTGCAATCCGCTACATTTTTCCGGTCCGTTATCCGAAAAAGTGCCGATTGTTAAAAAGCCCGTAACAGCATTCCTCGCTGTGTTCATATACTTAGCTACTTGGCCGCTTGTTGTTAGAAAATGAAATGTTGCCCTATCGTGCCAAACGTCAAAAGTGGTGTTAGGCTCAAATGCTGTGATGTCGCTAACGACCCAGTTTACCTTTTCCGCTTTTTTGCCCAAACGTTGTTTTGCCTTATCGAGGGCATTGGCCGAAATGTCAAGCACAGTAATATTTTCATAGCCTTCGTCTAACAAATAGTCTACAAATTTGCTGTCGCCGCCACCAATGTCTATAATTTTTGCGGTTTTTTTCAAACCGAAAGAATGTATAAAGTCCAAAGATGTTTTAGGTATTTCTTGTGTCCAACTTACTTGGTTGGGGTGCTTTGTGGCATAAACGGTATCCCAATGATTTTTTATTGACTTATCCATAATACAAAGGTCTAAATTTTAGAATACTTTTTTGTAACAAATATTACATTATGATTGTAAAACACAATCCTACCTGCCCCCAAACTGTTTTGGGCAGGTTATGCTTCGATAAATTTGCTAAAGAGCTCTGGCCAATTCTGTTGAGGTCTTCTTTTTCGGCACTGCGCACCCCATAATGTTTTGATTGTTGTGCGCATCTTGTCCTTTTACGCTTTTGCTTGCTCGTCAAAGCTTACCATCCAAGCAATGCCAAATTTGTCTGTAAACATACCAAAATACGACCCCCAGAAGGTTTGGTTCATCGGCATTGTTATTTGCCCACCATCTGAAAGGCCATTAAATAATTTGTCGGCTTCTTCTTTGGTTTCGGCCTTAATGGAAATCGAAAAATTATTCCCTTGTTTAAAGCTAGCAGCCCATTCTCCAGCAGTATCGCTTCCCTGTAAGGTGGTTTCTTTGCTGATGGGCAAGGAGACGTGCATGATTTTATTGCCGTCTGCTTCGCTCATTGGTTTGCCACCTTCTTGGGGCATATCCTTGAATCTTCCGATATATGGAAATGCTCCGCCGAAAACGGATTGATAAAAGGAAAAGGCCTCTTCGCAATTGCCGTTAAAAGTTAAGTAAACATTTACTGTTGCCATGATGATTATAATTTTAGAGTGGTTAAAATTATAATAAACTTATGATTGAGCAAAGCGGATGGAAAATAAATACCCTAGTACTCCCAAAAATAGATAGGTCATTTCGCATGGGTACAAAACTTTGGTTCTTCCCTGTGGTGTCTTTGCCCGCATACACTTACCTACCGTACACATTAACCTAGCAAGACACTACAGTAGGTAGGCCTGCCCGACTGGCTGGTCAGGCAGGCGTGTCACGCTAAGCCAGCGTATAACACCCGTAATGCTTTTGTGTCGGAGACACGGCTTGGAAGAAGTACTTACTTGATATGTGCAGTTATGTATTTCGTTTACTTACGCTAATCCAAGACTTATCAAAACCAAGTGCTTTTAAAACATTTTCTTTGTTTAGTATTTCAGGCTCTTTGATTTTTATCAGCAAACTACTTGCTGGTATTTCTTCTATTATTGTAAACTGAGAACCATGTGGTTGCCATGTAAATCTATGCTCAGTTGTGGACTTCTCAATACCTCGTAAATTTCCATTTTTGTTCCATTCCCATACAAAAAGTTCGGGGTCGTACCGAATAGTGTCAAATTCAAAAACAGCAACCTCTGTTAAATCGTCCGATTTCACAAGTACAACCGTTCTCAAATTTTGAAATTTCTCTCTTATGGCCGATACTCTTTCATTCCAAATTTCCAAAACAGAAAGTCCAACTTCATTTGGATTGTTATGGGTATCAATTGTCTCGCCAAAAGAATAAACAGGTGAGTTACGACCTGAAATTAATCTAACTTTTTTTTGGTTTGCGGGACTTGTTGCCTTAACTGTTTTTGCTCCCCATGCTGTATTTCCTAATACAACATCATCAAGCCCAACATTAGAGGGTTTCCACTCTGCACCTATACAGTTAGCAAAAATGGCCTCCCATTCTGGTCCTTCTAAGATTGCTTTTCCCTTAGAAGCGAGCAAATAGACAATCTCCTTACCAAGTATGTAGGGAAAGTCTTTGGGAAATTCGTTTAAAGGAAATGGTGGCAACGATTTGTCAACGGTTCTTAGTTTGGGTTTCTTACTCATTTGTTATATTCTACTTCGTAATCTCTTAGCACATTTGTCATATCTAAAGATGTTGCCACAAAAGGCAACAACTTTAATATAACCGCTTTTACAAGATTAACGGGAACAGCGTTCCCGGCTTGTTTACGTGCTTGTGTATCGTTATAAATAATCTTATACGTATCCGGAAACCCCTGAAGCCTAAACATCTCTCTTGGTGTTAATCTACGTTCTCCGTTTACAAGTAAATAATTGTATGATGCACCTGCCCGAAGAGCGCAGGAGTAAGGGTAACTACAAATATTTCCTGCTTTATTCTCATGCCAAATGGATAATTTATATGCTGACTTATGACTTTCTTTTCGTTTTTCTTTAATGTAATCAGAGGCATAATACTTTTTATCTACCTTTTTATCCAAGATTTGCGAAAGGGGTTTGAATGGGCGAACAGGTGATGGATATGAAAACATTATTGGCTCACGATGGCCAACTATAATAACCCGTTCTCTTTTTTGAGGTAAGCCATAATCCAATGCGTTTAAAACTGCATATTGTACATGATAACCTAAGTCTCGCAAAGTTTTTACAATAACTTTAAGTGTTTGACCTTCGTTGTGCCCTACCAATTGCTTTACGTTTTCAAGAATAAAAGCCTTTGGCTTTTTTTCTTTCAAAATATTGGCGATATGAAAAAAAAGTGTTCCTCTTGTATCGTCAAAACCTTTCATTTGCCCAATAATACTGAACGGTTGGCAAGGAAAACCTGCGAATAGAATGTCATGGTCGGGGATAGAATCAGGTGCGACTTTTGTAATATCACCAACTGGTCTGTGACCAAAATTACTTTCATAACTATCTTGACAGTATTCGTCTATATCCGATGAAAAAACACAATGTGGTATTAGGTCATTTTCAGTGCACGCTTCATCCATAGCCACCCTAAAGCCGCCAATACCACAAAATAAGTCAATGAATCTTATCCTTTCCATCTTTTTATTCTCTTTTTAACCACGAAAATACTAAACTTATTGGCTTTCTTCTTATTCCGTGAACAGTACTGAAAGGGATTGGTTTACCCTCCTCTGAAAAATGCGCATCATATAGAAATTGAGTTGTAACTGATTTATAACTTTGATTTTTACCAATTACTATCTTATCCCCCTACCCCAACTTCTCAATCAACTTATCCACCTGCGCCCGCAAATGCGCTATCTCTTCCTTTTGGGTTTCAATGGCCACCTTATAACCCTCGGCACTAACCGTTTGATTTTCAATAAAACCCGCAGCATTGTCATGAAATTCCGAGTTGGTTTGCGTAATAACCTTCGCCAAATCCTTGTCCATCAGCCTAGCCATCGGCACTTCCAGCACTTCGCTCACTTTCAGCAGGTCGTTTAGGCTAAAATCTATTTCGCCCTTTTCCTTACGGCTGTAGGTAGCTTGGGTGATTCCCATCTGTGCAGCTAGGTACTCGCCGCTCAGGTCTTTGGCTTCGCGGATGGTTTTGATATTGCTGAGTATTTTTTCCTTAATCATATTGTTTTGGCTTTTAGCTGCGCAAACGTACAAATTATACGTTAAACGCAATTATTCTACGTTTCAAATGTA
>CALSBI010000002.1:0-504164 GCA_943373145.1 Chitinophaga pinensis
ACCCATGAGCTTTCCCCGCAGCATAGGGCAGGTGCCCATTTACTACAACCATTTCAGCACAGGCCGCCCAGGGCCCAAAGATTTGGTATTTTGGTCGCACTACAGCGATGCACCCAACCAGCCCTTGTATCCCTTTGGTTATGGGTTAAGCTATACGCAATTCGCTTATAGCAATTTACAGTTTGATAAGAGCAACCCTGCTGCCATTCAAGTATCGGCTACGGTAACCAATACTGGTAAATACACCGGCGAAGAAGTGGCCCAATTATATATAACCGATAAAGTGGCCAGCATTGTGCGCCCGGTAAAGGAGCTGAAAGGATTTGAAAAGTTCAGTCTGGTGCCCGGCCAAAGCAAAACCGTACGCTTTACCCTTACCGATGCCGAGCTGGGCTTTTACAACGACAAGGGTGCGTTTATCGTAGAGCCCGGTGCATTTGATGTGCTAGTGGGCGGTAATTCGCAGGAGGGGTTAAAGGGCAGTTTTGTAAAACAATAAGGCTTTCGTTTTTTTGATTAATAGTTGGTAGTGCAGCGGCCTTCTGTTTAGATGGTTAATCCTTCGCTGCTATGCCCTCTTCTCCATCAGTAATTTCCTCCTTTTGTTCCATTGGTATTCGCACATAGCAAAGGTTGTTTACGATTTCGAAGTTAATGTCATTTAATAGCTCCATATAGTATTCTGTAATACCTTCTTTAAAAAGCATCAAAGGGTCTCTTTTTCGGATAACTGAGGCAAGAGATATGTCTTCCTTAATAATATCATATCGCTTTAAAAACATCTTCCAATGTTTATCAATAACATAAATAATAACTTTAGCCTGAAATAATTCAAGAGGATCTTTACATAAGGTGCTAATAGCTTTATCTAGCTTCGAAAGTACTTGAAAACCAAATAATTTTCCAGCAAATGGTATGGCTACGTTTTCAATATGGCTGCCTTGTGTTTCCCGTATACTTGAAATTACAGGAAAAGCTCTTTGAGCTATGCCCTCAATAGTATTTATGTAATTCCTATAGACCTCTATATATAACTTGTCCCTTAAGGATTGAGCTTCTAGTTTCTCAAAATCTATTTGCGAAATCGCAGTATTAGAGTTAAAAGTATCCAACACTAGAATAACAAATTTTTGATAATTCTTTTCCGCTGCTGTAATAACCATATTGGATACTTCATCAAACATAAGCATAACATCTAGTTTTACTCTATTCCCAAATAATGCGTGATTTCGTTTTTGATATATCCCCTCCCTAGCAAGATTAAGACTATTATCATATTCATATAGTCGAAACCTTCTTGCTAGTTTTAGTTCTTCAACTTTTTTTTGCGCACGGACTATTGACTTAGAAATCATACTATGTTGTATTGTTTCACCTTCCTGATAGCCCATCACGTTCATTAAAGTAGCAATTTTATCTGATCCAAACATCCGTAACAAATCATCTTCAAAAGAAACAAAGAATTGAGTAGTGCCAGGGGCTCCTTGCCTACCTGCTCTCCCCTTTAATTGCTCGTCAAGCCTGCGAGTTTTATTTCTTTCAAATCCTAGTACAGCCAAACCACCCGACTTAATACTTTCCTCCGTAAGTTTAATATCAGTTCCCCTACCTGCCATTTTAGCTGCAATAGTCACATTACGACACTTACCAGCTTCGGCAATTATTAAAGCTTCTTCTTCATGGTGTTTTGCATTAAGAACATTATGAGTAATATTATTGGCCGTAAGCCTCTCGCTAATTAACTCAGAATCTTCCACTGTCAAAGTGCCAATAAGAATAGGCCTATTGAGTTCAATAAGCTTAATAACTTCTTTAACAATTGCATCAAGCTTTTCCCTTTTTGAACGATATACTAAGTCCTCCAAATCAATACGACGTTTTGGTCTATGAGGAGCTATTTCAAGTATCTGTTTATCGAAAATTGCTTTATATTCTAGCTCATCTATTTTGGCTGTAGCCGTCATGCCGCCAACTTTTCTATATTTTTGAAAAAAAGCTTGCAAGGAAATCGTAGCATAAGATTCGGAGAGATCACTTATTTCTACGTCTTCCTTAGTCTCAATTGCCTGCTGCAACCCATCACCATACACCCTATTCTTTTGTAATCTTCCAGTAACCGAATCAACTAAATAAACATGATTTTCCAATACCACATAATCGATGTCTCTGGAATATAAAATAATCGCTCTGATCAACTGTGAAAGTATATGCTGCGTTTCTTTTACAAACTCAAAACACTCGAGTAAAATACGCTTCTTATTCACTTCCTCCAGAATATCCAATCCCTCATTTTCAATTGCTGTCATTCCTTGATCCAAATCGGGTACTTCCCAAAAATTGAAATCCCCAGATGCATCAATAATAAAAGATTTGCCTTTCTCTGTGATTTCAACATCAAAATCATCAAAAAAATAGAATAGTTGCTCCTCAACTTTATCATCTCCTTGCTGCCGCTCAATTTTTTTTTCAAATTTATTGAGACTAGAAAGTACAACTGGTACAGTATGAATAAAATCATGCATGGGCTTATACTTTGGCGCGCCTCGCTTTATAA
Organism: Chitinophaga pinensis; assembly: GCA_943373145.1. Lineage (GTDB taxonomy): Bacteria > Bacteroidota > Bacteroidia > Chitinophagales > Chitinophagaceae > Ferruginibacter > Ferruginibacter pinensis_H. The sequence continues at coordinate 2,555 of CALSBI010000002.1, forward strand.
TGTAGAGATTTTTGCATGCATTATCAATATCTCCTTTTTCCCACATTGATTTTGCCAATTCGAAAACTCTTTCTAAGTAGCTATTTTGCTCCTCGGCCATTGCGAATGCTAAAGGCTTTAATGTCTGAAATTGTCCCAATATGTGTTTTTCTTTTTCTATTGATCCTGTTAAATTTAATGGCATCATGGACTCGTCAATCAATACTGAATCAATTTCATCAATTATCACGAAATCGAGATTAGATTGAACAATATCCTCTACATCTGTTACCAAGTTATTCCGTAAGTAATCGAAACCAAATTCATTTGCAGTGCCATATACAATTTCTGCATTGTAAGCAAAACGTCTTTCTTCAGTATTTGGAATAGTCGAATCAATATCTGCAACATTGATTCCATGAAATTCAAAGAGAGGGCGCATCCAATGGCAGTCACGTATTGCCAAAAAGGAATTTGCGGTACAAACATGCACTTTTCTTTTAGCGATAGCATTTAAAAATAAAGGAAAGGCCGCTGCTAAGGTTTTGCCTTCTCCATTCTGCATTTCTGCAATTTGACCATGCTGCAAAATAACACCGGCAAGTAACTGACTTTCGTATGGTGTCATATTCCAAGTAATTTCAGATCCACCAGCTTCCCACTTCGTTGCATAAAAAGCTTTATTTCCAACAATACTAATATACTGGCGTATGCTTGAAAGTAAATAGTCGTTACTATTAGCACTTACTTCAACAAACTCTAAATTACTAAAGCGAGAACATGTGCTTACTAAAATAGCGAAAGCTTGAGGTATAAACGTTTCTAACATTACTTCAGAGTTAGCAAACGATAATTTTTCCATTTCCACAACTTCTTTATTAAGACGTAGGAGTTCAAATATGTCTCCCCCCTCATCTTGGTTTGCTCTATTCATTTTACTTTCTATCTCACTATTCAAATTTGTGAAATGATCTCGAATTTGAATGCCAAGTACTCTAGTATGTTCCCGTAGTTCATCATTTGTTAAAATATTCATAGAAGTTTCCAAAGAGCGAATTTTCGTAACGAAATCTTTGTAAATATCTAATTGCGAATGCTTTGTACCAAAAAGTTTAAACATAAATCTATTATGGTTTTATTAATTCATCATATTGGGTTAGTATTTTTTTTAACTCTCTGTAACTTGTTGGGCTAGCTATTGAATCATAACTTTTTAATGTAGTATGCAAATTTTGGATTGCTTCTTCAAGTAGATCGCTTTTCTTCTTATTTACTTTTTCTGTTTTTTTATTATTATAGATAGATATAATAGACCATGTAAAACAAAATAAAAATGAAAGCACTAAAGAAATTATAAATATTCCATATTTTATATTCCTTTTTGTTGCAATTAGTCGAGCCTGTATTACGAAAAGCTTATGTTTCCTTTTTAATGTTTCGGATTTATTAAGTTGAAATCCTTTTTTTTCAATAATATTCAATTCTCTTGCTTTTTCTAAGAATTTGATTTCAGATTCTACCTTTCTTTTTTCTTCTCTCTCTCTATATAATTTTTCTTGTGCTTCATCAGCTAATCTTTTTTTACGAGCATCAGCAACAGGAGCAATTAAGGCATCGTGGCTTAACTCTATCAAAATCCTTCCTGCAGCATCTCTTTCCCTTCGCAATATTGAACTAGCCTCTAATTGTTGAAGTAATTTTTCGGTAAAGCCAAATTTATTCTGAATATATGTTTCTGGCAGGGGATTTCTTCTGCCGCCTTCAAGCAATTCGTCTTCTATAAGATGACGAGCTTTTAACTGTTCTTCCGAACTAAGTTTTAACAAAACATTGTTATAATATTCTTGGAAAATACCCGTAATATCACCTAGCTTTTCTTTAGTAATAGTTTTATTTCTTCTTTCATTGACTAAAGTATCTTCAACATATTTACAAATAATCTGTAGTGTAGCGGCGTCAACTTTTCCGTCTAGTGGATTTGCAATACTTTTTAATATTTCATCTACAGCATCGTCCGTATAATCGAATGATGATGTTGGAAAGCCCAAGGATATAGGTAGTTTAGCTGGTTCAACAATTGCCATAGTCGCTCCTATAACATCTAAGCTATCCAATTCAAAGCAATTTTGGAGTATTGTAGGATGGCGGTCTGTCAATTTATTTATTAGGGACAGCCTATCTGACCGGATTGCGAATAATACTTTTATTTCTGGCTTTTCATAAAGAATTTCATAGACTTCCTCGGGAATTAAACTAGACTCGTCAAGATCCCCTAGTTGCTTTCGAAATTTCGAGGGTATTGCATAATAAAGCAATTGTGAAAGCTGCTCAGAGAATTCTTCAATTTGCTCTTTCGGATAAGAAAACAATTCTTCAAACTGATCAAAAAAGATTATAAATTTTGAATTTTTATTTTCAAATTGATTCATCTTAATCCAATACCATAGGGAGTTCTCATCAAATGCCATTTTTTTAAATGGGTTATTGTTCGATGTGCTAGTTTTTTCAGCTAATCGTTGCTTAATGGTTGCAAAAGGCGAAAAGTTCTGCCCTGCTTCTCTTTCCGAATAATAATTAAAGCGAATTGAAAAGTAATTACAAGAACCCTTTTGCTTTAAACGTGGGATTATTCCAGCGTTAATTAAAGAGCTTTTTCCATATCCACTTTTTCCATATAAAATTACGACTTGCTTAATAAATAGAAGACTCTCTAAATTCGACAAATCACTTTCTCTTCCAAAGAAGAGGGGTTTTTCCTTTTCAGAAAAAGGCTTTACCCCGGGATATCGGTTAGAAAATATATCTTTATCAAGATTGCGCATTTATACTTAGCAGTTTAGTTACATGAATTATTACTGTTTTCAATGAATCTTCAAATTCTGTTTCAACCAAAGAAATACATTTTCGGGTTCTTATTTCATTAAGTACTTTAGGTAAATTACCAGAATAGTCCGACCACATTTCCCTTTTTGTAACCAAATCGCTTATACTACCTTTTCCTCTACTTTTTATCATTTCGTCAATTTTGGCGATTTCAATATTGACAACTTGATCAGCCTTCTTATAAAAGTCATCATCAAAATTTAGTTTTTCTAGTAAACATGGTAACATTAGTTTATTTGTTTTTTCTACTGTTGTTATTATCTCCTTACTTACCCATGGAGAAAGCAAACTATTCTCTGATATAATTGATATCACTAAGTCAACGCTTTGAATTGTCTCAAGGAAATCAATTATTTTTTCTCCACCCGCCATAGAGTTTTCGTCGATAATTACGTCAAAGCCAGAATCTACTAATGATTTATATATTCTAGTTACAATTTCTTTGTCGTGGTGGCAATAAGAAATAAATAACATTTTCTTTGATTTTGTGAATTGTTTTTTGAGTATGGATTGTCTTTGGCATCTGGCGTATAAATCATCAAGAAACAAAAGAGGATCTTTGGGTAAAAAATCTAAATCAAGCCGACGCGCAATGAATGTGTAAACTTCATCATTATTTGTGTTTTTTAAGATTGTATATTTATCTTTTTCTTCATTTTGTGTTAAAACACGTAGTAACAATTGCACATACCATTTTTCAAAATGAACACCTAAAAACAAGAATGTCCGAGCTTTTTTTAGAGATTCCTGTAGTCTAGATGGCAGTTCATATTTACCTAGTATTCCGGACAAAAAGGAAAAAAGGTGATTAAAAGTAATGACTGCATCATTATGAAAAAAATCGCCTAATAAATTGTATATGAGAGGCTTGTTTTGGCTAGGCTTTTCAACCGCCTTTGGTGGTGCACCGGTAGGGTAATAACTAAAGTCAAAATCAAATTTTTGTTCGGTGAAAATTTTTTGGAGCCTGTCATCTGGTAAAAGTGAAATAATGATATTAAAGGGTATTTGGGAAATTTTCGTGAGCGGTTCCTCAAACTTAGTTTGGTTCTGATAAAATCGCTCCATTGCTCTAAGAACGGACATTTCCTTTTTCTTAGAGCGTAGCTGTAGAAGTTCTTCATTTATAAATACATACTGAGGTGAAGCGTCAATGATATCCTTATATTGGTCATTATTTAGTAATGTATCACACATCGTTTCAAAAAAAGTCTTTTTACCAAAATCGATAATATCCGGTCCCAAAATCAGGATACAATTCTCGTTTTTTATTTCAACAATTATATCATTTATTAATTCATCATCCATAAAAAAGACCCGTTTACGATAAAATATAAAGTTAATTAATGTAATGCTTAGAACCAGATTACTCATTCGTAAACATACTGCGCAACAATATCGTAGTAAAATAAGTATCCTATAATGAAAGGCTTCTCACTTTTTTCGACCATTCAAGCTGATGTGTCCAAATTTTCAATTTTACAAAGAAAACGCTCTGTCTCACAATTCACTTGCCCGCATCAGGTTAACAGGTTCCCCCTTTTCACTCCCACAAAAAATTTAAAGAATATTGGTATCCCTAGGCTATCGCAATCACTGATTTAGGCGGTAGCAGCAACAAGATATAATTTTTTTTAAATAATCCAAATTATTTTATTCTCGTTTATCAAATAACCATACTACCTCACCTTCTTCACTGCTGGTCAAATACTAAGCGGTGGCAAGCGATAACCTTTCACCCCACCAACAACTCAACCTTTCAACTTCCCCAACTAATTCCCTATCTTCCCACTCTAAAACCATCCCATGCTGCTCCATAAAAAATCAATCGCCATTGTGGCTTATGTGCTTAGCACTATCACTTTACCAGCACAGGTATTCGATGCCGCTTATTTCACCCATTTAAAATGGCGTATGATTGGCCCGCACCGGGGCGGCCGCACTGTTGGTGCCGTGGGCGTTCCCCAGCAGCCCAATGTGTTTTATATCGGCGTAAACAATGGCGGCGTGTGGAAAACCACCGACTATGGCCGCACCTGGAACCCCATTTTTGATGAGCAGCCTACCGGCTCCATCGGCGATGTGGCCGTGGCACCTTCCAACCCCAATATCGTGTATGCGGCCAGCGGCGAGGGTATCCAGCGTCCCGATTTGTCCGTAGGTGATGGCATATATAAAAGTACCGATGCGGGCAAAACCTGGACCAACACCGGTCTGCGGGATGGGCAGCAAATCGGCGGACTTGCCATTGACCCCCGCAACGAAAATATTGTGTTTGCGGCGGTACTGGGGCACCCTTACGGGCCCAACGAAGAGCGGGGCGTGTATCGTACCACCGACGGCGGCAAAAACTGGCAGCGGGTGCTGTACAAAGACGAAAATACCGGGGCCGTACAGGTTACCATCGACCCGGTGAACAGCAATATCGTATATGCGGACATGTGGGCGGGGCGGCAAGGCCCTTGGGAAAACGGTGCTTGGAACGGCAAGGAAAGTGGTTTGTTCAAATCAACCGATGGCGGCACCACTTGGACCAAATTGACCAACGGTCTGCCTACTACCGAACAAGGCTTGGGCCGCATCGGCTTTTGCATCGCCCCCAGCAACCCCAATCGTTTGTACGCTACCGTGGATGCGGGCCAGTACGGCGGCATTTATCGCAGCGATGATGCGGGGCAGAGCTGGACCAACATCAATGCCGATGAAAGGCTCTGGGGCCGTGGCAGCGATTTTGCAGAAGTAAAAGTAGATCCTACCAATGCTGATATTGTTTACTCGGCCAATGTGGTGACATGGAAAAGCATAGATGGCGGCAACACCTGGAGTGGCTTTAGGGGTGCACCGGGCGGCGATGATTACCACCGCATCTGGATCAACCCTATCAACCCACAAATCATGTTACTGGCCAGCGACCAAGGGGCCATCATCACCGTAAATGGTGGACAAAGTTTTTCCAGTTGGTACAACCAGCCTACCGCACAATTTTATCATGTTAGTACCGACAATGCTTTTCCTTACAATGTATATAGCGGTCAGCAAGAGAGTGGCTCGGTGAGCATTGCTTCCCGTGGCAACGATGGCAGCATCGGCCTGCGGGAATGGCATCCTGTAGGTGTGGAAGAATATGGCTATGTGGCCGCCGACCCATTGAACCCCAACATCATTTATGGTGGCAAACTAACGCGGTACGACAAACGCACGGGCCAAGCCCAAAACATTGCACCCGAAGCGGTACGCAGTGGCAAATACCGTTTTTTGAGAACGGCACCGGTACTGTTTTCGCCAGTAGATAAAAAAACCTTGTACTATGCCGGTAATGTCATTTTTAAAACCAAAGACGGTGGTAACAGTTGGCAAACCATCAGCCCTGATTTGTCTAGGGAAAGCTGGGATGTGCCGGACAATGTGGGCATTTACAAAAACGACAATATGAAAACCATGCCCCGCCGTGGGGTGGTTTACACCATAGCGCCCTCACCGTTGGATATCAATACCATTTGGGCAGGCACAGATGATGGGCTGATACATGTTACCAAAGATGGCGGTAAGAGTTGGCAAAACGTTACCCCACCCACCATTACCAGTTGGAGCAAAGTATCGCTGATGGATGCTAGTCATACTGATGTGAATACGGTGTACGCTGCGGTTAACCGTATCCGCTTGGATGACATGAAGCCGCATATTTATAAAACCAAGGATGGTGGCAAAAGCTGGCAGGAGATAGTGAATGGATTGCCCAACGATCCCATCAATGTGGTGCGAGAAGATCCTCTGCGCAAAGGCATGTTGTATGCCGGTAGCGAAAGGGCCGTGTATGTATCCTTTGATGAAGGGGAACATTGGCAAAGCCTGCGCCTGAATATGCCCGCTACTTCCATCCGTGATTTGGTTATTAAAGACGAAGATTTGGTGATTGGTACGCATGGCCGCAGTTTTTGGATTCTGGACAATATCAGTGCGTTGCGGCAGTTAACATCGCTGAGCAATCCGGTTACTTTATTTAAGCCGGCCCCTGCTTGGCGGGTACGCTGGAACATGAATACCGATACACCCATTCCGCAGGAAGAGCCCGCGGGCGAAAACCCACCAGATGGTGCCATGCTGGAATATTACCTGCCTGAAAAAGCAACGGGTGCTGTGCAACTGAGTATTACTGATAAAAATGGATTTACAGTACGGAAGTTTTCCAGCAACGATACGCCCTATACCATACCGCCGGTAAACATTCCGCAGTACTGGATTAGGCCACAGCAGATACTTTCTACGGATGCGGGCAGCCACCGTTTTTTGTGGGACCTACATTTGGCCCCGCTGAATATGCCCGCCCGTTATCCTATTGCGGCCATCTACGGCAATACGGCGCCCGATGCCACATCGCCTTGGGTAATGCCCGGTACTTATACGGTAACGCTTACCGTAAATGGTAAAAAATATACACAGCCGCTTACCATCAAAATGGATCCTCGGGTAAAAACAACCGCTGTCGAATTGACCGAGCAATACCGACTTTCATTTATTTGTTACAGTCGTATCAAAACGCTTACCGATATGGTGGCGCAATTGCAAAAAGCCAAAGCCACAGCGGGCAAGGAAAGGGCCGCTAAAATAGAAGCGCTTGTCAATACACCAAGGGGCAGCAATGAGCCGTCTTTCAATGGCATCATCAATGCCTGCTCGGTTATGCTGAATACACTGGAAGGCAGCGATTGGCCGCCCACCTCGCAGGTAAAAAGCAAGGTGGATGAAGTGGAGCGGCAGATAATGCAACTGTTCCCGGTATATGTGGCGCTGCTGGATGGAAAGGATTGAGGAAATAAAATTCAAAGAGAAAAGGGTGAACTAATTACCCAATTCTTTTTTCCATTACACCCAAAATTGTCTATTTTAATATTAAATACGATTAGAGCATGACTACCCGCCGCAGTTTTATCAAAAATACAGCCTTCAGTGTCGGAGGACTTTTATTGGCCGGTTCATTACCTGGCAGTTTTTTCTCTCCCAAAAAATCAAAGGTTATCATTATCGGCGGCGGCTTTGCCGGGTTGGCTGCCGCTTACAGTCTGCACAAAAGAAAGATACCTTTTGTATTGCTAGAAGCCCGCAACCGTATTGGTGGCAGGGTACATTCACATACGATTGATGCGGAAGAAAACCTGGTGGTGGAACTGGGTGCAGAGTGGGTTGGCAACTCACATACCCGACTGCAAAAACTGTGTGCAGAACTGGGGCTGAACCTGCTGAACAACCAGTTTGATACGCATCTCATTTACAAAGGCCGCTATTATAACAATACAGAATGGAGCTATACCGATGGCTGGAGGCAAAAGTTTGAAAACTTGCTAAAGTCGTATCAAAGCATGAGCCTTGCCAAAAAAAAGGAACTGGATAAGCTTGACTGGTGGCGCTATCTGGTTAACAATGGTTGCGAGGGGATGGATCTTGATTTGCGGGAACTTACCGATAGTACTGATTTTGGGGAAACGATCCGCCAAGTTTCAGCTTTTGCAGCATTGGCTGAATATGCCGAAAGCAGCGAGAAGAATGAGATGGACCTGAAGATTGAGGGCGGTAACAGTAGGCTGGCTCAAAAACTGGCTGATGCCATTGGTCGTGACAATATCTTACTGCAACATCCGGTAACAAGAGTGGAACAAACAGGCAGCGGGGTAAAAGTAACCTGCGGAAACGGAGCTGTATTTTCAGGAGATAAAATCATTTGCACCGCACCCAGTTTTGCGGTTAAAAACATCAACTGGCAGCCCGCTTTACCGCAGCAACAGGTTGATGCGCTTAACCAGTTGCAGTATGCACGTATCTGTAAAAATCCGCTCCTGTTCAGCAACAGGTTTTGGAAGGATGAAAGTTTTGATATGGTTACAGATCAGTTACCTCATTATTTTTATCATGCTACCAAAAACCAAAAATCAACTAAGGGAGTGCTGCTTTCGTATACTATTGGTGATAAGGCGGCTGTGGTGGCAAACCAAAGTAATGAGTGGCGCAAAACAATGTTGCAACAAACCTTGGAGCCGCACCTGTTGCCAGCCGGTGACCTGCAGTCCATTTTGGAAAAGCAGGAAATTTATTACTGGGGCAACGATGAGTACAGCCGAGGGGCTTATGCTATTTATGGCAAGGGGCAATGGTTTACCTTGCAGCCTATACTTAAAAAGCCGCACCTGCACACTTTTTTTGCCGGTGAACACCTGGCCGATTGGCAGGGCTTTATGGAAGGGGCCATTAATACCGGGGAAGAAGCCGCTTCATTTATCTGACGGTTCAAAGCTGGGGGATTCAAGATGTAATAGTTTGGGCGAAGTATATTGCAACGGTTGATTTTGAACTGCTTCCTCTTCACTGCTGTGTCTCCACCATTATAACCCTACCGCCCCCTCACCAACACCACCGTATTTTTAAACTGCCGGGTTTTGCCCTGCATATTAAAAACAGCGGTATGCATAATATAAATGCCCGAGGGTAGCAATTGATTCTTTTCCCCTAATCCATCCCATCTAAAGTTGCCATGAATGCCGCAGAGCGCATTACGCTGCAAGAAACGCACGGGCCTGCCCGCCGCATCAAACACTGTGATATTGGCCACATAACCGGGTTCCGAAAATTGATACGCAACGGTTACAAAATCATCCATGCCATCATTATTGGGCGAACAAATTTCAGGGCTAATAGTTATCGCACCTTTTAGTTGAGCATCCGTTCGGTAATGCGAATTTTTATACGTAGGGGTGCCATAGCCCACACTCGTAGCAGCACTGTGCCAGTTCTCTGGATTTTGTGTGGCCGCATCATAGTCTATCCGTTCAAGTGATACCCCTTCCCGGTTGTCAATCAATGGATGTTGCCATTTTTCATTGTACGCCAATTCATCTACAATCTTGCCTTGGGCATTCAGCAACACCACATTCCCTTTGTCATCGCTGTACGAAGGAATGCCCGACAAAGCCAAAAAAGCATCGAGGTTTTGCGCAATGTATTGTGCTTTTACCAAAGCAGGTTCTTCGGTAAGTAACATGAAATCTTGCGGAAACAGTAAATGGCTATCGTTGCTTAGTTGCTTGATATTACTTACTTGCCCACTGCTGCTGCGGTTAGCGAGGTACAGTTGTTTCATATCAATCACTTTATTGCTGGGGTTGTATATTTCCACATAGTCAGTTCCATTGGGCCTTGGGTTGAACAATACTTCATTGATCACCACATCCATGCTATCTGCCAGAGCAGCGAGGCCTACCCTAGCTGTTTTACTACTGCCCATCGCATTGCCTGTGCAATCACTCACGGTCGTATTTACCGTTACGGTGTATATTTTGTTGCGCTGCAAAGGGTTGCCAAGCTTAAGACTCACTTTGTCGAAGCTTGGGGCCAAGCAGTTGGCCGATTGGATGTTGATTCCATCACTCATACCATAGTTAATGGCCGCCGCTGCTTTTAAACTATCCAATGGTTCGTTGAACAACAAAATGATATTGAGGCTATCTGTTGCATAGGCCCGCAGTAGCTGGGGGGCGTCAGTATCAGGGTTTATTGCCGCTACCGCATTGGGTTTACCGGGCGTACCGCCACTGGCATGGGTACTGGCCGCCCAATTGGCAATACCGCTACAAGGGTTGTGTACATCCATCATCTCCAGCGACCAGCCGCCGTCTTTTTTTAAATCATTTTTGTACCAAGCATCGGTATAGGCCACCGCATGTATCACCCGGCCCTGTGGGGAGCGCAGGTACAGCAGGTCGCCGCCATTGTCCAAGCTGGGAAAACTGGTTACGGCAATGGTAGACCCAAAAGCCTGCATAGCCGTTACGGCACTGCCCGTGCATACAATTACCGTACTATCGGGCTTTAGGACAAAATTGGGCATGGCACCACTAACACCGCTAGCCTCGCCGATACGCCAGCCCTGCAGGTTAAAACTTAACGCACTGGTGTTGCGCAGTTCTACCCACTCATTGCCCGGCAACTGTACCTGTGGCGATGGGTCTGCCATGATTTCTGTAATAACGATTTGATAGCGTTCGGCAATCTGTGCTTTGGCGGTAACTACGGATAGGCAGCACAGCAGGCCCATTAATTTGGAAAACTGTAACATAAGCTTACGGATTATTTACGCTAAAATAAAAAAGGATCTTGGTTTGGCAAAAAATTTTTGCCTCCGTTTGCCTTTGCACTATATTTGTACCTATATGACATTTACTTGCACAATAAAACAAACCATTAAACATACCGCATAGCAGTGGGGTTGATTTGTTTTATTGACAAAATAAGTACAGGCCTCCCCAAAAAGGGAGGTTTTTTAATTCACATTTAAACCCACTGTAAAAAGTGGTTGGGGGGAACAAAACATGAAAGTTGCTGTTGTAGGCGCTACAGGCCTGGTAGGTACCAAAATGTTGCAGGTATTGGCCGAAAGAAATTTTCCGGTTACGGAACTGATACCGGTGGCTTCTGAAAAATCGGTTGGGAAAACCATTACATTCAAAGGACAGCCCTATACCATTGTGGGCATGGAAGCCGCCATTGCGGCCAAACCTGCACTGGCGCTTTTTTCAGCCGGTGGCGGTACTTCGCTGGAGTGGGCACCAAGGTTTGCTGAGGCGGGTATTACGGTTGTTGACAATTCCAGTGCTTGGCGCATGGACCCTACCAAAAAACTGGTGGTGCCCGAAGTAAATGCCGATACTTTAACGGCCGCAGATAAAATCATTGCCAACCCCAACTGCAGCACCATACAAATGGTGGTAGTGTTAAAACCTTTGCACGATAAATACGGCATCAAACGGGTGGTGGTGAGTACTTACCAAAGTGTAACGGGCACCGGTGTAAAAGCGGTGGAACAACTGAACAACGAGCGCAGCGGCATCGAAGGACCGATGGCTTATAAATACCGCATCGACCTAAATGCATTGCCACATATTGATGTGTTTTTGGAAAACGGTTATACCAAGGAAGAGATGAAGATGGTAAACGAAACCAAAAAAATCATGGGCTATGATAACATTCGGGTTACCGCCACTACCGTTCGTATTCCGGTGATGGGCGGCCATAGCGAAAGTGTAAACATCGAATTTGAAAATGATTTCGATATCAACGAAGTACGCAGCCTATTGTCGCAAGCGCCGGGTGTTGTGGTGCAAGATGATGTGGCCAATTTTATTTATCCCATGCCGTTAACAGCGCATGAAAAGGACGATACTTTTGTGGGCCGCATCCGTCGTGATGAAACCCAACCCAATACCCTCAACTGCTGGATTGTGAGCGATAACCTGCGCAAGGGTGCCGCTACCAATGCGGTGCAGATTGCAGAGTATTTGTTGCAAAATAACATGCTATAATGGTATTGGCCATATATACAAAAGCCTGCGATCGGATCGCAGGCTTTTTTTATGCACTGAATTTTTTGCACCGATTCCTTTCCTCACGAATCGGTGGCTTTATACAATCGTCCAGGTTTCCCTGCCCCGTAATAATTTATCCAAATCGCCCTTGCCCTTGGTAGCAATGGCTTCATCAATTTGCATGGCCATTTGGTCTTCGTAGCAGGCCCTTTCGGTTTCGTAAAACACACCAAAAGGTCGTGGGAAATGTCCATCCCGATGCGGGTCGTCGAACAAGCGCACCAATATCTGTGCCTTGTAAAAATCCCTTTCATCGTGTACCCAAAGGTCGTCGGTACTGGCACCTTCGCCCAAGCTTACCACTACGGGCCTCAGTCCATCCAACTTGATGCCTTTGTTCTGTGCAGCACCAAACACCAAGGGTTTGCCTTGCTCCAAAAACAAAGCTTCATCCAACTTGCTACTTTTTTCGGTAAATATTTCAAAAGCCCCATCGTTAAAAATGTTGCAGTTTTGATAGATCTCCAAAAACGACGAACCCTTGTGCGCCTGCGCCCGCAACAGCATTTGTTGCAGGTGCTTTACGTCCCTGTCCATGCTGCGGCCAATAAAGCTGGCATCGGCACCCATGGCCAGTGCCAAGGGGTTAAAGGGATGGTCGATACTGCCAAACGGCGTACTCTTGGTGATTTTATGTTCCTCCGAAGTGGGGGAATATTGTCCCTTGGTCAACCCATATATTTGGTTGTTGAACAGCAATATGTTTACATCAAAATTGCGACGCAGCAAATGGATGGTATGGTTGCCGCCGATGCTCAAGCTATCACCATCGCCGGTAACGATCCATACGCTCAGTTCGGGGCGGGCAGCTTTTAAGCCACTGGCCACGGCTGTAGCCCTACCATGGATGCTGTGCATGCCATAGGTATTCATATAGTAAGGGAAACGGCTGCTGCAGCCAATACCCGATACGATCACAATATTTTCTTTGGGAATGCCCAAGGTGGGCATGATCTTTTGTACCTGTGCCAAAATGGAGTAGTCGCCACAACCAGGGCACCAGCGTACTTCTTGGTCGGTGGCAAAATCTTTGGGCGTAAGCGCCGGGGCTATTGTAGCTGTATCCATACTGTCAAAACTTTACTCAAAGTTACGCCATTTTACTTACAAATAGGGGTAATCAAAGCTGTGCAATGCTTACATGCGTTGCATTTCAACACAAAAAATAGGCGGCACGCAATGGCGTTTCGGCTGTATTCCCGAATCTCTTTTAAGTAGCTATTGATACCCTTCGGTACCGTTTTATACGAGCTTGGAGAAGTTTTTTTGGAAAATAGATGTACATACATGTATATTTGCCTAGTCAATGAAATTAGAAGAAGCCATACAAAGCAACCAGTTTAAGTCGCCTGCGCAAAAGGCAGCCCTGAACATCTTGTATACGGCTTGGTGGTTGCGCAACATTACCAATTGCACTTTAAAGGAATTTGACCTCACGCATGAGCAATACAATGTGCTGCGGATATTAAAAGGAAAGCATCCACAGCCCATGTGTACCAAGGATATTGCCAGCCGGGTAATTGAAAAAAGTTCCAATGTGCCGAGGATCACCGACCGCTTGGTGGCAAAAAAATGGATTGCCCGTTGCCAGGGAACGGCCGATAGACGTGAAACCATCAGCAGCCTTACCCCAGCCGGGTTGGAGGTTTTGGCCAAAGCCACCAAAGCCATGGAAGCTTCAATAGGTAAAAGGTTACAACTTAGTGATGCGGATGCGGACCAGCTAAACGAACTACTGGAGCGAATGCGGGAAGGTTAATTTTTTTTGAATAAATACATGTACATACATCTAAAATATCACTCACTTTAAAAACAATGATTATGCAATTCGTTAAAAATCTGCCGACTTATTTGTTGGCCTTGGTGTACTTGGTTTTTGGGGCCAATTATTTTTTGCACTTTATTCCCATGCCGCCGATGGAAGGCAATGCCGGTGCATTTACCGGACTCTTGTACAGTACGGGCTTTTTGGCCTTTGTAAAAGTGCTGGAAGTATTGTTGGGCTTGCTTTTACTGCTGCCCGCCACACGTAGACTGGCCCTGCTGCTTATCGCCCCCATTTCGGTGAACATCTTGCTGTTTGAGCTGTTTATCGCCCATCAGCCCGGTATCGGTATTCTGTTGGTGTTGCTCAATGGTTTTGCCATTTATCAGCATCGCAAAAGTTATATGCCGATCATTTCTGCGGCATAAACGTACAAGGTTATGTGCAAAGGGTTGGCCATTGGTGTCAACCCTTTGCTTTTATACATAGCTTGCTTATTTACTTTCCTGCAACGCTTCCCAATACTCGGCGGCCCGGCGGGTGTGCGGTATCACAATGGTGCCGCCTACAATATTGGCCACGGCAAACACTTCATACAGTTCTTCAGTGGTAACGCTCAGCTCATGCGCCTTGCCCACATGGTACTTGATGCAATCGTCGCAGCGCAGCACCATACTGGCTACCAACCCCAGCAGTTCCTTCGTTTTTACATCCAGCGCACCGGGTGCATAGGTATTGGTATCTAAGTTCCACAGCCGTTTTATCACCAAGTTATCCTTGCTCAATATCACCTCGTTCATGCGGGTGCGGTAATCGTTAAAGTCTTTTACTAAATCGCTCATATACAAAATTTAAAGGTGCAAAGTTAGGCCCATTTTGGGTGGTTTGTCCTCGGTATAACAAAACTGTTTTAAATTGGGGCATGAAGGCTTTTTTAAAACGGTACGAAAAAGAGGCGGCCTTGTTAGCGGGCCTGCTGGTAGCATTGGTGATGTATTTTGCCAATCCCTTTGGCGTAGATGCCAAGGCCAAGCAGGTATTGGCCATTGCTTTTTTGATGATCGTTTGGTGGGTATTGGATGCCATGCCCTTGGCCGTTGTGGCCCTTACACCCTTGATACTTTTTCCATTGCTGAACATCGGTACCATCAAGGAAACCAGTAAATCGTATTCCGACTCGGTGATATACCTATTCATGGGTGGCTTCTTTTTGGGCCTCGCCATCGAAAAATGGAACCTGCACAAACGCATCGCCCTGCGCATCATCAACATCACGGGCACCAACGGCAACCGCATTATACTGGGCTTTATATTGGCCACGGGGTTTTTGAGTATGTGGCTGAGCAATACGGCCACCACCATGATGATGTTTCCCATTGCGGCCTCGGTAATACAAGCTGTAACGCAACATGCCGGGCCCAAGACCCATGTTAAAAATTTTTCGCTCACGCTGATGTTGGCCATTGCCTACGCCAGCAATTTTGGGGGCATCGCTACCATCATCGGCACGCCGCCCAATGTAGCCTATATCAGCCACCTAAAAGCGGTAAACGTACCGGCCGTCTCCTTTTCAACTTGGATGTTGATTTGCACGCCCTTGTCTATTTTGCTGCTGTTTTGCCTATACTGGGTAATGGTAAAATGGCTCTACCCCAACCATATTACTGATAGCAACGAGGGCAGGTTGTACATCAAAACCGAACTAAAAAACCTAGGGCCATTATCCCGGCAAGAGAAAAGGGTGTTGGTCATCTTTTGCTGCACCGCCTCCCTTTGGATCTTTCGGGAAATCATCAACCAACAACCTTATTTCCAATTGGATGATACCATCATTGCCCTGATAGGGGCCATTGCCTTGTTTATTGTGCCCAGTGGCCGCATCAAAGAAGCGCCTACCGAGCGGTTGTTGGAATGGGAAGACACGCAAAAAATGGCCTGGGGTATCCTGCTCTTGTTTGGTGGTGGCATCGCCTTGGCCAAAGCCTTGGAGGAAGCCCATTTGATACAGAACATGGGCAATTTTATGGCTTCCTTTGCTACTGACAACTTACTGGGCCTGATATTCATTGTTACCCTGCTCTCGGTTTTTTTAAGTGAGGTGATGAGCAATGTGGCGCAGGTAATCGTAATGGCGCCGGTGATGACGGCCTTGGCTACGGCCATGCACATCAACCCGCTGCTGCTCGGCATCCCCATGACGCTGGGCGCTAGCTGTGCGGGTATGTTGCCCATGGGTACACCGCCCAATGCCATCGTTTTTTCTAGCGGACATATTCAATTGAAACAAATGCTGCGTACGGGGTTTGTACTCAATATCATCAGTGTAATATTGATTACGCTTTTTTGTTGGTTGCTGTTGCCAAGGGTGTTGGGGTAGGCCGGGTCGTTGACCGATATTCGTTGTCCGTTGACCGCAGACAGTTGACGGATGGCGGTTGACAGTGGACGGATGACAGATGACAGGGCAACTCGTAAAATCCTCATAACCCGTAACAAAAACAACTCTCTTCCCGTTGGTCAAAGATCAGACGGGGGAGTCGTATAGTGCTCACAACCCGTAACTAAATCAACTCGCAACAAAAAAAACAAAATCAACTCGTAACAATCAAACAATTCGTGTAATCAGTGTAATTGTATTTAATAATCCGTGTCCCCCAACCCGTAACTAAAACAACAAAAACCCTAATCCACCTCCCTTAACCAATCCTTTATCCCCGCCACAATCTTCTTGGCTACCTGCTTGTGAAACTGTGTATCCAATATCCGTTGTTCATCTTCCTTATTGCTCAAAAAAGCTACTTCCACCAAACAGTTGGGGTACTCCGTAGGGCCGCTGAGCGAAAAGTTAAAAGCGCCCACATTGCCAAATTCTGCCAGTCCCAAGGTGAGCATCTGTTTTAAAATGGCTTGGCTCAATGGTCTAAAGCCGATATACCGATAATAGGTACTTACTCCTTTAATAGAATCTTTGGTCGAAGAGTTGAGATGGATGCTGATGAGCAAATGCGGGTCGGCTTGCTTCAACATCAATACCCGTTCTTCCATACTCAAGGCGGTATCTTTTTCCCTCGTCATTATTACCGTAGCACCGGCTTTCTGCAGTTGGAGTTGCAGTGCCTTAGCCATTAATAAAGTATAATCCTTTTCCTTGATGCCCGTGGCAACGCCCGTAGCGCCGCTATTGCTGCCGCCATGTCCGGCATCCACGGCAATGCGCAGCTTGCGGAGCGACAAAGCCGGAGGTTGCCGTTTTACCTTTACCGTAAGCCGGTTGCCATTGTAGTACACCTGATAGCCCCAGTGCGTGGGCTGCTTCAGCTCTATCACCATGCGCAAAACATCGTCGCTTAGTTGTTCGTAATAAGTATTGGCAATGGCCGTGGCCGTACTGCGTTGTGTGATCCAATTGGTATTGCTGGCCACGCCAAATATATCTACCACAATGCGGCTGGGAGCCTGCCCGCCATTGGCCTGGTTGATAAGCTGTTGGCTACGGTAGGGCAGTTTTTCGGGCAATTGTATGGCTGCATAATCAAAAGCACTATCCCCATTTACCAAGATGGATGCCGATACCCAAGGCTTCGATGGGGGTGCACTGGCCAATTTCATCACCGATTTTTTATCAATGTAGGCGGTAACGTTTGCTGCCAGTTGCACTTTATAATCGGTAGCAAAACTATCCACCACTTTCAACAGCACATTGCTGTCCAAATAAGTCATTTTGGCCCCGCCCAAGCGGTCGTCGCCCACACCATATTCCAAAAATGGCAATGCCCCTTTGGTACGTACCCAAAAAGGAGTACGCAGGCTATCCTGCGCCACGACTGCCCCCCAAAAGCATAATGCAATGCCTACTGCCAAAACTTTTTTCATGCGTCGATTGTTGTTAAAAGTTAAAGGGTGTATTTAAACTTTTCGCTCTTATCCCAATTTGAAGTTGCCTTTTGCGGCGGCTTTTTCCACTTTTGTCTTGATACAAAAGTGGAGCAAAAAATCAAGGCTGCATAAAAAAGCCTAAAAATTGAACCCTTGGGCTAAAGAAAAACAAGCTCAAGCGGCAGAGGAAAGCCTAGCTTTAGTAGGACTTACAAGCCAATAGCACTGCCAAGCTTGGGTAACAACCGTTTTTCTTTTGCGCCCTCAGCTTCAATTTTCTTAACGGCTTTTTTATGAGGCCGTACCGAAGCGGAGGTTGAGAACCCTAATAATTCGATTGTATTAAAAGCGAAAATTTGAAATACACCCAGTTAAAGTTGCGATATTTTTCATACATTACCGAATACAGCCCTGACAGGTGTCATTTACGCACTTAACCGCAGTCATGCACCTACTGGCAAGGGCATCCTAATATTGCCCTATAGAATGAATGTAAAATTGAAAAAACAAAAGTATGCAAACAACGAGCAACAAGCATTTATCCAATGAGTATCAAAGCTGGCAAAACGCCCTTGGTTTTTACAAAGACGAATTGGGTGTTTATAAAAACAGGCTTACCGAGGTAGCGGGAAAAAATACCGCACAGGAAACCCTGCAACAGGTGGAGCATTTTCAAAATCAGTTTTTGATCCAGATAGAAAGTATCGATACCCTCAGCCACGACATTAAAATCCATTTGAGCGAAATGGCGGGTACCATGCAAGACCATGCTGGACATGTGAGCCAGGAGCAATTGGCTACCCAAGCACAGTTAAAAGAACGTTACGAAACCGAGAGCAAAATTTTTGCCGATTTAAAAGTGGAGTTTACCCAGTTTCTATCCAAAGTGATGTAATACCGACGCTGCTTATTAAATAGCCCAATCATATCGGAGCTAACACAAAGCATGTCGGCCAAGAGGCTTTGCTCTTGGTCGGAGTGAAACCTCCGACATTATACTAAGAGAAGTTGGATTAGTTTATTATGTATAATTGGTATAATTTGTACACATGAAGTCGGAAATTAAATTTTTAGCCGGTCCGCAAAGCAGGTGGCAAGAGTTTAAGTTTACTGTACAGGTGTTACTCGATTTTATACGGGGTTTCAGGGCGCTGCATTTTGTGGGGCCCTGTGTTACCATATTTGGCTCGGCCCGGTTTAAGGAAGGCCACCCTTATTACGAAAAAACGAGGGAGCTATCGGCGGCCATTGCCCGCTTGGGTTTTACCATCATGACCGGCGGCGGGCCCGGCATTATGGAAGCGGCCAACCGGGGCGCCAGGGAAACGGGTGGCCGATCGGTGGGCTGTAATATTGTGCTGCCCATGGAACAAAAGCACAACCCCTATTTGGATAAATGGGTAAACATCCGTTACTTTTTTGTACGCAAAACCCTGCTCATCAAATACTCTTATGCTTTTGTGGTAATGCCCGGCGGCTTTGGTACATTAGATGAATATTTTGAGGCGCTTACCTTGGTGCAGACCAAAAAAATTGAGCAATTTCCCATCATCATTTTCGATAGACCCTTTCACCAAAAACTATTGGAGCATCTTGAGCTCATGAAGGAAAAGGGCACCATTTCTGCCGATGATACGCAATACACCTTGTGTACAGATTCTATAGAAGATGCGGTGGACTATATCCGCCAAAACAGTATTGATAAGTTCAAACTAGAAACCGAAAAGCCCAAGCGGCCCTTCAAGTGGCTCTTCGAACAGCGTTAAGGGCCCTATTACATGGCGTAGGTTAAGGTATTTTCTTGGGCAATGGGCAAAAACAGGTACCAGCTCAATGCAAAGAGTATATACTGCATATCCGCATCGGCAAAATTGCCGTCGCGGGTAAGCTTTACCGTGGTTTGCCCCTCTTTGGTAGTTAGTCCGCAAGCCACAACGGGTTGGCTCCCGCCTTCCTTGTACACCGCAATTTCGGCCAAGGGGTTGTTCCTAAATGTATATTGAAATTTTTTATCCTCAATCTCCACTATGCCCATATCGGCATGTGCTTTTTCGTAGTAGAGTTTCCCAATCCTTTGGCCATACTCGTTTTTCAGTACGGTCCTGTTTTTCCAAAAGCCTTCCTTATGGATAAAAAACACCCGTTGGATGCTTTGGCACATGGTACGCAAAATGGAAGAGCCGTGGTTAATGCTGATGGTAGCCAAGGTATTGTTGCCCTCTATCAATTGATACGTTTGCGCAACACCGGCCGCAATTTTTTTCCATTGCATAAAACAGTTTTTTTAGGAAGGGTAAGATACAGTGCGTATGTTACCAAATTGTTAAGCGAATGTTAACAGTTATACCAATAACACATTTGAATTAGTCCGACTGTTTGTGGTATAATGGCGACCTACTTAGGGTTAGATCAGCAATGATTGGATTATTGAATAAGTAGCGTCGGTATTACCGGCCCCAAGCCATTCCCGCCGTTCCATTCATAAAGGCCACTTGCTGAACCAACTTGGGCAGATTTTTTTGGTATTGCTTTTCTGGCTCCCTTATTTCACCCAAGGGTTCAAAAGCAGGGCCGAGGGCCGCCCGCCACACCTGGCCCGATCCCTGTACCAAGGGGCCATGCGTTTGCCAAGCCGCCGGATTTTTGCTGCCCCGGCCATGATCGGTCGTAATAATAAATGAAGTGTTATTGGCATAACCCGGCGTGGTTTGCACTTTGTACCACAAGGCTTGCAACAGGTTGTCAAATTGGTGGGCGCTCTGCAGGTAGAGATCGTAGCGGCCGCCATGGGCAAACTCATCGGCCTCGCCAAAACTCAGGTACACTACTTTGGGCAACTGTTGTTCAATATAATCCATGGCTGTTACAAAAGTCAACAGGTCGTAGCGGGTCGCCCCTTTGTTGGCCACGCCGTATTGCTGTACCGCCTGTAGCATTGCCGGTTGCCCTGTACTGCTGTCGATAGCACTAGGGTAGCCGCTGTTGATGGGCAACTGGTTGCGCTGCTGGTTTAAGATATACGGAAAAACATCCCAAGAGCTAAAAGCCACCACCTTACCTTGATAAGCAGGCAGACTGGCCAGTTTTTCCAATATGTTGAGGTTGTTGTTCCATTTTTTGCTGTTGGAAAAGATGCGCAGGTCGGTGGTACCCGTAAGCATTTCGTTGTAGCCCGCATAGGACATCCGGTACAGATTGGCCACATCTACTTCATTGCCATAAGCACGGTTGCCCTGTAACTGCCCTTTGGCGGCAATCACCGTCCAAAAAAAGGGCAGGAGCTTTTGGCGTCTTTCTTGAGGCGAAACGGCCCAGTACATCATTTTGGCCAAGGCGGTATCTTGGGTAAAGCGGGTATCGTGCAGCAGGGCCGAATCTGCCCCTCCAAACACTTCCTGCCACCGGAACCCGTCGATGGTAATGATAAAGATATTGGGGGGCGGTGCTGCGGGTTGCCCATACGAAACATTACCCAACAGGCCAAGCAGCAACAACAATGCTATTTTCATTACTATTGGTTTTGCAAAGCAACCCACTGTATATTACCCATAGTTTACCCCAAGGTTACCCTTTTGTTAAGCCGCCACAAGATTCTTTTATCGCTTTTTTTAAAATACCCGCCAAAGGGTATTGTATCCGATTGGTTTTGTTGTTTATTTGTATTCAATAACTATAAATCAGTGTAAGATGAAAAAGATGTTTTCGTTTTTTATGACAATGGCCCTAGTGGCGGGCTTTTTTCCTTTGCAGGCCCAAAAAACCTTGTCCCCAGCGGTTACGATTCAAATGCCCGAGGGAGATGGCAGCAATTCTGCAGCCGTAATATGGCATCCGGGTACCAAAAAATACTACACAAGCATGGTGGGCAATGCCATTTATGCAATGGGTATTTACAATGCCAATGGTAAGCCTTATAAGGAAAACATCGATGCGGAAAACGATTACCGCGGCTTTTGGTACAATCCGGTAAGCAAAAGGATCGAGTTCAACTGCTACGACTCTGGCGGCATCGGCTATTTGAAGCTGGATGGCCGTGGCCTGATTAGCAGCAAAGAAGTGATCTTTTACGGCATGAACCAACCGGGCAGCCAATGCGTGGGCGTGTACCACCCTACTGGCAACAACATCATTTACTTAAACCCCGAAACCTATGCAGTGGAAAAATACAGCGCCAAAGACGGGTTGCCCAACGGTACGCTTACCACCATACGGGTAGGTTGCAAAAAAGAAAGCGAGGCTACCGAAATGGATGCCGATACGGAAACTTCCCGCTGGGAAAGCAGGAATATCAACTCTGTTCAGTACACCGGCATGGCCAAGGCAGAACTGGCCATCCTCAATTACGACGACCGTATTGTGGAGTTGTACGACCAAAAAACAGGCCTGATGAGCAGCAAGTATTTTAAAATCCCCGAATCGGTTACCATCCATTTGAACTTTAACTTTTGCTACAACAACGGTATGTGGTGGTTCTTTAACAAAGACGAGCGGAAATGGGTAGGTTGCAAATAATTGCACTGTAAAAGTACATTAAACTTTATCGCTAAGCGAAAAAATGGGCCGGTAATTACCGGCCTTTTTTTATGCCAAAATACGAGGCTGCCAACAATTGACACCGGACAGGCGCTCCTTGCGGGGGCTATCGACATAAACTCTCAATTGGGTTACTACAAAATGGGGTTCAACAAAAAGCTAACAGTTGTTAGTTTTTTTATACTTTTGAGGTATAAAATCATTTTTTATGACAGTACAGGACCTAGATGCCCTGTTTCAGCAAAAGATTGATGCTGAAACCAAAATTGAGCCCAAGGACTGGATGCCGGATGCCTACCGCAAAACCAATATCCGGCAGATTTCGCAACATGCGCACAGCGAGGTGGTGGGCATGCTGCCCGAGGGCAACTGGATTAGCCGGGCGCCATCGCTCAAGCGCAAAGCCATTTTGTTGGCCAAAGTGCAAGACGAAGCAGGGCATGGCCTGTACCTGTACAGTGCTGCCGAAACCTTGGGTGTTAGCCGGGATCAAATGTTGGCCGACCTACTCAGTGGCAAAGCGAAGTATTCTTCCATTTTCAACTACCCCAGCCTTACTTGGGCCGATATGGGTGCCATTGGCTGGTTGGTGGATGGGGCGGCCATTTTGAACCAAGTGATGCTCTGCCGCACTTCGTATGGCCCGTATGCCAGGGCCATGGTGCGTATTTGCAAAGAAGAGAGTTTTCACCAGCGGCAAGGTTTTGAGATTTTGTTGGTATTATCCCGTGGATCCGAAGCACAAAAAGCCATGTGCCAAGATGCCATCAACCGTTGGTGGTGGCCCAGCCTGATGATGTTTGGCCCCAAGGACAGCGAAAGCACCAACAGCGATCAAAGCATGAAATGGAAGATCAAGCGCAAAACCAATGATGAGCTGCGCCAACAGTTTATAGATATGATTGCCGAACAGGTAAAAGTGCTGGGCATGACCCTGCCCGACGACCAACTGAAATGGAACGAGGAGAGGAAGCATTACGATTTTGGCGAAATCAATTGGGATGAGTTTTGGAATGTCGTAAAGGGCAATGGCCCTTGCAACAAACAGCGCTTGGCTGCCCGTAATAAGGCCCATGCAGAAGGGGCTTGGGTAAGGGAAGCGGCCATGGCACATGCGGCCAAAAGGGCGGCGAGGGTGCAGGTGGCGTAGTTAGTTGAAAATGGAGAATTGAAAATGGAAAGTGGATAGCCGATTTACCGGAGGTGGCAGTAAGCAAAGAGCTACCACCATAATCAATAATACAATAATTAATAAATCAATCCCCATGCAGTTATGTATTAAAAAGTTCTACTACGGCGATATACCAGAAGACAATGCTGGCGGTAGCGGTGCTGCCGAAACCCCTACTGCCAAGGCCGCCGAATGGCCACTGTGGGAAGTGTTCATCCGCAGCAAGCAGGGGCTGGACCATAAACATGCCGGTAGCTTGCACGCCGCCGATGCGCCAATGGCCATCGAAAATGCCCGTGACGTGTATACCCGTCGCCAAGAGGGCGTAAGCATTTGGGTGGTAGAAAGCAAGTACATCCACGCCACCAATCCCGACGACGCCGAAAGCCTGTACGAGCCCGCCGCCGATAAAGTGTATCGTCATCCTACCTTTTATGATTTGCCGGAAGCGGTGAAGCATATGTAGTTTGGGTGAATATGGAATTGGGGATTGGTAATTGGGAATTAGTTTGCAGCATCTGTAAAATGTGAAAGCATGAATTATTACAAAGGCTATAAAGAGCTTGATTGTTATAAAAAGAGCAGGGAACTACGAATGTTTATTTCGGAGTTAGCAAAAAAATGGCCGGTGGAAGAAAAGTACCAATTAATAGACCAAATCAAAAGATCGTCGAGATCTATCACCGCCAATATCGCCGAAGGGTATGGCAGGTACACATATACGGATACAAGAAGTTTTTTTATCATTGCCCGTGGTTCCTGTACTGAAACAATGGAGCATTTATCAACAGCTTTTGATGAAAAATATATTACAGAAGATGAATTAAAAAATGCAGAAGAAATGTGTGAGCTTTCCTTTAAACTGATTAATGGTTATATCGGTTATTTAGACAAGTCGAAGAAGGATTCGGCAACCGCAAAGAACCCAATTCCTAATTCCTAATTACAAATTCCACAAACAGATGCAACAATTAATAAACTCATTACTCCACCTCGCCGACAACAACCTCATCCTCTCGCAGCGCAACAGCGAATGGTGCGGACATGGGCCGGTGTTGGAGCAGGACATTGCGATTACCAATATATCGTTAGACTTATTGGGTCAGGCCCGCAACTGGTATCAATATGCCGCCACGTTGATCAACCAATCAACCAGTCAACCAATCAACCCCGCCACCGAAGATAGCCTCGCCTACCTACGTACCGAAAGGGAATTTAAAAACTGCCTGTTGGTGGAATTGCCCAAGGGCGATTGGGGCCAAACGGTACTGCGGCAGTACTTATACAGCCAGTTTCAACATGTATTGTATGAGCAGTTGCAGCACCATGGCGATGCCCAATTGGCCGCCATTGCTGCCAAGGCCCTCAAGGAAATTACCTATCACCTGCGTTGGAGCAGCGAGTGGGTGGTGCGCTTGGGCGATGGCACCGACGAAAGCCATGAGCGGATGCTGCAGGCCCTAGAAGCACTCTGGTGCTATACCGGCGAAATGTTTATGCCAGCGGAATATGAAACAAATCTGGGAGTTGATTTTAACGCCCTCCAACATAACTGGAACCAAAAAGTGGCGGCCGTACTGGCAGAAGCTACTTTGCCCATGCCCGAAAAAGTGTTCATGCACTCCGGCGGCAAATCGGGCATCCATACTGAGCACATGGGATTTCTGTTGGCAGAAATGCAATATCTACAAAGAACCTATCCCGGCAACGAATGGTAGTTACTGAACACAAAAAAATTATGCAACAGGTAAATGCTGATACCATCTGGCAAATTTTGGAAACGGTAACCGACCCCGAAATTCCGGTACTGACCATACAAGACCTAGGTATTGTAAGGGCGGTAGATTGTGCGGAGGACGGTAGTATTACCATCACCATTACGCCTACCTATACGGGCTGCCCGGCCATGGATATGATTGCCATGAATATCCGACTGGCATTGGCCGCATACAAAAACGTAACGGTAAAATCAGTGCTGAGCCCGGCTTGGACAACCGATTGGATGACCGAAACGGGCAAGGCCAAGTTGCAGCAGTATGGCATAGCGCCTCCCAAGGGTAGTGCCGGCCATATACCACAAGACGGCGTGGAATGCCCACAATGCCATAGCACCTACACCAAGTTATTGAGCGAATTTGGCAGCACGGCTTGCAAGGCGCTTTACCAATGCCAAGATTGCAAGGAACCCTTTGATTACTTTAAATGTCATTGAGTTGGGGGAAAATTACGAGTCTGCTTTTTTCTTGCTGAGGTAGATTTCGCCGCCTGCAGCGCATTTCTCGTCGCGGCTTGCATTCCGCCAAACACCCTCCAATACCAACAGTTTTTTACGTTCCCTTATTTTCAAATACATTTTTTGTAGGCAAATGGGTTCGGTTTTGTCTTCAGGTGATATCCTGTGCATCTCTTCAAGGTACAAAGAGTCTTCGCCCATGAATTGGTAATACACATCGCAAATCACCCAAATTTCCTTGCCTTTATTGTCAAAGCCTTTTGAGTAACTATGTATCGTATAGGAACTATCTGCATTTAATATAAATTCCAAAGAAATAGGGTATTTCATCACGCCTTCGCTAAAATTTCCCTTCCAATTACCGGTGATGGTTTGGGCAAGGCCCATAGAGCTGAGACAACAAAATACGGCCAGTATGGTGATTTTTTTCCGCAAACAGTGATTTTAAGCAAATATATAACCTTAATGCAAGAGGCAAACAAATAGGGGCACTTGCTGTGTGTGTGCATTTGATTGCTAAAACTATCGTGACGGTTCTGGCACGGTTTTTAATCTTACTATAATATGAAAAAGGTAAAAATGAAAAGAATTGTTTTAGCAATGTTGCTGGTGGCCGGTATTTTTGGCATTTATTCCTGCTCCAAAAATGATGAACAGGCTACTTTGCAAGTAAGGTTAACAGACAATCCTACAGAGTTGAGAGAGGTAAATGTGGATATACAAAAAGTACGTATTAAATTTTCCGATGATTCGTTGAGTAACGATGGATGGGTGGATATGAATACCAATGCCCGCATTTATAATCTGCTGGGGTTGCAAAATGGGGTGGATACCCTCTTGGCTACCGGCACTTTTCCAACCAATGTGGTAAAAGAAATACGATTGATTTTGGGGCCAAACAATACAGTAAAAGACACTTTCAATGTAGTGCATCCCTTGGTGATACCCAGCGGTAGTGAATCGGGGCTGAAAATAAAATTGAACAAAGCACTCAATGCCGATTTACAAACTTTGCTGATTGATTTTGACGCCGCATTGTCCATTAAAAAAGAAGCTGATGGATACAAACTGCGGCCCGTATTGAAAATAAAATAGGTTTTCTCATATCTCATATAAGCACGTACAAAGCAGTCCCGTAAGGCTGCTTTTTTTTGCGTACTGCGCTTATGTCAAAAAATAGATGATGGCCAACAAAAAGACAGAGTTTCCTGATTCTTTAATAATCTATATCATTTTCTCCCCGTTGGTCGAAGACCAGACGGCGGCGGCATAAGGCAATCCCTCACCTTTGCGGTACCATAACCACCAACAAAAAACCGGGTTTCCCCGGTTCTTTAAATATCTCCATAATTAAATATCATCCTATCTCGATAACCCCACCAAAGCAAACATTAGCACATCAGCTAATTAGCTAATCATCCCATTAACCCCTCTCCGGCCGCATCATCGGAAAGAACAGCACATCCTGTATCGAATGTTGGTTGGTGAGCAGCATACAAATCCTATCGATACCAAAACCGATACCACTGGTGGGCGGCATGCCGTATTCCAAGGCACGTAAAAAGTCGTAGTCGATAAACATCGCTTCATCATCGCCCCGCTCCATCAACTGTACCTGCTCTTCAAAGCGTTCCCGCTGATCGATGGGATCGTTCAATTCGCTATACGCATTGGCCACTTCTTTACCATTCACCATCAGCTCAAAACGCTCTACCAGTCCGGGTTTGCTGCGGTGCTTTTTGGTAAGCGGACTCATCTCTACCGGATAGTCGGTAATAAACGTGGGCTGTATGTAGTTGCCCTCGCACTTGGCGCCAAATATTTCGTCAATCAATTTGCCCTTGCCCATTTTTGCATCGGCATGTATGCCCAATTTTTGGCACACTTCCCTTACACCCGCTTCGTCCATGCCACTGATATCAAAACCCGTAAATTCTTGGATGGCTTCGTACATGGTTACCCGCTTGTAAGGCGCTTTAAAGTCAATTTCTTTATCGCCCACGGTTACCTGGGTGCTGCCGTTGGTGGCCATGGCAGCCCTTTCCAGCAATTGCTCCGTGGTTTCCATCATCCACTCATAATCTTTATAGGCCACGTAAAATTCCAACACCGTAAACTCAGGGTTGTGGGTGCGGTCCATACCCTCATTGCGGAAGTTGCGGCTAAACTCATATACCCATTCAAAACCACCCACAATCAATCTTTTCAGGTACAATTCATTGGCAATGCGCATATACATGGGCACATCCAATGCATTGTGGTGTGTGCCAAAGGGCCGGGCCGCAGCACCGCCGGGGATGGCCTGCAGCACGGGGGTATCCACTTCCAAAGCGCCCCTTTCGTTCAAAAATGTCCTAATGGCATTCACCATTTTGGTACGCTTGATAAACACTTCCTTTACCCCAGGGTTTACGATCAAATCGGCATAACGCTGGCGGTAGCGGAACTCGGGGTCGGTTACCTCGTCAAAGGCCTCCCCATCTTTTTCCTTTACCACGGGCAAAGGGCGCAATGCTTTTGTAAGCAGGGTAAACTCTCTAACATGTATGCTGGTTTCGCCGGTTTTGGTAGTGAATACATATCCCTTAATGCCTATGATATCGCCGATGTCAACCAGTTTTTTCCAAACCGTTTGGTACAGGGTTTTGTCCTCGCCGGGGCAAATGTCATCCTGCTTGATGTAGAACTGTATTTTGCCAGCGCCATCCTGCAATACGGCAAAACTGGCCTTGCCCATGTCACGCACACCCATGATGCGGCCGGCGATGCACACATCGGCAAACTGTTCCTTATTTTCTTCGCCCTTATAATTTTCTTTGATATAGGCCGATGTGGTATTAACGGGGTACAAGGGTGCCGGAAAGGCATCAATGCCCAGCGCAGCCAACTCTTTCAGTTTTTCCCTGCGAATCAGCTCCTGCTCGCTCAAATGTTGCGTACTCATATTCAATTGCTTGCTTTAAAAGAGGGGCAAAGGTAAATGATAAGCGGCAGCCTGCAAAAGGGGTTATTGGCCGTAACCAACTTTATTGCCGGTGCACAAAGCATCCAGCTCGCTGGCGGAAACGGCCCAATACCTTTTCTTTTCGGCTATCGGCTGCGTAAAGCGGATGGTATTATTGGTAAACAGGGTGCCCCGCAGTATGGCCACAAAGTCGCCTTCGGGAAAAGCGGCTGTTTTTACTAAAAAATTGCAGTTGCGCACCACGATACGTTCCGCCAGTTGCGGCTTACCGGGCGTAGTGAGCCAGCAAAGTTTTTTGGTGTTGGCCACAAAAGTACAACTGTCGAACAGCATGCGCCTTACCCCATCAGATTCGGCCAAATAATTGCCAAATACCGGCTGGCCATTGTAAGGCTTGTCTTCAAAATGACAGCGGATATAGCGGGTAGCTTCGCTATCGGTATCGGCGTTGTAGCCATGTACGGTACTGCCATAAATACGGCAACCGATAAACGAAAACCCGGGTTTGGTTATCCAAGTAGCCCATTGTGTGGTGCCCCAAATGGTGCAATTGCGAAATTGACAATTGGCCACATTGCCCGAATTGGCCACGATACCGCAGCCACTGTTGTTGATAAAACTGCAACTGTCGAAAAAGCCGTTACGCACTTTTCCATCTTCGGCTTCCAAATCAACCCCGGCACCAGGCGGCGATACATACTTGCTTTTGCCCGAATGGTTGAATTGGCAATTGATGGCCACCAATCCATTGCCACCTACCCAAGACAGTCCTTGACGGCTATTGTATTCGAAAGTGCAGTTGCGCAGGCTGATGGCATCGGGCTCCTTGCTTTCTTTGTTGGCTACCGTAATACCGTCGAGGCCAAAATACCCCGCATATACATTGTACAGGTTGATGCGTTTACAATTTTGTATAAACACCCCATAGTGCTGCAACTGTATGCCCTTATCGTTAAAGTTGCCGCCAAACTCAATCGTTTTGTTGTTGCCATACAAGCGCAGGTTGTTGATCCTTACATCGGTGCATTTTTCCAAATAAACACAGTAACCGATGATGGCCGCAAAAGCTTGGTCTAAAAAATTGGGCGTATTATGCCTATATACCTTGCCGCTAGTAGGTTCAAAAGCACCCAGCCGCAGGCCCGCCACATAGCTGAGCTTGGCAGTAGTAGAAGCTTCTATCAACAAATTGCTGCAATTTTTAAAATGCAAGATATTGGCTCCCGTATAGACGTTTTTCTTTTTATCTCCCTTGGAAAACACTTGCCTTCCCACCAAATAGGTACCCTTGGGTATGGTTAACTTTCCCTGCCCGCCGCGATTGTTAAAAAATGCCGCCGCTTTTTGAAAAGCTTCCGTATCGTTGGTTTTGCCATCGCCTTTGGCGCCAAAATCTTTTACCGACTTGGCAACATAGGCCTGCCCGTGTATAAACAGGCTACAGCAACAACAAAGCGCAAGGATAAAACCTTTCATGAACAATTTTTATGATATCAAAGCTAATCGTTTTCGGTTCAATTATACAAAGGCATGGGTGTATTTCAAATTTTTGCTCTTATCTTTATTTGAAGATGCCTCTTATGGAGGCTTTTTCCACTTTTGTCTTGAAACAAAAGTGGAGCAAAAATTCAAGGCTGCATAAAAAAGCCTAAAAATTGAACCCTCGGGCTAAAGAAAAACAAGCTCAATCCGTGCTACAAAACCTAGCTTCAGTAGGACTTACAGGCCAATAGCGCTGCCAAGCTTTGGTAACAACCGTTTTTCTTTTGCGCCCTCAGCTTCAATTTTCTTAACGGCTATTTTATGAGGCCGTACCGAAGCGGAGGTTGAGAACCCTATGAAATCGAATATAATGTTAGCGGAAATTTGAAATACCCCCACGGCAATACGGGAGACAAGGGTGAATTGTGTTAAAAAAAGTACAGCGACCTAAACTAAAGGAATAGAGAGCAACCTTTTTGTTAGCTTTGCGGTCTGATACTTTTGGCCGGAGATTTGCACATACAATAAAAAACTAGATAAAAATGATAAAAAGATTCATGGCTTTTGCCAGCATTGTTCTTGTACTGAGTTCCTGCGAAGCGTTATCGCAAGTAGCAGGCGGTACCAATACCGGTGGCCCTGTAACCGAGAATGAAGCGGGCATGGGTATTAAAGAAGCCTTGGGCAAGGGCATTACCAATGCGGTACTACAATTGAACAAAGAGGATGGATTTTTTAAAGATGCCATTTACAAAGTATTGTTGCCACCGGATGCGCAAAAAATTGAACGTACACTGCGCAATATCGGGCTGGGCAATATGGTGGATAAAGCGATCTTGCAAATCAACCGTGGTGCAGAAGATGCGGTGGGATTTGCCAAACCCATTTTTGTAGACGCCATCAAACAGATGACCCTTACCGATGCTATTAATATTGTAAGGGGCGGCGATACATCGGCTACCCATTATTTTAGGGAGAAAACGGTTGGCAAACTGATGGCGGCTTTTATGCCCGTTATCAAAACCTCGTTGGACAAAGTGGAAGCGACCAAGTATTATGGCGACATTGTTACCAAGTACAACAACTTTCCTACCACGCTTAAAAAAATCAACCCCGATTTGCCCAGCTATGTTACCGATAGGGCCACCAATGCCCTGTTTGATCTGATAGCCAAGGAAGAAAAAAACATTCGGGAAAACCCGATTGCCCGTACAACCGATATTTTGAAAAAGGTATTTGGTGGGTTGTTGAAATAAGCTCACTCGATAAGATATATTAAGCGCTGCCGAATGGTGGCGTTTTTTTTAACAGCATTTTAACATTTCTTTTTTACCCTATTTTATATATTCGGATAACTTCGTAGCAAACCCTAGCGATGAAGAAAAGACAACTGATTAATTCTGGTACTGTATTTACTGCAACCCTGCTGGTGGTTGGCATGCTTTCGCTCATGGTGTACCTTACGGGACTAAAGGAACATCGTTCGCTGTATCTCAATTCCCTCGTGTCCACTACCATCATTTCCATTGTGTTCTTGGTTTTTATTACCACCGGTTTGTACCGCGGCTGGAAACTGAAAGATACCATTGGTAAATTGACCGATGGTTTTCATTGGCCAAAATGGAAAAGTCCATTTAAAAAGTCTGACAATAAAAAAAATGACGAAAATAATGGCAGCGGTTGGAGTTGGTTAGAAGGGTTGCTGGAATTGCCCGGCGAAAGTGTGGAAGGTGTTGTAGCAGTTTTGTTACTATGGATAATAGTTGGCATTGCTGCTGCATTTTTATTGTGGTGGTTAGGGCCCTTGATTTGGGGCGGTTTAGTTGGGCTGGCGGCTGTATTATACTGGGTGGTCTTTCGGGCATACCGGCTTATCTTTTTTTATTCGGCAACATGCAAAGGCCTGTTTTGGAAAAGTGTGGGCATAGCCCTCATGTTCACTTTCCTATACAACTGCTGGATTTATGCCCTTATATTTTTAGCACATTACTTAAGCAGATAATAAAACGTAATTGGTGTACTCTTATAGCGCACATCAAGGCATTAATGGCTGTCTTTTCCATTACTGGTGATTGAAAAAAAACGTTCCGCCGCTTCTTTTCCTTTTTGGTACAGCATTTCCTTTTCCTTGCTGCTCATTTTCCGTGGCTTGCTGAAAATATTGCCATAGCCGATATAAATGGTGCGACCTTTTTCGTTTGCCAAATTGGGTTTGCGGTTCATGGTTTCCATTACCAAGTTCATAAAGGCACCAAAATAGTCATTGAGGTTGTTGATATCATACGGCGGAATATCCGTGGATTGGTCCAGTTGCCGCACCTGTTCGTCACGCTCCAGTTTGAGCCCCAGTGTTTGGTAATTGTGTACCACGCTATCGCAGGTGAGCGGGTTGCCGCCACCCATGCAAGTATCAAAAAGGTTGATGGGATAATTGGCCATGATGCCGCCGTCCACATACACATCGTAGCGTTGGCCCTTTACCGGATTGTCCACTTCCACAAAATTACTGTCTAGCAATACCGGTTCGTAAAAGAAAGGGATGGAGCAACTGATGCGCACGGCGGTTTTCAGCGGCATATCCGGCGTAGTTGGTTTGGAAAAAATCCGCAATTGTTGTTGGGTGAGGTTGGTGCCCACGCAGTAAAACGATTTAAAAGCAGGGTTAACTGCAGCCAAGGAATCCAATTGGGCAAAATTGGCCATGGGGTTGCCGGTCTTTTGTTCCACCACCGCCTCCAACCATTCCTCAAACACATCGCCCTTGTAAATGCCATAATACCGTTTGGCCCTTTTGTATTTGCCCAGCAGGCCACCGGTACCATCATTGAACTGTTCTATCTGCAGGCCCCGCATGGTAGAATCAATTTGGTGGGCCGTGTAGCCCAAACTTACCAGCAGCGCTGCAATGGAACCAGCCGAAGTACCACCTACATTTTTGATTTGGCCCAAAACGCCTTTTTGTTCCAGCACGGTTAATGCACCACAGTAGGCCATACCCCGGATGCCGCCGCCCTCCAGTACCAGGTTTTTATATGGGTATTGGGCACGGGCCATAAAGCTGGCCATTAACAATATGGTTATGGCAGTTAGTTTGTTCATGGTATGAAAATAAGGCAGAAAAAGGTTAAGGAAATGTTAAAATTGTGGGTAGCTACTCCCAAATATTGTTGAGTACAACGCTGGGTTGACAATCATCCTTCAAGTAAAAGGTAAAGGGTTGGGCGGGATTGTATGGTACCGATTTATAATTGCCTGCTTCATCCAATTGGTATATTTCTATTTCGTTTTTATCAACGTCAACCAAAAGGAAATAGGAAACTTTTTGTTTTTCATAGAGATGAAATTTACTTATCCGGTCTTTAACCATGGTATCAGCACACAGTATTTCTACCACCAATGCTGGGGCAAAGTCTAAATAATCTTTTTCAATCGGTTTACAAACTATTACCACATCAGGGCATACTACTGTATTTGCTGCAATTTTAAAATCAATAGATGGGTACACTTTACAATGCGCACAACCTGACTGCTTTAAGGAATTGGATAATTCGACGGTCATATTTACATTAATCCTTTGATGTTCCGGGGGTGGACGCAAAGCCCAAGGGATGCCGTCAATCAATTCCCAGCGACCTTCCCAACGATAGTAGTCTTCGTATGTATAATGAGGCAATATTTTAACGATAGGTGACATGGTTATAAATTTACAATAATTCCTAGTCAAAAAACTGTACTTTAACAGATACCGCCACCTTTTATAATTGGCTTTTAACAACCTTTTTATTGTCAAAGCCATTTAACAACAAAACCATTGTTAAAAAACGGCATCTCTCTAAATCAGACAGCCTCACAATAATAAATAATTAATAATCAATAATTTTAAAATCACTCCATCCCCAGCAACACCTGCCATGCCTGCTCCACTTTGCCCTCGTTCAACAGTTTGGCCGCATAGCAATGCAGTTCCTTTTCCATATCGGCCGGGTTAATGCTGTAATATTGGATGATGTTTTTGAGCGTATCGTCGGTAAAGGCGGGGTCGATGGTGGGCATTTCGTGCACATTGCCCAATTGGCCCAAATGGTTACCCGTAAGCCATTGGCTGTTGCGGATGGAAGGGGGCAGTGCATCGATACCGATGCCCAGTTGGGTATTGGGTTTGGCCACTTTAAACAAATTGCTGCTGTCCACCTTGCAGTACCAGTCGCCACCAAGGCGGGCCACCAAATTGATTTTGGTTTGGTCGATCATGTTGTTTTCGTCCAATATGGCATCATCTATGTGCATGCACAGCACTTCACAAATCACCAAATTGCCGGCACCGCCTTCCATACCCAGCGCTTTGATTTCATTCACCTTACACTCCAGCTTTATCTTGGCTTCTTTTACCATGGGCGGTTTTACCAGCGTGGCTTTTTCTTCGGTAAAACCGGCTTTTATAAATTCGCTGGTACCCTTTGGATATTCGCAACTGGCGAGGGAGGTTTGTTGCACCATATCATAATCTACAATGTTGATCACCACTTCGGGCACTTCTGCTACATTTTGCAAAGTATGTTTGGTGGTATTGTCCCTTACCCTTCGGGCGGGCGAGAAAACCACAATCGGTGGCTTGCTGCTAAAGAGGTTGAAAAAGCTAAAGGGACTGAGGTTGGCATTCCCTTCCTTATCAATGGTAGATGCAAAACATATTGGCCTTGGTGCAATGGCATGTTGCAAGTAGGCTTGGGCGAGAGCGGGTTTTATATCTTTTAGATGGAGGAGCATTTTACTTGTTTTGTGACGAGTTGATTTTGTTGTTTTAGTTGCGAGTTTATATTGTTACGGGTTATTTTTGTTACGGGTTACGGGTTTAACCCCGTTGTTGTTTTAGTTGTTGTTGCAATTTAAAGTTTTTAAGATATTGCATCATGTTGCCTATTTGGCTGCTTAGTTCTCTGCAAAACTGAATAGTATCGGTTAGC
Source organism: Chitinophaga pinensis (assembly GCA_943373145.1). Classification (GTDB taxonomy): domain Bacteria; phylum Bacteroidota; class Bacteroidia; order Chitinophagales; family Chitinophagaceae; genus Ferruginibacter; species Ferruginibacter pinensis_H. The sequence continues at coordinate 37,816 of CALSBI010000002.1, forward strand.
TCTTGACCTGTGCAATAATTTACCTTTACGGCAAACAACAGACAATTTCTTACTTCTCCACAAGAGCCTTTGGCTATCCGTAAAAAACGGTAAAAATCATTGTTGCTGTTGTATTCAAAGCCTTCCGCAATATTATTCGATACCGAAAGTGCCGCTCTTTTTATCTGATCTTTAAAGGAAAAATCCCTTGCTATCTGTTTATTGCTATTGCAAAGTGCATATACCATCAAGCCCAGTTCCTGCGATTTTATCCAAATATCTAAGTCTTCGAAATGATGTACGGTTGCCATAGTAGTTACTGATTAAGGCAGCTAAGTTCGTAAAAGTTCTCTTAAAAACGCCTTCTTAACCCGTAACAAAAAATACTACGACCATTAGTAAGCAACAGATAACACTAAGCTGTTGAAATCAAAAAACTGCTATAAACCCGCAACTCGTAACTAAAACAACTACTTTTTAAGCTTCAAAATACTCCAATCCGTTTCCTCCGCCACAATCGTATTCGTCAACACACCCAACTGTTCTATCTCCATTTCCACCACATCGCCGGGTTGCAACCATTGTTCTTGGTAATTGGGATCGTTCAGTTTGCCCGTACCGTTCAGTTCCAAAAAGCAGCCCGTACCCACCGTACCGCTGCCGATCACATCGCCGGGGTACAAGTTTACGCCATAGCTGCAGCGCTCCACAATTTCTGCAAAAGTCCAATCCATATCGCTTAGGTTGCCTTGGCTCACTTGCACACCATTTACCTTGCAGGTCATGCCTAGGTTCCAGTTTTTGCCCGTGTGGTTGTCCTTGCAAGGCACTTCAAAGGGCTCCAACTCGTCCAGCGTAACCAACATCGGGCCGATAACGGTGCTGAAGTCCTTTCCCTTAGCGGGACCGAGGTTCAGCAGCATTTCCTCCATTTGCAGGCGGCGGGCGCTCATATCGTTCATAATCATCAGGCCTCCAATATATTCGTCAGCCTCTGCGGCGGGTATATTGCGGCCATGCTTGCAGATAACAATAGCAGCTTCCAGCTCAAAATCCAGCTTTTCAAAATGGTCGGGCATGCACACAATGTCGCCAGGGCCTTGAATACTGTTGTGGTTGGTAAAATAAAAGATGGGATACTGGTCAAATTCGGGTATCATATCCACCTTGCGGTTGCGGCGGGCAGCGGCCACATGCTGGCGAAAGGCATAACCGTCGCGGCAACTGGTGGGATGCGGTACCGGTGCCAAAATGGCAGCGACGGAATAGGGCTCCCCGGCTATTTTGCTCGATTGACCCTCTAATATGCGTTTTTCGTAAATCTGGGCAATGGGGAACATATCCTCCCAATAGTTCAAAAACATGCCCATACTCACGGCTAAATCGGGATGTAGGCTGTCCATATCGTACAAATAGCCATTTACCACCATGGCCAACTGCTGTTCTTCGCCCCCTTTGAGATAGGTAACTAGTTTCATCGCTTAAAATTTAGGACAAATTTAGGATTAATGGTAAACTATGGTAAATAAATTGAGTTGTATATTTGCAATCAAAACCTTCACCGGATGGAATTTAAAAAAATACATAATAAAGGACAGGCGCAACTATTCAAAAGCCAGTACTTGGAATACCTCACCAAAACACACCCTTTGGTTATCTGGGGCATGTACTTGCCAGTGATTGTGTTGTTGCCTTGGTATTCTATGTCTACATTACGGTTCGACGGATGGCGCATCATCGCCCTTTTTCTGTCGGGCATGGTATTTTGGAGCTTTTTTGAATACATCATGCACCGTTTTGTTTTTCACTACCATGCCAGCACCGAGCGGGGCAAAAAGATCAACTATATCCTGCATGGCAACCACCACGAATATCCCCGTGACAAGGAACGCCTCTTTATGCCGGCTGCCCCCAGTTTGATCATCGCTTCTGGCTTGTTTTTGTTGATGTACTTAGTCTTGGGCAAAAACATATTTCCTTTTTTCCCCGGTTTTATGTTGGGCTATCTTATTTATGGCAGCATGCACTATGCCATCCATGCTTGGAACCCTCCTTTTAAATGGATGAAGGGCCTTTGGCGTAACCATCACCTGCACCATTACAAGCACGACGAGAAGGGCTTTGGCGTGAGCAGTACTTTGTGGGACCATGTATTTGGCACCATGTACGATCTTAAAAACGAAAAAGAAGACAAAGAGAAAGTAAAGGAGTTGATGTATCAGTAAACGATTATTGATTATTGGCAAAGCACCTGCTAAATTGGGGTGCTAATAATAAATAATGAGTAATCAAAAATCACCAGGTCGCTTTCTTCTTTAAGTCATCTGTAAACAATCTCGCTATGGAAACACCCCAAAAGGCTACCACTTTTCCTCCCCCTCAAAATCAGCATCGGTTTTAAACTGTTGGCGACTTTTTATCTTTTGCAATTGCCGCTCAATAATCAGCACGGCAATAATGTCGCCAGCATCTTGCTTGGGGTTTTGCGCCAATAAGGCTTTCAGGTTTTTTTCACTTACATCAATGCGGTACAATAGGTTCACCAATTGCTCAAAATTGGTCTGCAGCAAATTGTTTACGTGCTTGGCCAGTAGTTCCTTTAACTCCTGCAAAGTATAAGACTGCGTGGGTTCCAAACTCAAAATCCCTTGTAGTTCCTGTTGCATTTCCTTTTCCATACCATTACATTTTTTCTACAACGCCCAAACCAAACAGTGCAAAATCGTATTGCACCGGGTCGATGGGGTTTAGTTGCCGCAGGTTGTGGGTAAGTTCCAGCGCTGCTTGCCAATCGTTTTGTGTGCGATGCAGCAGGCCCAGTTTGCGGGCCACACGGGCCACATGTACATCCAATGGACACACCAACTGCGCCGGTTTTATTTTTTTCCAAAGGCCAAAATCAACCCCTTTTTTATCCTGCCGCACCATCCAGCGCAGGTACATGTTCAGGCGCTTGCAGGCCGATTTTTTGGCGGGGGTGGCAATGTGCTTGCGGGTGCGTTCCTCATATTCACCCGCTGTGCCAAAAACTTGGTTGTGAAAAGCAATGAGCGCATTTTCCGCCGTTTCGTCGCTGGGTTGCAGGCCCTGTGCAAAAGCCGTTTCCAGCGAAGTATTGTTGCTGTAGTGCCGATGAAAAAACTGTACCAAACAAAGCAAGTCGGCTTCGTTAAAAGTGCGGTGTTTAAAGCCCAGCAACTGTTTCAACTCTTTGCTGGAGTGGCGCAAACAAAATTCATGAGGTGCATGGTCCATCCGCTCCATCAACGTATTGCAAGATTGGATGATGCTCTTGCGGTTGCCCCAGGCCAATATGGCGGCAAAAAAACCCGCTATCTCAATGTCTTGTTTTTTGCTAAAGCGATGGGGGATGGTGATGGGGTCGTCGGCAATAAAGTCGGTTGCGTTGTAGCGCAGTACTTTCTCATCCAGAAATTCCTTTAGCTTTTGTTGCGATAGCATGGTGCAAATATCGGAGGGTTTGGCTTGCTTCCGCAATTTAGGAAAACATTAATTTATCCTGATTAACAGTAAAGGGTTCTTTATTACTTTCGGATCGTTGGTAAGGCTTACGCTTCGCTTTATTTGAAACATTAAGGTCATTAAGAAACATTAAGAAAGCCTTTATATGATATGACTCAACCAGCCTTGTTATCTAGCATAGTAACGTGAAGCTTAAAAAGTATAACTTAATGGCCCTTAATTTCTTAATGTTTCATTTTTTTTCCACCTTACCGATAATCTTCCCTAACCGGCGCAAAACTGTCTATCACCACGCAATCGGTAAGGGCATAGCCGCTGTGGGGCACATTGGACGGTATCACATTGGTGCAGCCTGCGGTAAGGACCATTTCTTCATCACCAATGACCATTTTCAGCTCGCCGGAAACAATGTAGGTAATCTGCTCATGCACATGGTGGTGCAGCGGCAGTTCGTGGCCCTGCTTTATTTCCCAAAAGGCCAAACTACTTTGCTGACCATGGATGAAGCGGCCATGAAAGCCGGGCACTATTTCCCTAGCGGGGATATCTTTTACTTGTATCATATCGTGGGTTTATAACAATTCTTTAACTGGGTCCCAAAAACGGGTTTTAAAATCTACTACGGTATCGTTTTCCACTTGCACACCGTCTTTTTTCAGCAATTCTTCCATTGCGGTAGGGGTAGCAAAATGGTGCTTGCCGCTGAGCATGCCATTGCGGTTCACCACCCGTTGGGCGGGCACTTTGGGCGTGACCGTACCGGCGGCGTTCATGGCCCAACCCACCATGCGGGCGCTGAGCTTGGTACCCAAATAGGCGGCGATGGCACCATAGCTGGTAACCCGGCCCTTGGGCACTTGCCGCACCACATCGTACACGTCGGCAAAAAAACTGTATGCTTTGGTAGTTGATTTCGGGCCTTCCTGAGCGGCCTTTTTTTTATCCTGCTTTTTCATGCAGCTTTAAAGATAGCAATTCGCTGCGTTTTGGTTCGGGTACATTTTTATAATTATAGGGGCAATGCCTACAGCCATAGCCGCAGCAATTACCCTTTTTTACGTGGTAACGGGCCGTGAGCACCATATAGCCCAAGCTGTTGTAATAAAAATCTTCCCCTTCAACCAAGTTCTTCTTCATCTCTTGTTGTTTGCTGTAAAAGGTCATCGTGGTTACCCAACGTATGCGGTAAAGTAACACACAAATAGTGGATTTTGTTGCTTTGTGCAATGTCTAGCCGCTCGTAATAGGTGGTTATCTTCAACATTTCGGGCACTTGGGGCTGTGCATACACGTTTTCGCAGGCTTCTAGCACCGTCAATCCGTACATCTCGGCCACTTTGAGGGTAAAGCGGTACAGCACCGGCGAATCGGTTTTGAGGTGGATTTTGCCGCCGGGCTTTAAAAACTGTTGGTACAGCCGTAAAAAGCGGGGGTGGGTAAGCCTTTTTTTGGCTTTGGAGATGCGCAATTGCGGGTCGGGGAAAGTGATCCATATTTCGTCCACTTCGCCGGGCGCAAAGTATTGGTTGATCTTTTCTATTTGGGTGCGCAAAAAAGCGGCATTCTGCAGCCCTTCGGCCAGGGCCTGTTTGGCGCCGATGTACATGCGGTTGCCCTTGATGTCCACGCCAATATGGTTGTGGTGGGGGTGCAGGCGGCTGAGGCCCACGGTATATTCGCCGCGGCCACAGGCCAGTTCCAATACCACCGGATTGTCGTTTTTGAAAAAGCTGCGCCACTGCCCGGCCATGCCCTCGGGATATTCCAGTACATTGGCAAAGGTTTTAATGGCCGCAAAGCGTATGAGTTTTTTTTGTGCCATGGGGGTGCAAAGGTAGGGTTAATTAGCTAATGGCATAATTGGCTAATGTGCTGATGTTAGCTTTGTTAGGGTTTGTGGGATGGGTTGGATTGTGAGGAGGGAATGTGCAGATGTGCAAATATGCAGATATGCAAAATTAGGGTGGGGTGATAATGCCCGGATATGAGCAAGCTGTTTGGGCAAGGTGCAATAAAATTGGTTTTGGTATATTTATCGTGCCGGGTTTGATGATTTGTGGGAAAAATCAGATATTTGGATAAGGAGGGTGTATTGGCTACACTTATAAGCTACCGACAAGAAAATAACAGCATATAAAATATTTGATAATCAATTTCATTAACTCAAGGCTCTTCTTAAAAGAATGTCCGACAATACTGATGTTGGCTCTAATTTTTGAAAGTCCTAAAAATCGAAATAATTCTTAAAATTGGATCATTCTATAATAGAAAGAAAGTCGGTAAATAAAGTTGAAGAAATGTTTCTTAACTTTAAATGGTATTTTAGAGAACAAGCATTACTCGATTATGGGGTTGATGCTTTTGTAGAAACAAGTTCAAATAACAGACCAAGTGGTAAATTCATTGCAGTTCAAATAAAAGGTGGCAGCTCTCATTTTTATAGAACAAAAGAACATTTAACTTTTTATTTCTCTGAAACACACTGCGCATATTGGATTTCAGTAAGTGAAAATTTGCCAATGTTTTTAATCCTTTATGACAATGAAACCGATAACTTGTATTGGTTTAACATAAACAACAAGAGTGTAATTGATACAAAAAAAGGATACAAGGTTGAAATTCCAATACAAAACATCTTAAATCTTGACTCGAAAATTTTACTTGAAGAGATTATCAGTAAAAACAAAAGTGCTAAAGTATTACCAATTGGCTTATTAGAAAAAATAAATAAGAATAAGAAGGATATAGAGATTACAATTTCATATAATAAGGAATTGCTACTAAATGTTAAATTCAAAAACTATAATAAAACAATTAGTTTATTGCATAAGCCTAAAAGGAAAAACTGGGATTTTGAGAAAAGGGAGTTAGAGCATACAGACCCATATTACTTTTGTATTGAACGACTAATTAAATTCATAAAAAGTGAGTTTAATCAAAAGTATAAAAAAGATTCTGAAATAGTACTTGAAGAGATTTTGTCAGAAGTCGAACAATGGATTTTAATAGATGGTCTTTACAAAGTTTCTGAAATATTTTTTGATTTGGACAATCAAAAAAACAACATCCCTAAATTTAAACAATTTGTTGAGGCTTTTGAGTTTCACTCAAAATTAGAAAAAAGAAAATATGATATTCAAATACTTGATAGTTCTATAATATTTATTACTAAGAATCAAGACTTCATTATTGAAACTGATGAAGGAAAGAAAATAGAACTTAAATCTTATATCGATAATAATTCTTTTGACGAAATCTACCTGATGACTGACGAATGGATTTGGGGAGAGATTTATATTGATGCAGGAATTGAAAAAGGAAAGTTTATCCCAACTTTAATAAAGAAGTGGGAAAGTTATTGGGATGAACTTTATCAGAAAATAAAGCAGGAAATAGGACATACGAGCCATTTAGACAAATTGAAAGAACGCTCTTGGAGAGAGTTTTCGCTATTTACAGAATCATATAATGACAGTGGAAACATAATTGAGTTAGCTTATGAATTTGACGAGAGCACACTTTATCCATTATCTGTATTAACAATGTTGGATATTTTCAATTTAGAAGTCTGCTTAGACGAATATTGTGAATTAGAATTCTTTGCTAAAGACGAATGGGAGTCTATAGATAGCAGTGAATATTCAAATAGTGAAGACATCTTTTTTATTAAAAAGTATGAAATATAAAACTACACCCAAGATCGGTTTGAACGCAAGTAGAGCTGATGGAATAAATTGAACATTCGTACTTCTAAGCCCCACCTGTGTCAAGCCGAGAACCTTTATCCATAATACCTGCGCACATGAGACCTCCAGTAAACTCGCTTGCCTGACAAACAGATTTTTTGTAAATTCGTCAAGTAAAAAGAATAAAAGATGTAAGACTTTATTTTAAGGTTGACGAACTGACAAATTCTATTCAAAAGCTAAAAACATAGAACTGATTAAAGAACCAAAAAATGTGGATTTATCTACTGAATCTGAGCCATGGACGGAGCAGGAACTCGTGGACTTTAGAAAACTAATGCAAAATATCAAAGCAAATAATGCAAAGCGTAAAGAACGCACACTGCGAACAAAGGATAAACATAAATTACCTGCTTAACGATAGGCGGGCACCTACAACCTATCATTCATCGTTGCCGCCAAAATACAATCCAGCACTTTTTCAGCTTTACAGTTGTTAAGCCCTGCACCCCAAGGGGCATTAAATTCCAATACAAACCAACCCTGCTTTTCACTAAATGCAATATCTATCACTACCGATATTGGCAGGTTGGCTTTATGGCCTGCAATAAATTTATGCACAAAAGTTTCGCCTTTTGCAAGATCGGCATTGCCTTCATACAACGCTATATCTTTCACTTTCCCATCTAAAATAAAACACCTGACTTCCGCACATATATCCTCTACAATACCCGAAACCAAAATAGCTTCTGTTGCGGCAAGTCCTTCTGTTTTCTGCCTAAATGCCGAAATACTTGGGAATATTCCTGCCAGAAACAGTTTGGGTACAACGGGTTTTATAAAAACAGGAAAAGCTGCGTCCGTTAATTGACCGATTTGTTTTCGCTCAATTGTCCGCTTGGTCCACTTGTTGTCAAGTTCGGCTATCCATGCATCGTTGGGCGAAACCAATTCTAGGTTATAAACTTGTGCCAGCACCATGGCAAATGCTTGGTTGCCATAAATAGCAATCGGATGCTTTGCAATCTCCTCATCTCTTATCCAAAATTTTCCCAAGCGTTTTACCTGTCCGCCCATTGCCGCCCAAGCAGCAGCTAGTTGCTCAAACTCAGTATCCGCTTTTTCTGGTAGTAATAGTATCGTTGAATTGTCCATTGCCTAATCAATGTCGTTGATTAAAGGGTTTTGTATTTACTGATATCTACAAGATGCGGCAATGGGGTAAATATGACTGCTTACGTCAAGACCTTGATTCGTCATTCCTTATTCGTCACTCGTCATTCGCTACTCAACACTCGTCATTCCCTCAATACCCCCTCCCCACCGTATCACAAATCGCCTTTAGCAACGAGTTGCCATCGTTGGCATCTTGGCCTTTTTCCCACAGCATCATGCCCGCCGCTTGCTGCTTGGCCTTGATGGCCTTGAGCTTGGCTGTGGCAATGCCATTGTAGTACACGGTATAAGGAGTTGCCCAACCACTGCTGGTTACCACGGCACTATCGCTGGCAGGACTCCCTCCTTGGGCCAATATGCCGCTGTAAGTAAGGATGGTATTGGTTTGCGTAATGCCCGATGGGCGGCCATAGCCGGGTAGCCCCATCACAAATTTGGTGCTGGGCATGCCACGGGTGCCGATCCAATAGTTGAGCGATACATTGGCAAAAGCCATATCGGCGTGGTGGCGGTAAGGGGCCGTAGTGCTAAAATCGTCATATACCATTACATTGAACCAATCCACATAACCAAACACCGGCGCTTCAATGGCGTCCCTAAAACTACCCGCATATTTGCCGGGTGTAATGGCGGCCGTGAGGTAATATTTTTTATCCAAGTGGCAGGAGTCGCTCAGCTCCTTCATCAATGCGGTAAATTGAGTGTTGGTACCATTGGCCGTACTGGGAAACTCCCAGTCGATATCCACCCCATCCAACAAGTACTGCCTTACATTGGTCATTATGTTTTTGATGAGTGTATTGCGCCCTGTGGCCGACAACGTGGCCGACTGAAAATCACTGGCAGCACCGTTCACACTCATAAACACCTTGGCGCCATTGGCTTTGGCCTTGGCTACCACGGCAGTAAATGTGCTGGGACTATTGAGCGTTAGCGCCCCCGACGCATTGATGGTAAAGAAGGCATAGTTTACCACATTGGTCATCCTAAACTTTACATCGGGCACACTGGCCGGGTTGCGGTACGAAGGGAAATACCCCACCACTTTGTAGCCAAAATCGGGCGGCGGCGCTATCACCACGGGCGTGGGGGTAGGGACTGGCGTAGGGTTCTCTTTTTTACTACAAGCAATACTATAGGCCACAAGGGCGAGTAGCATCATTCCTTGGCACAATCTATTGGTCATATGCATGTTATTCGTTTTGGCGGCTAAATATACGTACTATTTTATTTTGGCTTTAATCAGTTCCTGCACCACTTTCAGCTTTTTATCGTAGCCCTGCATAAAGGCTTCATAACTGGGCGGCACATACACATCGGGCATTACACCCCGTCCGTTTTTGGGCACATGCTGGTATTGCACAATGCGCACCAAGGGCAGCCTTACCCGCATTTTGGTATTGGGCAAGGTAATATCGGGTATCATCACGCCGGTATTGCCGTGCCAGCCGCCACCGGCTTCTTCGCCTACCAAGGTAATACCGGGCTGCCCTTTAACGGCTGCTGCAAAAAGGGTAGAGGCCGAAAACGTAGAGCCGTTGATGAGCACATACACACTGCTGTCGAAATGGTTATGCTGTTTGGGGCGATAGGTTTTGCGTTCGAAGTACCTAAAATGCAGGCGCCCATCCGATTGGCGTTTACCAAACAAGGCAAGTCCGATGCTGTTGAAAAATCCGTTTTTGATATAACGGGAATAGGGGCGCAAACTTTTGGCATTGGCAATGGCCGTATCAGCTATTTTAAAAGACTGGCGACTTATATACTTGGTGAGCAGGGTGGACAGATTGATTTTACCGCCTCCATTGCTCCGCAGGTCGATTACCAAATTGTGGATGCCTTCTTTGCGCAGTCTTTTAAAGCTTTTTCTAAAAAAACTGCGTAGGCGGCCACCGCTAAAAGTATTCAGCGTCATTACGGCCGTGCTGTTTACCGTATCTATCTGCAAAAACCGTTTGTTATAAAGGGCGGCTTTTCTTCTTTGCTTTTTTTCTGCTTTTGTAAGCTTTACCCATTGGCGGATTTCGCCTTTCTTGCTCGTATCAGCAAACGGCTGAAACACCGGAACACTCATGGTCAATTCTTTTCCCGTACTATCCAAATAAGTGATATCATATTTACGGCTCAGGCCCATGATGTTGCGGTGATAATACGGAAAGTTGGCCCCTAAACGCATATAGTTTACGTTATCGGCATAACCGTCCATAGGCATATAGTTGAACATTTGCCGTGTCAAATCCTTGGTGCGCCAGCCGTTGATACTGGTAATAACAGTACCCCGCTTGATGATGGAATCCTTTCGGCTAAGATCGCCAGTTACCAATATCGTATCGCCCCAAACCCTTACAAAATAAGGAAAAGAGGGCAGGCGCTTGTTGTTGATCCATTTATTGTACGCCTTGCTCATACCAAAACTGGTGTGCCCACAATGCACTTGATGGGTAAGCGACGCCAACACCCGCCAGCCAAATTGCAGCTCGTTCATGCTGTCTTTGATGGCGTTGTAGTAGCGGTCAAAATAAAAATCCATGCTGTCTTTGGGCGTGTACCAATACAAGGAAGGGTGCTTGTCTTCCAAAATGTTCCGCAGCAAAGTATAATCTTCCTGCAATTGCTCCTTGCTGAATTTTTTTACGGGGGAATAGTTTTTTTGCGATACGCTACAAGACGCCAACAACGCCATCACCACGACGCAGCAGGCCCAAAAGCCGTTTCCTTTATTTTCAATAACCGGTACAAAAAATCGCTGCATCGCTTATCCTTTGTTCAAATGGTTCCAGCCCTGGGCTATGATTTGATGTTTGTTGCCGCCCCGGGTAATCAACTGCTCACCCTCCGAAGCCTCTGTAATATAACCAATAATACTGATTGCCGAGTTCTTGACAATCTTTTCGTAATCAGATTGGGCCACGGTAAACAGTAACTCATAATCTTCGCCGCCGCTGAGGGCGCAGGCCGTGGGGTCCAGTTCCAATTTGTAGGCAAACTGCTTGGCATCTTCGTGGATGGGTATTTTGTCTTCGTACACCACGCAGCCGCATTGGCTTTGCTTGCATATGTGCAACAGTTCGCTGCTGAGCCCATCGCTGATATCCATCATACTGGTGGGCATAATGGCTTGCTCGGCCAAATATTCTACCGTTTCCTTGGCGGCTTCGGGTTTGAGCAGGCGGCCCACAATATAGGCTTGGTTTTCCAAATCGGGCTGGGCGCCGGTTTCGGCAAAAATCTTTTTCTCCCTTTCCATCAAAGTAAGGCCCAAAAAGGCACCGCCCAGCTCGCCGCTTACGCAAATCAGGTCGCCCTTTTGGGCACCGCTACGGGTTACATATTTGTCCAGCGCCACTTCGCCCAAGGCCGTAACGCTGATGATGAGGCCTTTTTGTGAAGTGGTGGTATCACCGCCCACCAAGTCTACGCCATACTTTTCGCAAGCGGCATACACGCCTTCGTACAGCTCTTCCAAGGCTTCCAAGCTAAAGCGATTGCTAAAGGCAATACTGAGGGTAACCTGTGTGGGCGTGGCGTTCATGGCATAAATATCGCTGAGGTTTACCACAATACTTTTGTATCCCAAATGCTTCAGTGGGGTGTACATCAAATCAAAATGGATGCCTTCCACCAGCAAGTCGGTGCTTACCACTGTTTGCATGCCCGCATGGTCTATCACCGCCGCATCGTCGCCAATGCTCAGCACGGTGGTTGAGTGGCGGGTTTCGTTGTTTTTGGTGAGGTGGTCTATGAGACCAAATTCACCTAAATCCGCAATTTCTGTTCTTGATTCGCTCATGTTACTATTGTTACACCATTACAAGGCAAGTTTAAAAGTTTGAGGTTTAAAGTCTAAAGTTGTGGTAGCGCAAGTCCTAATATAATAAGGCGGTATTCTTTTCAGCATACCCTTCAAATACCCCAATACCTAATTCCTAATTCCCCTTTACCATTTCCAAAAGCTCCTCATGTATCTTCCCATTCGTAGCCACAATGCCCGGCTGATAAGGAGAATAAGGGTTGCCCTTCATATCTGTTACCTTACCGCCGGCTTCTTGCACCATCAAATAACCTGCCGCACTGTCCCAAGCCTGCAACTCATGTTCGTAAAAACCATCAAACCGGCCGGCTGCCACCCAGCAAAGATCAATGGCCGCACTGCCCAACCGGCGTACGGGTATGCCCTGGCGGATCAGTTTTTCAAATACCTGCAAAGGGCCATTGGGCATATCCAAATAGGTGTAAGGAAAGCCGGTTACCAAGCAACTGCTCTTTACCTCGCCCTTATTGCTCACCGTTATCTTATTACCATTCAGTATAGCGCCTTCGCCCTTTTCCGCTACAAAAAATTCTTTCATCAAGGGGTTGAAAACAGCACCTAATATCATTTCCCCATCTTTTTCCACGCCCACGCTCACACAACAGATCGGTATACCATTGGCAAAATTTACCGTGCCGTCGATGGGGTCGATGATCCACTTGATATTGCTGTCGGATGCCAAACTGCCCGTTTCTTCGCTCAAAATAAAATGGTCGGGATAAACATCCCTGATTACATCGATAATGGCTTTTTCCGATGCATGGTCGGCTTCGGTAACCAAGTTATTAATCCCGTCCTTATGCGAAACCGCAAATTCGCGGCTAAAAAAATGCTGTAATTGATCGGCACCCGATTGTACTGCTTGTAACAAAGTGGCTTTTAACATGCTACAAAGATAGTTAGCATATGCCTTAGCTGCATAATAATAAGGGCTCAATTTACTTTATTGGGGAGTATAGTCGAGTAATTAAAAGCTTTATACCCCAAAATAAAATAAATGTAAACCATTAAGGCATTAAGGTTCATTAAGTTTTACTGGGGCTACTTTACTTTTTAATGATGGCGAAAACGGTTGGTTGTGGTATATAAGGGCTTTCTTAATGTTCCTTAATTTCTTAATGTTTCAAAAAAGAGCAAAGCGGGTTTGATGGTATCATATGAAAATATTCCCCCTCATTAAATTTATTTGTCCCACAATTAGCCCTATTCTGATTTTGGCCTTTAAATGGCATCTGAGGCCGGAATAATTTTTTTAAACAGCTACAAACACTATTTTCGTGAACCTTTGCTCCCCCCAACTCGTTGGGGGCAAAGGCATTCTACTGTGCAACTGTCCATCATTATAGTAAACCATAACGTAAAGTACTTTTTGGAGCAATGCCTTTGCTCGGTACTTAAGGCCTGCACGGATATTGCAGCCGAAATTTTTGTGGTAGACAATAACTCTTCCGATGGCAGTAGGGCTTTTTTGGAAAACCGTTTCGCAGCCGTGCAGTTTATTTGGAGCGATACCAACGATGGGTTTGCCCGTGCCAACAACCGGGCCGTAGCACTGGCGCAGGGCCGTTATGTACTTTTTTTGAACCCCGATACCATTGTGCCCGAAGACTGTTTTACCCAATGCATCGCTTTTATGGAAGCGCATCCCCAAGCGGGCGCCTTGGGCATACGCATGGTAGATGGCAGCGGCCGTTTTTTAAAAGAAAGCAAAAGGGCCTTCCCCTCGCCGCTTACTTCTTTTTACAAACTCAGTGGGCTCACCCGGTTTTTTCCCCAATCGCAGGTGTTTGGCCGCTATTACCTGGGGCATTTGAGCGAAACGCAAAACCATCCGGTGGATGTATTGGCCGGCGCTTTTATGCTGCTGCCCAAGCGGGTGCTGGATACCGTGGGCAGTTTTGACGATACTTTTTTTATGTACGGCGAAGATGTGGACCTCAGTTACCGCATCCAACAAGCCGGATACCAAAACCATTATTTTGCCGATTGCACCATCATCCATTTTAAGGGCGAAAGCACCAAAAAGGGTAGCCTCAATTATGTGCGGCTGTTTTACAAGGCCATGAGCCAGTTTGTAAAAAAACATTACAGTGGCAGCCGGGCGGGCATTTTTAACCTGTCGGTGCAGGCCGCTATCTGGGGCCGGGCCGTATTGTCGGCGGTGGCCCGGTTTGTGCAGCGCATCGGCCTGCCTTTGTTGGATGCCGGTATCATTTGGGCGAGTTTTTGGATGGTAAAACTGTGGTGGGGCAATTATGTACGCCACGAGGTAAACTATTCGCCCAATATGTTGCTGTTTGCCTTTCCGGTATTTACAGCCATCTTTTTAGTGGTTTCTTATTATGCTGGTTTATATGATAGGGGGTATCGGCAACAGCAATTGAATCGTTCTACCTTTTGGGCCTCGCTTATTTTATTAAGCGGCTATGCCCTCTTACCGGAATCGCTGCGGTTCTCCCGTGGCATCTTGGTATTTGGCATTCTACTGGCTTTTTTGTTGATGAGCTTGTTGCGCTGGTTGCTTGTATACTGGGGCATCATCAAATCGGCGGCGGGTAGTGGCGAGGCACCGCAAACCGTTATCGTGGCAGGTCCGCAAGATTATGAACGGGTAACCCAACTGATGCAGCAGGCGGGCATGGAGCAACGGGTGCTGGGCCGCATCGGCACCGGTACGGAAACGGAGCCGGATGCTTTGGGCCATCTAGCACAATTGCCGCAGTTGCTAAAAAAATATCCGGTTAAAGAAGTGGTTTTTTGCGAGGATGGGCTTTCGTTTGCCCGTATCATAGCCATGGTGCAGCAACTGCCAGCGGGCATCAGCAATCAGTTTCATGCTTCGGGCAGCCTGAGCATTGTGGGCAGCGATAGCAAAGACCTAAGCGGCCATTATGTGGCAGCCGATAAAAAATATCCGCTCGGCCGGGCTTCCAACCGTAGGTTTAAAAATACATTGGATGTGATCGTAAGCCTTTTGCTGTTGCTGAGTTTGCCCATTCATTTGTTTACGCAAAAAAATATCGGTGGCTTTTGGCGCAACCTTTGGGCCGTGCTGTTACGCAAAAAAACCTGGGTGGGCTATGCCATTGGCGATGGCCATTTGCCCCGCATTAAGCCGGGCATCCTGAGTTCCACATCGCTACCAGCATCGCTAAACGAACTGCCCAAGGAAAGTTTATTGGTGTCCGACGAATGGTATGCCACGGGTTATACCGCCTATAGCGATATTAAAAAAATTGTACAGGGCTACCGTTACCTAGCCTATATCCATTGATATTTTACTGATATTTTGCACCCATTGGGCTAGGATTTTTTGATAGGTGTCTGTTTCCAGTACCACACTGGCAGGGCTATACGCCTTAACGTTTTCCAAATCTGTTGGTAGGTTGAACAAATGTTGCGGTACGCTATAAAAAAGCCCTTGCTGTTGCAGGTAGCGGCCCAAATATTCTTGCTCCGTTTGGCCGGGCGTTGGCACTAGGATGGCTTTTTTTCCCAACCGAACCAAATCCATCACCGTGGTATAACCGCTGCGGCAGATCACCCACTCGGTCTGTTGCAAGGCTTGCCCCAGTTCGGCCGCAGGTAGGTGGTTCACCGCTGTTACATGCGGTGGCAATGGCGGCATGGGCCCGTCGTTGCCGGGCAAACCACGTACCAGTAGCGCTTTGCATGGATGAGTAATCAATTGCTGCAAAAGGATCTTTTCAAAAATACTGCGCTGTGGCTCGGGGCCGGAGAGCAGTAGCACCAGATCGTACAAAACCGCCGGAGCTTCCTTCTTTTCCATGCGGGAAAGCGGTCCGAGGTAATGCATCGGCACTTGGGGCAATCGCTTGGGATGTGATAAAATACCGGCCAAATTGGGTGTTTGTGCTGCATCTGGTACCCAACAAGCTTGGTACCGGTTAATGAACCAGTAGTGCATTTTTTGCGCCAGCCAGTTGAAAAACCGGGTGCCGGTTTGGATGGCCAATTGATGGGTGATGTACACGCAGGGCAGGTTTTTGTGCCAAAGGCCCAGTCGGTTGTCGGATATAACGGCATCAATATTGTACTGTTGTACCGTCTTTTTTAGCCATTGGTGTTCCCGGTAAACAGTGCGGATGAGTTGGGGCAATTGGCCCAACAGGTGCAGAGGCAACCAAAATTTGCGGCGGGTATAGCTGATTTGATAGCCTTTTAGCGGTATAACCGTCATATTAGGAAATTCTTGTTGCAACAGCGAGGCAATATGGCCAGAAGCGGCTATCAGCACTTCGCAACCGTTTGCGGCTAGGGATTGGATGAGCGGTATACAGCGGGTAGCATGGCCCAAACCCCAGTCCAGCGGGGCTATGAGTACCCGCTTTTGTGGGGCCGATATGTTAAATTTTACACCAATGGTCAAAACAAGGCAATAAATATTTGTGAAAATAGTTTATTTTTATATTCATATTAATATGCAAAGATTCATTAAAATTACAATGCTGCTCGTTTTAGCGCTTAGCCTAGTGGCCGCCGGATGCACTTCCAGCAAGAAGAGTACCTGTGGTTGTGCGGGCATGGTAGGCTATGGAACGAGGTAGCAAAAACTGGAAAACCTTTGTAAAGATGGATAGGCCCAATAGGGATTTACTGGTATTGTTCAATCAAGAACTGATGACCCCGCAGGCCATGGAGCATGAAGTAGAACTGCTCCATGAATTACTCTATTGCGTAGAACGCTCCGAAAAAGTGATCGTAGCCCATGAAGTTATCGACCTCAACCGATATAAAATCAGCAACCAAGCCCATGTTATCCGTGCTGCCTTTAGGCAGAAAGAAGAAAAGCCGTTTGTGTTTTTAAATAACAAAAATTAATCAATTAGCTAATATGCTAATTTCCCCATTTCGTTACTGCCTGCCTATTCCGCTTGACCTAACTAGCCAGATAAATTAGCTAATCGGCTAATAAGCACATTAGCACATCAATCAGGAATAATTCCAATCGGCAATACAATCTCCCACACGTTTTGCACACCGGGGTTTAGCAAGTCCCTATCCAGTAAGCGGCTGTAGCGTACACCGATGCTGACGGGCAGAGCGTTCCAAATCTTGCCATCGAGATAAATTTCGCCGCCCACGGTTTTGGCGGGGATATCCTGCAATACTCCATTTAGGCGGGCATAGGCATTGGTATAATCAAAAAAGGCATTGGCTCTGATGCGCTGTACAAAGGCAATATTGGCAAAGCCCCAATCGGGATACAACAGCGGAAAATGGTAGTTGGCGCCCACTTTGTACATACGCCGGGTGCGTAAGGGTTCGTAGCCACGGCTAAAAGGAAAGTTGTTGCTAAAGATATCGCCCAAGGTATCACGGCTCTGCCAAGCAAGGTTCACCACTAAATTGTGCGTAGGAAACAGGCCAGGGAGGTATAGGTTACCCGTAGCCAAAAATTTACGGCTCTCGGTAAACGTGAGTGCCTTTTTAAAATTGAGCGATAGGGTTTGTCCCCAGCGGGGGAAAATGTGCTGTACCGCTTTGGGAGCAACCGATGTAAAGCTGAAAAAGCCTTGCAGGTAATTAAAACTGCGGTTGTCCAAAATATTTTTGCCAATGCCCGTGTAGTACAGTTGCTCCGCATTAAAATCGCCACCAATGGTGAGGGCCTGCGCATTACGACCGCTTACAAAATTGAGGGGCAGGTAGGCGCCAACCTTGGCCGTAGCGGAATTAAAATTGATTTGACTGTTGTTGCTCAAGGTAAAATTGCGGTTAAAAGCCCCGCTTACCCCAGCATACAATACAGGGGCCCATGCGCTGTACGTAAAGAGCAATTCGCCATTGTGGCTTTTTTCGTTTTGGTTATAGGTATAAGTAGCAATATTGCTAAACGTATTGAGCATGTTCTCACTAAAAAAGCTATAGCCAAATTCGGTATCGCTAAAAACCGGGCGGCGGCTATGGAAATTGAACAGTTGAAAACTCTTGCGGTATCTTTTTACCGGATAAGTTTTTTCGGGTAAATTATTAATGAGTTGGGCACCCGTTTGTTGCAGCGCTTGGGGTACATACAAATCATTATTGGCGGTTGTGGCAGCTACAGGGAGCGACAGCAATTGGCCCGGCGGCAGGGACGCAATGCGGTTACCATCGGCCGTAACCACGCTTACCAGCATTTCGCCCTTGGCGTTTACATTGGGTTGATAGATGCCGTTGTCGTTATTGGTTACCTGTGTCAACTGTTTATCGGCCAAGCGCAGGGCAAAAATTTTATCGGCGTATTGGTGGGTCATGCTAAAATAAACCACACCATCTTTTACCGAAGGGTAGCCGATTACATTATAACTAAAGGGGGTTAAGGTTTCGGTTTGTCCATTGGCCAAATTCACTTTTACCAGTGCCATGGTGCCATTGGGGTGGCGCACAGCAGATACCGCTTCGGCATCATTGATAAAGCGGGTTTGGGTAAAAAAGTAATGTTCGACATTGGGCAGCTTGGCAGTAGCTTCCCCGTTAGCGGCATTGATCAGGTGCAGTTCGCTGCTACCATCCCCACTTACATGAACCGCCAAAATTTTGTTGCCATCGGTTGAAATATCGGGTGAGAAATACTTGCTGCGGTGCGTTATTTTTTGCTGTTGGCCAGTGCTTACATCCAACAAGCGGATATCGCTATAATCCTGCCAACGCCAGCGGGCATCAATATTGTAAGCGCTGTACACAATTTTGCCATTGCGGTAGCTAAAGTAATCATCAATGGCCCTATCTTTTGCCCTTATCTTGGTTTCTTTGCCATTGGCAATCAGGTAAAAAGCGGGGATTTGTTTAAAGGTCTTTTTGAGGGCTACTACCGCACCATCATCGGTAAATTGCGGATTGTAATAAGACACCACATCGTTTTTGCGGGTGCCCGTTAAATAGTTGAGGTTGGTGTAAAACGAACCCGTTTTGTCAAACGATTTTTGTTGAAACCAGTTGAGGGCATCTTTGGTAAACTGTTGATAAGATACACCTGCATTGTTTTTGATGGATTGGTTAAAGGGATAAAACAACCCTTTGAAGTGCACCGCATCTTGGGTAACTTTTTTCCAAAACTCGGGGCCGAATTTTTCGTAGCCATAAGCCACCACTATGTAGCCTGTGGGGTAATGGTTGGGCGATAAAGACTTGAGCGAGCCATTGCGCAGCCGCATCCAGCTATACTTGCGGTTGGCCTGCCACAGCGCTTTGTATTCGTTGAAAAAATAGGGCATCCGGCCACGGCCCTGATTGCTCACCAAGGTTTCTTGAAAAACAGCATCGCCCTCAAAAAAATAGTCGGGCACCGTCATGCCATTGGCCAGTAGTTGTCCTTCTTCGCCCAAGAAAAAAGAAAAGACTTTGGTGAGGCCCGTACCAAAGTTCATCAATTGTTGCACGTGGCGGTACTCGTGGATGGAAAGATTATCGTCCCACCGGATGCTGCCGCTGGCAAAATTGTCGGCACCGGGCGTCATAAACAGTTCACTGCGGAAGGGTGCCATGCGTACATAGGCATTGGGCACCGTGGTTTGGTTTTGCAGCAGCATGTTTATTTTGCGCTGGCCACCACCGATGCTGCCCGCCGTGGTGCGGTTGAGGGCATGCAACACATTGATGGTGCGCTGGGCCTGTGCGCCCTGCTCGGCAGTAAAAATAATACGGGCCGTATCCGTATTGATTTGGTACCACTTGGTGCGGGCCGGGTTGCCGCCAAAAATTTGGGCCTGCGCTGTATGAGCGTACAAAAAGGCCATTATGGAAACTGCTGCAAGTTTTTTATATAGCATGGGATAAAATTAGTGAATGTACCGATATGATGCTACAGGTTGCTCAATAAGGGTGTATTTCAACTTTTCGCTCTTATCCTATACGAAGTTGCCTCTCTTGGCGGCTTTTCCACTTTTGCCTTGATGCAAAAGTGGAGCAAAAAATCAAGGCTGCATAAAAAAGCCTAAAAAATGAACCCTCGGGCTACAAAAAAACAAGCCCAAGCAGCGGATTAAAGCCTAGGCTCAGTACGACTTACAAGCAAATTGCAGGGCCAAGCTTCCGTAACAACTGTTTTTTTGTTGCGCCCTCAGCTTCATTTTTCTTAACGGCTTTTTTATGAGGCCGTATCGAAGCGGAGGTTGAGGACCCTATTAACTCGATTATGGTATTAGTGAAAATTTAAAACACGCCCCTCAATTACCCCAGCCTTTGTTAGCGCTAGCTACTGAGCAATTCTTTTATCTGTTTTACCAGTTCCCGGGTGCTGAATGGTTTGGTTACGTACAAAGCGGCACCCAAATCGTATCCTTTCTTTATATCGGCCTCCTTGGTTTTGGCACTCATAAAAACCACTTTTACGTCTTTGAGGTGGGGCGTTTTTTTGATGTACCGGCATATTTCGTAGCCGTCCACATCCGGCATCATGATGTCTAACAGCACTAGGTGTGGCACTTGCTTTTCCACCAGTTCCTGCGCTTCGGTTCCATTGCGTGCCACCATTACATCGTAGCCGTTTTTCTTCATCAAAAACTCGAGGGACATCAGAATGTACGGATCGTCATCTACCACCAATATTTTGTATGCATTGCTCATATTTGTTGCCTAGCTGTTCGGCAATGTAAAGATAAAGCGTGAACCCTTATCTTCTTCGCTTTCCACCCATATTTTACCATTGTGCATTTCAACTATTTTTTTGCAGATGGCCAAGCCCAGCCCGCTGCCCTGCGGTTTTTTGAGGGTTTGGTTTTTGGCTTGAAAAAACTTGTCGAATATCAGTTCGTTCAGGCCGCTGGGTATACCACGCCCATTGTCATCTACCCAAATTTGTATATCATCGTGGTTGGTATGCACCGACACTTTTACCAAACCGGTAGCGGGTTCCACAAACTTAATCGCATTCGAAAGCAGGTTGTACATCACTTGCTGCAACAAATCGGCATCGCAGCGCACAATAAACATGGTGTCGGGCAACTGTAGCTCAAGGCTTGCCTTTTTCTCATCGGCCAGCGGTTGCAAAGCCTCTATGCCTTCGCTAAGCAGGTTGTTGATTAAAACAGGGGTCAGGTTCAACTTTTGGCGGCCGCTTTCGTACCGCTCCAAGTTCAGTACTTGGGTAATCAAATGGCTCAGGCGTTCGGTTTCCTTAATGATATTGCCCAAGAAGGTTTGGCGTTGTTCCTCATCCATGTCATCATTGTCATACACAATTTCGGCCATGGCCCTAATGGAGGTGATGGGGGTACGCAGCTCATGGGTTACCGTATATAAAAACTCATCCTTCATACTGTCCATTTCTTTCAGTTGCTCATTTACCAAGGTAAGTTGCTGTGTGGCTTTTTGTAGCTCTATGGATTTTTTCTTCAACTCCCTGTTCAGCTCCATCATTTGTTGCGACTCCCGCAGAATGTTGATCACTTCATCAATTTTCAGTTCCTCCTCTTTGGTTACACTGCTTACCATAATGCGTGCCGATGCAGATCCAATCACCCCGGCCAACACTTTTTCGGCAAAACTCACCAAACGAGGGTCGGCCCGCTTGGTGTCCAACGGTATCTTATTGCGCAGGGCATAATTGTTCAATATTTTTTGCGCCCGCTGCGGCCCCAAAAAGTTTTCCAGCAGCGAGTGCAGGTCGGGCAGATAGGCGGTGCCTTTCCACACCGTATTACTATCGGGTGTAGCCGAGTGTTTAAAAATATCTACAAATATTTCCGCTTGGTATATTTCTTGGGCCTGTTGCTTGGTGTTGAGCGATACCACCACAAAAGTGGTAATGTTGACCAGAAGGCTCCAAAAAACGGAATGGGTGATGGAGTCCATGCCTTCAATGCCAAAAAGCGAAAAAGGCTTGAGCCAGCCGATGCCAAACAGGCCCTGTGTCATAATGCTTTCATCCAATATTTTGGCGCTTACCATCGAAGGTATAACCAGTGTAAAAAACCATACCACAAAACCGGTGCAGATACCTGCCATGGCCCCGTTTTTTGATGCCCCTTTCCAGTATATACCGCCCAATACTGCGGGTGCAAACTGTGCCACGGCCGCAAACGATACAAGGCCAATGGATACCAGCGAAAAATACTGTGCAATGGTTTTGTCGTACACATAGGCCAGGGCCAATATGAGCACAATGCTAAAACGCCGTATGTTAAGGATGGAGCTGCTAAGCGTGCCATCGGCCACAGGCTTAAATTTTTTGGCAGATAGGAATAAGGGTGTGAGGATATTGTTGCTCATCATGGTGCTAAGGGCAATGGTTTCCACAATGATCATGCTGGTGGCTGCAGAAAAGCCCCCAATAAACACCAAGAGCCCCAACCAGCTTTGGCCAAAATGCAGGGGCAGGGCCAGTACAAAAGTATCAGCGTCCACACCGCTGCCACCAAATACCAGCTTACCGCCCAAGGCAATGGGCAGCACAAATACATTGATGAGCAATAGATAGAGCGGAAAGAGCCAGGCCGCCCGGTTAAGGTGTTTTTCTTGCATGTTTTCAACCACGCTTACTTGAAACTGCCGAGGTAAAAAAACCACGGCCAGCATAGATACCATCATCAGGCCCAGCCAAGTGGCATAACTGGTGTTGTTGCCCAATTGAAACAATTGCTTTAGTTGCGGCGATGCCATGGCCTTGGTAAAAACATCGCCAAAGCCATTGAACAGGCCATACACCACAAAGATGCCTGCCGCCAAAAATGCGACCAACTTTATGATGGATTCAAATGCCACGGCGGCCACCAAGCCCTCGTGTTTTTCGGAGGCATCAATGGAACGGGTGCCAAACAAAATGATGAAAACGGAAAGTACGGCCGTGATATAAAACGTATCATCCTGCAAAAAACTACCCAACCCCACTTCGGCCATGTTATTGGCCCCCAGCACATGGATACTATTGGAAATAGCCTTTAACTGCAAGGCGATATAAGGGATGACCCCCAGCACACAAAGGATGGTAACCACCACTGCTATGGAAAAATTTTTGCCGTAGCGGGTAGAAATAAGGTCGGCGATACTATTGATGCGCTGTGTTTTGCAAATGCGAATGATTTTGCGCAGCACCGGCCAAAAAAGCACGGCGGCAATGGTGGGGCCCAAATAGATGGTTAAAAATTCAGGGCCATTGGTAGCGGCCCGGCCCACGCTGCCATAATAGGTCCAGGCCGTGCAATATACTGCCAATGAAAGCGCATACACATAGCCATTGTTGATAACACTGTGCCCCTTGCGTTGGCGGTACTCGGCATAATAGGCCACCCCAAATAGTAAAGCCAGGTACAACAAGGCGCTTATGATGGCAATTATATTATTCATCGGGCTCCTTGTATTGCTGAGCGGTAATGCTGTAAATGACCGCTATGGCGATTATCCAAACCATAAAGATGTACAGGTACAGCGCAGGCAGGCCCCAAACCAGTGCCGCCTTGTTGGCCACCGTTATCAACGGATAAGACAACAGCAGCAACAGCAGTATGCTAAACAGTATCAGTTTTGGGTTTTTATCCTGCTTCACTTAATAATGTATAAAGGATAATACAGCCAACTAGTTGGCTGTATTATCCCTAAAATTAACGCAGCTTTTTCACAATTGCCCTTTTTGCTGCAAAAATATCCGTTGCGATATGGCTGTCACCCTACATTGCCTGGGCTAATTGTTATAACGATGGTTTTTCACTCTTTGTAATGGGCGTGGTCGGGCGCATCGTCGTAAATATCGTACTCGTTCTGCAAGGCATATTTGCCAAAAACCAGCAGGCCGCCTACCACAATGGGCAACAGGATAAAAACGATGATGATGCCAAACACCAAATCATCTTGCTTGCCCGAAATGAGCTTGGGATAGCCCAGCACCGTAAAGCCAAAGTATGCAATGGCCAGGGCCAGGGCCACCCAGATAATGCCTAAAATCTTTCTTACCGTATTCATAATAATTTTTTTATTGATGGATGATAATTAGTCGTCTATGCGTTTGTCTTTGCTGTTGATATAGAATATACCTATCACCAAGCAAACCGCTGCCACACCGATTGGATACCAAAGCCCTTCTAAGTACCACTGTGTATCGCCGCCCTTTTTGGCATTGGTAGCCAAGTAGGTGGCCACGGCTGGCAACAGGCCGCCAAATACGCCATTACCGATATGGTAGGGCAGCGACATAGAAGTGTACCGAATTTTGGTGGGGAACATTTCCACCAAAAAGGCCGCAATGGGACCATATACCATCGTAACAAACAGCACTTGCAAAAAAACCAACCATATCAAACTCCATTTATCGCCATCGTTGATGTTAAGCGTAATTTTTGATTCGGTTTTGGGCTTGCCATCCACCATTTTAGCCACACCATTCGCCAAGGTAACGGTTTTTATCTCTTTGTACTGTGTACCATCGGTGTATGCCTTGGTAATGGTATAAACAGAATCCTGCCCCTTGTCTTTGTTTTCTTTTGTAACGCCTACAATGGAAGCTTTTTCGGTTATTTCCGTTTTCCCTTTTACATTGGTGGTTTGATACATTTTTTCATAAATGGGACGGTAGGCCAGTATCGCTATCAACATGCCCGCCATCATAATCCATTTCCGCCCTATCTTATCGCTCAACCAACCAAATAGCAAGAAAAACGGCGTACCCATTATCAGCGCAATGAACATCAGGTTGTCCACCTGCATCTTATCAATGTTCATCGTTTTTTCCAAAAAGCTCATGGCATAAAACTGGCCGGTGTACCAAATAACGCCTTGGCCCATTACAGCGCCAAACAGGGCCAGCAATACAAACTTAAAGTTGAACTTTTTGCCAAAGCTTTCTTTTAATGGATTGGTAGAGGTTTTGCCCGCAGCCTTGGCCCTTGCAAAAATGGGCGACTCCTCCATGTTTTTGCGGATGAGGTAAGAGATGATTACCATGATGATGGATACCCAAAAAGGTACACGCCAGCCCCAATCGTCAAAAGCTTCCTTGCTCATGGAGTTGCGGGTGCCCATGATAACCAACAGCGATACAAATAGGCCAATGGTGGCGGTTGTTTGTATCCATGAGGTCATAAAGCCTCGCTTGTTGGCCGGCGAGTGCTCGGCCACATAAGTAGCCGCACCGCCATATTCGCCGCCCAATGCGAGCCCTTGCAGCAAACGCAGCAGCAAAATGAGTAGTGGCGCAAAAAAACCAATGCTTTCGTACGAGGGGATGCAGCCTATTAAAAAAGTGGCACCGCCCATCAGCAGCAGCGTTACCATAAACGTGTATTTGCGGCCAATCAAATCGCCCAAGCGGCCAAAGAAAAGTGCCCCAAAGGGCCTTACCACAAAGCCTGCGGCAAAAGTGGCCAAGGTAGAAAGGAAGGCCGCCGTGGGGTTGCCCGCCGGGAAAAACTTGGTGGAAATAACCGTGGCCAAGCTACCGAAAATATAGAAGTCGTACCACTCGATCATGGTGCCTACCGACGAGGCCCCGATGATGGTAAACAACGAACTTTTTTTATTACTCATATCAATTGTTTTAGTTGGTTTGTATTGTTTTACAGAAAAATCTGCCCTTGTAGTATCAACTCTCCTTTGCTGCCATTTCGTTCTGGGTTACCCGCCACCGTTTTATACACCGGCCTAGAGCTATATTGCAAGGTTATCTTGGCGTGGTGGGCGTTGATATGATAGTTCAAGCCCAAATCGTACTGACCCGATGCCTTGCCGATACGGTCGAAATTTTTATGGGTAAAAGTTGCGTAGGGCATAAAGGCCGTACCGTTTTTCAACTTGGGCAACATATAACCCAATTGTGTGTACCAAATAGTACCGGTGCCGATGGTGGGCTGCAAGTTGCCGCCGCCTGCCCAACTGGCGTCTGCATTATTGGCCACAGGCTGGGCTGTGGGGTGCAGGTTCAATATGCCGATATTGCGCAGGTAGTTGGGGCCAAAGTCGTAATCGTAAAACACGCTGTACAAGCTCAAAGCCGTTCCTTTCTTTTTATTCAGTGGCATATCCAAATATACATCTACACCCAGGTTGCGCTGACTATGTATTTCCACGGGTGCTGCGGCAGAAGGCTTGCTAGCCGTAGCGCCCTTGTGGCCGTACCAACCTGCACCGATGTTGAATACTTTTTTGGCACCCAGATAACTGCCCACAAAAAAGGGCAGCACATTGCTCTCCTTGTCCCAAAACATATAATTGACATAACCGCCGGTGCTCCAATTTTCAGTAAATACATTGGTGGCCGCAGTGGATGTAACAGCAGAAGGTGTTACGCCAAAAGCAAAAGGCTTGTTGGCATGTAAGCGGTAATCTAACCGGCCCAATTGGCCCTTGGCGTATATGCCCAACTGACGGGCAAATTGGTCGGTAGCCTCAATGTTGTACCAGTTGAAAATGGGTGCATCCAATGTCATAAAATTCAACGTACTGTGGCTGCTCATCCGGGACACGCCGTTCCAGTAATGCAGGCCGGCACCGATATGCAGTTTGCCAGGTTTTACAGCATATTCCGTCCACGCATCATGTATGTACAACTGCGGCCTTTTGCCACCTTGACCGCTGGCGCTGGAGCCCGTACCCAATGTACCGGCACCGCCACCGTTTGCAAAGCTTTGGTTGTTGATGCCCCAGTGGCTCACAATCATAAAGCGTGGTGAAATTTGGGCCTGTACCAAAAAACGGGAGCGGCGGATGGCCATATCCGCAGTGGATTTTTGCACATTGCCGTTGATGTCCAAAGTGCCGGGATTGTTTGCTGTGCGGGTAAACCACATTTGGTGCCAAGTAATGAGGCGAATGTATTTTTGGCCCTTATCGTCCAATTTCAAGGTCATGGGCTTATAGCTATGGTCAATGCCCGGCACCGCATTCCCTTGGGCGGCAACCTGAAGGCAACAGGCAGCGGCAACAACCATAAAAGCAATCGTTTTTTTCAGCATAATCGTCAGTTTGGTTTAAAATTGTACTGCCAATTTCTGAAAACAAAAGGCCTGTTTGCAAATGCTGACTATACCAATGTTAAGCGGTATAGTTTTTACAAGGTATTTTTACGAAAACGCTCCCACTTGATCACCATGAATTTATCGCCCAGTTCCGTTATCATACAACCAGCCCCTTTCAAGGAATCCTTATCGCCAAAAAAACCCAGCAACTCGCTGTGGGTAAGCACTTTATAGGTTGGCCTGTACGCATAATTGTCCGGTGCCTGGATGCCATATTTTTTTACCCAATTCATCACCGATACATGGCTTACACCCAATATCCGCTCAATTTCCCGCAAACTTACCCCTTCGATGTACAATTGCAGGGCTTTGATAACATAATAAGGATCTATCTGTTTGCCCTCTTTCAGTACCGTAAAAACATACTGGCAGGCTTTGCAGCGGTACCGCTGTCTTCCTTTTACCACACCGCTTTTGGTGAGGTTTTCACTTTGGCATTTGGGGCATGCAATCGGCTTCATAGTACGAATATAAAACCTTAGCTATACTTAATTAGCAAAACTATACCAAATTAGCAAAAAATAAATATGCTCCCTATATAATGTTTGCTACTTTTATTCCCGAAATCAAAACGATTGCTATGGCTTATTCTTTTAAAATCAACTCGCTTGAACAATATCATACGGCTTACAAAAAAAGCGTGGATGACCCTGAGGGCTTTTGGGCCGATGTGGCGAGCAACTTTTATTGGCGCAAAAAATGGGACAAGGTATTGGAGTGGAACTTTAAAGAACCCAAAGTGGAGTGGTTCATCAACGGCAAACTGAACATTACCGAAAACTGTTTGGACCGTCACTTGGGCACCTTGGGAAACCGTCCCGCCATTATTTGGGAGCCTAACGATCCCGAAGAGCATCATCGGGTGCTTACTTATCGTGATTTGCATTTTAAAGTGATGCAGTTTGCCAATGTGCTCAAAAACAATGGTGTGGTAAAAGGCGACAGGGTGTGCATTTATATGGGTATGGTGCCCGAACTGGCCATTGCCGTATTGGCCTGTGCCCGCATTGGTGCCATCCACTCGGTAATTTTTGGCGGCTTTAGTGCGCAAAGCATTGCCGACCGCCTGCAAGATGCCAATGCCGAGTTTATCATTACTTGCGATGGCGCTTACCGTGGCAACAAAGAGATACCGCTGAAAGGGGTAATTGATGATGCGCTGGTGCAGTGCAAGTTTGTAAAAAAAGTAATTGTGCTTACCCGTACCCGTACCCCCGTATCCATGATAAAGGGCAGGGACGTTTGGTGGGAGGATGAGATACGCAAGGTGGAAACCATGGGCAATCCCGATTGCCCGGCGGAAGAGATGGACGCCGAAGACAAGTTGTTTATTTTGTACACATCGGGCAGCACAGGTAAACCCAAGGGCGTGGTGCATAGTTGCGCTGGTTATATGGTATGGACGGCCTATACTTTTGTAAATGTATTTCAGTACAACCCAGGCGATGTGCATTTTTGTACGGCCGATATTGGGTGGATAACGGGCCATAGTTATATTGTGTACGGCCCATTGGGCGCTGGCGCCACTTCGCTGATGTTTGAAGGCATACCCACTTGGCCGGATGCGGGCAGGTTTTGGGATATTGTGGAGAAGCACAAGGTAAATATTATATACACCGCACCTACGGCTATACGCAGTTTGATGAGCTTTGGTACCGATCCCATCAAGGGCAAAGACTTATCATCGTTGAAAATATTGGGTACCGTGGGCGAGCCCATTAATGAAGAGGCTTGGCATTGGTACGATGAAAATATCGGCAAGGGGAAATGCCCCATTGTAGATACTTGGTGGCAAACGGAAACGGGTGCCTGCCTTATCAGCAACTTGGCAGGTGTTACACCGGCCAAACCGAGCTGGGCCACATTGCCCATGCCGGGCATACAGCCCTTATTGGTGGACGAAAACGGCAAGGAAGTAACGGAACCGGATGAAAACGGTATTTTGAAGGGTAACCTTTGTATCAAAGCGCCCTGGCCTTCTATATTGCGTACTACTTATGGCGACCATGAGCGCTGTAGGCTGAACTATTTTGCCACTTACGACAATTTATATTTTACCGGCGATGGTGCGCTGAAGGATGCCGATGGCAACTACCGCATTACGGGCCGGGTAGATGATGTGCTGAACATCAGTGGCCACCGCATTGGTACGGCCGAAGTTGAAAACGCCATCAACATGCACGCCGGTGTGGTAGAAAGTGCCGTGGTGGGTTATCCGCACGATATCAAGGGGCAGGGCATTTATGCCTACGTCATTTACAATGGTAGCCATGGCGACGAAAACCTCACCCGGCAGGATATCAGCCTCACCGTTTCCAAAATCATTGGCCCCATTGCCAAGCCCGATAAAATACAGTTTGTAACAGGCCTGCCCAAAACCCGCAGCGGCAAAATCATGCGCCGTATTCTGCGCAAAATTGCCGAGGGCGAAACGGGCAGCTTGGGCGATACCACAACACTGCTGGACCCGGCCGTGGTGGATGAGATTAAGGAGGGACGGTTGTAAGTAATTTTTTGTCAATTCATTTTATTCGTGTTGGATAATTCATCCACGCACAAACAATTATTGCACCACCAAAAGCCTGATTGACCACCGGGCTTTTTTGTACAGGTCTAATCTAACCGACTTCCCACCTATGAGTAGGAGTTGGAGATTTACAGGAAACCTTTCCACTTCATACAATAAAAAGCGGGGGCCCCTGTTAGTAGGGATTTGTCTAATGATGGAGCCATCGGTACTGATTAGTTTGTCAAGTATATTAAAACCACCGCCACTAGCACCCGTGCTTCCGGCTACCCAAATTTCTATCGTTTTACCATCGTCGCTAATGGGCTCAATTTCTGCGGACATTTGTGCGCCACCGCTAAAAAAGTTGTAGGTAATATAGTTCTTGCCCCGGTATTCATCACCGCTCCAGTACCCTTTTACCACACTATCGGGTTGGCCGTTGCGCAAATAATGTGTTTCGCCCTTGCCCTCTTTAATGCCTTCTTGAAATTTGCCTTTGTGGTAATGTGTTGCTGCATAATAATAAATGCCTTCACCATGGGGCAAGCCGTATTTAAAATTGCCTATATAGCGGTGGGTACCTAGCGCTTCCCCCTTGCCTTGCGCCAACCCCTTTTTACATTCGCCCACATAGGTACCCTCCAACTCCTTGGCCACTACTTTACAGGTATTGGCGCTGTCTTGGGCATATAAACTAAGGGAAGTAAAAAGGGCCGTTATTAATTGTAATACCAAGGGTAGTTTCTGTTTCATAAAAGTTCTTTTACGGTGCAAAAGGTTGTTGTTTATTTTTACTGGGCAATTTTGCTCGTTAAATATAAGGCAAATTATTGGGATGGTGGGTTTCTGCTAGTTTTGTCATACCTAATTTTACAAAATGTAAAAGGGGCTTTCGCCCCTCTGTTCCATTTGATTTTGGATGCTTATGCCACAACCCAATCTCCATAACAGTATTGGTTGGATCCTTTGCATACGCATGAAGGCGGTATTACACCTGGTAATGGCCCCAATATTACAGGCAACCGTATTACGCAAACACTCACCTTGATAATTCCGCCCGAAAAGTAAGAGCAAGGGCTACCGCAACCGGCACTTATACCACCGCCCATAACTTTTTTCATTTCTGATTTTGATAGTTTTTTCCCCGCAAGGCGGGATTTCACTTTGTTCAACATTGTTTTTTATTTAGATGTTAATAAATACGCCATTGCTGTCCCAAGGTTTGCCATGCGGTTGCGGTTATCGAGTTTGATGAGGAATGTATGTAAAAGAATATCAAAGCAAGAGGCGGTTTGTTACCCATTTTATACAACAAGGGAGCAAAGCCCCCTTGTGTATAAAAAACCTTTTCCTGATCCTTATCAATTATATAAAGCCAGATTAACAGGCCCTCCCACTAGCCTTGCAAATGCAACGCGGAATAGGAAAACCAGCCATTGGGTGAAAGTTGATTACACAAACGCTTTGCCCAATTTGGTTACCGGGCGTTAGGTAAGTACAGGGAGCCCCACAGAGTGGGACAGGAGTTAATTCGCCGCCCGTTAATTTTTTCATTTCTGATTTTGACAACTTTTTCATTGTTTATTGTTTTAGATTAAAAAATACAACGCTGGGGACTGCCGATAATCGCAATACAATTATGGTTTTGCCCACTCTGTCAAATTGCCACGCTTTCTATCCACGATAAATCCATCTTATAGCCATTACCTCAATTGCATAAAAAGATGGGTAGCTAAGTTTGAGTTTGTTAGGTAGTTGCATTATGATGTTTACATAATTAAAGTGTTCGTATTTAGCATCACCGAATCCACTATATCAAGACAAGATAATATGGTGCACCAAAAATACCAACGGCGATTGAGCCAACGTATCAAACGGCTTATTTATCGGTCGTATAAGCCTTTACCTGTAGTATGGCTTATCGTTTTTTCGTAGCTTGTGCTGCAATAATGATCTTATGGATATAGAACAACTCCGCCAATACTGCTTGGCCAAACCGGGTGTGGAAGAAACCCTTCCCTTTGGCCCCGATGTACTGGTGTTTAAAGTACTGGGCAAGGTTTTTTTATTGTGCCCTTTGGATACAGCAGGCTTACAGTTTAACGCCAAATGTATTCCGGAGTTGGCCGTGGAGCTTCGGGAACAATATAGTGATGTACTGCCCGGCTACCACATGAACAAACAGCACTGGAACACGATATTGGTAAATGGCAGCATCCCGGTTAAGTTACTCAAAGAATGGATTGACCTAT
Organism: Chitinophaga pinensis; assembly: GCA_943373145.1. Lineage (GTDB taxonomy): Bacteria > Bacteroidota > Bacteroidia > Chitinophagales > Chitinophagaceae > Ferruginibacter > Ferruginibacter pinensis_H. Next base: position 69,660 of record CALSBI010000002.1, read on the forward strand.
CTTACCAATTGGTGGCCGATAGCCTGCCCAAAAAACTCAAAGCACAACTACAATAGTACGGTTATGGAAATGGTAACGCTCCGATCGTTCGACAATTATTTTGCTGCCCATATATTGCTGGGCCGATTGGAAGAGGCTGGCATTCAATGCTTTTTAAAAGACGAGCACACGGTAACCACCAACCCCATGTTGAGCAATGCCATTGGCGGTATCAAGCTGCAAGTACCCATTACTGAAGTAGAGCATGCTAAAGCCATTATAGATGCTTTGGATACGGAGTACCGCAACAATGCCCTTTGCCCAAGCTGCGGACACAAAGGCTTGGATTATGTATATAAGCAAGGGCCAAAAAACTTCTTCAGTGCCATTGCCACCTATTTGTTTGGTGGTTTTGCCATGGCACCGCAGCAGGTTTACCAATGCCCGCAATGCCAATGGCAAAGCCCAACGCTACCCATAAGCGATACCGACAATGATGCACTGGAAAAGGCTGCCATGGAGGGGCAATAGCCATCAATGCTTGGCCCCTATAAGTATAAAAAAAGCAGCCCTTATTGGAGCTGCTTTTTTTATACTTAAAAGTTATGTTTATCTATTGCCGCCCTGCGGGTTGGGTGCCTGTGCTGGCGGTGCTGCCACTGGCCTAGCTTGACGTACCGGCGAAGTAGTTACACCTTCCCCTTCGGGATGGTTATTGGCCGGTGGCGCTACTGGCCTGCTGGTTGATTGGCGTGGTTTTTCACCATCACCTGCCGGATTGGTATTTACCAATTCCCAGTTGGTACCATCGGCATTTGGCCGAGCGGTGGTACGCAGTGGCCTGGGCGGGCTGCCCGCTCCCGTACAGCCATCCAAATATGCCTGAAACTTAATACCATTTTTGGCACTAAAGCCAGGGTTGAGCTGTATGGTAGTACCTGCACTGTAGGCTACCGATGTGCCTTCGCCGCCATCCAGCACTTGGGTAGACGTGATGCTTACGCTCATTTCGGTGTAGTTGAGGCCCGTAACACTGCCACTGAGTGTGGCAGATGTGCCGCAGCCGGTATATACTTCCGCATAGAAAACACCCCTGCCAAATGTAGCTGCATACACACGGTGTGTCGCCAGCGAGCGGTTAATTTCTATATCATATACACGGGTTACGGGCAGCTTATTGCTGTACATAACCCAGTTTGCCAGCACATCGTTGCGCACAAACACACCAATGTCGGTACCAATATAAATCGTATTGTTCGCATCATCGTCCATGGTAATGCAATTGATGGGCACATTGGGCAAAGTGGCCGTAATATTGGTCCACGTGGGGCTGGCAGCATTGGCATTGAAAGTTTCAAAAACCTTATTGGCAGCCGTATAACCGCCATAGCATACCACCACATGCGACGAATTGTTGGGATCAACCGCCAATTCGGTGATATTGCTTGCCGGCAGGGTAGCCGTAATATTGGTAGCTGCCGACCATAAGGCCCCGCTCAGGTTGAAACGCCTTACCGATTGCCCCTCAGTAGCATATAAAATAGTACTATTGTTCGGTGCAAACTCCAGCGATTCTATGGCATTGCCAAACCCTGTGGCAATGGTACTCCACGCACCTGTGCCCGAAGTAGTATTATAATCAATACTGGCATATCCAATGTAGATATGTGTATCAAACCCTGGCCTAAGTACTGCAGGTGTGGTCCAGTTACCAGCGCCGCCCCTAATAAAACCATTGGTAGTGCCGCCATCATCGCTGCGGTAAAAATTACCGTTTTGGGTAGAAAGGTAAATTACATTGGTATTGGAAGGGGTTACCACCGTTTCCATCCCATCGCCGCCGCCAATACTCAGGTACTGCGCCCCGGTGTTGCGGTAGCTGCCATTGTCCTGCAGGCCCACTGTAACAAAGGCTGCCGAAGCCGTGGGGTCAATGCCCATGCGGTAAACCTGACCCGTTTGCATATTGGCCATTAAGCTAGTCCAAGTATCTGTACTGCGGGTCATGCGGTAAATACCGCCATCGCCGGCGCAATACAAATAAGTGGCATCGCATTTCAGCTCAAAAATATCGGCATGGCTAAAGTTGCTGGTGCTGCCACTGGTCCAGTTGGAAATCTGTGTCCAACCACCCGTGGCTCCGCCGGTAGTGCTTTTGTAAATATCCAACCCACCTACATAAATATCCTCGGCATCGGTGGGCGATACGGCGATACAGATATTGCGCCAAGCCTGACCGCCCAACACATTGGGCGTACTGCTGCGCAGGGTAAAGCTGGTACCACTGTTGGTGCTGCGGTACAAACCTTGGTAAGCAGTGCCATCGCCATACAACAGGTAGATATATGCGCTATTGGCTGCCGTAACGCCAATCTGTATCCTACCGCCCGTGGTAGGCAGACCAGCCGTTACCCTGTCCACCCTTAAAAAAGTCAAGCCCCCATCGGTACTTTTGTAAAAATAGGGCCCGTTGCTGGTGGCATACATGGTGGTAGTGCTACCGGGCTGATATACAATATCATAAGCATTGGTAGATAGATTGGTTTGGGCACCGCCAACGGTTGTATAGTAAGTAACCAAGGTCCAAGTGGTACCGCCATCTGCCGTGCGGAACAAGCCATTGTCGGTACAAGCCCAAGCGATGCTGCTGTTGCTGGGGTGTACCAAAAGTTTGTACCCTTTTACCCCACCGCTTTCCGGAAAGCTGAGGCCCGTTTTGTACCAAGTATCTCCGGCATCCGTACTTTTTAAAACACCTGTACTGCGGTAGCCCGAAGCACCGCCCACGGCACCCGTAAGGGCATACATGGTATTGGTATTGCTGGGGGCAATTTCAATGTCCTGTACGGCTAAGTTGGGGATGCCATCTGTTTTGGCCGTCCAGCTATATGCGCTGCCGCCTAAAAAATCACCAAACCACATGCCGCCACCGGGTGTGCTTACCCATATATCGCTGCCCACAAAATCGAGGCTACTGGTGCGGCCCACCCCATTTTGCGCATCGCCTGCCTGTATGGTAGGGTTGGGCTGGCCCAAGGGTATCCAGTTGGAGCTAGTAGCCGTAATGCCGCGGTTGGCATTGGCTGTGCGGTAGTTATCCAAGGCTTCTTGGTTATTCTTTACAAAGTCGGGCAATATGCCATCGGGGGCAATATTGTTCTTTACCAAAAACTTCCAGCGGTTGTATTCCTTCCACCCTGTGCCCTCCTTGCCATACTGCGCAAAAAACGCCTCTGCCTTTTGCACAATGGTGTGGTAGTTGTTGCTGGGGTCTTTTAAAATATCACCTATGTTTTCCCGTATTTGTGCCATCGAGGCACCCGTAGCCATGCCGCACAGCCCTAGGCAGAGCAGCATGCGTTTTATATTTCGCTTTATCATTGTTCAATCATTTAAATAAATAAAACTTGGCCCTTATTGGTTACCAACAACTTTGTTTTCCAATTGCTGTACCTTTTGGGTCAGAGCATCATTCTTTTTATTCAAATCAATGATGTACAACGTCAACTCTTCCACTTTTTCCATCAGCTTCTTGTTCATCTGCCCCAAACTGATGCCCTCTTTTTCTACCACGGCGGCAGAAGGAATATTGGGCAAGTGCTTGTTTTTGTTGATGGAAGCTTCCAGCTCGTTAAGCGGCATCAATTTGTAGTCGTTGGCAAACACATAATCGGGCCAAGCAGTGCTGTTTTGTACCGTTACTTCTTCGGCCATAATTTTACCATCTACACTCAGTTGATAACCAGTAGCAATTCTGGCACTATTGCCGCCCACAAGGATGCCAGTAGTACCATTTACATGTAGTTTGGCATTTGGCGTATAAGTGCCTACACCGGTATTGCCCCAGCTTGGTTGCAATACCAAATAGTTGTTAACATTGCTATTGCTCCAAATTACCAGCGAAGTATCTGTGGGGAAGACGGCACCACCAAAAGCCGCTTCATTGGCTGTGTAAAAATTGATGCCGGTACCGCCCATATTCAGGGTACGGCCATAGCTGGTGCCGTTGTAGCCAATGCCCATGCGGCCATCGTCACGCACACGCAAAAGCGTATCGCCATTGCTGTTGCGCAGCAACAAGGTATTGGTGCTGCTGGTGGTGCCAGCGCCAATTACATCCAAGCGGCCGAGGGGTACACCGGGGCCGGAAAAACCGCCCACGCCCATGTTACCGTTTTGGCTAAAATAGTGGCGGGGGGTAATGGTAGTACCACCATCGGGCGTAGTGTACCAGCGCAAATCGGCACCGGCGCCTGTTGTGGCCATTTGCCACTCATTGGCACCGTTGTAGCCAAAGCGGATCAGGCCGCTGCTGCTTTGTACAAACAGATCGCCGCCATTGATATGTAGCAGATGGGCTGGGTTGGTAGTACCGATACCTACTTTGCCATCGGCGCCAATGGTAAGGCGGGGGTTGGCTTGTATGGTAAAATGCAGCTTGCCCAAGGTATTGCCGCTGCCCGTACCAAAATCCACATCTTCGGCCGCACCGGCATAAGAGCCCCAGTAGCCACGGTACACATCCCCTTCAAAAATACCCATGTACATGGGGGCAGCACCGTTGAATTGACCCACATAGTTGCTGGGGGTTTTCACATCCAAGCGGGCAGCCGGGGTGGTAGTACCAATGCCCACATTTTGGGCAAATGACATACTAGCCGCTAAGAAAACCGTAATAGCTAAAAGAAAAATTCTTTTCATAATCGTTTGTTTATTAATAAATTAAGTGATTTTTTGAGCTTAGTTGCCTAGAGGGCACATATTTACCATGTAAATATATAAATAAATGTAAAGTTATGTTACCCCCGTGTAAACTTCAATACCACAAAGTGGTGAGTTTTTGCCAGCGGGCATTTTTCCGTATCCCGGCTCTCCATTTCAGTTAAAAATACCAGTAGCAATTCGGCCCAATAGGGTGTTGCTTGCTTTTTCACCGTATCTTGTACCCACCATTTGTAGTATGCAGCATATTATTGATTATTTCGAAACAATCCCCTCCCTCCACCGCTCCATCATTTTGTTTGGCGGCATTACCTTGTTTTGGATAATAGAGGGCATTATACCCATACGCATCTTTAAGTACAACAAATGGAAACATGCGGGTATCAACCTGTTTTTTACCGGTACCACCATTGTGGTAAATTTTGCGTTGGCATTTTTAATGAACAAAGCCTGCGAGCTGGCCCGGGACCATCATTTCGGCGCTTGGCACTGGCTTCCACTGCCTTTTTGGGCCAATGTGCTGGTATCGCTGATGCTGCTCGATTTGATCGGTGCCTATTTTATCCATTTTATTGAGCACAAAACCAAGTGGATGTGGCGCTTTCACCTCATACATCATACAGATACTTATGTAGATACTACCAGCGCCAACCGCCACCATCCCGGCGAAAGTATCTTTAGGGCCGTCTTTACTTCCTTGGCCATTTTACTTTGTGGGGCCCCTTTTGGTGTAGTGATGCTGTACCAAAGCCTGAGCGCCGTGCTATCGCAGTTTAACCATGCCAATATCAACTTGCCCGCTTATATCGACAAACCGCTGAGTTACCTGCTTGTTACGCCCGGTATGCACCGGGTTCATCATCATAATGTACAGCCCTATACCGATTGCAACTACGGCAACGTATTTGCCGTGTGGGATAGGTTGTTGGGCACGTACCGCTACCTGCCGCCCGATAAAATTGTATTTGGCATAGATACCCACCCTTTGCCCCAAGAGCATTCCCATATTGGCAATTTGCTCAAAATACCGTTTCAAAAATACCGCCCGCCCGTGGGCAGCAAGTTTGAGGAGGGTTGAGGCAATGTAGTGGGCTTTTAGTATTTTACGGCACAAAATCATTTATATGAAGCCGATCACGACTTTGCTCGTATCCCTTGTCCTTTCTGTTGGCCTGTTTGCGCAAAACAACACATGGTACGCCGCTGCCAAAGCGGGCCTGAGTATCAGGGAGAAACCCGATGCCAAGGCAAAAATGCTGGAAAAAATCCCCTATGGTGAAAAGTTGAGCTTGATTTATACCAATACCGACAGCATTATTAATATTACCACAGAAGGCATCAGCGGTACTTGGGCCAAAACCACTTATAAGGGCAAAACCGGCTATGTGGTAAACAACTACCTGTTTCCAGCGCCGCCGCCAAAGGCCACGGTTAAAACATTAAAAGATTACCTGAAGCAGTTGTCGCCCGTAGCCGGACCTGCGGTTACCAAGGGCCGTCCGGAAAAAATGGGGGATTTCGATTACAATACCAGCCTTACCAAGCAACTGTACAAAAACGGGGCAGAGCTGCACAGTTTTTTTGCCTACGAATACAATAGCGATACGTATTTTTTGCCCGATTTTACCATAGAGCAGGGCTTTTTGCTGCTGCGGTTGCTGGGCGAATATCCCGATGCGATTGGGGCTGCTGAAACCTACCCGCAGGCAAGCGCCAAAAAGAAACTGCGGGACGATGTATGTACCATTACCGTAGAAAAAGAGCCTTACGGCGAGCCGGTAAAAGTGACCAAAAAAATCCGCTACGAGTGGCAGGACGGCGCCTACTATGTACTGGAGTTTTTTATGCTGGATGGGCAGTTGGTGATATTGAGCAGCGGCGGAGTGTAGGGGGAGTTGACGGATGACAGATGACGGTTGACAGGAGGGGAAATAGTCCATGGACCATGGTCGATGGACCATGGCCCAAAACCCTTTGATACGGCCATTGAGATATGAGGAGTGCAATCACTTGCCTTCCAACCCAGAGCATTCCGCCCTGTCATCACTTCCCCAATTAAATGCAGCTCCCATCGGTCTACGGTCAACGAAAGCCGCCTCTCTAAAAAATAAGCCATAACAAGCAAAAGGCCTGTCATCTGTAAACCGTCAACTGTCATCACTTCCTCAATTATAGGCAGCCCCCATCGGTCAACGGCCAACGGCCAACGAAAGCCGCCGCCCTAAAACATAAGCCATAACAAGCAAAAGGACTGTCATCTGTCAACCGTCAACTGTCACCACTTCCCAAATTATAGGCACCCCCCATCGGTCAACGACCAACGGTCCACGTTCCCCCCTTTGTGCAAAAGCTCTTGTCCAATTCTCCTTGCTTTTACCCAACTTGCACCCATAAAACTATCAGCCATGTTATTAATCGTTCTCGGTATCCTTCTTTTTTTTGCCAGTGGTATCATTGTAAAAAACCGGCCCGCACTGGCCAAGTTCCGCAATATCGGCCGGATGGTGGCCCTCTTGTTTATTGTATTGGGCATCACTACGGCCAGCACCAAGCAAATAGATGCCGGTGAAGTAGGCGTAAAAAAGCTGTTCGGCAGCATTCAAAACGAGGTGCTGACCAGCGGTCTGCATTTTGTAAATCCTTTGCTGGACATTGAACGGATTGATGTGAAAACACAAAATTATACCATGAGCGGCGTGCACGACGAGGGCACTAAAAGCGGTGACGATGCCATACGGGTGCTCACCAGCGATGGGCTGGAGGTAACCATCGATCTGACGGTTTTGTACCGGGTGGTTTCCAGCGAAGCACCAAGGCTACTGAAGGAAACCGGCAACGATTACCGCGACAAGATTGTGCGCCCCATCACCCGTACCAAAATACGTGACAATGCGGTGTATTACCAAGCGGTGGATTTGTTTGGTAACAAGCGTGACGAGTTTCAGCAACGCATATATAAGAGTATCGAAAATGATTTTAAAACAAGGGGCCTCATGTTGGAGCAGTTGTTGGTGCGCAATATTACCCTGCCCAATTCGGTAAAAGAAACCATCGAATCAAAAATCAATGCCGAGCAGGATGCCAAAAAGATGGAGTTTGTGTTGCTGAAAGAAAAACAAGAGGCCGAACGCAAGCGGGTGGAAGCCCAAGGTATCGCCGACTACCAGCGCATCATCAATACCGGCCTTACCGACCAACAGTTGCAATACGAGCAGATAAAGGCCATGAAGGAACTGGCCCTGAGCCAAAACGCCAAAGTGATTGTAATGGGCAAGGGCAATACACCGTTGATTATTGATGGCAAACAGTAGGGGGTGGCGAAGTTTGAATGATGAATGTGGAGTGACGAATGTGGAATTGGGCAATCTGCTGAACTCGGTATTGGGTATTATGGTATTAGGTATTTGGAGAATCCGTGTAATCGGTGCCATCCAATAAAATCCGTGGTCAAAAAATGTAGAATGACGAATAGGTAGAAGGCTTTGGTAATCATTGCACCCATTAATCAATAAGGAATAATCAATAATCCGTGTAATTAGTGCCATCCAATAAAATCCGTGGTCAAAAAATGTTGAATGACGAATATAGCGTGATGAATAAGTGGATTTACAAATCGCTGCGTTCAATAATTAATAACCCGTAATCAATAATCCGTGCAATCGGTGCCATCCAACAAAATCCGTGGTCAAAAATGTTGAATGACGAGTGTAGAATAACAAATAGATAGAAAGTTTTGGTAGTCGTTGCGCCCAATAATCAATAAGCTGTAATCAATAATCCGTGTAATTCGTGCCATCCAATAAAATCCGTGGTCCATTTACCGCTTTTGCACGCAAACATTTTGTTTATTTGTTGATGCAAAAAATAGCGATGATACCGGCCCGCTATGCGGCCACCCGTTTTCCCGCCAAGCTGATGCAAATGCTGGGCAACAAAACCGTGATACGGCATACGTATGATAACACCGTGGCCACTGGTCTTTTTGATGAAGTATATGTGGTAACCGACAGCGACATCATTTACCAAGAAATAACCAACCATGGCGGCAAAGCCGTGATGAGCATAAAGCAGCACGAAAGTGGCAGCGACCGAATTGCAGAAGCAGTTGCGGATATGGACGTTGAAATTGTGGTGAACGTCCAGGGCGACGAACCCTTTGTACAAAAAGCACCGCTGGAAAAGCTATTGGCCGAATTTGCCGATGATACAGTACAGGTGGCTTCTTTGATGCAGGTATTGAAAGAAGACAAATACATACAAGATCCGAACTATGTAAAAGTAGCGGTTGACAAAAACATGAACAGCCTGCTGTTCAGCCGCAGCGCCATCCCTTACCACCGCGATAAAACGGTTGCGCCCATTTACTACGAACACATCGGTGTATATGCTTTTCGCAAGCAGGCGCTGTTGAATTTTACCCAATGGCCCATGACCCCCTTGGAAGCCGCAGAAAAAGTAGAATGCCTCCGCTATTTAGAAAACGGTATCCCCTTAAAAATGGTGGTTACCGAATACATGGGCGTGGAAATTGATACACCGGAAGATTTGGAAAGAGCGGCCGGGCTGTTGTAAACTTACGATGTTGTACCTGTCCCGCTGTTGCCAACGGAATCCAACAACCTTCTATGGTAATTGATTTGTCCCAAATGGTAGGCCAAATGGGTGGTTAAGTGTGCCAAGAACTGTGCGGTACTCAACGGTTTTTCAAATACCAACATAGGATACTCCTGCTCCAGTTCCGCTGTCGGCAGTTTGTCCAACACTTCGTTTACCACAACCACCGTGGCATCTAACTTTTCCAGCAGTTCGCCTCTGGGCACATCTTTTAGCGAAAACTCCAAGTCACGCTGCCGCACATAACCTGTATTGCCCAGCACAGCGCCCAAGTACGTATTGAGGTTGCCGATCAAGTGCAGGCAAAGGTTACCGGCCGAGTTGGCAATGTTTTTTTCGGTATGCCAGATTAAGGCCTCGTTACTATAGGCTGCTATCTCTGTTTTTAACCTTTGCAAATCCCTATTGAAAAGGGATTTTAATATATCTATCATCATGCGATTTTGTTTATGGTGCCATAAAGTTGCATCAAATATTCGAATATACCACGGCCACCCCAATGCAGGGCACCGAAGACATACAGCCTATTTCTCCATCACTTATTTATAAGATTGCCGCACTTGTACATCACAAGCCATCACTTGTTCATTAGGCCCCTTACTGCAATTTAACAACAATAGATTTGTGCTAGTACAATCTTGTATTGGCGCAGCTTTTAACATACAACTGACTGCGGTTTACTTAAATCAACAAAAAATGAAAAAGTTATTTACGCTCTTCTCACTGGCCTTTGTGCTGCTATTGGGCACAACGGTTCATGCGCAATGCGATGCCCCATTAAACCTGGTGGCCATTTATGGCAACAATGTATCTACTTTTAGCTGGCAGCCCGTTACCGGTGCCCTAAGCTATACCATTGAAATAAAACAGCCGCAAGACGATTGGTCGGTTGCCGAAATCGTTGAAACGGTTACCGATACTTTTTATATCGCTACGGGCATTTTTCATAGTGCCACGGTTGACTGGCGGGTAACGGCCAATTGCGGCAGCGGCCCCGGGAGCCCTACGGTAGCCCAATACACGGTGCCCTGCCCCGAACCTACCGGTTTGAACGCAACCAATGTTACGGCCACTGGTGCCACTTTAAACTGGACGGCCGCCGCCGGGTACAATACGCTTATTTCTGATTTTGTAGTGGCCTACCGCTTGGCCAATACCTCCAATGCTTGGACCTCCATTGGGCATACTGCTGCCACTACCATTACTGTTGCCGGGCTTAGCCCCAATACCGCCTACGAATGGTGCGTTAACCAAACCTGTGTATACTTCAACAGTAGCCCAGTGATATCCAGCTTTACAACTGCCATGGCCCCCTGTAACGCTCCAACGGGTATCTCTTTTAGTTATAGCAACAACATCTCTACTTTCAATTGGGATGCGGTTCCCGGCGCATCAACCTATAAAGTTCAACTGGGTTGGGCGGGTGCCCCATGGGGCAGTACGGAACTAACAGTACCCAATAACTCCTATTCCCTTGCCAATTTGATGCAGGGCGGCAATTTCCAAATTAGGGTAAGGGCCAGTTGCGGTAGTGCTTTTAGCCCCTACACCACATTGCTGTTCAGCACGCCCTGCCTGCAACCATATAGTTTGTCAACCACCAATATAGGCACCACCAGCGCTACCCTCAACTGGCAGCAGTCTACCGCCATCAACAACGGCAATACCGGGTTTTCGGTATCGTACCGCTTGGCCAATACCAATAATGCCTGGACCCAGTTGACCGATATTTACAACAACCCCACGGCCACTTTTTTCAATTTAACGGGTTTGGCTGCGGGCACGGCTTATGAGTGGCGTGTAAGAAGGGTTTGTTCTGCCACCAATAGCAATTACATCACCAGCCAGTTTGTAACATTAAGTTGCACCGCAAATGGTGCAAACAGCAGCGAGTGGATTGATCTGTTCAGCCTCGGCAGCATCAACCGGGTATCTGGCGCAGAGCCAGGTGGATATGCCAATGTAGCCGCCAACACCAACTTAACAATCGGTTCCACGGTCAATGCGGGGCAAATCAGCGCAGGGTTTGCCAGTACGGTAAGAAGCCAGCGTTATTCTATATACATTGATTTTAACCGCAACGGTAGCTTTGCAGATGCTGGTGAACGCTTGATCAACACAGCCACGCTCAGCAATGCCGGCACATTCAATTTTAATATCAATATTCCCGCCACCGCTACGGCCGGCCCTACAAAAATGAGGGTGATCATGCGCCGCAGCTCCGGTTCCATTACGCCCTGTATTACCGGTTATTTAGGTGAAGCAGAAGATTATAATGTAACCCTGGTTGCCAACGGTAGTAAAACCTCGGCCATGGCACTCCCCATTGCCAGCCCAAGCAGCCAGGTTGCCATTGGCATAAGCCCTAACCCTTCCACGGGTCTATTCAATATCCAAGTACCGATTGCTTTTGAAGCCGTAGGATACGAAGTGGTGAACATGAACGGAAAAACCGTACAAAGCCATGTTACAAACAAGGGGCGTTTGTTTACTGTAAATCTTACTACTGCACCTGCTGGGTTGTATGTTTTGAGGCTTAGGGGCGCCAATGGCAAAGTAATTTCGCAAAAAATAAATAAGCTGTAAAATAGGTTTTTAGGGTTTTTTAGCAGGCCGCCTTTGTTTAAATACAGAGGCGGTTTTTTTATCCCCTGCCATTAAACAAATAGGCGGTATGCTAACGTCATATAATACCCTAATACCCCAAAAAAGGCATATGCGATTAACCCAAACCAGTAACCCACAATTCATATTCGGTGTATTTCATTTGATATTCGGTAACATTTGGCACCGATCTAAAAATTGGCAAACGTGTGCAAAATAAATTCCCCAGTTTTATATACAATCATATCATTCTTCGATTATTTTTAGCCACCAGCAAAATATTTTTCCCATGCAATCAAATTCAACGTTCCCCCTTCGCTATTTACTATTCTTCTTCTTTCTTTCTCTTTTTGGCAATGTATTGGGCCAAACCCCTTGCGACTGTGCTTCGTTTTCGCCAGCCACAAGGATCAGTTTCGACAAGGCAATCAGGGCCGAGCAATTTGATGAGGTACTGTTGTTGATCGGCCAAGTAAAAAAAGAAAATAGTTCCTGCTGTCAAGCCATTGCCAGTAGCATGGAATCCATATTGTACAATGCACAGGGAAAAGCAACCGAAAGCTTTGCAAGTGCCCGGCAAGCGCAGCAATTTTTAAAAGGGCAATACCATCCATTTACCTCCATCGAAAGTGCCCGCCTTATGGCAATACATTATAATAAAATAGGCAATACCGATAGTGCGGCCCTGCTCTATTTTGAAAGCCTTGATATGGCGATAAAAGAAAAGCAGTACAACGTACAGGCTAAAATATACAGCAACCTTACGGGGGTTTATTTTAATCAAAAACAATATGGAAAAGCCCTCGAGTTCGCCAAAAAATCATTGGGGGCAGCAAAGGAGGCAAATGATACCGCATCAATGGCACAGTCTTATGCCAATATGGTTACGGCTTACGGCCATATGTATGAGGAAGCAGAACATAAACCGTATCTCGACTCAGCGCAAGACATCGCCGTTACCGCATTGCGCTATGCCAAATACGTTCAGCAGCCCCTTTTAATTGTGCGGAACTACCTGTCGCTGGAAAAATTTGCCCTGCTAAAAAAAGATTTTGTACTGGCCTTACAATATACCGATAGCTGTTTGCTACTGTTACACGAAAAACCAAACCCGGCCCCGCTCTATTCGGTTTATATTGATCGGGGTGCCGCATTTTTGGGGCTGAAACAATATCCGCAGGCCATCGAATGCCTGCAAAAAGCGGAAGGCTATAGTAAACAGTTGAAAAACCCATACATGAGCAAATTGGCAAACGAGCGGTTATACGAAGCCTACAAAGCCAACGGCCAAACCGCATTGGCACTACAAGCATTGGAACAATACAAGGGCTTGAGCGATAGCTTGGTTACCAAACAAAATGCCGAAGCCATCAACGAAATGGAGCAGAAATACAACAAGGCACAAAACGAAAAGAAAATAGCCGAACTGGCCTATCAAAAAAGGGTGTATCTACTGTTAGCGCTGGCCGGCTTGCTGGCCTTGATTGGGTTGGCTTTCTTTATCCGCCAGCAATCGCTAAAAAGCAAACAAAAAATATTGGAAACAGAACAAAGGCTCAACCGGGCACGCATGAACCCCCATTTCTTTTTTAATGCACTTGCTTCTTTGCAAAGTTTTGCCCTGCAGGGCAATGATGGAAAAGCAATGGCCAGCAGCCTCTCCAAGTTTTCCCACATCATGCGTGAAACGCTGGAAAGTACGTACAAGGAATATGTAACCCTTGAGCAAGAAAAGGAATTTTTGGAAGAGTACCTTTCTTTGCAGGGAACCCGTTTTCCGCAGCAATTTAGTTTTGAGGTGTTGCTGGCAGATACAATAGAACCCGATGAAACCCTGATACCCTCCATGATACTGCAACCCTTTGTTGAAAATAGCATCGAGCATGGTTTTATGGGCATTGATTATACAGGTGTGGTTATCATTGCTTTTGCAAAAGAGGCTAGGGACCTGCTGGTGCGCATTACGGATAACGGTAAAGGACTTGCTGCTGGCCCTGCGGTTAATGGCGAACATATATCTAGGGCCAGCCAAATCATCAAAGACAGGATTTATCTGCTGAATGTAAAATTGAAAAGTAGGGCCAGTTTTTCCATAGATAACAATGCGGACGGGAAAGGGGTAACGGTTTCCATCAAACTGCCGCTGCTTTTTAAAAAAGATATTAAAGAAGTTTAGGTATTGGAGGTATGCCATTAGGTTATTTTAGTTAGTCATAAAAAAAGAATGTATGAAAGCGTTGATTATTGATAATGAGCCCAACCTGCGCCTTGGTTTAAAAGTCTTGTTGCAGTCCTATTGTCCCCAAATAACAGAGATTGGGGAAGCCGGGGGCGTACAAAGCGGCTTACAAACCTTGGCCAGTTTTAAACCAGATATTGTTTTGTTGGACGTGGAAATGGATGACGGCACCGGGTTTGATATGATGCGGCAGGTGGGCAACCCTTCCTTTGGGCTCATTTTTGTAACCGCACATAACAAATATGCCATTGAAGCATTTAAGTGCAGCGCCATTGATTACTTGCTTAAGCCCGTTGACCCCGAAGCGCTACAAACCAGTATTGAAAAAGCCGTTGGCCAGTTGCGCAATAGGGATATGCAGCAGCAGATACAGTTTTTGCTACAGCAGGTAAGTGGCAAACAGGATGCGAATAAGCGCATTGTTTTAAAAGATATTGACAACGTATATTTTATTAAGGTGGCCGATATTTTGTACTGCGAGGCTGCCGGTACCTATACCCGTTTTTTTATTACCGGCTATACGCTGCCCATACTGGTATCAAAAAATTTAAAGGAATATGAAGGCATACTGGAACCATTGGGTTTTATAAGGACCCATCATGCGTATTTGGTAAACCCCGAAAAGATAACCGCCTTTGATAAAACCGATGGCGGCTCCTTGTTGTTGGAAGGCGGTATTGCCATCCCCTTATCGCAGCGGAAAAAAGAAACCGTATTGGCGGTGCTGGAGGGTAGGCAGTGATGGGGTGTATTTCAAATTTTCGCTCTTGTTCCAATTTGAAGTTACCTTTTGCGGCGGCTTTTTCCACTTTTGTCTTGATACAAAAGTGGAGCAAAAAATCAAGGCTGCATAAAAAAGCCTAAAAATTGAACCCTCGGGCTAAAGAAAAACAAGCTCCATCTGTAGTACATAACTTAGCTTTAGTAGGACTTACAGCCCAATAGCAATGCCAAGCTTTGGTAACAACTGTTTTTCTTTTGCGCCCTCAGCTTCAATTTTCTTAACGGCTTTTTTATGAGGCCGTATCGAAGCGGAGGTTAAGAACTCTAACAACTTGGTTGTATTGAAAGCGAAAATTTGAAATGCGTCCCGCTGATGGTTGTATGCGCAAACTGATTATATTTATAAAAAAAATATGCCCAAACACGAGCAAAGTATTCCCCTACACGGTATGGAAACAGATACAGCATTGGCATTGGCAATGCGATCTTTGCAAAACCTACAATGGGATGTTATGTTGGCCACCGAAACAGGAGTGGCTGGCCATACGCCCCGCAATTGGAGTACAAAAGGCCAACAAATCGTAATTACCGTTGACAATGACTTCTTGACGGTAAAAAGTGAAATGGTAAACGGCGAAAGCCTGGATTTGGGCAAGCGCAACAGCAAAAACGTGGTGGCTTTTACGGAGGAATGGGAGGCTTTGCTTGGCCAAGTGTCCGACCTAAGCGAACAACGGCAAGCCTTGGCCGATTTGCGCCAAAAAACCATACAGGTGGTTCAACAACAAGAAAAAGAAGCGGCAGAAGTGGATGCGGCCATGAATCTTTCCAAAAGCAACTTGTACGTAACCTATGTTATAATGGCCATCAATATTTTAGTATTTGTATTAATGGCATTGAATGGGGCTGGTATTTTTGAGCCTGATGGATTGGTACATCTTCGCTGGGGCAGCAATTTTGCCCCCTTAACGCTCAGTGGCGATTGGTGGCGGTTGATTACCTGTACCTTTTTACATTTTGGCATCATCCATTTAGCCATGAACATGTACAGCTTGTATATGGTAGGCATTTACCTAGAGCCTATGCTGGGCAAAATTAGGTATGTTGCCGCTTATTTGGCTACCGGTATATTGGCTAGTTTGGCTAGTCTTTGGTGGCATACCGAACCCTCCAACAGTGCCGGTGCATCGGGTGCCGTATTTGGTATGTATGGCGTTTTTTTGGCCTTGCTTACTACCAATCTTATCCCCAAGCAGGTAAGGCAGTCGTTGCTGGGCAGTATCGGCATTTTCGTAATGTATAACTTATTTTATGGTATGAAAGGCGGTGTGGATAACGCTGCGCATATCGGTGGTTTGCTCAGTGGTATAGCCATTGGCTACATATACGCACTAAGTATCAAAAAAGAAAAAGAAGGCAGGGAGCCTATGCGTTGGGTAGCGGCTGCTGTGGCAGTGGCAGCCTGTGTAGTGGCATTCATGTATTTGCAGCAAAACAAGGTAGCGGATGAGGAGCGGCAGGAAATAGTAAACGAAATAGGGCAGATAAGCTATAAGGGCAATGATGCTTTTAATGCTAAACTGGGCGAGTTCGACAAGTTGCATGCCCAAGTGCAGGTAATGTTGCAAAACGAAGGCATTGTTGGTAATCAAAAAGGCATTATCGATAGTATCATGCCATTATGGGATAAGCTTGACCAAGTGTTGTTGTCTACCGCTAAAATGGATATTTCTCCAGTCAGTCATACCAAAGCCGAAAGATTATCACAATATGTGGCATTGTGCAAAAGTCAAATGCAAGTTTTGCTGGAAATGATAGCGAAAGGGGAGCAACCGCCCCTGCTTGACCGTTTTACTAATTTACGGGACAGTGCCAAGAAGGTTTTTGCAAAAGCCATTGAGTAATATACGCTAGGCACAAAAAAAAAGGGGCCGCAATTGGGCCCCTCTCACAACAAAGACTTGTCAACTTTGTTGTGCGCTGCTGCCGATAGAACAGACAGCGCTTTTCCACTTAACCACTATTTTTTATAAGATGCTGCTCAACTGGGCTTTAAAGGCCGTTTCCGTATCTGTTGCTAGTGTAACGGTAAACGTTTGGTTATCGCCGGTAATGGTTTGATTTTGCAAAATACCCGTGGTAAACACGCCGTTTACAAAACCGAATAATACAAAATGTCCTATTTGTCCAGTAGCAGTATGGCTGTCGTTGATCAAGGCACCGATTTTTTGCAGGGGCCATACAATTTTTTTGCCCTTGTAAATAAACATGGCAGAGAAGTTGGCCAGCGATGCACCATTGGAAGCAATCAGTTTAGTATTCTGGGCATACACCGGGTTGCTCATAAAGCGGTCGGCATTGCCCCAGCCCACGCTGTCGAGGCCACAAAAATAACTGGAAAAAGGCGAAGCCAAAGGTACAATGGCCTGCTGGCGGGGCCTTCCCCAATTGATGGCGTTGGCATTGTTGTTGTTGGCTGGGCCTGCATTGAATAGTTGCATTTCACCCTGAACAGCCGAATCCCTTTTGATGTTCAGTTCTACTTTGGCAGCCGGGTTGATGCGCAACTGTTGACCGCCTTGGTTGGCTTTTAGCATCCAAGTGCCGCCGCTCTCTAAGGGCAACCCGTCTGCAACCGTTCCCTTGTTGCTCAGTACAAAATCGATTTTATTGTTGATCTCTTTAAATTCCACATTCACGGTGCCCGTTACCACTTGGCCCGTTGGCGAAAGCATGCTGTTGGGCGGAAATTTGATCCTTGTGCCCTGTGCAGAAGTAAGGATTGCACCCGTACCGGCATCGATGGTGAAGTTTTGTGTTGGCACCAAATTACGCTCAAAGAAACCCTGCAACAAAGCAATATCGTCAGCTACGGCTGTGTTGTTGCTTTTTTTGCATGCACTAAACGCTACCAGTATTGTAGCAATACTCATTGTAATGGTAAATAACCTTTTCATAATAATTTTATTTAATTAATAATATTTGCTGATTTATTCCCTTCAGCAGGGCCGTTACCATTCATCGGTAACCTGACACAAAAATGCAGCGGATTGGTTTGGCGATGGTAAGTAACAACAACATTTCTGTCGGTGCTGATTACCCGAAATAAACAGGTAGAATTACCTGCCGGGCCTTTGTGCTACTTACTACGCCTTAGATGTGTTGTTGGAGCTTTATTATTATTGTAAAAAATCAGCCTACCGTAACGTTTCAATATCATTTGTTGGCAAAAACGGTTATGTATTTATGGCTGAAGCTAAATACAGCGGTTGGGTGTTATATGATGAACCGGTATATGGCATATCGGTGGGGTTAAAAGAAATAGGGCCTTCAAGTATGAATGGCCCTATTGTTTGTTGTATTGATGTCCCGTTGGGTTTGCTTGGCGCAAACCCGTTTACTAAACCTTAATTTTTACAGCAACAGTTACCGGTATTGTTTCCCTTTCTGTTGCGGCAAGGTGTTATTGGCCAACTGATGCCCAACTGAAAGCCCATATACCTATACTTAATCTTTTCGCTGGGTACCGCTATATTGGTGCCCAATGCCATTTGGTCTATTGCATAAAACCCGGTAGCGGGGTTGGCAATGCCCTGTGGCCTAAAAGTGGTAGCATTGGTTGTAACTGATGGGCCTAGGGTGTAGCTACCTTCCATCCAAAAGCCCAATTGGCGGCCGAAGTAGCTCAACCGCAGCTTTGGGGTTAACACCAGCCCTTTTATTTTTGCAGCTGCTTGGCTGTACAGGTTATAAGTGGTTGTTTTGGTACCGGTAGTATCCCTAAATGTACTTGTTTGCACTACCGCCATTGCCTTTTGCGCAAGGTTGATATAACCCGCATTGATAATGGGCGATATCATCCATTTTTTGATATGGATATTCAGTTGGGGTCCGGCTTCCAACAGAAAGCCACTGCTTTTGGGGCTGCCAGTACTTTGGGCTGCCAGCGCTGGGCCTGTGCTTTGGCCCTGAACATTGTAACCCGTATAGCCATTGGTGCTATAATTACCAAAACCGGATTGGTATTGTAACCCTGCATTCAGTCCAAAACTCGTTGTTGCCCTTCGCTGATTTGTATGGTTGCCCACCGTAATGGGCAAAAAGATATTGCCGGAAACAACCATGCTCTTGAGCGCATTTAGCTTTGATTGGGCGGTTGTATTGGGTTGGTTCAATCCGCCGCCAATGGATAGCTGTATCTTATCCTTTGCTGTATAACCGGCCAATACAAGCCTGCCATCTTGTATCGCATATTGGGTTTGTGCAACACAAGCAACACCTATCATTATTAATAACCCAGTAAGGCACCTTTTCTTGTTCATGGCAATTGTTTAGTGGTTTTAAGATGACGACGGTAACCTGTAAAAGAAGTTACCGTATATCGTTAGTACAATGCAAAAATAATGTGTAGTTTTGGTAAATAACAGGTAAGCACAACATATCTGCCGGTATTAACTACCCAAAATAAACAGGTAGAACTACTTACCGCCATTGCGGTCTTTCTGCTTTATTTCGCCCTTTCACTACACATTATTAAAACCATAAACAATCAATCATGAAGCAAAAAGTTTTTTATCGCATTTTTTTGTGGGGCTTAGGCGGCCTGTTATTAATACTCAGTTTAACAAAATGTTGCTGCCCCAAAAAAGTCTGTTGCGGCTATAATGGGCCTGTAAGATCGGATTCTGTAACCTCGTTATATGGTATTGACCATTTTATGATCAAAGATTCCATTTTGATATGGACCGAGCGCTACCAAGCCAACAAAGCCCTTATTAAAAACGACAGCCTGCCCCCGGTGGGCAATGTGCTGGGCGACTCCAGCTCCTTTAGCGGTTGCTTTGTAAGGGCCTTATTGTGCAACGACAGTTGCGTGGGTCTGCGGGTATTGTTCGGCATGGATCCACAAAAAAAGGTGCATGTTATATTGGTGGGCATTAAACCTGATTACAGCACATTGTATATACCAAGGCCTACGCATTGCTATCCATTGCCATCGGGATCCGCTGCGCCAAAGGCAAAAGGATCGGATGGTGATTTTTTTGATAAAACGACAGTGCTAGGCGGCCTGGAAATGGGCCAGATACCCTAAAAAATGATAACTTCACTACATAACAAACATACCAATGAACAGTGATGCGGCATATATATTGGCCATGAGTGCCGTTTTACCTGCCATTGTAGGTGCGGTGCGCTATAAAAAAATTGACCCCCGCTATCATCCATTTATTTACATGCTGGTGCTGGTG
The DNA here is from genome assembly GCA_943373145.1 of Chitinophaga pinensis. Lineage (GTDB taxonomy): Bacteria > Bacteroidota > Bacteroidia > Chitinophagales > Chitinophagaceae > Ferruginibacter > Ferruginibacter pinensis_H. The sequence continues at coordinate 89,790 of CALSBI010000002.1, forward strand.
CCGCTTGTGGAAACCATTGTATACATCAGCCTTAAAACGGCTATATACAACGGCTTTTCAAAGTTGTGTATAAATCTCTACCTGCTTGCCAGTTTTGGGGTTTTCTTATCCCTTGTGTACAAAAATGGATATCTCAGCCGAAAGATGGGACTTTATTTTGCGGGGGCTTTGTTGCTCACCACTTTGGTTAACCTAGTGATTGTGGGTACCCCTTTCGTTATTCTGTATTACATGCTTTGCCTTGCCGATTGTTTGATATTGTTTATTTCTATCGATATCCTCAGTAAGCAAATGATGGCCGTTAAAACAAGTTTGGTTAAAAATTGTTGGTTTTGGATAAGTAGTTTGTACGTCGTACAGCATGCCTATAGCTTACTCCTTTTCGGCATTTTTATATTTGGCTTATCCACTAGCATTCCTAACATCAAAGCTATTTTCACCATCTACAAAGTTGTTAACGCAGCCTGTTATTTACTTTTCATTATCGCTGTGTTGCGGATACCCAATAGAAAAGATGCCCCCGTTTATCAAATATCCCAAACCAGCTTAACATGATTCCATTAGTTATTACCGCTGCTGTTATCATAGCCCTCGTTATCGGGTTTTTTATTTACTCGGTCATGCACCAGCAGCGCAAACTTTTGCAATGGCAGCAGGCCAGGATTGCGGCAGAAATTAACACTTTGGAAAACGAGCGCAAAAGGATTGCCGGCGACCTGCACGATGAACTAGGCCCCATGTTGTCGGCCATCAAATTACAGATCAACCACTTGGAGCCAACCAATAATGCCGAAGCGGCCGTATTGGAAAAATCGAGTAAGCAAATAGACGATATCATCACCCGGTTTAGGGAAATTTCGTACAACCTGCTGCCCAATACCTTGGTGCGCAAGGGTTTTGTAAAAGCCACCCATGAATTTATCGGTAAACTGAAGAACCTGCATGAACTTCAGATTGACTTTAGCAGTCCTGATTTTTCGTTGGCACCCGAACGTGAGGTGAACCTGTACCGGGTGGTGCAGGAAATTATACAAAACACATTGAAGCATGCACAAGCTAAGCAATTGAACATCCGCATCACTAAAAGGGCGCAGGATATTTTGCTGCAAACCCAAGACAATGGTATCGGCTTTAATTATTCCGATAAAAAGCAGCAGGGCAAGGGTATGGGCCTGTTGAGCCTACAAAGCCGGGCCGAATTGTTGGGTGGACAATTATTGGTACATACCAAACCCGGCGAAGGCACTATATTTGAAATACAAATTCCACTTACAATATGAAAAAAACAAAGGGCATACAATTGTTGATGGCCGATGATCATGAGATTTTTCGCGACGGGTTTAAGTTGATGCTCACCAAATACCCCGACATTGAATTGGTAGGGGAAGCCGAAAACGGCAAGGAGTTGTTGGAGTTGACGCAAAAGCTGCAGCCCGATGTAATCATTACCGATATCAAGATGCCCGTAATGGACGGCATAGAAGCGGCCAAAAAGATTTCGGAACTGTTCCCCGACATCGGTATCATCGGGCTTTCGATGTTTGACGAAGATGATTTGATTGTGGATATGCTGGAGGCGGGTGCCAAGGGTTATCTCATCAAAAACGCTGGTAAGGAGCAAATTACCGAAGCCATCCGAACGGTATATAACAACGACCCCTATTATTGCAAAACCACCAGCCACAAACTCACCAGCATGATTGCCCGCAGCCGGTTCAACCCTTATAAAAAAGCGGCCAAGGTAGAGTTCAGCGAAAGGGAAATTGAAATCATCGATTTGATTTGCAATGAAATGACCAATAAAGAAATAAGCGACAAACTCTTTATCAGCATCCGCACCGTGGAGGGCCATCGCCTAAAGATATTGGAGAAGATGAACGTAAAAAATACGGTAGGGTTGGTGGTGTATGCTATAAAGATGGGGCTGGTGAAGAAGTGAGACATCAACAATGTCTCCAATCCGCCCTATCTTCGCAAAAAATTCCTTGTATGCTGTTCCGCAATTTTAAAATGATCGGCTATGTGGTGTATGGTCGTGGCGCTTTTAACCAACTGGGCGATATTTTGGCCCCCAACCGCAAGGGCGATGCGCCCATGGTGTTTTTGGTGGACCATTTTTTTGAAACGGGCGGCACCAATGGCAGCCATCATCCGTTGGTAAACCGCATACCTGTACAGGGCAAGGACAAAATCATTTTTGTGGATGTTACCCACGAGCCCAAAACCACGTATGTGGATAGCCTGGCAGCCCAACTGAAAGCCGAGCTTGGCACCGTGAGCGGCGTTATTGGCATTGGCGGTGGTAGTGCCATGGATTTGGCCAAAGCGGTGAGCTTGATGATGACCAACCCCGGCAGCAGCGCAGATTACCAAGGCTGGGATTTGGTAAAACTGCCCGGCGTATATAAAGTGGGCATCCCCACGCTCAGCGGTACGGGTGCAGAAGTAAGCCGCACCACCGTACTCACCGGCCCCGTGCGCAAACTGGGCATGAACAGCGATTTCACCCCATTTGATCAAATTGTATTGGACCCCGAACTAACGGCCAATGCCCCGGTAAACCAACGGTTTTATACGGGCATGGACTGCTATATCCATTGCATCGAAAGCCTCGAAGGCACTTTCCTCAACGAGTTCAGCAAAAGCTATGGCGAAAAGGCACTGGAGCTTTGCCGCAAAGTATTTGTGGAAAAAGACGGGTGGGACGAACAGAGCGACGATCAACTGATGATGGCTTCCTACGCAGGCGGTATGAGCATTGCGTACAGCCAGGTGGGCGTTGCGCATGCGGTGAGCTATGGCCTTAGCTATCTATTGGGCACCAAGCACGGCATTGGCAATTGCATTGTAATGAATCATTTGGAGGAATACTATCCCGCCGGTGTAAAAGAGTTTAAATACATGGTGGAGAAAAACAATATTGAAATCCCTACTGGCATTTGTGCCAACCTGAGCGACGACGATTTTAACAAAATGATGGATGTGAGTATGGGCATGAAACCCCTTTGGGAAAATGCGCTGGGCAAGGATTGGGAAAAAATCATGACGAGGGAAAAATTGAGGGCCTTGTATGAGCGGTTGTAAAACTTACAGCTCTATTTCAACTCCTTCAATATCAGCTTCGCCACTTTAGGGTCAATGATAATGGTATCATGCTCAAAATCTAATTTGATGCGCCATTTCTGTAAGGTATTTACACCAATAATGGCTTCCTCACTTAACCCTGGAACTACCATAAATTCATCGCTAAGGCGGATATCATTGTGGTAGAAATCGGCCCGCATGGCTTGGGTAATTTTTACATAATGTCCTTCTCTGGCCGTAGCCACTTCCATGGGGTGGCGAAGGGCGTTGGGCTCTTCAACAGCTTCTGCAACATCTGGCCGCAAACAAGAATAAACAATGCTGTCATTAAAAACTGCCATAACATTTTTTACGCCGACAGAGCCTTCCATTTTTATATTGAGCCTGATTGCACCCATCACTTTTATCACTTACATTGTAAAGAATAAAGCTACCACAATAATCATTCAATCAATAACCAATAATCAACTCTTTACCCAGCAAAAACATCCCAAGCCAACCGCAGCATCAACAACACAATCACACCCAAAAATATATACCGGATAAAGGCATTGCCCCGCAGTATCGCCATCTTGCTGCCGATATAACTACCCAACATATTGCAGGCCATCATCGGTAGGGCAATTTTGAACACCACGGCCTTGCTCATCAAAAAACCAATCAGCGATGCCGCATCGGCAATGGCGTTGACCAATTTGGCCATGGCACTGCCCTTTAAAAAACTCATGCCAGCTATGGATACCAAACCAAATACCAACAAGGCACCTGTACCCGGTCCGATAAAACCATTGTAAAAACCGATCACCAAACCCAGTGCCGCACACAATACTACTTGTGCCTTTCCTTCGTAGCGGTGTTTATGGTGTGCGCCCATGTCTTTTTTTACAAACGTGTAAACGGCCAGTAACGCTATCACTACCAATAAAATAGGTTTGAATACGGCAGGCGATATCAACGCCATTACAAAAGTGCCGCCAAAGGAAGCCGCTGCGGCACAAATAGCCGTAGCCACCGTAATGCCCACATCTACCCCCACCGAACGGATAAAATGAAAAGCTGCTACCGAAGTACCGGCCACCGAGGCAAAGCGGTTGGTGGCAATGATTTGCACATGGCTATATTGCGGAAACAAAATGAGCAGCACGGGCACCTGCACCAAACCGCCTCCGCCCACCACCGCATCAATAAAGCCGGCAAACAACGCTGCCAAGCAAGCAAAACCAATCAACCAATATTCCGCCATGCGGGCAAAGGTAATAATTTGGGAGGGAGATGACGGTTGGCAGGTGATAGTTGACAGTTGGCAGATGACGGTTGACGGTATGGAGCAACTACTAATCTGGCGCAAGACTGTGTCCACAAGTGTTTGAAACCTTAATAAGCTGCCCATTAATCCCGAAGGCCTGCCTTTGTCGGCAGGCAGGGATGTTATTATTGTAGCATGATTCAGCCGGATTGACCAATTCCGAGGAACCCGCCAATGGCGGGTGATATTATTATTCGGTATCAACGTTTCGAACAGTTGTGGGCTGTGTCTTGGGCCTTGCCTGTCTGCAGAACAGTTTCTCTGGCGTTTTGCGAAGCGTAACCTATGCCTACCCTTACCGGCAGGTTCGTGTAGTTCGTAATAATTAGTGGTAAAAGTAATTCGTGTAACCTGACTGCCGTCAGGCAGGTCAGTGCAATCTGCCATAATCCGTGGTGAAAGTAATTCATCACCGAATATTCACCCTCACGCCCAAAAATAAACGCAACCCTTGATTGGGCCCATAAACATACGTGGGGTCAAAAGTGAGGGCATGGGGATTGTTGGGCGTAGCCACCACTTGCCCATTGGCATCAAACTGCACTTGCTTGTCAAAAGGGTCGTGGGAGCGGGCAATGATAAAGGGGTTGCCCCGGTTGGGTGTCCAGTTCAGCAGGTTTTTAACACCGCCATATATTTCCATATTGCGCAAGCCGCTAAACACACATTGTATGTTTTGGATGCTCCACCAAGGTGAGTTGGCCCGCCGTGGATCGGAGGGACCGAGCAAGGGCAAACGCATGGGGCTGTACACATTCCCCGTATAATCCAGTGCCAAGTTCAAAGGTTTTATCTTATAAGAAACCGCCCATGTGCCCGTAAAGTTTTCGCTCAAAATCTGTTGTTCGGTTTTGCCGCCATTGGTAATGGTATTTTCCATGAGGGTACCGCCAGCATTGAGTTTGATACCATTGGCCATCGCCATCTCCACATTCAGGCTAAGGCCCTTGCTAATGGCATGACCGCCCAAATTATCGTAAATGATTTTATTGGGGTCGGTATCATAGTCGGCAATAATCCGGTTGGAAAAATAGGTGTAAAACAAGGAAGCATCCAGCCCAATCAAACCGCCATTAGCGCCCACCATTTTTTTAACATAGTTGAGGTTGGCATTTAACGACCGCTCTGGTGCCAAATCATTTTTTATCTCCACCACCCTAGCTCCCGTAAGCGCCGCATGGTCTTCGGTAAACAGGTTCACCACCCTAAAGCCCGTACCCGCATTCAAGCGCAGGATGTTCTTTTCGTCCAGCGACCATTTGTAGCCAATCCGCGGCGTGTAAATATGTCCGTGGTAACTGTTGTGGTCGTACCGAAAGCCCATCAGCAATTTGTGTTTGGGGGCAAGTGTCCATTCATCTTGCACAAAAACACCCGGCAGTGCTGTTTTTTGCGGCTGGTTGGTTCGGTTGCCCTGTGCCGTGGCAGGAGTGTTATCATCATAATAGGTATAACGAAAAGCCAGGCCCATCAGCATATCATGTGACCCCATCGCTTTATCCCAAGTAAGCTGTGCAAAAGCGATCGTTTGCTGCGCATTGTACAACGTGGTGCCATACACACTGTTTTGATCGTGCTGGTTATAAGAAACGGCCAGCAACATTTTTTCTTTTACCGGCAATTGATAAAGGCCCATCAGCTCCCAGCGTTTGGTGTAAATGCTTTCACCATACAGGCTATCGCCGCCCCTAAACTGTTTGTTCCAACGCACATCACCGCCCCAGCGGTCTTCGTACATATACCGGCCCGCAAGGCTCAGCAATCTTTTGTTGGAACGCTGCACCGACCATTTTTGAAACAAGGATATCCGTTGCTGCAAAGTCATATCGGTAAAGCCATCCGCATTGTTGTCCACCCGGTTACTAAAATTAAAATAGTTGATGCCCGTTAACACACTGGCCTTATTGCCCGCCCGCAACTTAAAACCGATATCGGCATTGTACTCCTGCCAACTGGTAGCCATCACATCGGCCGACAGCAGGGACGCATGGCTGGGCTTTTTGGTAATGATATTGATGAGGCCGCCCACGGCTTCGCTGCCATACAAGGAGGAAGCCGGGCCCTTCACCACTTCCACCCGTTCTATCAGCGAGTTGGGGATGCCCGACAGTCCGTACACGGTAGAGAGTGCGCTCACAATGGGCATGCCATCTATCAGCACCATGGTATAAGGTCCCTCCATCCCATTGATATGTATATCGCCGGTATTGCACACATTGCAATTCAGTTGGGGGCGCACACCGTTTACATTTTGCAGCGCCTCATAAATACTGGGCGTAGGGTTTTTTTTAAAATAGGCGGGGGAATACACTTCCACCGACACGGGGCTTTGTGAGCGGCCCACTTCCTTCATGGTGCCGGTTATCACTACTTCGCCCAAATCGGTTGCAACGGCCTTGAGGGATATATCAATGGTTAATTTTGATGCGGCAATGGTAACCGTTTTTTGCTGTGGCTCAAAACCCACGGCGCTAACGGACAGTTTGTAATGGCCGGGGCGCAGGTTGATGAAGCTGTATTGTCCCAGCGAATCGGTAAGGGTGGCTTGCGATGTACCTAGCAGCGACACAGTGGCCAAAGCCAAGGGGCCATTGGCCGCAAGCACCCGGCCGCCCAAGGACGCTGTTTGCGCCAAGCCCCGCCCACTGCCCAAGAGCAGTAGGAGGATGGCGACAGATCGTAAAATAGGTATCATGGCTATACTTTGGGGGCAAAACTAATATTGTTAGATTAATCTAACAAATAAAGTTTTGGTTTCTTTTGCTACCTTCGTGGCCTTCGGTGCCATAAAGCCGCCACCACATGTTGTCGTATACAGAAGAAAATTATTTAAAAGCCCTGCTCAAGCTCACCATGGACAGTGGGTACAAAGAAGCGGGCACCAATGGACTGGCCTCGCTGTTGGCCGTAAAACCGGCTACCGTTAACAACATGCTCAAAAAGCTGAAGGAAAAGAGCTTGGTGGATTATGAAAAGTACGGCAAAATTGCGCTTACCGCCAAGGGCAAAAAGATGGCCATCGACATCATCCGCAAGCACCGCCTTTGGGAAACTTTTTTGTACCAAAAACTGGGCTTTAGCTGGGACGAAGTGCATGAAGTGGCCGAGCAGTTGGAGCATATCCAATCGGATAAGTTGGTGGACAAGCTGGACAAGTTTTTGGGCTTTCCCGAATTTGACCCGCATGGCGACCCCATCCCCAATAAAAAGGGCGAGATAAAAGTACGGCACAAAAAAACGCTGATGGATGTACCCGCTGGTGGCAGTTGCAAAATGGTAGCGGTAAAAGATAATTCATCTACCTTTTTGCAGTATGTGGTAAAAGTGGGGCTAGGCCTCAACGATCAAATAAAAGTGGTGGCCGTACAGCCTTATGATGCGTTGGTAGAGATAGAAGTAAATGGTATCCGCAGCAGCGTGAGTAGCAAGTTTGCAGAAAATATTTTTGTGGTGTGAACAGGAAAATACAAATTAAACATGAAGGGATTAAGAGGCATTAAGTATTTAAGTCGCTCGGGTAAGATTTTGACAGCTTGGCTTACTATTTCGGTAAAGCATAAGTACTAACAATACAAACCCTTAATGTCTTAATGGTTTATAAAATCCTATATGGTGGTACATGGACCTTTACACAATCTCAATATCATACTGCCTTAACAATCCCGCCAAACCCGATGCAGAGAAACGGGCTTTCTTGATTTTATTTTGTTGGGGGTTGATGGTGTAATTAAAGGCCGTTCTAAAATCAGCTTTTTCCAACACCGTATTATCAAACACCGCATTAGCCAAATCGCAGTTATCAAATATAGCAGCGGTGAGGTCAGCTTCGGTAAAATCAACTTCCTGCAACACACAATGCGCAAAAGCCGTTTTCTTCAATTTCAGTCGGTAAAAAGAGGAGAGGTTGAGGGTACAATGATCAAAGCCCGCCGCAAAAAGTATATCGTGGCAATGCTCAAAATGAAGGCCCAGCATTTTACAATGGGCAAACTGTACATCCCTAAAAACCGTTTTGCCCAACAGCGCCATGGCCATATTGCAGCCCGTAAAAGTACAATCCGCAAAATGTTGATGCGACAGATTGACCCCCGCAAAATTACAATTGGTAAAGGTACAACCCTCGTACACCGCCAGCTCCAGCGCTTGCAGGGTAAAATCAATATTGTCGAATGTTTTGTCTTCTATATATATTTTTTCCATTGCCAAACTAAGGTTGATAAGCATTACAAAAGATAACCACGGCTACACTATCCATTATCAATTTTCAATTATCAATTATTGTAGCGGTTTGTAAACCATTTGCGCATTACTAGGCTGCGGGTTGCCATAATCCAGCGGCAGCAGGTTGCTGAGCTTTTCGCTCCAGGCCCAATACTGCATGGATACCAGGTTGGTAGAAAAATAATAATGCCCATTGTACAGCACTTGCACCCCCTCGCTAGGCACATTGGCATATATTTCCGACGTAAGCGGCATATTGGTAGATAGCCGGGAGCTGCTTCGAACATTTCCTTTTAGGCTAGGCCTATCCGACATGCGCTCATTGCCGTAGCGAACATACAACTTGGGCAGTTTTTTGGCCGGATACACCACTTGCAAATAATCGTTAAACTGCAGTTGCACCGTGGCACTATCGATGGAGTAGGCAATGCTATCGCCGCTCAAAGGAATATTCAACAGCATGGCAGGCATCTGTGTATAATAGCCCAGCGAGGTTTTCTTTTTTGGGCGCAGCACCCGCCGCAGTTCAAAACCGTTTTCGGCCAATTTGTTTTGGTACACGCTGCGCATAAAGTGCATGATAGAGCCCTCATAAGCCGCTTGGCGGTTGCGCTTCCATTGCTCCCGCTTTTCGGCATCGGCTGTTTGCATTTCGGTAAACAAGGGATAGCCAAGATAGGTACAAAGGCCGGGGCCAAACCTAAACTCAAATACTTCCATATCGTAAGTGAGGGTGTAGCCCAACGCTTTGTTTTGGATTACTAACGGCTCGCTGGTTACCGCTTCCAACATATTCTTTTTTTGATGGAGCCTAAAGCGCACGGCCTCTTTGTTCATCAGTTGGCAATCTTCGGCATTGGGCGTAGCGCCGATGAGGTTATCCATAAAAAAGGGTCCCCATTCGGCCCAGCCGTCTTTGATAAAGGGTATGACCGTTACCCCTGCCATTTCTTTTACCTTGGGCTTGAGCAGTATCTGCAAATCGGTAGGCAGTTCGGCTGCATTGATGGTAGCGGTATAAATTTCGTAGCCCAGCGCAGACACCACCAAATCGTACCGCCCTTCCGGAAAGGGGCTGATGGCAAAGCTGCCGTCTTCCTTACTCACCGTGCCTGTGGAGGTATTGCTCAGGTACACCGATGCGGCAGCGACGGGCTTGCGGTCCGCAGTGGATAGCAGTTTGCCCCGCAGGGTTTTTTGCGCCAACAGGGGCGTGGCGCAAAACAAAGCGATATAGAGCAATAGTTGTTTCATGTTGTGGTGCAGGCGGGTGGCCTGTGGTGTAAAATTAGGGGTTGTAGGCGGGAGGGCAAAATGAGCGATTGCGGCCCTTTTTCTGGCGGTGCGGTTTGCCAAGACTTGAGCCTATGAACTCTAATACCTCTGGCTTGGCAGGACTAACGAGTGAACGAGGGTTGTGGCGAAGTATTAAAGTTTTATCTTTGGTTATGGCAAAGCATCAACCCTTTAACATAGAAATAGATAAACTTACCCGGTCTATTGAAAATGCCATTTCCGGCGATAGCTTCAAAACGGAAATACTTGAAATGGCACCAGCCGATATACGTAAGCTAAAAAAGGTAGATTGGGTTTTTAACTGGAAGGCAGAATACCAACAATCGGATAAAGAAGTGTACAAACTTGTAATTATTGATAATCCCCTCATTATTCAGGGACTTATTAGCTTACAAGATCGTGGCGATCACATTTTTATGCCACTTATCGAAAGTGTCAAGTTTAACCGTGGTGCAAAAAAGGTTTATTTGGGCGTACCTAGCAATCTAGTAGCGTTTGCCTGTAAGCTTTCTTTTGAAAGGGGCTACAATGGCTATGTTTCTTTTGAGAGCAAAACAAAACTGGTAGAACATTATCAAAAAACCTTGGGTGCCCATATACTTTTTGGCAATTATATGGCCATTGACACCACATCGGCCAATAAACTCATTGCCCAATATTTCCCCGAAATGTTGTAACTTAGCTATATGATTAAGGAAGCCAAAAACGTTGATTTTTATACCACCGGTCGGCAACCCTCCGAACAGGATTTTGCCCGCATCAGTGCATGGATAAAGCAGCACCGTTTGGCAGCAGCAGCCAAAAAAAGACGGGTCACCCAAAAAAGCAGGCAGGTTAAGGCTGTTGTAGGATAAGTATTCGCTTTATATTTACTACATCTTATTCCCAGTAGCCCCTGCGGCAACGCAGCCATCGGGTTTCGTTTTTTTATCCCTGTCCTTTTTATTTAAACAGTTTCTCCCGCATTTCTTTGATGATGGTTACCCATCCGGCGGCACGCTCGATGGGGCTGGTTTCTTTGATGATGTTGCGCTACTTTTTTATCAACTTTACCACCCCTGCATACACCTGCTGCCAATTTTCCGGGCGTTTGGATTTGGTAACCTGTTCTATCGGCGTAGCAAAGTAACCATTGATTTTGCTAAAGAAAGTATCCCGCCAAGCACAGGTATTGACGAGTATGGGATAAATGATTTTACCGTTTTCCTTGGCCTTTGTTGCTTCGTACATACAAATTTTAGAAGCCAAATATTCATCGCTTAGTAAGCAAATAACAATATCACAATTGTGTAAGGCATCATCAATTTCTTTTTCCCATTCCACACCAGGATTTAATTGTTCATCTACCCATAGCTCAATAAAATTGTCCTTGCTCTTGGTAAGTAGGTGCAGCTTGGTAACCAGTTCTTCTCTGAATTTCTTTTTGGTACGGCTGTAAGAGATAAATATTCTAACCGGTTGTGCCTCTTTTTCCAATGGGTAATCGGGATTTTCCACACTGGCTTTTAGTTCGGCAACTTTATAATCCTTATTGGTTTTTCCACTGCTGTACTCCTCTTTGTTTCTTTTGCTGAGGCCTTCTATTTCAGCCATTTCCACCTCTACATCGCTGTCGGGCAAAAACAACCACTCCTTTATCCTGCCGGGCTCTTTCAACCCTTCATAGCCATCGTACAAACCTTGCAGTACACTGCGGATATAGGCCAATAGTTCCCTTTCTTCTGGGCCTTTTACATAAATATCCAACCGTTTGTTTTCCTTATCCACCCTTACAATGGCCACGGCATCAAACACGCCTTGCGCATTCAGCATTACCCCATTGCGCCAGCGGACAGTATCTTCTATGTGCAAGTGTGTTTGCACCATAAAGCGGGGCAGCAGGGCAGGTGGCAAAAAATAAAAGTCGGTGGAAAAGCGCAGGGTATATTCACCATAATTGATTTTTACAGATGGCTCTACGGGCAATAAATCAGGTATGATATACTTGCCCCCGAATTCATCAAAGCAATAACTTAACTCAAACTGCTGCATTACTTTGGCAATAAAGGGAAGCTGGATATTTCCATCATAAAGGATAGGTTTTGCTTTCTTGCTCTTTGCCTCAAAGCCAAACCACCGTTTAAATTTGGTTAACAAATCATTGTCTTCTTCAATGGTTGGTGCAGTATTGATAAAGTGTTCATCGTTTAATATTTCATACAATTGGCCTTCATTAAATTCACCTTGCTGTTTGGCCACGATAGGCGAATTGACAATCCGGTAAACGGCCTGTGTAAGCCATAACGGGTTTAATACCTGCGTATTGTATTGCTTTAGTTGCTCAAAATGCAGGATAATGCCGAGACTATTTAAATAATCCAACAGCGTTTGCTGTTGCTGCGCCTCTCTTACTAATAAATCATCGCATATTTTGTAATAGGCTGAATAAGTGATATAGGGCTGCTCCATGGTACGCAATTGCTCCTTTACATTTGTCCAATCGGGGCTAAAGGGTGTTTTTCTAAAAGGTAAATCGAATAATTGCTGCTTCAATGTCCTTGTAAATTCCATAACCCCTTCTTGAGTCTTACAGGACAGCTTGTAGTAATCAACAATATTGGGAAACTTCTTTTTCAATTCTTGCTGTTCGATATCATAGCTACGGTTTTCATCACATTTATTTAATATTACCAATACGGGTGCATTCCCGCCAAATACGGCTATATGTTTCAGCCAGTATTCGGGCCGCTCATCCTTCCGGCCATCCAATACCAACACATACACACAGTCTTTGGTTAAAAAAAACTGGTGGGTGGCGTGCATAATTTCTTGTCCGCCAAAATCCCAATAATGAACCTTTATTTTCTCGTCCTCTACAATAATTGTATTATCCTGTATTTGAATGCCGTGCGTTTGCGATTCTTTTTGGTTGAATTCCTTACCAATTAATTGCTTTACCAAAGATGTTTTACCTGCCGCACCATCGCCCACCAATAATACTTTTACCTCATTCAATGGCTGTGTACCTTTTTTAAGAGAATCAAAATACGCAATGATGGCATCCTTTCCTTTAACACTGATTGTTGGCGGTGGAAAAATAGGATTCCCATATAACGAAATCTTTGTTTTGGACTCATACTTTTTGGGGCTTACTAGCTCTACTGGGATTAAATTGGATTCGATTAATGCTCTATAAGGTTGAAAGGTCAAATAATTTTTTTTGTCCAGCGATAAATGTAGCAGATTGGTCAGTTTGGCTATTGACTCAATGGAGCCATTGATATTATTATCATATATATTCAACTGCTGCAAGGAGGAAAGGCCTTCCAACCCACTGATTTCGCTGATTTGGTTGCGGCTGAGATCCAAGCGATGCAAGGAGGAAAGGCCTTCCAATCCACTGATTTCGCTGATTTGGTTGCGGCTGAGATCCAAGCGATGCAAGGAGGAAAGGCCTTCCAGCCCATGGATTTCGTTGATCTGGTTGAAACTTAAATCTAATTGCAGTAAGGAGGGCAGGCCTTCAAGCCCACGGATTTTCCTGATTTTGTTTAAAGACAAATCTAATTGCTTCAAGGAAGGAAGCCCTTTCAGACCATTGACATCGCTGATTAAGTTGAAACCCAAATTTAATTGTTGTAAGGAGGCCAGGCCTTCCAGCCCATGGATTTTGCTGATTTTGTTGTAGCTGATATCCAAATACTGTAGGGAGCTAAGCCCAGCCACAAAGCTCATATCGCTGATATCCCATTTAACTTTGTATTCTCCAGCAATAATGAGATTAAGTAAATCACTGGTATTTGCCAAGGCGGGCGGGTAGGAGCCGAATTGATTTGGGCTGCCGGTATTGCGGCTTTGTTGCTCCATAAATTTTCCATCGGCACCCCACTGGTACCAACTATTACTCAACACCAAAGTTTGCAAATGCGTACATTGCCGCAATAGCCAATCCAATTCGGTCCCTTCGACAAAATCTTCATCGGTAAGGCCCAGACTCCCCAAATCCAAATATGTATCTTTTGTAATAAAGCATTCCTGAATCAATCTAAAAGCTTCTGCATTCATGGTTTATTGTTTTATCTATTAGCGGGCATGACTTTGGTTTTTTGCAAAGGATAGGGAGTTGGTTGATTGGGTTCCAGCCCGGTCAGCACCGCACTCCCCTTTCACGCCCACAAATTAACGCATTATCCAATCCCACCCGCCACCGGATTTTTCCCCTTTCGTCAGCCCATCAGCACCGTGCTTGACCCGCCAAAGACGTAGATTATCCCCTATTCAGCCAATTGCCACAAGTTCAATTTTGCAAATTTGCAAATTTGCACATCCTACAGTTTCACATTCAGCGCCGCCAATACCTTTTGGTAAAGGGCGGTTTCCTTTTGCAGATCGGTAATTTGTTGTTGGGCGGCGGCCAGTTGCTGTTCCATTTCCTTTTCCCGGTTGCTGGGCGGGGCAGGCACGGGATGCTGCTGCGCCAGGTCGGCAAAAAAATTGTGCTGCAGCATGATGCCGGCCTTCCACAGTACGGCGCCCTGCACGGTGGGCTGGCGCAGGGTACTCAGCAGTCCGGTGAGGGACAGGTCCATCCGCCGGGCCATATCAGTGGGGGTGAGGCGCTGCGCCGCTAGGGCATCGCTGATCATTTCGCCCAAATGCGGCAGGGGTTTGCCGGGGCTTTGTAACATTTTTTCAAAACTGGGCATCTATTTCTTTTTACCAAATATACAAAAAAGCCCAATGAGGTGGATTTTGGTTCAGCTTATTATTATTTTTAATCTCTCTATTAAGATATCGCTTCAGCGTTGAAAGATATTTATGATGCCTATTAAGATGATTATTTAACATAATAATATAATCATTTACCATAATAAGATAATGATGTAGCCTAATAATATGATTATTCAGCCTTGAAAGATGATTAGGTAGCGGATTAAGATTTTCATTGTGCGTAGGTAGATTTTATATAAGTATCATCTTATCTTAATTAATCAAAAGCCTTTCTTTTTCACTGCTGGTTAAGATTTTGTTGCATCGCTCTTTAAATCTTAGCTGCTCAACGCTTTTACCTGCCTCGTATAATCGTATTGCAAATCTTCATGCAGGGTAGCAATCAGCGACTTGATCTTTTTTACCTGGCCTTCATAAATATTGTCCAACGCTTTGTTTTTACCCGTCGGAAAACCTTGGGCATTTACCTGTTCGCAAAAGTAGAGGCGTAGGTCAATCTCGGTAGCGGTTTCGTCGCTGTACTTGCTGTAGCGGTTGATGATGCGTACAATCTTGCGCAGGCTTTTTTTGATGAAATACACACTGCTGGTATTGATGGCCGCAAAGTGCTCCTCCAGTTCGGCTTTTACCGATTGCAGGTAGGCGGCTTCGTCGTTGGCTTCAAACAGCAAATAGCTGAGCAGTTCCTTGTTTTCTTTTTTAAACTTGGCCAAGCGTAGGCAGAGAGCATTGAGCTCCGCCGGTTTCAGCGTAGCGAGTTCTTGTTTGATTTGTTGAATAGTTGCGGACTTCATTTTTGTTGACGTTTGCTTTTGGGGTCGTTGACCGTTGACGGTTGGCCGTTGGCCGTTGGCCGTCCTTCGGGTTGGGGCCTTCTGCTTCTTTTCCGGGGCAACTTTCAATTCGAAGTTGACGGTTGACGGTGGACAGTTGACAGACCTTTGGGTTGGTAACGTCTGCTTCTTTTTGGGGCCGCTTGTTTGGTTGACAGTTGTCCCGACGCTGCGGTCGGGATGGCTGCGCCAACCGTTGGCCGGGTTTTGAATTGCTACCGTCTGCTTCTTTTCGGAGGCCGCTTTTGGAAATCGTTGGCCGTGGGTCGTTGACCGTGTACCGAAATTTGAGCATCGCTACCTATTGGAAAAGCAGTAACAACCCGAAGGAATTAGCACATCAGCAAATTAGCTAATCAGCACATTTGTATTCCCGGCACTTCCCCTATCAACCCTGCCCCATACACTTTCGCCGGCGTTTGGTAACCAACGGCCAACTGTCCATTTAATATTTTTTGTGCAATAATGAGTGTTGCATGCAATGTGATAGTATAACCTTCGGGGCCGCAGAGGCCAGCCGTTGCCGTTTGTCCGGCAGCATTGGTGGCTTTGCCCCATACATAACCGATAGCCTTGCCACGTTGCTCATCATTGGGACCTGTAGGGCGTTGGGCGATTTTCTTTTTGATGATCTTACGTACCCATTCCATCCGCAGTAACCAATTGAACGTTCCCTGCCATTTGAGCATTTTGTACACTTTGGGCTTCATGCCCGTGTACGTAGTGATGTTGGGGATGCCCGTGGTAAAGTGCGCCGTGCTGATATCGCCCCAAGGGATGCTCATTACAAACAGTTTTTTCGTCTGCCCCTTGCCGGCAAAAAAATCCACATACATGCCTTCGCCACCCAGCGGAGCCCGTTCTATTTTTCCGTTTCTCCGCACGGCACCGCCCTCGCCCAGTTTGCCCGCCATCGTCATGGCCGTACCATGACTAATGCTGCCGCCATCGGTAGCAAAAGCCAGTTGCAAGTGCGTGGCATCGGGCAGTTGTTGTTTAAGAGATAAGGCAATGCAGTCGGTAGGCACCACATCAAAACCCACGCCGGGCATTACCATGATATCGGCTTTTTGCGCCGCCGCATCGTAGGTTTTCAGCAGTTCAAATACACTGATATCACCGTTGATGTCGGTATAATGCGTACCGGTTTGCAAGCAGGCTTCCACCATTTGCTTGGCAGTATGCGCAAAGGGCCCAGCGGCATGCACTACCAGTTTTACCTGGCTCAAGGCTGCCGCTAACGCTACTTTATCATTTAAGTCTATAACCTGGTAGGGCAGCCCCAATTGATTGGCCAGTGGCTCCAGCGCTTCCCTGCGCCTGCCCGCCAGTATGGGCGTTAAACCGTACTGCGCCGCATGGCGGGCGATGAGTTCGCCGGTATAACCGTTGGCGCCGTAGAGGAGGAATGTGTTATGTTCCATTATAAAATGTGCAAATATGCAAATGAGAAAATGTGCAAAATTTAATCCGGTACAGCAAACCAAAAAGGGTTCGCTGTGTTGAGGCGCAAATCCCTAAGCACCCCTCTCGGGAAAAGATATGCAAATGTGCAAATTTATTCAACTTGTTGGTGCAAGATAAATAGAAAGCAGAGAAAAGGGTTATTGTTTCTGTGCGTTCCCCTGCCGTTGGTCAGAGACCAGACAGCGGCCGCAGCCATAAAAAAAGCACTCCTCATCGGAATGCTTCTATATTATGTTAGTAACATCGCTTTATGGTGCAACTTATTAAGCCAACAACAACGATTTGAAAACATTTGCAAATTTGCAGATGTGCAAATTTGCATATTCAATCAGCACATTATCCCATCAGCTAATCAGCACATTACTCCGACTCTGCCACCACTTCCTTCACCTCGGGTATCATGCGCTTCATCATGCCTTCTATACCGGCCTTGAGGGTTACCATGCTGCTGGGGCAACCGCTGCAACTGCCCTGCATCATCAGGTTTACCGTACCGTTGCTATAGCTTTTGAACTGGATGGCGCCACCGTCCATTTCCACGGCGGGCTTTACATAGTTTTCCAGCAGTTCTTTGATGCGCTTTACCACATCATCGTCGTCGGTACTCACTTCGTTGCTACTTTCGGGTTTCATGGCGGCCACCGCTTCTTCGTTGATAACGGGTTTGCCATCTTCTAGATAATCTTTCAAAAACTGCTTCACCGTGGGGATGATGTCCTGCCAATCTTCGGTGTCGGCCGTTTTAGTAAGGGTTACAAAATTACTGGCAATAAACACCGCCTTGATAAAGGGAAAGCTGAACAGTTCCTGTGCCAAGGGCGAGGGGCCTGCGGCGGCTTCTTCTGCAAAATCGATGCTCTTGCCCGGATACAACAGTTTGTTGGCCACAAACTTCATGGTTTCGGGGTTGGGCGTCATTTCGGTGTAAATGCTTACGATGGTATTACCTGTTTTGATCATAACCTATAAATTAGGGCAAAGTTAACACCTATGCCCAAAAAAAGGGCCCGCCCGTGGGTCGGCACAGGGGGCCAAGTGCATTTATTTCTTATTTCGCAAACCTATTGCCTTACAAAGCGCCCATACTGGGGCGATTGCCCCGGTTCTTGCAACTTTATAAGGTAGGTACCAGCTGCCAAAGCGGCTATATGGATGCTATTGCCCTTCAGTTTGCCCTGTAGCACCGTGCTGCCCGTGGCATTGCTAATGGTATACAAAGTATTGGCGGGATAGGGGGCATCGCCGAGTTGAATGCTGTTTACCGCCGGATTGGGGCTTATTACAAGGGATGCATCCGTTTTGCGCAGCACCACCTGCACTACCGTGCTGTAATTCACCTTGCCATCCCTATCGGTTTGTGCCAAGCGGTAAAAATGGCGACCGGGCTGCATGTTGGGGTGCAAAAACTGATAGGCTTTGGGGGTGCTGGCCGTACCGGCACCGTTTACCCTGCCGATATTGGTATAGTTAAGCCCATCGGTGCTGTGCTCTATCCCAAAAAATGCGTTGTTCAGTTCTTGCTGGGTTTGCCAATTGAGCAGTACCCCACCATTGCCCGGCTTGGCGGTAAATTGCGTAAGCGAAACGGGTACGGCACCGATATAGCTGATCGTTAACTGCGGCCGATTGGCTTCGATGGCGCTTTCCCTCGTAGCAAAACGTTTGGCATTTAAAAAAGCGGCTTCGTCGCCAATCATGATCCATCCATTGTTACTGCCAGGGGTATTTATCCAACCTTGTAGATCGGCATTCATTTGCAAGGCGCTCCAAGTATAAAAAAGATCAAAAGTGCCTACGGTGGTCGTGGCCGAAACGGTGGGGCTGTAGTCTCCGCCGGGGGTGGCCCAGCTAACGGTATTGTACAACCGGCGCAGCCAAGTGGCATCGCCTACGGTGGGCAAAACACCAGCACCGTCAAACTCAATACCGGCGTCGCTGGTACCTTCACCCCAAGATGCGGTGAGGCGGTGCAGTTTAATGGGCGATAACAAGGAATGGCCACGGGTGCAATACAATTTTAATGTAGCATCCGTAACGGTAGAGCCGGGCGGTATGCTGCTCAAATCAAAATAAATCAAACCACGCCGGGGCGCACCATTGTTGGCCGGGGTAATGGTGCCTGCAAATAGGCCAGCACCTATGCCGTTGCTGTTTTCCGACTCTTGGAAAATACTGTTGTCCTTGGATACAGTAATGGTAACTGTTGTGAGTTGCGCAAACATACTACCGCTCAAAAGGAGCGCTACCATGCTTAAGTAGAAGTACTTCATATTGTTTGTTTTTACCTGAAGCCAGCTTAAGTTATTGGGTAGGGCAATTTACTGTATTTTTACAAAATAGCAATATAACGTTTATCCCATTATGGCAAAAGCTGCGTTTTATTTTTTCGTTTCAACCCTTATCACTTGGTGGTTTATTGCAGAAAGCCCTTTGTACACCAGTGTGGAACAGCGCTTACTCTCCTGCGGTATTGCGGGGGCCAAATGGGCCCTACAAATTGGGGCGGCCCTGTTGCTGCTGGGTGCCCATAAATGGACATTCATAAAAAACATTGGGCGGGCCTGCTTGATAGGTTCGCTTATCCTACTGCCTTATGCGGCCCTGTCGCAGTTTTGGGGTATCAATGGGCAGTCGTTCTTTTTGGGCTCGCTGGTAATTTCCGTGGCCACTATGATTGTACTCTATGCCATTGGTACCAAACACGCTGGGGTAAAAATGGGTTGGTGGCTTTTTTGGCTGCTTTGTTTGGCCATTGCCATAACATTACAGCTTACTGTTGTGTTTCATGTATTGTAAGCTTACCAAGGACGCATTTGAATTTTTCGCTTTCAATACAATTGAGTTATTAGGGTTCTCAACCTCCGCTTCGGTTCGGCCTCATAAAAAAGCCGTTAAGAAAATTGAAGCTGAGGGCGCAAAAGAAAAACGGTTGTTACCCAAGCTTGGTAGCGTTATTGGCCTGTAAGTCCTACTAAAGCTAGGTTTTGCACTACTGATTGAGCTTGTTTTTCTTTAGCCTGAAGGTTCAATTTTTAGGTTTTTTTATGCAGCCTTGATTTTTTGCTCCACTTTTGTATCAAGACAAAAGTGGAAAAAGCCGCAGCAAAAAGCAATTTCAAAACGGGACAAGAGCCAAAAGTTGAAATACTTCCACTTACCAAAAAAGTATAACCTTTTGCCCCTTTTACTGTTACCTTAGAATATCCTTACAAAGGGTGCCAATTTATTTACATGCTTTTTCAGTTTAATGTGCGCAGCGGCATGTTGCTGCTTTTTTTTATTGCTGTATTGATATATGCACTGCTGCTGGGGCTCCGGGGCAGGCGCAACGACAGTATGCCGGATAAGCTGCTTGCCATTTTCCTCGTTTTGTGCTGTCTCTTTATCTTTCCTTGGATGGTGGGCTATGCCGGTTGGTACGATGGTAACAAAGGGCCTTACCGCAATATTTTGTTTTATGTACCCTTTCAGCATCAATTGATTTTTGGACCGGTCATTTATTTTTATGTAAAGAGCTTGCTGAACCTGCGTTTTGGCTGGCGCCGAAAAGATTGGCTGCATTTTGTGCCCGGCCTTTTGTACCTGCTGTGGAACCTGGTGGTTTTTGTTACCGATCAATGGGTGTTGGGCCGCTATTTTTTAATGGATGGCCAAACCGACCCCGATTTTGATACCTGGTACCAAGTGCTGGGCTTTGTGAGCATGATTTTTTACCTCGTACTAAGCATCCGCTATTATTACCGCTACCGCCGCTTTGCCGTGCAGCAGCTTTCTTTTGCCGATAGTGTGGGATTTTTGTGGGTGCGCAATTTTCTCTTTGCTTTTACTGCCTACTTGGTACTAACGGGGCTACAGCAATTGCTGGGGCTTTTGTCGGATATGGGCCTCATCAGGGAACTGGAATATGGTGATGCCTGGTGGTACTATATTGTATTTTCCTTTATCGTGTATTATATCGCCATTTCGGGCTACAACAATTCTACCGAAACCAAAGTGGCGTTGCGCTTGTTGCAACAAGACGCTCCGCCCAAGCAACTGGGCTATACCCAAGCGGCGGCAAGGCCCGTAAATACGGATAGCTTTGAAACCATTGCGTATGAGGAGATGGACGGCGATATTTTTGAATCCAATACCGAACAAGCGGATGACAACAATTTTCTATCCGCAGCCGAACTGGAGGCTTGGAAGGAAAAAACCGAGCGGTTGATTGTAACCGAAGCACTTTTTAAAAACCCTGAATTGACGCTGGGCATCTTGGCTAAAAAATTACAAACAAATGCCTCCTTCCTCTCCAAAGTAATCAACAATGGCTTTGGTGTTAATTTCAACGATTTTATCAATGGCTTTCGGGTGCGGGAAGTAAAGACCCTGCTGGCCGAGCCCGCCAACCTGAACATCACCATCATGAGCTTGGCCTACGAAGCCGGGTTTAACAGCAAAGCCACTTTTAACCGGGCATTTAAAAAACTTACCGGGCAAAACCCCAAGGATTTTTTAGAGGATACCAAGCGGAAATCAAACCGGTAAGCTTTCGCAAATACAATTTAAAACATTAAGAAATTAAGGGGCATTAAGTTCAAACCGACGGAACCCGCACTTTATGGGTCATTGCCCAAAGTTGAAGCTGATGGTGCAAAAAGGCTATCTTAATGTTTCAAAGAAAAAGCGAAGCGTGGAGGCTCAAATAATGGGCTTAGCCAACATTAATCAGCGGAAATCAAACCATTAAGCTTTCATGAATACAATTTGAAACATCAAGACACTAAGGGTCATTAAGGTTTAGTTTGTTAAGGTTTTCCATGCATAGTTAAAGCATGAAAATTGGAGCAAAAAGGCTTTCTTAATGTTTCTTAATGCCTTAATGTTTCATAAAAAAAGCGAAGCGTGAAGGCTCAAATGATGGGCTTACCCAATACTAATTAATTGATTATCATCATTTTATGATTTGATACCTACTTGAAAGGTATTGGATGATGTTTTGAGGCGGCAGACCTGCGGGATAGGCCCATCTTGCAGTCAATAAATCAATCAGTTATGAAACAGCTTCTTTCTTTTTGCCTCCTGTTGGCCGCTTTCGTTTCGGTTTCTGCTCAAACAAATATCGACAGTATGGTTAATAAAGCCGATACGGGCTTTAACCGGAAACAAACCCTATCTGCCGTAACCGTATCCAGTGCCAAGCCCTATATCGAAAACAGGGTAGATAGAACGGTTGTAAATGTTGACAATCGGCCCACGGCTGCCGGGCAAAATGCTTTGGAGCTGTTGAAGCAAATCCCGGGCGTAACGGTGGATGGCAACGACAATATTTCCATCAGCGGGCGCAATGGGGTGAATGTGCTGATTGATGGCCGCCCGACCCAAATTTCGGGCGAAGAACTGAGCCGCCTGCTCAAAAGCATGGATGCCGCCAATGTGAAACAGATAGAACTGATCACCAACCCCGGGGCCCGCTACGATGCGGCGGGTAATGCGGGCATCATCAACTTCAAGCTGAAAAAAAGTTTGGTGAATGGTTTCAACGGCAGCCTTTCCGCAGGGAGGCAGCAAAGCAATCATGGCCGGCAAAACATCACTACCAACCTCAATTACCGCAAAAACAACTGGAACCTGTTTGGCAATGGCAGCTATAGCCGCGGTTATCAAATTACCACGGCCAACAACGATCGTTTTACCAATGGCCTGTCGTTTGTGCAACGGGGTGATGAAAAAGACCGCTTTGATGATATCGGTATGCGGTTAGGTGCCGATTATAGTTTGAGCAAAAAAGCGGTGATCGGTTTTTTGTGGATGTTCAACCGCCATCATACCGATATGGACAATTACAACCATACCAGCTTGCAACGGTTGGGCGCAGCCGATACCAATGTGTTTGCCAATAGCAAGGCGCCTTTTGTTAACAGTAGGCACAATTTCAATATCAACTATCAGCACAAAAACGAAAAAACTGAATGGAATGTGGATGCGGATTATAGCCGTTTTGCCGCTGGCCTCGATAATTTGCTCAACACTGATTTTACCAATGCGGCACTGTTAAAATACGCAGCGTTTGCCACCCAAAACAAAGTGGATGTGGACATTGATATCTATTCCATCAAGGCGGATTATACCCGGCAATTATCGAAGTGGAATGGCAAATGGGAAGCAGGGGCCAAGATGGCCAGCACCCAAACCTACAATCACCTGCAAGTGAACAACGAAGTGTTGGGCAACTGGCTGGCCGATACGGGCAAAACCAACCGCTTCCGGTTTTCGGAAAATATTGTTGCGGCCTATACCAGCATCGAAGGGCGCTATAAAAAACTGTCTGTGCAAATGGGGCTGAGGGCCGAGCAAACAATCGTTCGTGGTTTTTCTACCGATTTAAAAAGCAACCGTATCAACCGGCCCGATACCGCTTATATCAACCTGTTTCCTACTATGTTTTTGCAATATGAGATGGGGCTGCACAAGATTGGTTTGGCCTTGGGCCGCCGCATTGATAGGCCGAGCTATCAAGACCAAAACCCGTTTATCTATGCCTTGGATGCTTACAACAGCGAGCAGGGCAATCCTTATCTGCTGCCACAGCTTACCCATAGTGCCGAGCTGAGCTATACGTATAAGGAATCTGCCAGCCTGAAAGTAAAATATGCGGTTACAGATCGTTTATTTGAGCAGGTTACTTTTCAGCAGGGCGACAATACCATCCTCATTCCGCAAAACCTGGGCAGGCGGCAGATGCTCAATATCGCCCTTTCCTCTCCCTTGCCCATTGCCAAGTGGTGGAATGCCTATTTGCAGGCTGAGCCTTTTTATCAGCGTACCGTTGGCAATATCAATGGCTTTGGTACCAACAATAGTTTTAATACAGGCAGTTGGGGCTTTAATGGTTATATCGGCAATTGGATCAATATCAAGGGCGGCTATACGGTAGAAGCCAGTGCTTGGTTCAATTATCAAAATGTCAGTACCATTTATCGCTCTAAACCCATTGGCAGCATCAATTTGGGTGTGCAAAAAAATATATGGAACAATAAGGTAACCGTAAAGCTGCGCCTAACGGATTTGCTTAATACTCAGCGTTGGGCGCAAACGGTTAACAATGGTGCATTGCGCATGCAAACCTATCGCAAATGGGAAAGCCGTAATATCGGTATCAACTTTTCTTACCGTTTTGGCAAGCAGTCGATAAAATCGGCCAGGGAAAGAAGTACGGGCAATGAGGCGGAAACGGGAAGAATAAAGTAAGGGGGAATGACGAGTGTTGAATGATGAATGACACTGTCGGGCAGGCTCGGTGGCGTTCTGCGCCAAATGATGAGTGACGAATGGGAGAATGCTCCAAATTCGTCATTCATCATTCGCTATTCGTCATTTAACTCGGTTTTTTACAAATTATACTGGCATTATGTCCACCAAAGCCAAAGCTGTTGCAAAGTGCTATATCAATTTTATGCGGCCGGGGTTTATCCGTCACCAACCAAAAACCTGCGGGCAGGGCAGGGTCTAGCGTGGTGGTATTAATGGTAGGCGGTACCTGCTGTTCGGTAATCGCCACGATGGCCGACAACAAACCCATGGCACCTGCACCGCCCAGCAAATGCCCATGAGAGGCCTTGGTAGCGGTAATGGGTACCTGCTGTAAATGGTTGCCAAAGGTTTTTTGCAAAGCGATGGCCTCGCACAAATCGCCGGTTGGAGTTGCGGTGGCATGGGCGCTCACCATATCTACATCCTTAGGCGACAGTCCTGCGTCTTGCAATGCCAGCAACATGCCCCTTGCGGCACCATCGCCATTGGGGTGCGGGGCGGCAATATGATAGGCATCGCTGGTAATGGCACAACCCACCAGTTCGGCCAGTATGTTGGCTCCCCTTTGCAAAGCATGTTCCTTTTCTTCCAATACAAAAAGCACGGCCCCTTCGCCAATAACAAAACCATCCCGTTGGCTATCAAAAGGGCGGCTGGCGGTAAGGACATTGTCGTTGTTGGTACTCAAGGCCCGCATGGCTGCAAACCCACCCATCGCCGCTTCGGTAATGGAAGCTTCGGCACCGCCCGCCAGCATGATATCCGCCTGCCCATACCGTATTTTATTCATGGCATCGGCAATAGCGATATTGGAGCTGGCGCAGGCCGCTACGGTGGTATAGTTCATACCCGTAAAACCAAAACGGTTGCAGATATTGGCTGGGATCGCATTGGCCATCATCATGGGTATAAAATGCGGGGTAAAAGCTGGGCTGCCATCGCCTTGTGCAAATTGTTTTACCTGTGTTTCGTAAGTGCTGGGGCCACCGTTGGCGGTCCCTAAAATAACACCGATGCGGGTAGGGTCGATGCCGTTCCGGTGGGGCATGGATTGTTCGATGGCCTGCACGGCAGCCGCCATGGCAAATTGCGAAACCAAGTCCATTTTACGGGCTTCTGCCCTATCCATGTATTGTTGCGCATCAAAGTTTTTTACTTCGCAACCAAAACGGGTTTTGTAGCGGTGCGCATCAAAGCGGGTAATGGGCCCAGCCCCCGAGATACCGTTGAACAAAGCCTGGCTGTAGGCTGCTACCGAATTACCAATGGGCGTAATGGCCCCCATACCCGTTATTACTACTTTGCGCATGATTTCTTTTTACTATTTGGCGGCCTTGTTCCTTTTTGGATGTATTACAATGGCAGGCCATAAATGTTTGAATGTTATTTTGGGTCTTAGCATAGCAAAACACAGGCCGTGTTTATTTATGCACAAAAAAGGGGCTTCCTCATTTTGAGAAAACCCCTAGCTTAGAACCGTTTCAACCATCCTTTGCTATACGCAACATCTTAACTACCCAGCTTGGCGCAGCTCGGTAAGCAGGCCCATCTGGCGCAGCATACCGGCTTCATCCCATAGGTACCACACTTTTGCTATTTTTCCGTTTGTAACCTCCAGTACCGATACGCCCCTAAAATAGATATGCTTACCGGTAGCGGGTATTTTGTGTATTTTTCCTTTGTGATGGCCCATGGCTTTCCAACAAATCACCAACTGTTCTTTTTCTTCCACCAGTTTTTCCACTTCAAAACTGATATCGGGAAAAGCAGCCAAATATTGTATTATCGTTTGCCTTAACTGCTCCTTGGTATAAATATTTTGGCAGGTAAGGTCTTGGCGCACTATTTCATCGGCGTAATGGGCCAAAATCTGTTCCACATCGTGGTTGTTCCATGCTGCAAAAAGGCTTTCTGTGAGAGATTGTTTATTTTTTTCCATTGCTTTTTTTTAATGATACAAACATAATGTACAACATTGTCCATCTCCTATACCAGTTGCTGTTCACTTGTTGTTCGTTTTCTAAACCCAACCCTGCAGGGTTGCAAAGTGGAGGTTTAAAATAGAATGGCTACGGTCGCTTTTATAAAAAATGGATTGCCTGGCGTAAAATGTAGTTCTGTTACCGGTGCCGCTTCATTACGCAGACGGGAGGTGGTTTCAAACTGTGCTTCGTTCCAGCGGGTGTTGAAAATATTTTCGGCCACCAAGCCCAGTTCAAATTTTTTGCCCGTGTATTGCAGGGCCGCATCGGTGATAAAATAGCCCAAAGCTGTTACCGATCCGTCTTCGTTGGCCGGCCGATCTTTGATATAGCGATAGCGCAGGCTGCCCGTAAAGCCACTTAAAGCTTGGTACTGTAAACCGCCCGTGCTGGTAAAGGTTGGGGCCAAGGGTATCCGATTTTTGCCCTTGGGTTCGTCCAGTGCCCTTGCCCTTGCCCAGTTAAAGTTGGCATCGGCAAACAAGTGTTGCGTAAGCTGATAGCGCAGGCTAAGGTCGGCACCAAAGCGCTGGCTGCGGCCACCTGCTTCCACAATGCCCTCATCGCCCACATACACAAACTCTTGTTGCGAACGGAGCTGCCAAACTGCTGCATTTACCAACAATTTTGAAATAGGTTTGTAGCTAAAACCGATATCCGTACCAATGGCCGATGGCAATATTTTACGGGCCGCACTGTTCAACACCATACGGGTATCGTTGCTGTGAAATCCTTTGCCCGCTTTTACAAACAGTTGCAGGTTTTTATTGGCATTATACTGTACCGTTAGCTTGGGGCTTACAATGGCCCGGCCTTGCTGTGCGTTGGTGCCCATTAATTTATCTTGGTAGGCAAAGCGGAAAAAATCGGCCCTGATACTGGGATTCCATATCCATTTACCGGTTTTTATTTTTTCATCGGCAAAGGCCCACGCATTGGTTTCGGCAATATCGCCCAGTTGCAATTGATCGAGTAAGGTTTTACGGTTGATGGTGTGTGCCAGCTCGCTATTGTGGGTTTGGTCGTGGCGGATGCCTGTGCCCAGTGTAGTGGTAAATTGCGCATTGCCCAATTGATTTTTAAAAGCATAATTGGCTTGATAACCTACGATATCCCTTTTTTCCCGCTGGCGTATTTGGTCGCCGTTGATGCTATCATTTAAGTAAAAAGTAAAATTGGAGTATAGGTTAAAATGGTAGCGGCTGTAATACACTTGCTGCTGCCAAGTACTGCCATTGCGTAATTGTCCGCTCAACTTAACCGATGCGTTGATGCGCCCTGTATAACCACTTTCGGCATCCAATTGTCCAAAGCGGTCTACCAATCCGGCATCTACGGCCCGCTGGGGCAACTGACCACCTGCATCCCATTTGCTGTTGAGCACCGAAGCCATAAAACTCAGTTTGGTTCGGGGCGATAACTGCCGGTTGTAACGCATCTGCGCATTGAAGCGGTTGAACCCTTGTGGGTTTACAAAAGGCCCATTGCTGTACAATATTTCGGTAGCTATATAGGCATCCTGCTTGGTTTGGTTGAGCAATTGCAACATGGCCAAGCCACGTTGTGTATTGAAGCGGCCCGATTCGAACTGTATTCGATTGTTGGGGAGCTTTTCCATCGTTTCCAAATCCACATAGCCGGCCGTGTTCAGGTTGCCATGTTCGGCGCGGTATGGTCCCTTGCCGTAATCGATTTTTTTCACCAGCTCGGGTATGATAAAATGCATGTCGGCATAACCTTGTCCGTGTGCGTGGCTCACCATGTTAACCGGTAAACCATCTACGGTAATGGCGATATCCGTACCGTGGTCAATATCAAAACCCCGTAAAAAAATCTGCTCGGCTTTACCACCGCCTTGGTGCTGGGCGATGAACAGGCCGGGCACATTGCGCAACATTTCCTGCGCCGATTTTACGGGCCGCAAATGCAAGTCTATTTTGCTAATGGTATTGTTGTTGAGCGGTGCAGTAGATAACACCAGTTCTTTCAAGTTAACAATGCCCCTTTCCAAAGCAATGGTAACCGGCTGCTCTCCCGCTGCCAATACTGCCTGCCGGGTTTGATAACCGATACCGCTGATGAGCAGGCGCACCGTATCCGGCGAGCCTGTTATCGAAAACTGCCCTTCTTTGTCTGCTGCTTGTAGGGTGCCGTTTTGCAGCAATTGCACCAACGCATATTCAACGGGCTGCCCTGTTATGCGGTCGATTATTTTGCCACTGATGGTTTGCTGCGCAGTGACGGCCAAACTGATAAAATAGCAAAAAATGGTTACAATTAGTTTCATAACTGGAGCGTTGATAGTGGTTAATTCAACAAATCTTTTATTTGCTTTGCCTGAACCGGGCCTAACTCTACGCTGCTGCCTGCCGCTTCTTGCAAATACTTCCTTCCTTTGGATGGGTTGCCCGCTTTTTGGTACAAAAGGCCCAAGTGATACAGTACTTCTGGTTCAAAGCATTTGTTTTCTACATATTGCTGGGCCGTTTGCATGGCCAAATCCGTTTGCCCGTTTTTGTAATAGGCTTTGCTCAGCAAATAATAACTTTCGGCAGTGGGGCGATTGTTTACTTCCGTTTGTGCCAGTTGCAAAGCGGCTTGGTTTGCGTTGGGTTCATCGTACAGCAGGTTAAAAATGTATTTGTTGTACATGCCGCCGTACTGTGGCTGCCGAACTTCGGCCAAAAATTTTTGTGTGTATTGTTGTTCTGTTTGCCCATCGTTTTGAAAAGCGGCAATTTCGGCCAGCATCAATTCGTAGTCGGGTACAGGGTGCTGTTTTTGTAAGTATTGGAGTATGTTGGTGGCTGCCGCAGCATCCTTATCGTGGCTAAAAGCCAACCAGGCAATTCCCTTTAGGGCGTGGTAATACTGTTTGTCTTTTTGCAGTACATCTATATAGCATTGATAGGCTTTTTCAAATTGGTTGGCATGGCTGTACATATCGCCCAAATTGGCTTTTGCCCAGCAGATCATGGGTTCATTTTGTTCCGCTTCCATTTTGGCCAAGGCTTTTTCCATATCTTGGATGGCACCATCCAAATCGCCCAATACATGGTCTTTGTATTTGGCGGCCCTTAATAGGTAGGGGGGTTCTTTTTCGCTGCCCAATTGGCCCAACAGGTTTTTGGCATAAGTCCGATCGCCCAATTCCAGCGCAACATCAAATTGCTGCTGTACCGATAGGCGTTTGTCGTCGCCCATGGCCAAGGCGGTATCCAAATACAATTGTGCTTGCTTAAAGCGGTGCTGGGTAACACAGTTGCCGGCCAATGCACGGTAAAGGCTGGAGCCAAATTTTCCTTGCAACAAATTGGCTTTTTGGTACAGGCTATCCGAACGGTGTACATCGCCGATATTGCCCGAGTAGGCATAGCGCTGTCCATAAAGACCTGCCAACTTTATCTCGCTGCTTAAGTCGCCGGGGCTCTGTTGCAACCGATTGGCCCAGAAGCTGATTTCGCCTGCTAGGTAATCCAACTTTTGCGACGGTCCGCCTTGTAGGTACATCGTATAATCTTGGGGGTTGGTAACCCGCTTGTCCGTTTTACAACCTGTTGCACACCAGCAAATCAGTATGGCCAAGGCCGCCGTTATATTCTTTATCATTGCAAAATTTTTTATAAAAGTGGCAACAGCCTTGGGCTGCTGCCACTAACTAAAAACACACTACCTTAATTACATTACTATTAATGTGGCGTTGCCAAATAAGGAAAGGCCGCTAAAAACGCTTTGTCGTTGGCATTCACATTGTCTTTGGTAAGACCAGGATTGGAAGCGCCCGTTGGACCGCCGAACAATAACAGCAGCTCTACGTCAATCACATCATCGGCCAAAGCCCTACCCGTTAAAATATTGGTACCATCAAAAAAGGTGGTGGGCGCCGTAGTAGAAACATTCAGTACATCCGTAGCCAACAAACCGGTTAACGCATCGGCATTTTGGCCCAGCGCATTGGTGGTATAGCCCGCATTCAGCGCCAACAATTTGGTTTTGAACTTGGTTGAAAACTGGCTGCCCATGGCCGAGGGAGCGGTGGTATTGAACTTGTCTTTTTCCGGTGCATCCACAAAAACCGTATTGATAGCGGGCCGGGCCATTTGGTCTTGTTGCTCATAAAAGTCAACCGCTACCACATCGTCTTTTTTATTACATGCGGCAAGGGTCAAACTGCCCAACAATACCGCCGTTAAAATTTTATTGATTGTCATTGTATTTTTTTTTATGTTAATTATAGTGATGGTTAAATTTTCTTTTTTGTTTCTACCCACAGGTTTATTTTACCTGCTGTTGCATTCAACATTGTTTTGGGCAGTTCCACAATAATGCTCAGCACATTGGTGCCAGCAAAGCTGTCCGTACCGGGGCTATTGAAGCCAGGGGCCGTACCGGCAATTACTTGCTTAAAACGGGTAAGGTCAAAAAAGAAAGGATCGTCCCTTGGGCCTGCAAAAACTGTCATGCTGTTTTGTGTGGCCACAGTGGCGGTAGCACCATAAGCGGTAACGGCTACTTCTGCGGTTTGTGCACCTTCCAATTTACTTTTGGTACCCGTGGCCGATGGGGCTACAGGGCCATAAAATTTCATCACACCATCTTTTACAATGGCCTGTATCACCAAATCTTCCACATTGTCGTTGTTGTTGTCGATGTTGAACTCGATCATTGTGTTGGGATCAAATTTGGCGGCGCCGGTTGAGCCGGGCGTTAATAGGCCCTGTGTGTTGGCCACCAATACCAGGTTGTTGGGGTCTTGCCCACGAAAGGCGTACACATCGGTAATATCAGAAGACTGACCCGTAATGGTAGGCGTATCAATATGATCCGCTGCGTAAATGATTCCCGCTGTTGCCAATGCTGCACTGAGCAACAGGGTAATGGCTGTTTTTTTCTTTGTCATTTTTGTTGATTTACTTTTTAAAAAATTATTGATTGCGTTTACATGGTGGTTTTTTATTTTCCGGGCAGTACCACGGTGTCGATTACATGGATAACACCGTTGCTTTGGTACACATCTTTAATGGTGATGGTGCTCATGCCGCCTTTTTCGTCCATCAACATTATTTTTTTGCCCTTCATCATGGCGGTAAGGGTACCACCTTGTACTGTTGTTAACATGGCTTTACCGCCGCCTGCCTTGATTTTTTTGGCTAGGTCTTTGGCATCCATGCGGCCTGCTACCACATGGTAAGTGAGTACACCTGTTAACATTGCTTTGTTTTCTGGTTTCAGCAGGGTTTCTACCGTACCGGCGGGCAGTTTTTCAAATGCTGCATTTACTGGGGCAAATACGGTAAAGGGTCCGTCGCCCTGAAGCACATCTACCAAACCGGCGGCTTTAACGGCGGCCACCAAAGTGGTGTGGTCTTTGGAGTTCACTGCATTTTCGATGATGTTTTTGGCAGGGTACATCGGTGCACCGCCTACTTCTACTGTTTTTTGCGCAATGGCGCTGTTAATGGCGAAAGCTGCTATCAGCATCAAACCAACTTGTTTTACCTTTTTCATTTAATTTCTTTTTTGAGATTTTTAATTATGTGATGGTACAAATATGGGATATGGGCATGTTCAGCCACAAGGCCAACTGGTGTTCACCTTTGTTCAGTTATTGCCTAATTGATTGATTATTAATTAGTTATTATTGGCAGGATGAGGTGGGCCGAGATACGTAATTCGTTGGCCGTTGACCGAAAGCACCTTATATCAGCTACTTTCTTTGCTTGGCATAAAACGGGTTTAAGGGTTCGGATTGGAAGACCGTGTACAATTTGATTGCATCGGCCCTCGGTCAACGGATAGCGGTCAACGCTCTTCTATGGTTTCCTTTTGTATATGGGCACCGTACTGCAGGGCTCGCCGTACATGATGCTTTTTACCACCGGCCTCAATTGGTTGGTGATTTGCAAATATGCCGCTTCGCCTATGGATTTTTCGCCGCAGCCTTTTATTACCACCCGCTGGTCGGCATAGGCACTGGCATCAATGGTGGCGATATTGTTCAAGAGCAATTGGTTGGTGGCCTGCTCCTGTGTTCCATATAAAATCTGGGCGGCCAGTGGCTGTAGGTAGGCACTTACCAACATATAGGCCCATACGGGTATGATGGCGTCGGCCGTACAGGTAACGGTTACGGTTTTCCCTTCATAGGGCTGCCAATCCATGGTTTTGAGGGTTTCCCTAAAGTCTTTTTCTTTTAATATGAGGCCCATGAACAGGTAATCCTTCATATCAAAAACCATGATATCGTCCTTGGGGTAATAATCTTCCAAATCAAGCGTAATGATGCCGCTTTCTGCTACTTTGTTTACAAATACTTCAGCCATAACTGCACTCCTTTTTCTATTGCAAAATTAGTACTAATACCTGTTATCGCCGTTTTTTGTTGCATGCGTCCAATTTCCGGGCAATAAAAAAACCGGCCACAAGGACCGGTTTCGTTATTTTAGTTGACTACCATTATGGATTGTGCTTGTCTTTGATAACCGCTTGCTCCCTCAATGCCTTGAACCAGCCACCTGCTTGCTGCCTGAGCGATTGCTCACGCATGGTGCGTTGTTGCTGGGCCACATCTGGAGTGGTAGCCGCTTTGGTGCCATAGCCAGCCACTTTTAATACATATACACCAAATGTACCGGGTATGGCTGGCGAGGGTTTGGCTTGCCATTCTTTGTTAAAGGCAGCACCCAACAGTTTGGGTTCGTTGCCGATACCTGCTACCATCATGGAAGAAAAAGTAAGGGTTGAGTCTGCTCCTGCCGTTTGTACCGTTTTGCCATATGCTGCGACAGCCGCTTCAACCGTAGTACCTGCAGGGAGCTTTTTCATGATTTCCGCCGCTTTTTTGCGGTTGCGGATTTCTTGCTCTACCATGGGGCGGGCCGTTTTGGCATCGGGCAAACCTTCTTCTTGAATTTTTTCTACAACAGCCACTACATATTGGTCGTCGATGTTAAATGATTCGGGGCTTACCTCGCCTTGCTTGGCGCCAAAGGCCCAACGGATCAGCTCACGGGCATTTTGCAAGTTGCCCAGCATATAATCATTTTCTTTTACAACCGTTGGGTTGCTGATTTTGCTCAAACCATTCTTGCTCACATACTCGTCCAACTGCTTGCTGGTACGGGCAGCGCCACAAAGCTTGGTAGCGTTGATGCTGGCCCTGTTGATGGTTTCTTCGCTGGCCAATATTTCCTTGCCCAAGTAAGCTACTTTGTAAGCAGTTTCTTGTTTCCATTGCTCCAATACCTCTATATAATGGTAACCGATATAGCCTTGTTGACCACCCGATTCGCCCTTCACTACTTTTTTGGTACCTACTGGCTCGTAAAACACGGTGCGGTAAAATGAATCTACCAATTGGGCAGTAGATCCAAACTTGTACTCACCTTTTAGTTGTTTACTGCCATCATCATCCGAATATTTCAATACCATTTCGTTAAAGTCGGCACCGCCTGCAATAGCCATCCTGATACTATCAACCAATTTACGGGCTACGCTATCGGGCCTGATTTGGCCTTTTTGAGCATCGGCAATTTTAATCAAGATATGGCGGCATTTGATGCTATCGGGTACTGTGCGTATGTCCAGCATTTTGGCCAGTACAAAATTGTTGGCATCTAAATAAGGACCAAATACACCGTTTTTGGGCAATGCGGCAATGCTATCTTTAAAAGGCATTTGCATTTTGCTCTTCAATACAAATTTATCGTCGAAGGGCAGTGTGCTAGCTTTGCGGGCAATAAATGCCTGTGCAGCGCTGTCTGCTTGGAACTCTGTTTTTACTTCAGCCAATTTTTGCCTGGTGTCATTGGTATCGGCTTGCGATGGGTTGGCGCTAAAGGATACATAAGCAATGTTGCGGCCAGCTTCTTGCTTAAACAAGGGCTTGCGTTTGCTTACATATTCAGTAATCTCTTGATCGGTTACTTTAATAGTGCTATCGCTGATTACATTATAAGGTATGCTGGCATAAGTAACCGTGGCAAAAGTATTGTTGTCGGCATTTTCCTTTTCTTGCAACCAAGTAGGATAGTAAGCCGCAGCCATCATCATGGAGTTATACTTTGTATAGATACCGCCCAACCTTGAGGTTTCGATGATTTCGTTGGCGGCTTGTTTCGCCCTGGGATCGGCATTTTTCTTTTTCACCTCTTTCCACCATTGCTTTACCTGCTCTACATTATACGCACCAGTTTGTGGGTCGGTAAAATTCTGCTTCAGCATTTGGGGTGCATATTCAGGATTTGACAAGCTAGCAGCAAATTCTGTAGGGCTGTACACGATACCGGCTTTTTCGGCTTCGTCCAAAAAGATTTTTTCGGCTACCATTTGATCAAAAACCTGCTGGCGGAGCCTATAGCTTTCCGGACCAGTTGCTTTGTTACCGGTTTGCGCCTCAATGGCCGCCAACTTTTCGTTAAACGCCGATTCGTTGATCGATTCACCATTTACCTTGCCCAAGGAAGTTGAGCGGGAAGAGCCGAACAACTTGCTACTGCCGGTATTGGCATCCATCAGTAAAAAGCCAATCAAACTCAGCGCTATCACCGTAATTACGATAGCGGTACCCTTTTCACGGATGTTCTGAATAATTTGCATATTTTGCTCTAATTAAATTTTGGACGGCAAAAATAGGGTAAAAAGGGATATGAACAAATTGTGGAAAACCGCTGACGATGCAGTATTTACGCAGTTTGTAGGTGATTTAGAGGCGTTGGCCAGCTATCGGGAGGCGTTTTGGAGGCGAATATTGGCACATGTAAGGTAAATAAGGTGGTTGGGCCCGCCATATATTATAAAAAAGCCCTACCTGAGTGCCTGTTAAAAAAGGGCTATTTTATTTGTAAACATTGCCCATGTGCATAAACTGCCCAACCTGTTAATAAGGCCGGTTTTTAAAAAAAATGAGGAGGTAAAGTTTGGGGAGAAGTTGGGGTGCAGGGGCGGCGGAGTCGGAGCGGTGTCAATAACCCACAAGTTTCCAATACCCAATCCACAGCAAAATAGGAGGAGGGCCTTGTTTTATTTTCCACGGGGTATGTTATTAACAGCTACTGCATAAATGCGGTAGAATGGCCCGTAAACGGTAAAGTAGCTGTGCATAAGAATGTTAATTGCTGTTAATAAAACAATACTTTTAATTTTGCAATAGGTAGGTAAAAAAACCTATCCACAAATGCACACCCCTAATAGTAATAGGGTTATTTAAATAAATATAGTATTAATACATATTATGGTAGATATTAACATCGAAAATGCAATGGCCGCGGTTGACACAAAAGGCTTCTTGGACATTGAGATTGACCCGACCTTGGATTTGTTTGCGGCGATCGAAAAATTAAAAAAAGAAAAGAACGCCATCATCCTGGCGCACTATTACCAAGAGCCGGATATTCAGGATGTGGCGGATTATATCGGCGACAGCTTGGGCTTGGCGCAAAAGGCCGAAAAAACGGATGCCGACATCATTGTGTTTGCGGGCGTGCATTTTATGGCGGAAACGGCCAAGATACTGAACCCTACCAAAAAAGTACTGCTGCCCGACCTGAAAGCGGGCTGTAGCCTGAGCGACTCGGCACCACCGGCACTGTTCAAGCAGTTCAAGGACAAGCACCCCGACCATTTGGTGGTAACCTACATCAACTGCAGTGCCGGCATGAAGGCTTTGAGCGATATCATCTGTACGAGCAGCAATGCCCAGAAAATCATCGAGAGCCTTCCGGCAGACCAACCCATCATTTTTGCGCCAGATAGGAACCTTGGGGCTTATATCAACAAGCAGACCCATCGTAACATGGTATTGTGGAACGGTGCCTGCATGGTGCATGAAATTTTCAGTTTGGAGAAAATCACCAAGCTGAAAGTGCGGCATCCCCAGGCCAAGGTAATTGCCCACCCCGAGTGTGAGGCACCGGTACTGGCGCTGGCGGATTATATCGGCAGTACCACCGGATTGCTCAAATATTCACAAAATGACCCGGCACAGGAGTTTATTGTGGTTACCGAAACGGGCATCCTGCACCAGATGCAAAGGAACAGCCCCCACAAAACCTTTATCCCTGCCCCGCCCAACAATGCTTGTGCCTGCAACGATTGCCCGCACATGAAATTGAACACATTGGAAAAATTGTACCTATGTATGCAATACGAGACCCCCGAGCTCACCATGCCCGAGGAGCTGCGGATTGCCGCCAAAAAGCCCATCGACCGGATGCTGGAGATTAGTAGGCAGTATGGTTTGTAATTTTTAAATAACTTTAAACCAAAAACTAATAAAACCAACTTGTAAAAATCTGTAACTATGTTTATTTTATATGGGGCCCGTGCTTCCAAAATTGCACATACCAGCTTGCAGGGTACTACCTGTCAACAATGCGGTGCTAAGGATAGTTATGAGTTAAGTACATTTTCAAGGTACTTTCATATCTTTTGGATACCCTTTTTTCCCGTGCATAAAGTTTCGATAGCCGAATGCAAAAATTGCAAGTGTAGCTATAAGCGTGTAAAGTTTCCGCCCGATTTGGTTAGGGCTTTTGTTGTACAGCAAGCCAAGCACAAACCCTCGGCACCTTTGTGGCAAGCAAGTGGTTGCTTAGGGGCATTATTACTGTTGGTCATCATTTCACTGGTATTACTTTTTACACCTAGTAATAAAAATAAATTCGATCCTAACGATAAATATTCTGTAAACAAGCAAAAATTTACGGCAGATAAACTGAAGATGACCAGCTTGATCAATCCAAAAAAAGATTCTATTGCGGCCCGGTTAAAACAATGTATTGATATGCTTATCACCAGCGAACTTAGTTCCGATTCGTATGAGTACTATACAGCTATCAACGGGCACAAGTTGCTGGTGCTGATGCATGTAACCAATATGAAAAATGTAAAACCAACGGCCAGAAAGCAATTGGTAACAGCCATTGAGGACTGTTTGATTGGTGAGGTAGACAAAAGGATAACGGAAAAATATATTTGTGTGGAAGGAAAATGGAATACCCTATTGGTAAAAACACCCACATCAGCCGATTTGGATGGACGTTTTGCCAATGCCGATTTGATACTTCCCTTTTATGATAGTGTAACCGTAAAGCTGGATAGTATTAGAAAGGGTAAATCATACGTTTACTAAGATGCATACTCGTTGAAAAACACCTCACAACATTAAGCAGGCATCAACACTGTAGGTACCTGAAACGGATTGTACAAGCGGAGGTAAAAATAACCGGTACCTGCTAGGCCCAATAAAAGACTGGGGTTAGGGTTGGTACCCGGTGCGCCGTTGGGATCGCTTACACCCGTAGGCCAATCCAATCCCGTAGCGGCATATTTTTCCAATCCCAGCCTACCGGCTTCACGGGCTGCAAATACCAAGGTATTGTCTTGCAACAACAGACCTGCAGTGAGTAGCACATCGGCATTGCCCGCTATACCATGGCAGAGCGAATAATTGGTTTGCGAACGATAAAGGCCCAAGTACGTTGTATGCAGCGCTGTTCGGGCCTCGTTTAAAAAATTGGCATCGCCGGTAATCTGCCAAGCCCTTAGGCGAGACAGTGCAATACCCGGCGCACCATGGCACCAAGCTTCTTGGCAAGTATGGGTTGTAGTGCCAGGTGCTCCCGGCATCTGCCGCAAATCGGGCCAGTTTTGATGTTGTGCATCGAACAACTGCCGCTCGTATTGAAAGCCCAGCATGGCAGTTTGCAACCATTGATTATTTTGGGTTACTTGATATAGTTCCAACAAGGCTAAACTAATGCCCGCATTGCCATGCGAATAACCCGTTAGCCCAGGGCTTCCTTCCATGGTAATCCAAGTACAGTGGTTATCTGTTTTAAGGGCTTTAGACAACAATAAATCACCACATTTCTCCGCAGCCTGTAACAACCAATTTTCTTTTTTGGTGCGATAATATTTGAGCAGTATAGGTATGCTGCCTGCCACACCCGAAATAACATCTAATTCATTTTCACTGGGTGGATTTTCACAAATTTTTTGCAGCATTTGCCAACCCATTGTAACCCAAGCCGCCTTTTGCTTAATGGTACCAATTTGTATGAGCATATCCGCTACACCCAACTGTCCGGAATAATATCCATAAGGCATTTTTTCTTGCCCCATTTTTTCTGAAACAAGGGTATTTATACAACCTTCAAAAGTGGCTTCTAATAAAGGGTCTGATACCTGTTGTGTAAGCTGCGCCAAAAACAAGGCAATACCACTGATACCGGAGTACACATTGGCCGAACAAGCCATTTTTACTATTTGATAACGTCCGCCCGTAGGTGCTACATTGCCACCAATCCAATTACAGCAATCCACTTGCCATATCGCCTCCCGTACAAGTCTATAACCTGCATCCAGAGCGGCTTGCATAAATTGTGGGGTAAGTGTATCCGTTTGTGTTTCCTGCATGAAGATTGATTATTAAAAAATACTAAAATCGTAAGGGTATAACGAATTACTGCGTAGATAAGGTTGTGCTATAGCCACTCCATTTTTTTCAAATTCAG
This sequence comes from Chitinophaga pinensis, assembly GCA_943373145.1. GTDB lineage: Bacteria > Bacteroidota > Bacteroidia > Chitinophagales > Chitinophagaceae > Ferruginibacter > Ferruginibacter pinensis_H. Next base: position 128,497 of record CALSBI010000002.1, read on the forward strand.
CCAATACCAAGGGTAGTATATAGGCTGATTGGCCAATACCTTTTTCATGTGCTTTTATCATTCCTTCTGCTATCATTTCGCTCCAAAACATACCAAAGCTTTTTCCATTGCCGGGATCTTCGGCATACGCTACACCATCGGCTATCGGTTTGGTAAATAGTGGTACCGTTGCTTTAAAAAATTGGGGGTTGTTACTGATTATATTTTGTAAAATCCTTGCCGTGATGGAGAAGTATTTTTTCTCAATGTACAACACGGCACTATCCGTTCGTACATACAATAAGGGATGGTTCAAACACTTGAATAAAAAGGGTACTTGCACCCTGTTCATCTCACTGGTGAGCTGTTTGATAAAGGCAGCTATCATGGAGGGGTCTACATTAAAATAGAACCTACCAAGTGATATACCTTGTGGCATATAGGCTTTGCTATATACATAATAAAATACGGGTTGCAAATCCCTGCGTTCTTTTCTGTTCAACACACTAACGGATGCGCCAACCTGTAAGGGACCGTTCAATGGTTGTTCGGGTTTCCATTCATGCGCCACCAAGGTTCTTAGCATGCCATTTTTTTGTACATACACAATACCAGATGGATCCGTTGAAGCTACCGTCCAGTAAGGGTCCCAGCTTTCTGTGCTTTGATTGGCACCAGAAAGTGTGTTCATAAATTCATTCTTTTCTTCAGCGGATGGTTGCTTTTTTTCATCAAACCATTCGCCCTCAGCATTACCCGATACATAAAAAGTACTGTATAAGTGGCCGGTAAGTTCCAGCAATAACTTCTCCCTTTTTTTTACATCTTCACCAGTATTGGCACCAAAGCTTTGCATGGGCCTGTTCCAGTGTTGGTAAGCAGTTCGCTGCAAAACATTTATTTGTTTGCCTTTGATAACAAAAGCATCATCCGATTGGATGGTTATGCTTTCTATTATCGATTTTACGATTGATTGATAATTAGGTTCCATTGGTTTATCCTAGGTTTTTTATTTGTGATAGGATAAAAGAGCGGTGCTCAAACAAAGCAATACAGGCCAGCATCAAGCGATTAGCATTGGGATTGAGTTCGGTTAGATGCATATTGTATTCAACTGCGGTTTGTATCAAGCGGGCACCTGTAAAATGCAATGCTTTTTCCAATGAGGCCGCTGTATTTTTAATATGCGCCTTGTTCCTGTCTGCATACAAATGCCAAAACTTGGCCATCAATGGCCAGCAAGGCGTAAGCGCTTTTATGGGTTCATTGATGGGGAACTGGCTCATATCTTTTGGTTGATAAGGGCTTTCGGCCACAGCCAGCATCAGTATCGACATAAAAATCCCGGCCACATCCCACATAGGGTCGCCAATATCCGCAATCTCCCAATCAATCAAACTGAGTTCTTCTGCTCCTTTGGCGCCATGCACCAAAAAATTCATCCACTTGATATCACCATGTATCAGGCTCGTATATTCATATTGGTTACGGGCATCTTTTAGCATCGCTTGATAATCGGGATTGTTTATTACCGTTTGCATTACCGGTGAGCTACCGGCTTGGCTTCCCGAATTGGGCATACCTAGGTTCATGGTCCAGGGTATTTGCTTTTGAAAAAACCGCATACTGGGCAGATCAAGCAATGCATCTGTTAAAGGTATATGCAACGCACTTAATATGGTTACCAGCGGCTCAAGAAAATAATCCAAATTGCCATTGGCCAGGCGCAAGTGCATTTCCAAATTGGATGACTCGGGCAGGAGCTCGGTGATCAATACTTGGTTGGCAGTATCATAACCAAAATAATCGGGCACATATTGCGAGAGGTTGGCATAAGCCGGTTCATTTTTTATGAGCCAGAGACAGGTCGCATCTTTTTGAAGTATATAATTGTTTTGTGCATCAAACTGTGTCAACTGCTTGATAAAAAGATTTTTACCGGTTTTGCGGGTTACGTTAAAAGTAATATTCCTTGTTTTCGATTGCGATGCACAATAGCTTCCATCAATAATGCAAGCTGTATCCAGCGTACCGTTTTCTAACAAGTAAAAGTGAAGATTGTCCAGTGATAAAATCATTGTGACCTAGCTATGTTTGTTTTGTACACGAAAGTAACGGCAACCACTTTATAAAGCGGTTGCCGTTAGCTGAAATTTAATTAATCAATACACTATGTGTGCTGTTAACAACCTAATTGCGTATAAGTTGTTGCCACAATGCGTGTATTCTGTCCGCAAGTAGGCGCATGGCCACAAGTGTACCAGCCTGTTACACCAATGGTTCCGGCTGCCGGAGGCGGTGTGGTAGCGGTAGTACATCCCAACAAATGGGTGGGAGCGCAACCTATTTGTGTACATACCGTAGCGATTGTTCCGCAATTAGCTGGGCTGGTATGTGGATTGGCTGTTACCGTTGTGCAGCCCGGAAAGTTGGTTGGGGCTGGGCATGCGCAATGTGTAAAGGGTTGCGTAATCAATGTGGCAAAAACCTTTGTTTCGTTACCACATGTAGGCACCTGTCCGCAAGTGTACCAACCTGTTTGACCAACTGGCGCAGGTGATGCCGCTGCCGCTTGTGGAGGCGTAGTAGCGGTGGTACATCCCAGCAAATGGGTGGGTGCACAACCTATTTGTGTACATACCGTGGCCGCCGTGCTACCTTGTTGATGGCAGGTGTACCAACCTGTTGGTCCTACCACCGTGGTAGTGGGCGAAGGGGCTGCCAGCGCATCGCTGCAACCTACCTGTGTGCAAACTGTTGCTGCTGTATTTCCTTGCTGATGGCATGTGTACCAACCCGTTGGGCCAACTTGTGCTGCTGCTGCTGGGCCAGTACCGCATATGGCAGGATTGGTAACAGGGTTAGCGGTTACAGTAGTGCATCCCAATAAATGGGTAGGCGGTGTGCAACCCACTTGTGTGCAAACTGTTGCGGCTGTTCCCTGGTGGCAAGTGTACCAACCCGTTGGGCCAACTTGTTCCGCTGCTTGTGGACCAGTGCCGCATATGGCTGGATTGGTAACGGGGTTTGCGGTTACAGTGGTACATCCCATCAAGTGGGTGTTTGGTGCACAGCCTACTTGTGTGCAAACTGTTGCGGCTGTTCCTTGGTGGCAAGTGTACCAACCTGTTGGGCCAACTTGCTCCGCTGCTTGTGGGCCTGTGCCGCATATAGCTGGGTTGGTATGCGGGTTTGCTGTTACGGTGGTGCAACCCAATAAATGCGTCGGTGGTGTACAACCCACTTGTGTGCAAACCGTTGCTGCGGTATTTCCTGGATGACAGGTGTACCATCCGGTAACACCAATAGTGCCTGCTTGCGGTGTTGCCTGTTGTGGGCAAGTAAGTGTTACAGGAGGGATACCACAGCCATGGAACCAAGTACCGATTGTTTGTGCAGCCGCAGCCGGTGGAGTGGTTGCGGTTGTGCAACCCAATAAATGCGTTGGTGGTGTACAAGCCACTTGTGTACAAACCGTTGCCGCTGTTCCTTGGTGACATGTGTACCATCCGGTAACACCAATGGTGCCCGCTTGCGGTGTTGCCTGTTGTGGGCAAGTAAGTGTTACAGGTGGGATACCACAGCCATGGAACCAAGTACCGATTGTTTGCGGGGCAGCCGCAGCTGGTGGAGTAGTTGCAGTTGTACAACCCAATAAATGTGTTGGTGGTGTACAACTTACTTGTGTGCAAACCGTTGCTGCGGTAGTTCCTTGCTGGTGACAAGTGTACCATCCGGTAACGCCAATGGTGCCCGCTTGCGGTGCTGCGCCAGCCGCTTCGGGTGTACTGGTTACAGTGGTACAGCCCGGCATATCTTGCGTATGTGCTAAGCAAGTGTGCCAGCCTGTATGGCCAATGGTGTGTGGCTTAAATTGCGATTCCTTCTGCGGACAAAAGGGGGCTTGCGTTTCACAAGCAATGTTGGTTGCGCATACTACGCTTGCAGGTTCTGGCGAAGCACTGGTATCTTGTGCTTGCGGACAGGTTGCAGTTGCTGCCGGTTTAGCTTCGGCCGGGCTTTGCGGTTGAATTTTTTTTGCCATAAAATATCTGTTTAGTTTAATAAGTGACTAGAATAAGGCTCTGCAGTTAAGTAGGTTCTTTTTTGTAAGTATTCAGTTTTAGCAAGCATGTTAGTTGGTTTCAATTTCGATAGCGCCAGTTCAGGTAGCAAAGATTAGTATTTATTCATATTCGTTATAGCGCAATAATACCGTGTATTTAGGATAGGTATAAATACCTGTATGATAGGGTGGCACATAGGGAGCGTAGTAGCAGCGTAATTTTACGAAGCTGGTATAACTATACTATTGGTGAAGTTTATGGTGTATGCCACTGTAAGTAGGCGCTTATCCGGGCTGCCATATTTTGGCGGATGTTATTGTAAAATAAATTGATATCGGCAATATGATAATTTTTGGTAGTGAGCAAAAAGTTGCCAAAAAATTTCGGTTTCCGTACCCATAACACATTCCCATGTATTTGTGCATTGGTTACCCCTTTTTTTAGTTTCGAAAAGTTTTTTAGTACACTGCCAGTATTGCGTGATGATGGGGCAAGCTCCGCATCCAGTTTCCAAGTGATGGGGTTGGTAACAATACTTTTGAAGTTTTCCTTGGCAACAAAGTCGGGTTCAATATAGCCTTTCTTAAAACTGCGCCAGCCCACAAAGCAACCGGTACCCAATGAGTCTTGGCAAGGTTTGAGCGCAGTAAAATAAGTTTCGGGCAAGGGCATGCCGATCAAGTAAGCACATACCAATTGATCCATCAAGGGTTTGCCTTCAAAAAAATCTTTTAGCAAATGGGCGGCATGTACGGTACCTTGGCTATGGGCCACAATGATAATCGGTTTGTGTTTGTTCAAATGGCTTAGGTAGTAGGTAAAAGCTGCCTTGATATCTTCATAGGCCATGTTAAATGCGGCAACCGATTCGGGACTCTTGTCAAAAAAGCTACGATAATGCGCTTGCCTATACCTGGGTGCAAACACACGGGTGTTTTGGTTAAAGGCACTGGCTTGGTAAAGGATGGTGGAATAATCCGTTTTCGCATTCAATTTTGCATCATCAATCAAAGCGTTCCAGCCTGTGTCTGCTTTATCTGTAAAAGTGGTAGGGTACAAAAAGAAAACATCTGCACTGCTATCGTTTTGTATTTGATGGCGCAAGGCCTTGGGCAGACTGTCGGAAGGATCGTGTAGCCAAGGGTGTGCGGCCCAATAGTTAAGGTTGGCATAATCCGGTTGCCCATTGCTGCTTTTGAATTGGTACCTACTTAAATGTGCATGGTTTTTTTTACTACAGGATGCTAAGAGCAGGCATATCAGCACAAGCAGGACAAACTGCAGTAACACCTTTTTTTCTACATTATTGAAATTAGCAGCCAAATTAACTTGCATAGAAGTTGTAAAATAGTTTATTTTGTACATTATACACTAATTATCAACAAACGCCCCTGCGGGTGAACAAAGAATATTTAGAATATGGCAATACCATCAGTTGATTTAGCGCTTTTTGTAAAGGGCACCCCGGACCAAAAAAATGAGTTTGTACAACAATTGGGCAAGGCTTATGAAGAAGTGGGTTTTGTGGCAGTTAAAAATCATGGTGTGCCCGATGAACTAATCGCTGATTTATATAATTATGTACAGCAGTTTTTTTCTTTGCCTTTGGAGCAAAAGAAAAGCTATGAAGACCCCATCTTAGCGGGGCAACGTGGCTATACCTCGTTTGGTAAGGAACATGCCAAAGGAAGCGACGCCCCAGATTTGAAAGAATTTTACCAGTATGGCCAAGTGCCGGCCGATAATTTTGATGAAGAGGAATATCCTTCGAATATTCCGGTTAGGGAAGTGGAAGGGTTTAACGAAACATTTGAAAAAGCTTACCGTGCTTTTGAAAAATCGGGCAAAGCATTGTTGCAGGCCATTGCGCTTTATTTGGGGCTCGATGAATTTTATTTCGACGAATATGTACACAATGGTAATTCCATACTAAGGGCCATTCACTATCCGCCCATCACCAACGAACCCAAGAGCGCCATCAGGGCGGAGCAGCACGAAGATATCAACCTCATCACATTGTTGGTAGGTGCTTCTGCCGATGGGTTGCAGGTTTTAACAAAGCAGGACGAATGGATTGGCGTAACATCTCTGCCCGAGCAAATTGTGGTGAATGTGGGCGATATGTTGCAACGGCTTACCAATAATAAATTGCGCAGTACTACACACCGGGTGGTTAACCCGCCGAGGGAGTTGTGGCATACATCGAGGTTTTCCATTCCATTCTTTTTGCATCCTAAGAGCAGCATGAGCCTCCGCTGTTTGGAAAGCTGTATTGATGCCGATCACCCCAAGGCTTACGACGATGCAACGGCCGGTGAATACCTGGACGAACGCTTACGTGAAATTGGATTAAAGAAGTAAAACAAAAAACAAACAGATATGAGAAATTTTTTTTTAGCAGTCTTTGCCCTGGCCACTATCATTGGAACCAGCTCGTGTAACAACGGTGCCTTGGTTTTTAATAACAAAATGGTTGAGGTACAAAAATCACTGGAACCCAAGATTGTTGCTTTTGGAAATAAAATGCAGGCAATTGGTGAGAATGGCGATATCAAAACAATTGCTGGTGATGCCAAGTCACTGATTGAGGTATTGGATAAAGAAATCGCCAAGGTAAAAGCCTTAGAAGCTCCCAAAAACGGAGAAGAATTTAAAAGGTCCATGTTGGCACAGTTTGAGTACGTAAAAAAGATCTGTAGCCAAACAATCAAATTGGGCGAAGAGGCTACCTCTGAAGAAGAGAAGCTTAAAATCGCTACCGATTTTATGAACGCCGGCGAGGAAGCGGCAAAGTTGGAGCAGGATACGCAAACCAAGCAAAGGGAGTTTGCAAAGGCCAACGGCTTCAAGTTAGAGGCCAAATAACAACAACCATCCTTTTATTTAATAGCCACTTCATTTTTATGGAGTGGTTTTTTTATTTTTTTGTATATTGAACCGTTGGCATTGTTACGTCATATACCATTTCTAAAAGCTGTTTTGTTGCACAGCCTTACTGCCTTTGGTGGACCACAGGGCCATTTTGGTATGATGATGAAGACTTTTGTGGACCGGCGGCGGGACCTTACACAGGAAGAACTGATGGAATATATCTCTTTCTGTCAGTTGCTGCCCGGCGCTTCCAGCACCCAAACACTCACGTTGATCGGTTATAAACGGGGCGGCGTTTCGCTGGCGGTACTCACTTTACTGATATGGATTTTACCCGCCTGCATTTTAATGGGTGGGCTTTCTTTTTTGGTCACGGCCATCGGCAAGCAAAATCTCAACAACAGTATTTTTCAATTCATACAGCCGATGGCGATTGGGTTTTTGGCATATGCGGCTTTTACCACTTTTAAAATTGCGGTTAAAAATCTCATCACCCAAGTAATTATGTTGGTGGCCATGGCGGTTACCTTTTTCTTTTTCAAACAGCCTTGGGTTTTCCCGGTGCTCATTATTGGGGGCGGTATTGCCACCAACTTTAGCAGCAGGCGGATCCCCGATAAAGAAAGGGAAAAACCAAAGCAGTTGCGATGGACAAACATATGGCTATTTGTTTTAATATTTTTGGTTGCCGGTATATTGAGCGAAACGGCCCGTAAGCAAGATTGGCCCAACCGTAAGGCCTACAACCTATTTGAAAATACGTACCGGTTTGGCAGTTTTGTATTTGGTGGTGGCGATGTGCTCATCCCCATGATGCTGGACCAGTTTGTGGCCCGGCCCCAATCGGAGCGGATCAAGGAAAAGAACCCCGGCGTGATCAGCATCCCTAAAGAAGAAATGTTGGTGGGCGCCGGCATGGTAAGGGCCATACCCGGTCCGGTTTTTTCCATTGCCTCTTTTACGGGCGGGTTGGCCATGCGGGAACCGGGCATGCCCTGGCGGCAATTGCTGGGATGCATCATTGGTGCGGTGGCCATCTTTTTACCCAGTGCATTACTGGTACTTTTCTTTTATCCGCTTTGGCACAATTTAAAAAAGTTCGTATTTGTATTCCGGGCCTTGGAGGGTATCAACGCCGTGGTAGTAGGGTTGATGTGGGCGGCCACTTTATACCTCTTAAAAGATTTTCATTTCACCGATTTCAACACTACTTTTTTATGGGAAGTGAGTACGGTGGTCGGTACATTTATATTGTTACAGCTTACCAAAATTCCCCCGCCGTTTATTGTGCTGGGCTGCTTGCTGTTGGGCCTGGTGTTGTAGCTGCCTATTTTCTGTAATAGCCCGCTTTTTCAATTTCTTCTTTCACGGTATCAGGTACCAAGTAGCGAAAGGATTTGCCTGACTTTACCAACTCACGTATATGGGTACTCGAAATATTCAACAGCGGCGCATCCAAAATGGTAATGTTAGCTGCGGTGGTTCCCGTTACTTCAAAGCCTGGTCGGCGGTAAATATATAAGGGATAGTTTTCGGTAATGATATGGGGGTTCTTCCACTTGGGTAGGTTGTTATAGCTATCGCTGCCGAGGATGACGCTGAATTGGTGTTGCGGATATTTTTCGGCCAAGTAGGCGAGGGTGTCAACAGTATAAGATGGTTTGGGCAATCCAAACTCGATGCTGCTGGCTTTGATACGGGTTTCCCCTTCCAGCGCACTGTTTACCAAAAAAAGCCGGTCGTATTCGTTGAGCAAACTAGCAGACGGTTTCAACGGGTTTTGCGGCGAAAGCACCAGCCACACCTGATCCAAATCCGTTTCGTTCAGTACATGGCTGGCAATAATCAAATGCCCATTGTGTACGGGGTTGAAAGAACCGAAGTAAAGCCCAATTTTCATCTTTGCCAATAGTGCTAGTAAATAGTATTTTTATCGCTTGCCGGGTGGTACTCCACCCAAATCAATTCTGCCTCATCCAATCGCAGACTGAGCGAGTAGCCTGCCACCGAAATGGAGATGGGGTCACCCAAGGGCGCCACATGCTCTACCACAATGGACTCGCCGGGCACACAGCCCATTTCCATCAATTTTAAAAAGAGCGTATCTTCTTCAAATCGTTTTACGATCACCCGGCTGCCCGTTTTTATTTCGCTCAGTTTCTTCTCCATGCTTTATTGTTCCGCTGGTTTATTTCTTTATGCAAAAGTACCCATCATATACTATTATTGTACTACGAAAAAGGAAATGAAATGGTAAAATTCTTTTACAATGAGGTAGCTCCTTACTTGCCCAACAGACAAAAGCTAAAAGGGTTCATTGCCGCCATCTTTACCAAGGAGGGCAAGCGTAAGCTGGACAGCTTGAACTACATCTTCTGTACAGATGAGTACCTCCTCCAAGTAAACCGCGACTTTCTACAACACGATTACTATACCGATATCATCACTTTCGACCTTTCCGATACATCCCAAAGGGTTTCGAGTGAAATCTATATCAGTGTCGATCGGGTAAAAGACAATGCCGCCACCCACGGCGTAAGCTTTACCGAGGAACTCCATCGGGTTATCTTTCACGGAGCCTTGCACTTGTGTGGATACAAGGATAAGAAACCCGCCGAGGTGAAGGCGATGCGAAATGCGGAGGACAAGTACTTGGGGCTCTACTTCTGTTGATGAAGCATACCTGCTTCAGATAAACTGCGACTTTCTACAACACGAGTACTATACTAATATCATCACTTTCGACCTTTCCGATACACCCCAAAGGGTTTCAGGTGAGATCTATATCAGTGTCGATCGGGTAAAAGACAATGCCGCCACCCATGGCGTAAGCTTTACGGAGGAACTCCATCGGGTTTTCTTTCACGGAGCCTTGCACTTGTGTGAGTACCAGGATAAGAAACCCGCCGAGGTAAAGGCGATGCGAATGATGGAAGATAGATATTTGGGTGCCTACTTTATTCCCAATAAGTGATTGTAAACTAACCGTTTCACGTGGAACACTATAATTTTAATGCCGGTTTGGGAGTTTGTGGAATTGGCGGGACATGAAAGGTGTTGTTCAGGTAACGATATGTACCATCTTTGTTTCACGTGGAACCCTTGTTCTGTTAATCAAGGTCATAAACTATGCCTTCTTTAATAAAGAGTGTTTTGGATCGGGCTTTTGGACTTTGCACAATTACAGTTGCAAAGGGATATTCTCAATAAATTTGGATAATTCCATGCGTTAACGGGTTGGGGGCTAGATATTGGATACTAGATACTAGGCCCCTAGTATCTAGTATCCGCCCTCCAGTATCAAGTATCCAGCATCCAGTATCCACCATCTGAAGTATCTTTGCACCCGAATGTTTCCCGAATACGATATAATAGTAGTAGGCGCCGGCCATGCAGGCTGTGAAGCCGCCGCCGCCGCCGCCAACCTGGGCAGTAAAGTGCTGTTGGTTACCATGAACATGCAAACCATTGCCCAAATGAGCTGTAATCCGGCGATGGGCGGCATTGCCAAGGGCCAAATTGTACGGGAAATAGATGCCATGGGCGGGTACAGCGGTATTGTAAGCGACCTGAGCATGATCCAGTTCCGGATGCTGAACCTATCCAAAGGTCCCGCTATGTGGAGCCCCCGTACGCAAAACGACCGGATGCTCTTTGCCGCCAAGTGGCGGGAAATGCTGGAACAAACCCCCAACGTGGATTTTTACCAAGATAATGTAAACGGTTTGGTGGTGAAAGCGGGTAGGGTTGCGGGTGTGCGCACCGGGCTGGGCCACGAAATAATGGCCAAAGCAGTGGTTTTGACAAACGGAACCTTCCTCAATGGCATCATCCATATCGGCGAAAAGAACTTTGGCGGAGGCCGGGTGGCCGAAAAAGCTGCTACAGGCATTACCGAGCAATTGGTTTCGCTGGGTTTTGAAACCGACCGCCTCAAAACCGGAACACCCCCACGCATTGATGGCCGCAGCTTGGACTATAGTAAAATGGAGGAGCAAAGAGGCGATACCAGCATCAGCGGATTTAGCTATTTGGATATCGAACGCATCCAGCCGGAGCAACAGCGCAGTTGCTGGATTACCTATACCAATAGCGAGGTGCACGAACTGCTGAAAACCGGTTTTGAAAAAAGCCCCATGTTCCAAGGACGTATACAGGGCACCGGCCCCAGGTATTGCCCTAGCATCGAAGATAAAATCAGCCGCTTTGCCGAGCGTGACCGCCACCAGTTGTTTGTAGAGCCCGAAGGCTGGAACACAGTGGAGATATATGTGAACGGATTCAGCACTTCCCTGCCGGAAGAGGTTCAGTATCAAGCACTTAAATTGGTTCCCGGCTTTGAAAACTGTCGCATGTTCCGTCCCGGCTATGCCATTGAGTACGATTATTTCCCGCCTACACAGCTCCAGTTTACGCTGGAAACCAAGCTGGTGAAAAACTTGTTTTTTGCTGGGCAGATCAATGGTACTACTGGATATGAGGAAGCCGCTTGCCAAGGACTGATGGCCGGCATCAATGCCCACCAAGCCGTAAGGGAGCTGGAACCCGTGGTGTTGAAAAGGAGCGAAGCCTATATCGGCGTACTGATTGATGACCTCATCAACAAAGGAACGGATGAGCCTTACCGCATGTTTACCAGCCGGGCCGAGTTCCGCACGTTGCTGCGGCAAGACAATGCCGATCTGCGGTTGACCGAAAAAAGTTATCGCTTGGGCCTCGCCTCGCAGGAGCGCATGGATCGGGTGCGGGCCAAACAAATGGGCGTGGGGGCGGTAAAAAACTTGTTGGCACAAATGAACCTAGAACCCGAAGAGATAGCCGGATATTTTGATGCCGTACAATCAGCGCCATTGACCCAAAAGCAAAAAGCCGCCCAGATAGTGCTACGACCGATGGTGAGCCTTATCGATATGGTGCAACAAGTGCCAAAGCTGCAGCAAGCTTTGAAAGAGTTTGATGTTGAAACATTGGAGCAGGCCGAAATACAACTGAAATACGATACCTATATAGAGAAGGAAAAAGAACTGGTTGCCAAAATGGGCCAGTTGGAAGATTTGGTGATACCCGACAATTTCAACTACGACAAACTGGTTTCGCTGAGCAACGAAGCCCGTCAAAAATTCACCAAAATAAGGCCGCACACCCTTGGCCAAGCCAGCCGTATATCGGGCGTTAACCCCAGCGATGTACAGATATTGATGGTGTATATGGGGCGTTAACCGTAAAAGCGTATATACACAAACGTTACTTTCGTTCGCTTTGCTTTTTTAAAACATTAAGAAATTAAGAAACATTAAGAAGGCCTTTATGTACAAGCCTGATCTGAGTTGTTGGGCTTTCTCTAAAGCGATAAGCTTACCAAGTATAACTTAATGACCCTTAATTTCTTAATGGTTTATATTTTTATGAGCTTTATTTTAGGGTCGCCTCCATGGTAATATTGGCATTGAGCAATTTAGAAATGGGGCAATTGGCCTTGGCATCGGCGGCACAAGCCTCAAACTGCTCGGCGCTGATGCCCGGTACCGTAGCGGTAACGCTCAACGCTGATTCTGTTATGGCACCCTGCGCAGGATCCAATGTAATAACACAATTGGTTTCAATTGAATCGGCAGTAAAACCTGCTGCATTCAACACAAAACTTAGTTTCATGCTAAAGCAGCCCGCATGTGCCGCCGCAATCAACTCTTCGGGATTGGTACCCACGCCTTCGGCGAAGCGGCTGTTAAAAGAATATTGTGTTTTGTTCAATGTGGTACTTTGGGTGGTGAGGTGCCCAGTACCTTCTTTGCCGGTGCCATTCCACACGGCCGTTGCATTACGTTTCATATTATCTATTTTAATATTTGAAGTGTAAGCGAAGCTACCACATTTTTTAATGCGGCAGGGTTATCTTTGGGTATGAACTGGCAGGAGTTTTACGAACAATTTACAATTGGCCTACAACAAACCAAGCCGCTCGAGTTTGTAGCAGTGGTGTTTGGCATCGTCAGCGTATTGTTCAGCCGTAAGGAAAACATTCTGGTTTACCCAACGGGCATCATCAATACGGCTTTGTACACATGGTTTTGTTTCAGTTGGTGGGGATTGTATGCCGAGGGCAGTCTCAATTTTTACTATACCGCCATGAGCATTTACGGTTGGTATGCATGGACGAGAAAAAGCAACGGTGGTCAGCCATTGCAAATCAGTCCCAATAACCGTAAAGATTGGACCATCAGCATCGGGTTTTTCATCATCGCTTGGGCCGTATTGTTTTTTGTATTGAAGCAATACACCAAAAGTACCGTGCCTTGGGGCGACTCCTTTGCATCGGCCACGGCCTATACGGGCATGTGGCAAATGGCAAGGAAAAAAATAGAAAACTGGATGTGGTGGACGCTTACGAACCTAGCTTCGATTCCGTTGTATTTTTCAAAAGGAGCGGTTTTTACCAGCTTTCAATACCTTGTTTTTTTAATACTCGCCATTATGGGATGGATAGAATGGCACAAGAAATATCGTGGCAAGCATGCTTAAAAAAATTGTCATCATCGGGCCGGAAAGTACCGGCAAAAGCACACTCTGCAGTCAGTTAGCAGCGCATTACAAAACCATTTGGGTAAGGGAATATGCCCGGGAATATTTGTTGGAGCATGGAACCGACTATAGCTATGATGATTTGTTGACCATTGCCCAAGGACAGATACGGTTGGAGGAAAAAGCCATTGAAAATTACGAATTAGGAATAACGAATGACGAGTTACGAGTTACGAGTTACGGGTTCCCAATACCCAATTCCCAATACCCAATTCCTGTATTTATGGATACTGATATGCAGGTGATGAAAGTATGGTGCCAATTTGTTTTTGGCAAAACGCATCCTTGGATTGAGGAGCAATTGGCCCAGCGCCAGTACGATTTGTATTTGTTGTGCAATACCGACCTAGCTTGGGTGAAGGATGAACTACGGGAATATCCCGATTTGGCGACGAGGGAAAAACTATTTGCCATCTACAAAACGATGATGCAAAACCAATCGGTGCCTTGGGTGGAAATAAAAGGCGCCAGCAACGAGCGGCTGCAACAGGCCATTGCGGCGGTGGATAGTTTGTTGGCCCAACAATAGTCATCATTAACCGACAGTTCAGGTGACCGAATAAATCGATTCTTGCGGAACAATAACGCTAATACATTGTTATTAAGGCAAACATAGTTTTCTCATATCATGAAATTATTAGCAACTTTTATTGGCTTCTTGTGCACCATCAACCTACAAGCCCAGCAAACCGGCAGTATCACCGGCACGGTGATAGATAAAAACAGCCAATTGGCTTTGCCCAGTGCCACCGTACAAGTAGAGGGTACCAGTTTGGCCACCGTTACCGATTCGGCGGGGAAATTTCGCTTGGCCAATATTCCGGTAAAAACACACAATATTATTATAAGCCGGGTGGGTTACAAACCCTTCACCATTTTCAACAGCGTTATCAACAGCGGTAACGAAAATACATACACCATTGAACTGGAGCAGGCCACGGCCGCCTTGGGCGAAGTGGTGGTGCGCTCCGCTGGCCGGCGTACGGCAAGGGCTGCTACCTTGGAAACGCCCCTGAGTGTGCAGCGCCTCACTTCCGAAGAAATCAAAAGCAACCCCGGCGGCAACTTCGATATCAGCAAAGTGATCCAAACCCTGCCAGGTGTGGGTGGTGGCCCCGGCGGCGGTACTTTTCGCAACGATATCATCATCCGCGGCGGTGCCCCCAACGAAAACGTGTTTTATTTGGATGGGATAGAAGTGCCGGTAATCAACCACTTTCAAACCCAGGGCAGCAGCGGCGGCCCCCAGGGCATATTGAACGTAAGTTTTATTGAAGATGTAAAACTCAGCTCCTCGGCTTTTGATGCCCGGTACGACAATGCGCTGAGCTCCGTTTTTCAGTTCCGCCAAAAAAACGGCAACCCCAACGCTTTTCAGGGCAATTTTAGGCTGAGCGCTACGGAAGCGGCCCTTACCTTGGAAGGCCCCTTGAGCAAAAACAAAAAAACCACTTTCTTGGCATCGGCCCGTCGCTCGTATCTGCAACTGTTGTTCAAGGCCATCGACTTGCCCATTCGGCCTAATTACTGGGATTTCCAGACCAAAATTACCCACCAGCTCAACCCCAAAACCACACTCACTTTTTTGGCAATCGGTGCCATAGACGAATTTAGGTTTGAAGCGCCCAAAGAGGCAACGCCCGAAAAATTGTACACCATCAATTCCAATGTATTGGTAAACCAATGGAACTATACGGTTGGGGCGGCTATTAAGAAAAATATTCGCAATGGTTTTTGGAACCTGGCTTTGAGCCGCACTTCATTTAACAACGATATTGAAAAGTACGAAGACAACCAAAACCCCACGGCCGCCAATAAAACCTTGGACGTGGTGAGTGCGGAAGTGGAAACCAAACTGCGCTTTGATGTAAACAAAAACCGCAATGGCTGGAAGTTGGCATACGGTGCTTCGGTGCAAATGGCCGATTACACCAATACCACTTTTAATACCATCCGCAAAGAAATACAAGATGGGGCTGGCAATATTGTGCAACCAGCGGTTCGGGTTAATTTCAAAAGTCCTTTGGATCCTTTTGCCCGCTTGGGTGCTTTTGTACAGGCTGGCAAACGATTTGCCGATAACCGCTTGGGCATCAGTGCCGGTATCCGCACCGATATGAATACGTTTACCGAGGAGGGCATGAACGGGCTGCAAACCCTATCGCCCCGCATTTCTTTTAGTTATGTATTGGCCGATAAATGGACCTGGAACAGCTCGGTTGGTATTTATTACAAATTGCCCAACTATACCATTTTGGGCTTTGCCGACAACAGTAATAATTTGGTAAACAAAAATGCCCAATATCAGCGCAGTACGCACTATACTACCGGTGTGGAGTACCTGCCCAATGATGGCCTGCGTTTTACACTGGAAGGTTTTTACAAGCAATATGGCAATGTGCCCGTATCGCTCCGTAACGGTATTTCGCTGGCCAACTTGGGTACCGATTTTACCCTGCTGGGCAACGAAGCAGTGGCCACCAATGGCAATGGCAAAGCGTATGGTGCTGAGTTTTTTGTGCAAAAGAAATTGACCAAACGCTTCTTTGGTATTTTGTCGTACACTTATTATCGCAGCCTGTACAGCGGTGCCGATGGCAAGTACATCGCCAGCAGTTGGGACAACCAGCATTTGTTGAGCATTACTTGGGGCTACAAATTTCCCCGCAACTGGGAGCTGGGTTTGAAGTTCCGCTATCAAGGTGGTTCACCCTTTACACCGTTTGACGAAACCCTTTCCCGCCTTAACTTTTTGAGCCAAGGTACCGGTACCCTCGATTACAGTAGGTTGAACAGCCAGCGCTTGAATGGCTACAACAGCAGTGATGTGCGCATTGATAAAAAGTGGAACTTTAAAAAAGTCACCATCGATTTATTTTTGGATGTTACCAACTGGTATATTGCCAAAAACCCTGCGGTGCCCGAATATACTTTTAAGCGCAACGCTACCAATACCGGTTTTGAAACCACCGACGGACAGCCCATCAAAGCAGATGGCAGCAACGGTATCCCCACTAGGGTTAAAAACGACGATCCTTTTGTAACGCCTTCGGTGGGGTTGATAATAGAGTTTTAAGAATGGGTTATAAAATGTAAAGCCCGGTGGTGCAACTGCATTGCTGGGCTTTATGATGTTTGCCTTAAAAGCCGACGATATTTTCTGTACACACTTAATCCAACAAGGGCTTGTAAAAAAAATACCACCATTGCCAAATGAAAAAGGTCGCCATACGCCCGCAAAATGCCCCTCAACATTCCCTCTCCTACCTTTTTGCCATCCATCAAAGTATTGGCACCGGGTAAACTGCGCAATAAAAACTCGATCAGTAACAGGATGGCAACAACAGTAGCACCCGTAATCATCAACCGCTTTCCCTGCCGCACCCTTTTGGCATAGGCCGGTAGTTTTATATTGTGCAAAACCTGTGCTACAATATAACTGGGCAAGCCTTTTAGGTGAAGGGCCGCGGCTATTTCATCATCGTTTTGATACAGGTCGTACATACCCAATACATAATCGGTATTTTCTTGAATGAGCTGTGCATCTGTTTTTTGTACTGCCGTTTCCATAATTTTTTTACATTTTGCCAAAGGGCTATTAGGTAACCTCGTTGATGCGCAAAGATAAAAAGATAAGTGTTTCAACCTGTTGGTCAAAGACCAGACAGGGGCCTGCGAAGGATTTATGATTCACCAGAGACAACATCAAATAGTGATAAGAGCGAAAATTTGTATTACAATCTGAACCAAGCCCCTTGCTGCACTTGCAGCAAATGTTTATATTTATGGGTGATGACAAAGCAGGGCATTTATAGTATTATTTTTATAACAGCAATTGTGATATTGTTGGGTTGCAAAACGGCCAACACCCCCGAGCCGCTGCCGGTAACCCAGGCTTTTGGCCCACCTACTCCGGTGCAGGTAACCGGTTACAGCGGCCATATCATGGAGCCCTTTATCAGCAGGGATGGTAGTTTGTTATTTTTCAACAACCTCAATGCGGCACCGGAAAATACCAACCTGCATTGGGCCACCAAAACCAATGATTCGATGTTTGCCTATCAAGGCGAAATCTTCGGCGTAAATACCCCCGAATTGGAAGGCGTGCCCACCATGGATACGATGGGCAATTTTTATTTTGTATCCATCCGCAGCTATACCACTACACTTTCCACCATTTACCAAGGCCGGTTTAACAATGGGGTTGTAACCGATGTACGTATTGCCGATGGTCTTTCGCTACTACAGCCCGGTCAATTGAATTTTGATGTGGAAATTAGTGCCGATGGGCAAACGGTTTATTTTGTGGATGGCACATTTGGTAGTGGCCCCGTACCCTTAACGAGCGATTTGGTAATGGCCCGTAAAACCAACACAGGCTTTGAGCGACTGCCCAACAGTGCGGCGCTGATGCAAAACATCAATACCGATGCGCTGGAATATGCGGCCTGTATTTCGGCCGATCAATTGGAGTTTTATTTTACACGATTGTCCCTACCCGTTACTGCCAGCTCGGAACCTATTATTTTGCGGAGTAGCCGGGCCCATGTTAACGAACCCTTTGGCCCACCGGTAAGGATTGCTACCATTACTGGCTTTGTGGAAGCGACCACCATTGCACCCGACCAGCGCAGCTTGTACTATCATAAAAAGGAAAACGGGCAGCATGTATTGTATAGGGTGAGTAAGCGATGATGGGCTATTGCAAAAAATCCATTACCGGAAACACCGTAAGCCCCTCGACGCTGGCCAAAGCCTTGTACGAATCGGTGGTATAGAGATGCCCCACATTGGCCAACTGGGTACCCTTGCTAAACACGCCATGGCTAACGGCCAGCACCACGGCAGCGGCACCCTTTTCTTTTAAGATGGCGGCAATGCCGATAAACGTGCCGCCACCATCGCAGATATCATCTACAATAAAACAGGTTTTGCCCGTGAGGCTTTCGTCGAATACTTTAAAACCCGACAGTTGACCGGTTTTTACATCCCTTACTTTTAGGCATTCCACCACATCCAACCCGCCGAGGGCAGCCGATACTTTCAACACTTTTTTCAGCGCCCCGGCATCGGGAGAAACCAAACAAACGTCGGCATCCTGCAACAAAGCATGTTCGCTGCGGTAATGGGCAACCGCCTGTTTGGCAAAAGTAATATTGTCGATGGGTTGGGCATGCTGCAGCACGGCAGGTGCCACATCGGAGTGCGGATCAAATATTTTGATGCAGTCAAAGCCGCCCGTGTTCAAAACCTGACCAACGATTTTTAATGAAAAAGCCTCGCCATTGGCCATGGTACGGTCCATACGGGCTGCCATCAAATAACTAATATATAAACTAAAGCGGCGCAGCCCCGCCGTGTACAATACCTCCTTGGCCATCAACACCAATAATAAATCTGTTGGGTTGCTGATGCGGGCATAGATGGTACAGTCTGTATTGCTAACATCAATGGCCGACACATCAATTTTTATATGCGGCTGCCCATCGGGGAAACTAATTACTTGATAGGGAATAGAGGAAAGTGCAGGATTGATAAAATTGATGGTATGCATGTTGTATCCGTTATTTGGTTCTGCCCGTTTCGTTGGGGTAAAGGCTGTACACAGGTTCCGATTGCCAAAACTCAAAACTACGTGTGTTAATTGCTGTTAGCCTTCCCCTAAAAGCCGCACCCGTATCCACGTTCCAAAGATTGGCTGTATGGATGGGCGTGGTTACTCCGTAATTGGTGGTGGGCGTATGGCCGATAAAGAGTTGATTAAAATGTTGGAGCCGTTTGGGATAAAAAGGGCTGTCCTTGGTCAACAGCGGGTTGAGGGCAATGGCCATTTCCCACAAAGTACGGTCCCAGTACCAATTGGTTTCGTAGCGGTCGTGTGCAGGCCCGTGCAGGGAGCAAAAGCCCGCATGGATAAACAGGTTATTGTCTTCATCCACAAACCAAGGACGCAACTGCTCCATAAACAAGAGGTGCTGCTCACGGGTGGCGGCATCTACGTTGGCATAACTGGCGATGGTCGCTTCGCCGCCGCTGCTCAACCAGAGTGGATCGGTTTGCCCGGTTCTGAGCCATTGCAGGCACCAGGCATCGTGGTTGCCCAGTAAAAAGATACAGTCGTATTGCTCCTCCAATTCCAGCAGCCGATCGATTAGGGCGGCCGACTCCGACCAACCATCTACATAATCGCCCAAGAAAATCAATCGGTCATTGGCTTGCAGGGGCAGTAGGCCCAGTAATTGGTCCAGCGCCTTTAAACCCCCGTGTATATCGCCGATGGCAAAACTTTGTTTCATTGTTCTAAATATTTTGGCGGCACTGCATCTGTTAGCCACACTTGGTTTTCCGACTGATAGAAAACATGGCCATCGGCAAACATTTGACCAGCCTGTATCATAAGCACCACCGGCTTGCCCCGCCTGCCGCCTACTTGTTGCGCCGTGGCCAAGTTACTGCTCAAATGCACATGGTGCCGCTCCATTTTTTGCAGGCCCTGCGCCCTGATACTGTCCATAAATTTATCCACCGTACCGTGATACAATATATCCGGCGGTTGCATCGGCTCCAATGCCAAATCCACGTTGATGGTATGGCCTTGGTTGGCCCTGATGCGGCTTTTATCGACGTTGAAGATAAAACGTTTTTTATCATTGGTGGCCACAATTTCGGCCAGTTCGTCGGGGGTGATGTGTACCTGCTTGGTAGTAGCGGCTTGCAGCAGCGTGGCCACATCGGCCCAGCCGTTTTCGTCCAGTGCCAGCCCAATCAATTCGGGGTGGTGGCGCAGCACGAAGCTGAGGAATTTACTTTTATGTTTTTTTTCTTTTTCTGTCATTGTTAATATTTTTTTTGCTTTCGCTTCGCTTTTTTTGAAACATTAAGGAGATAAGGACATTAAGAAAGCCTTGAAACACTGCAACCAATTTTATTTGCTACCCTAAGCTTGTGCAAAGCAGCAAGAAAAACTTAATGAACCTTAATGGTTTATATTTTTTTTGAACCATTAAGAAAGCCTTGAAACACTGCAACCAACTTTATTTGCTATCCTAAGCGTGTGCAAAGCAGCAAGAAAAACTTAATGAACCTTAATGCCTTAATGGTTTAGTTTTCGCTTTTTTTAACATCGGCACACTGATTTTCGTGCCTTTCTCCTCAATAAATCTCAGTTCTATTTCGATATCGCTTCCTACCCCAATAGTTGATTGTAATAATTAAAATTCTCCTCATCAAAGCAAACAAACAATACGGTTTGCAAATGTTGATTATCCTGCTGCATAAACTCCTTCACCGTTGCTACCGCAATGGTGGCGGCGGCCTCTTTGGGGAAATGATAGATGCCCGTGCTGATATTGGGAAAGGCAATGCTTTGCAGTTTCAGTTCGTTGGCAATGATGAGGCTGTTGCGGTAGCAGTTGGCCAATAAGGCCGCTTCGTTTTTGTTGCCGCCGTTCCATACAGGGCCTACGGTGTGTATCACATAACGGGCAGGCAGGTTGCCAGCAGTGGTATAAACCGCCTCTCCGGTTTTGCAGCCGCCTTGCCGGTTACGAATATCCATGCAGTCGGCCAAAATTTGCGGACCGCCGGCACGATGGATGGCACCATCTACGCCACCGCCGCCCAGCAATGAACTATTGGCTGCGTTTACGATGGCATCGGCGGTGATGGTGGTGATATCGCCTTTTTGGCAAATGATATTTTTAGTCATTGTATAAACTTTTTTAGTACAGCAGCAGCCATTTCAGCTTCGGGCATTACAAACCCTTCTCCGGTGTACACCGCTATTGTATCAATGGTTCCGATGATTGCTTGGTTCAGTGTAGCCAGTTCTTCGGCTGGCACCCACAGTTCTTGATGAATATCGCCACCTACCGTTTGTACCGGGTAACGCTGCAAAAATGCCATTGGCAGTTTAAATGCCGTAACAATGCCGCAGTAGCCAGAGAATGCGTCCTTGGTATTCCATTCCAATGCAATCTGCCTTGCGTAAGCCTCGTTCATTACCGGATAAAAAATGGGCTGCCAATTTAGCCGGGGCGGAAAAGCCCTAAACCCCGATGCGGCAATCAGCTCAAATTCCTTCAGCCCTATCGGTCTATATAATGTCCGCTGTTGCATGTTGTTCGATCATTGTGATAACCCGTTCCCTTATTTCGCTTAGGCTATGCTCCACCGTTAACTGTCCATTTAAAAAAACCGTTTTCAATGCGCCCTGTTGTTCCTGCCCCCAAGTGCATTCGTCTTGATAGGCATATTGGCCGGCTTCGTTTTGGTGTACCGCAATCAGGCCCTTGGCCGATTTTTTGGTACCATCGTCTGTTTTAGGATCTTTAAAAATGGCCCGCCCCTCGCCGTTTACCTCGCCATACGTGGCTTTCATGGCAAAGCCAAAGGTATCACGGGTTACATATTCGTAGGTAAAGGAGCCGATACCCAATACGACGTTATAGCTGGCAAAACCTTTTTGTTTCAGCCCTTCCAATATCTGTAACTGCCTTTCTTGCGTAATGCTATCGCCGTAAATGAGGCCGATATGTCCATCGAGCAGTTTGTAACCCATGGGCGTGATGCTGCCGCCAAAGGTTTCCCACATACATTCAATGGCACCTTTGTGGGCCGGACTGTCCGGTGCTGCATCCGCATCGCCGCAAATGATTTTTACCGGGTCGCCACTATCGGGCCGTATCACCAGCTTGCCATCCCTTGCCAAAATCTTGTCTTTCAGTTGGGGTAAAAACTCGGTGATCACCTGCCAAAAATCCCAGGTATCCGACACCACCGAAACAATGCCCGACGGATACACTTGTGTAATCAACCGCTCAAAGGTTTCTATTTCGCCATCCTGCGTACCCATGCACATCACGCTGTGTTCGGTAGCGGGTACCGAGCCGCCGATCAGTTCCGCCTCGCAATCGGCACCGTAATAGGTTTCCAAAAAGTCGATGGCGGGGATGGTATCGGTGCCGGTAAAACTCAACAGGTGGGCAGCACCGCTCATTACCGCATCTTCTACACCGCTCATGCC
Organism: Chitinophaga pinensis; assembly: GCA_943373145.1. Taxonomy (GTDB): domain Bacteria; phylum Bacteroidota; class Bacteroidia; order Chitinophagales; family Chitinophagaceae; genus Ferruginibacter; species Ferruginibacter pinensis_H. Next base: position 151,018 of record CALSBI010000002.1, read on the forward strand.
ACGGAAAGAAAAATCATGCCCTTGCCAAGCTACAAAACCCAAGTCGCTGCCCACCGTTGCTTGGGCGTACTGCATAAATACTTTGCGGTACTGAAAAGCCGTGGTGGCGCTGGTGCAGGGCTTCCACAAAATATTGCTCAGCAAGGTTTCCAGCATATTGGTGAGCCAAAAAAATTCGGGCAATGTATTTTTGATGGTAAGTACCGGCACCCGCATGGGAACGAGGCTGCCTTCGGGCAAGGCCTTTATTTCCAGTGGCAGGTAACCCAGGTCGTGCAAGGCTTCAATATGATCGTAAGCAATGCTGTCCTTGCCCAAATAGTTGTTGATGCGCCGTTGGTAAGCCGCCATCACTTCGGCCTTGGGGCGTTTGAAAAATTGCTCATCAAATTGATTCAGTAAGTATTCCTTAATAAAATACTGCAAGCCAAAAAACAGCACGGCATCCAATTGTTCGTCCCTCGACTTGCGGGGGGTAAGGTTGGCATACACCAGCGTAGTGCCATCTGGGTATTGAAACTTGTGGCCTACTTTATAACCATCTTTCAGTAATAGGGGTAACGTCTTCATTTTTTTTAAATTTTAAATTGATAACCTTCTTTGCTTAATTTTTTATAGTTGGTTTCGTTGAACTCAAACAGTTCGGGGGCCCGGTTTTTCAATCCGGTTTTTTTAAGCCCCGTGGCTTTGAGGATACCGCTTTCTAATAAGCGCTTGCGGAAATTTCGTTTGTCGATATTGCTCTGCAAAATACATTCGTACAGTTGCTGCAATTCGGTAAGCGTAAATTTTTTCTCCAATAGCTCAAACCCAATGGGCTGGTAAGTGAGCTTGGCCCGCAGCCGGTTGAGGGCCACGGTAAAAATATGTTTGTGGTCGAAACCCATGGCGGGCAGTTTGGCAAGGGGAAACCAGTTAACGTCATTGGCCGCTTCGCCAGCTACCAAGTTGAACTTGCGGGGGTTCACCAAGGTATAATAGCCTACCGAAAGTACCCGCCCACGGGGATCCCGATCTACATTGCCAAAAGTGGCCAATTGCTCCATGAAAAGGTTGCGCAGCCCGGTTTTGGCCAATAGTATCCTTTCGGCACAAGCTTCCAAGCCTTCGTTTACATGCAAAAAGCCACCGGGCAGTGTCCACTTGTTTTGAAAGGGGGCTTCCTTCCGGTTGAGGAGCAGTATGGACAGTTGCTGACCATCGTAACCAAACACCACACAGTCAACCGTAACCGAGGGCTGGGGATATGCTGAAAGGGCTTTGCTCATTTTACTTAGTGTTAATAAAACACGAAGTAAGATAATTAATGAATAGTGGCCAAATATTTTTTTGGGAGAGTGCATGAGTAGCAACAAATGCAATGCGATAAAATAGCTGAGAAGTCAATCTAGGTACAGGAGATTATGCATTTAAATCAGGGCATACCAAGTACCTTTTCCATTACCATTTTGTTGCAACAGTTTTTTAGCTACCAATTGCTCTAGGTGTTTTTTTACCGTATTGCGATTGGCATTTGTTAATGTAACAACATCCTTAATAGTAACACGGCCCCTCGATTGGGCGAGTTCCAATATTTGCAAAGAAAGGGGCGGCAGTTGGCCCATGAGTATTTTTTCCCTTTCCAGTTTTATTTCCAGCCGCTGCTTTTGTTGGTGGAGCGCTTTCAAGAAAAACACCACCCAAGGCTCCCAGTTGGGCCTTTCCGATTGGATGGTACCCTGTGTTTGCCTAAGTGCTAGGTAATAGCCTTCCTTGCTGTTTTCGATCACGGCTTCCAAGGAACTAAAGGGCACATACGCATACCCAAATTTTAAGAGCAAAAAAGTAGTAAGTACCCTCGATAACCTTCCGTTGCCATCCTGAAAAGGGTGAATGGCCAAAAAATCCACCACAAATATGGCTGTGATCAAAAGCGGATGGACCTTTTTTTCATTGTACGATTGATAGGTCCAAGCAATGAGCCGCTCCATCCGTAAGGGCGTTTCAAAAGGGGATGCCGTTTCAAAAACCACACCCAAGCTTCTGCCGTCCGGTGCAAACGCTTCTACATGGTTGGGCGATTGTTTGTAGCGCCCTTTGTGCCAACTGTCTTTTTCGCTGTACAGCAACAGTTCGCTATGAAATTGCTGGATATAGTTTTCCGACAAGGGAATATCATCATAGTGCTGAAACACTAGGTTCATAACAGATGCATATCCCCCCACCTCCTGTTCATCCCTTGTGGTAAATTTGTTGATGGAAAGGTTGCTTAATAAAATTGCTACTTCCGCATCGCTCAATTTGGTTCCTTCGATACGGGTAGAGGAGCCGATACTTTCGATGGTGGCCACTTTTTTCAAAGCGTTCAGTTGCTCTGGTGCCAATTGACCAAGGGCCCGCCATGCCCCCTTGAACTCATCAATGGCGGCAATAAGGGCCAAAATTTCAGGCGTTATGTTGAGTGAAGCGATATTCATACCCATAAAATTACCCATATTTACCCATAAATTGACAAAATACCCATAAATACCCATAAAAGAGTTGGGTGCCGATATTGCCAATATCAACAAATGGCAGGCCTTAGCACACCCCTTTGTTTCGGTTGGGCATTTTTACAAGGTGTTAAATATGATATTGCTTTCATCACGACCATAGGCTGAAAATATCACATTTTGTCATATTTTGCTATATTTGCATTGCTAAAGAGTTTTGAGCCTGCATATCTCAATTCGAGTTGGGTGCTGCCAGTACTGGCACGGGGGCAAAAGAATTTTTTAGCTTTTTTTATGCCCCTACCTCATCATCGTATAAATGGATAATCGTTTCGTATTGATGCGCCAAGGTGTTAACTATCGGCTTTCGCCTAATCGGAGGCTTTAACTCAAAATAGGTACTACCCCTTCAGATGTTCAATCAGATGATTTTTAATGTTTTCTGATTGAATGTAACTAAACTTTGGCGGCAGTGCATTTCCAATAAGTAGCGCCAACCTACCTCTGGAAATATCAGTTGGAAATTTATACTTGGCAGGAAAAGATTGAAGCAACGATGCCTCTCTTGCAGAAATACACCTATTTTGTTCAGGATGCAAGAACCGCCCTTTTGATGGATTTAGGCACCCCCCGGTAATGGTTGTTGAATAATCATCCCACCTAAGTCTTCCGTAAACATCATTAAAGCCTACATTTTCTCCTTCATGGCATTTTAGGCGGTACTCAATTGGTAAATCTTTTCTGCCCCCACCGTTTTTAGGAGTCATTTCAATTCTGTTTTGTACCTCTGGTGTATGTGTAGGAAAAATTTTATGAAGAGGGTCTCTTGACTTGTCTGGAACAGTCAGATGCCCAATAGTGTCTCTTACTGTCTTTTTTTTATTAAGAGCCTTAGCTACTTTTATTTCACCAAGCCTTGAGCCTACTAACACCAATCTTTTTCTACTTTGCGGCACTCCATAATCCTTGACATTGACTACTTCATAGTCAACTTTATAACCTAACTCATTTTCTAAAATAGAAATCGCCTTTTTAAATAAATCATAATTCACAAGGCCGGGTACATTCTCCATCATAATTGTATAGGGCATTAACGCTTTTACTAATCTTATATACTCCATAATCAAGCTGTTACGCTCATCCTCGACAGGTTGTTGCCTATTTAAAGTTCGCATTGTTGAAAAGCCTTGACATGGGGGGCAACCTGCAAGCAAATGAACTTTACTTCCATTCAGCTTTCTTTTAATTTCAGCAATTGAAATTTTGCGGATATCATTTGTTATGACATCAGTAGTTGGATGATTTAAACGATATGCCCTTGATGCAACTTCGTCTATCTCAAAAGCAATTTTTGTTTTAAATTTAGCTTGGTGCATTCCCTCCGTGAGCCCCCCGCACCCAGAAAACAAATCGACACTATTAAATTTGCCTCTCTTCATACATTGTAATGGTTATTCCAAACATAAAATTAGTTATATTTACATTCCTAAACTAGAAACTTAAGATGCTAATAGACCAAATTCTGAAATCAGAACTTACACCAGAACAATATAACGCCGTGGTTGACAACTCAAAGGAGATTTTATGCCTTGCCTGTGCTGGTTCTGGTAAATCTAGGACACTTGCTTATAGAATTGCTAAACTAATTTCTGACAATAATCCTCCGGAAAGTATTGTAGCATTCACATTTACTGACAAGGCGGCAGACTCAATAAAAAGAAGAGTAGCAGATGCGCTAATAAAAACAGGCACATCTCCAACATTAGTAGGGGCTATGTTCATTGGAACCATACATTCCTACTGCCAGCATCTTCTTGGTGAAATGGATGCAAAATACAGACAATTTGATGTATTAGACGACAATAAACTTAAGCTGTATTTGCTTTCGAGGTACCCAAAACTCGGTTTACAGCATATTAAGAGTCAAAGAGAGGTTGGACAATTTGCTGTCATTTCGGAGGTTTCAAATGCTTGGAAACTGGCAAATGATGAATTGCTATCCTTTGAAAAAATATCTGAAGAAGATCCATTGCTGGGAAGGTCTCTCCAAGATTTATATGATGGATTAAATGCAGATCAGTATATTGACTTTTCGTTAATGATACGATTAGTTGTAGAAGCTCTTGAAAGAAATGACCCTGCAATAAATAAGGCCTTGCAAAATATTAGGCACCTTCTCGTGGACGAATATCAAGATGTTAATCGTTCCCAAGAAGCTTTAATAAATGGAATCTATGAAAGGATTGACTCTTTGCTAGTTGTTGGAGATGATGACCAAGCAATTTATGGATGGCGTGGGGCTGATGTTCGTAATATCATTGAATTTGAGCAACGTTATCAAAATGCCACTACGCATACATTAGCAACTAATTTTAGAAGCACCACTACAATAGTCGAAACAGCAGATGCGTTTATAAAAGCTGAACTAGCTGCATTACGTATTAACAAAAATCCAGTTTCTCATTCCGATGGGAATATTGAACATTTCGGAAATCTTTGGTTTGATAATCGTGAAGAAGAGGCAATTTGGATAGCAAATAGAATTAAGCAATTATTGGGTACAAAATATATAGAAAAGAAAAATGATGGGACTGAAATTGAAAGAGGGCTAACAAAAGCTGATTTTGCAATTTTAATGCGGTCTGTCTTGGGTGGAACAAGAAGTGGAAATCCCCCGCATCATACTGAATTTACAAATGCACTTAGTTCACTTGAAATTGGTTATACAATAGAGGCAGAGGGTGGTATTTTTAATCGCCCACATGCTATTATACTTCGTGATACAATGGAGTTGTTAAGAGAAGATGGTGTGTCAAGAGAGGATGTAAAAGCTCTATTTAAAACAGCTATAATAAATCATTTTCCAAATGCAGACTTTAATGCATTAACACATGTTATAAGCGCTTGGAATACTAAGATTCACACACCTGCTGGTGGGGCAAGACGAAAAGTTTATCCACAAGAATTAGTTCATGACCTGCTACATGCGTTTGGCGTCCATAAAACAAGCTTTGATGATGATGTATTGAGGGATCTTGGAGTGTTTAGTAGTATTATTCTTGATGTAGAGAAAGTGTTTGTAAGTATTGACGACTCTTGGCGATTTCAAAATATACTCAATTTCCTTTCAAATGTCGCCGAAAGCGGATACGATGCGAGTACTTTAGACCTAGTTGCACGACCTGATGCAGTAACTATTTCTACTGTTCACAAAATGAAAGGTCTTGAATTTCCTGTTGTATTTATTGTGGATGTAATTCACTCTAGATTTCCAAAGAATAATTCAAGTTATTCAGGTTGGCTGCCACATACTTTATTGAACGATGCCCTTGAAAGAGGGTTGTTTAAAACGGATAATTATGGAGAGGCCCGTTTATTTTATACTGCACTAACAAGAGCAGAGCGAATATTATATATAACGGGTAGCCAAATACAGCCAGGGCTAAAAAACCCAAAAAAACCATCTAGATTTAAATTGCGAATTGCACATGATAATATAGTAACAAATCAAGACAGCCTACCAGAACACATTCAGAAAGTGCCTGAAAAAAGGCGAATTGATGACAATTCAATGCCTACAAGTTTTACTGAAATAAAGGATTTTTTGGAATGCCCAATGAAATATAAGTATAGGAAAATACTTGGATTTAGCCCATCGGTGCCAGAATTATTTGGATTTGGATTAACTACACATACCGCTATTAACAAATTACATCAACATTATCCGAATACTACGCCATCTAAAGACGATGCCGAAAGCATTGTTGATGAGGTCTTTCATCTAAAGCATGTTTTCCCCTCTAACAGTTCAGAGCGTAAGGGGCCATACGAAAATGCAAAAGAAAAAGCGAAAGAAATAGTTAGTAGGTATGCGGAAAACTATCCTCAGGATTTTATACAGAACAGGCAAGTTGAGCAAAGTTTCGAAATAAAAGCAGGCAATGCACTAATTACTGGTGCTATTGATTTGTTATTAAAAGAAGATGAAAACGGTCAAATTTTAGAATCAAAAGTTATTGATTTTAAATCGATGGACTACCCAGATGAAAATGATGTTTTCTTTTGGATTAACTTATCTCTTCAGGTTCAATTATATTCGCATGCGTCACGAATCGTCTTAGGGGAAAATGCTAAAGCTGGTGCTGTACACTTATTAAAGGCTAATCCTAAAAATGGCTTACCAGAGAGGGTTGATATTCCTGTCAATGTAGAAGCAATTGATTCTGCTATTGCCAATATTGAATGGGCTGTTAATCGTATTCTGAATCAAGAATTCCCTAAACGACCTAGTGCTTTGAAGTGTGGCACGTGTGATTATAATAGAATTTGTTCAAAAATCCCCGAGTACTTTCAAACAGAGGAAACACCACCACCTATCCATATTCCCGAGTCTCAGGGAAATAAAAACGTCATGGTTAGGGCTTTTAGTGACTTTGAGAATTAATAATTACTTAAAAAAGAGATTATGAATAGATAATAATTTTTTATCTGGCAAAAACTTATCTGGTAGACGAATACCCTGGCCTTCTAAGGCTAAAAAATTACGCTCTACACTATCCGGTACTTTCTTCTTTTTCAGCCTTGGCGAGATTCTGAGGGTATAATCTTCTGCCGATATGGTTATTAACCCAGCATCAAAAGCCTTGTCATGCAAAGCATTGAGGCAAAGCCCGTTCTTCGGGTTGAGGCGGTTCGCTGTATCTTGGCTCCATGGTGCAATATGGCTGGCAATCAATAAAGCTGGATTATCAATGCCCGTAATACAACAGGTGTTGTTGTAGGAGGCAAGAACATTCTTTCTAAACAAGGATTGATTGACACGGACCTTGACGAGCCTCTGTTTTTCCTTACCTTCCTTGGGCAAGTCGATCATATCTATATTATTCAACTCTTCAATTGTAGTGTTTTTTTTCTTTGCCAAAAGCATCTCGCTTTCCAGCATGGAGACATCCCAGTTGTTGTTAAACTCGTCCCATAGTTGCTTATCCAACTTACTGGCGTTGCTCATACCTCTGATGCCTCTTGCCTGTTGCGCCGGATCAAGGCTCGAAAAATTTACCAGCTTCAAGGCTACCGAATTGGCTGTTCTACCAAGCAATTTGGCCAATTCTTTAATTTCCGGCGAAGTGCTGCTTAATCTGCCAAAAGTCATTTTACAATACAAATTAATGGCCAATATCAATTCATCCCTTGTCCATAGTTTTTGTCCCTCTTTCATTGTGCAGCGATTATGCCCCACAAGATAGTATGATTGTTTTACTCTTTGGCAAAGATGTATGATAGTTCTTCCTCCAATTCTGGAAACAAATAGGTTTCTTGCAAATGATAAATACGGGCAATGGCTTGCTTCTCTGCAATGGTAAGAAACCGCTGTGGGGCTTTGATTTTTCGGTAAAAGGCAGATTGGGAAATACACAGTACTTTTTCAATCAAGGCTTTAAATTTCTTGGCCGTTTCGGGTGTTAAGCTATCGTGGTAATGCTTCCAATGGTTGATATAAACAGTTGGCTCCATTGTTTTATCCGTTATCTTCCACCTCCCCACAAATAATATTGCATCGCAAACACTCCTGCACCAACAGCTTGGCAATTGTATGTGCAAAATCACCGATAATTATGCAGCGGCATCCACAGTAAGGACAGGTGAATGGTTGGTCGTTCATCAAGAAAAATTCCATGAAGCAAAAATAGACGAGGGCTGTTTCCCCGCATTTGCTTTTAAGACACGTTTTAAAAAAAGCTCAGTAGAGCGATGTCGTACAAGTGAGTGACACAACGATGCCGCCATCTGCACTGCCGTCCGTCCCCTAAAATCAATACAACAAATATTCCCCCATCATCCCTTCCCATTCGGCTGCTATATCGGTAACAAAATCTTCGCCGCTCAGCAGGTGGGCAAAGGAGCCGGGCTGACCCAGCAACCTATCGAGGTGACCCCGGCCGCTGGGGTTGGCGGCGGTGGGGTAAGGGCGTTCGGTCAATTGATCGGCATGGGTTTGGGCAATGGCCCGCAGGAGGGCGAGGCCGCTGCGCACGGGGTAAAAAGCATCGGCGTCGGTTACTTGCAGCAACAACCCCTGGCAGTATTGACCGGTGTAGGGACCGGCGGCAGCGGTAAAGTTGATGGGCAGGATGCGTAGCGGTCCGGGTACGTGTAATTGTTCGCACAAAGCCCTGTTGTTGAGCCAAGGGGCGCCGCAGATGGCAAAGGGGGCGGCCGTGCCACGGCCTTCGTTGAGGTTGAGGCCTTCCCACAAACCGGTGCCGGGGTACAGCAGGGCGGCCTGCACCGTTTGCATGGCGGGGGAAGTGGGCACAAAGGTGAAATAGAGCAACGCATTGTGGTGGCGTTGGTAACCGCTTACCGGTACCACACTCAGTTGCAACTGGGGCAATCGGGTAGCGGCAAAATAGCGGGCCAGTTCACCAAGTGTGCAGCAATGGCGCAGGGGTATGTTCCAGCGGCCGATAAAGCTGCTGCAAAACGCCTCGTTTAGCCAAGGGCCTTCGGCCATGTGCAGTTGGGCTCCTGTTGGATTGGGCCTGTCGAGCACAACAAGGGGTTTGTTGTAAAGGGCGCAGGCTTCCATTACATGCGTCATCGTCCACAAATAAGTATAAAAGCGGCAACCGATATCGGGTATGTCGAACAGTACGGTGTCGATATCCGACAGGTCTTCCGCACGGGGTGCTAGTTGGTGGCCGTAGAGGCTTACAATGGGCAGTCCGGTAAGGGCATCGGTTCCGTTCGGCTGGGCGGCCCCGTCGTCGCCGGTGCGGGTAAGGCCGTGCTCGGGGGCAAAGAGGCGAACGATGTTAAACCCCGCTTGGAGCAGTGCGGCTCTGCCGGGCTTTCCCTCCACGGTAAGGGCGGCATCGTTGGTAATTAATGCCAGGCGCTGGCCCCGGTAGGCGGCGGCCTGCTCTAGTAAAATGTTGATGCCGTATTGGAGGGACATGGGGCGAAGATAGTTATGAGTGATGAGTTATGGGTTATAGTTGGGGGAAGAAGGCGGGGAGGCAGGTTATGAGTTATGAATTATGAGTGATGAGTTGGGGGCAGTAGGCTGGGCGGAGAAGGGTTGACAGTTGACGGGAAGGCAAGTTGTGAGTGACGAATGAAGGAATGACGAGTGATGAATGGGACAGTAGGCTGGGTGGGGAAGGGTTGACAGATGACAGGAGGAAAGCAAAGGCAGGTTGACGGTGTACTGATGAGGGCAGTCAGTTGAATGACGCTGCTTCCCGTCAACCGTCAACTCCAAAAAGCAGCGCCTATCCTTTTATTAGGCTCACCTCCCTCCCCAATAGGCGGACCTAGCTTTAAGATGGGTGGGCTTAGCTTTTAGATAGGTAGTGTTGTGTTTTACATAAGCTGTCTTATCTGTTGGATAAGCGTACTTAGTAAAAAGATAGGTGTACTTATGATAAAGCTAACTCATCGTATATATATGCTAGGCCAACTTAGTTATTATATAAGTCATCCTATTATATAGATAGGACAACTTAGCTTTTAGCTAGGAGCGCCTATGTTTTTTAACATATTTTTTAAATCTGGCATCCTATTTTTGTTGTAAAACAATCCTTTATGCCCAGTTTACAAAAAATGCAGCAAGTTGTTGGTAAGCCCATGCCCCATGCGGGCCAAATGGTGCGGCGGGTGATGGACAAGCAATTGGTGACCCAAGCCGAACTGTCCCGCCGCATGCAAGTTTCGCAAACCACGCTTACCCGTATGCTGCGCCAACCCACCCTGCACGCCGCCCTGCTGTGGAAGCTGGGGCTGGTACTACAGTACAATTTTTTTGAGCCATTGGCCATGGACTTTCCCATTGCGCCGCAGCCCACTGCCGCCGCCGTGGAGCAAGCCCAACAATTGCAGCAGCAAATTACCGCCCTGCAACAGCAACTGGCCGAAACCCAACTGGAAAACCGTGTTTATCAAAAAGTGTTGGGACAGAAAACGAGTTGACGGTTGACAGTGTGACGGTTGACGGGAAGGCAGGAGGAATGGCGTTGGCCGTTATTCGTTGTCCGTTGGGCGAATGGCCCGTACCCCAGGAATAGTAGACAGATGAAGGTTGACAGGCAAGTCATGAGTCATGGACACTATCCACTATCAATTATCCATTATCAACTACCACCAACCTCTACCCACCCCGCCTACACCCCGCCTGTCAACTGTCCACTGTCAACCGTCAACCTTTACTGCTTGTACCCCATGCTCAGCCCCACATCGCCGGTTACTTTTAGGTTTACCGAGGCGGTATCGGCAGAAGCGTTGGCGATTACCAATGCGGTATTGCTGCTTACTTTTACCGTTACCCGCTGTTGGGGTTTCACCGTTTGGCCCGAGTGCCGGCCACCGGCAATGGGGGCATGGTACACTTCCAAGGTTTGGGTGCCCATATTTTGCAGTTTTACCTTAAAGCTGCCATGTTCGTTATTGCCCAGCACAAAACTGTCGTTGGGCTTAATAGTGGTATTGGACGTAAGGGCGCAGCTACTGGCTAGGGTTGCTATCAATAAGCCGAGGAACATCATTTTTTTCATTTTTCAATTTTTTAATGAGGTTCAAAATTGCGAAAACCCAATACCGCAACCGCCTCAAAACATGGTTTGAGGGGTCGAAAGGGTAGCAAATGATGCGGGGGAGGGCTCAAATGATGAGGAAAAAAAGTTGACAGTTGACAGTGTGACGGTTGACAGGAAGGCAGCCGGAGAGTCGTTGGCCGGGAAGGGTTAACAATAGCAGTTAACCATGGGGTCGCACTCCATTATTCATTCTTCACTATTAATTCTTCACTTCACATTATCCACTTTCACCTTTCAACTCTCACCTTTCACCTCCCGCCCACTCACCCACACCCGCCACCTAGTAACTGTCACACTAATGGTACCGCCCCGCTCCCTACTTTGCAGCCATAAAAAACCAATTATGTACAAAGCAATCATCGGCGGCTTAATGTTACTGGTCAGTTGGGCCACGCAGGCGCAGAACGTGGGCATCAACATTGCCACACCACAGGCGGCCCTGGATGTGTATGGCGATGTGATTTTTCGCAGTGCCGACCTCGTGGTGGCCGACGGTACCACCTTGGCCCTAGACGTAAACAACAACCGTTTTAGTTTTTACCGCATAGCCGGGCCCACCGCCGACTTTACCATTGCGGGCCTGATGCAGGGGGTGGAGGGCCGGTTGGTTACCCTGTTCAACCGCAGCGGTTTTACCATGCAGCTCAACCATTTGGATGCAACGGCCGGCGCCAACAACCAGATCATTACCGGGGCTAATGCGGATATTACCATTGCCGACAGGGGCATTGTAAACCTATTGTTTGACGGGGCCGAACAAAAATGGGTGGTGCTGAGCAACAACAAGCCCGGCGGCGGGACCGTTAGCGGTGGCTGGGGCCTGCTGGGCAACAGCGGCAACACGGCTGCCAACTTTATCGGCAATACGGATGCCGAACCCTTTCGCATAAAAACCCAAAACCTGGATGCGGCTTACTTTTCCAATATTTACCATTTTATCGGGCAAAACTTTCAACGCACGGGCATTGGCATGCTGGGCAGCGGCAACCCCACTCATACGCTGGAAGTGGGGGCGGCCGATCTGGCGGGCGGCAGCCAAGGTGCATTGGCCATAAGGGGTACCGAAAATATTACGCATTTTAATTATGGTGCCAACGAGGATGTATATATCCGTGGCGGCAAGGCGAGCAGCAATGTGTTCATCAACGATGCTACCGGCCTGGGGCAAGTGGCCATTGGCACCAATATACCCGATGTGGGTACCAAAGCCACCCTGCAAACGGCCGATTACACCACCGCCCTATGCATACGCAACGCTAGCGGTACAGCCGAGTTTAATGCCTTTGTGGGTGGACCGGTTAATGGCAACACCATTTCGTTGGGTACCACAGGTGATATGCCCATTGTCTTTTATACCAACAACGCCAACCGGATGTTTATTAGTGGTACGGGTAATGTGGGCATTGGTGTAGACAATCCTTCTGCAAAACTGGAGGTGGGCGGCAATATGTCAGCCAAGGGCAATGCGATGGCCAATGGCCTATTGGGCGTTTCGGGCGGGGCACTAAGCCTTACCAATGTAGACGGCAATAACCAGAGCCTTATTTTAGATGGCGGCAGCATACAAAGCACCGGATTTTCGCCCATTACCTTTCAATTTGGCACAAGGCCCTTTACCATTAACCCCTATGGCGGCACCGTGGGCATCGGCACTACCAATCCCGATCCCTTTTACAAACTAAGCGTAAATGGTAAAATAAGGGCCAAGGAAATACGGGTAAATACGGGCTGGGCCGATTATGTGTTTGCCAAGGGCTACCGGTTAAAGCCATTGGCCGAGGTGGAACGCTACATCAAACAGCACAAACACTTACCGGGTATTGCACCAGCAGCCACCCTGCAAAAGCAAGGGGTTGACATTAGCGCCATGCAAACCAAAATGATGGAAAAAATTGAGGAACTAACCCTGTACCTGATTGAAGCCAACAAAAAGATTGAGGCATTGGAAAAACTGGTACAAAAACCAACTGGCAACTAGCCTTCAAATGGCGAGGCAAAGCTCGCAGCTTTCAACTTCAAACATTAGACTTTAAACCTTAAACTTTTCAAACTCCACATCATGAAAAAAGCAATCCTTTTTGTAATGGTACTGATATTGATGGGTAGCGCAAACGCACAAACTCCCGTGGGCAAATGGAAGCGGCTTTCTTACACTTCCGTATATGATGGTGTAAAATTTGATAGCCATGCCGCGCTGCTGAAACAAAGGCCCTGTGCGGACAAAATTGTGTACGAAATAAATGCTGATGGTACCTGGCGCCTCAATGCGGCCAATAGCGGCTGCGATGAGAAGTACATTAACATTCAGCAAAAGCTGTACAGCAAAACCAAGTGGAAGCTGGAGGGCAACCAACTAACGGTATCGGCCACCAACTTTGCTTTAGGCCAAACGCATAGCGTCAGTTTTGTGGGCAATAAAATGACTTGCACCAACCAATATGAAACGATTGTATATCAGCGGCTGTAAAAAAAGAGTATGAACAGAACAACAACGGCGCTGTGCCTTGCCTTGGTGCTTTACGGCAGTGCAAGGGCCCAGCTTACACTAAAACAAAAAATTGGCGGCAACCGCAACCTAAAAGCGATTATGCAGGTTGTACGCAACCATTATGCGGCACAAAAGAGCGATGGGGAAGCCACCAAAGAAAAAGAAATGCACTTCTGGTACCGCTGGGCCATGCAAAACGAGCATCGGGTAGATGGTAACGGCAACCTGTACGCCAACCCCGATAGCCTGATAGCCACCGAATGGAAGCGGTACAACCAAAGCCCGGCTGCCCGGCAGTCGCCACTATCGGGTACGGCCAACTGGACATCCATGGGCCCTTTTGACGTTACCTATACCGCCACCAGCAATTCCGATGGGGTTGGCCGCATCAACTGTATTGCGTTTCACCCAACAGATGCCAACACCATCCTGGCCGGATCGCCGCAAGGGGGCATTTGGAAAACCACCAATGGCGGCAGCTACTGGTACAATCTTAATGACGACTTGGCCAATATGGGCATCAGTGGTCTTAGCTTTGACCGTACTGATCCCAATATCATTCTAGCCCTTACCGGTGATGGCGATGGTGTTAATGGCATTCGGGGGCAATGGGTGCAAAACTCCACCGGTATCATCAAATCGTACGACGGCGGGGTTAACTGGCAAACGGTGTTGTCTTTTGGCGGCAGCGGTTTTCCATCTGGCATTTATGGGTTTAAACTGATGCAGCACCCTTACAATAGCAGTATTTTTTTGGCCGCTACCAGCCAAGGTATTTTTCGCAGTACCAATGGCGGCAACACTTGGATAAATGAACAGTTGGGCAACTTTACCGACATTGAGGTAAAGCCCGATGGTGTGGGTGCGGTAATCTATGCCACCAATTTTAGCAATGGGGGCAATTATTTTTTTAAAAGTAGCAACAGCGGCGACACTTGGACGGGCAGCGCCATTAATAATATTGTGGGCAATACCCGCTGCGCTATAGCGGTTACCAATGCCAATAGCAACGCAGTTTATCTATTGGCCGGGTCGGACAGAAATATTGTACCCGCCAACCGTATGTACCAAGGTGTGTTTAAAAGTACCGACGAGGGCGGCAGCTTTGCCCGAGTGTGCACCACTCCTAATATTTTAAATATTGATATAAATGGTGCGGGCAATGGCGACCAATCGAACTACGACCTGGCGATTGCCGTAAACCCTACAAATGAGCAGGAAGTGATTTCGGGCGGTGTATTGATATGGCGCAGCACCAACGGTAACAGCAACCCCATGACGTTTAGCCGGGCAAGCTGGTGGATACATAATAATGGCAACAACAATGTAAACTATGTGCATGCCGATGTGCACGAACTTAGCTATAACCCGCTCAACAATCGTTTGTATGCTTGCCACGATGGGGGCGTTTCTGTAAGCATTAACCATGGTATCAACTGGGTTACTATTTCCAGCAATATGCACACCACGGCCAGTGTGTATGGCGATTGGTTGGAAAGCGACCCGGCCGTGCTTTGTGTGGGTACGCAAGACAATGGTACCGTACACCGTTATATTGCTTCCAACAATTACCGCACCATCGGCGGCGGTGATGGCGGTGGCGTAATCATTAATCAAACCAATGGCAACGATATTGTATTTGCTGCCACAGGCGGTGTATACCGTACCACCAACCCCGGTGTAAACCAAACCTACATATCGCCGGTGGCAGACAGTATACTCAATAATTTTTATCCCATCCTTGCCCGTAGTTATAATGATGACAACGTTATTTACTTAGGCGGTGCCCGAAAGCTATACCGCAGTTCAAACCGTGGCAATAATTGGGACAGTTCGGGCGGTATTATCAACTGTACCACCATCCTCACCACCTGCCGCAGCAGCACCAACCGCATATACACTGGCAATACCGGTGCGCTGTACCGTAGCGACAATTCCGGCGCTACGCTAACGCTTATCAGCAATACCGCAGGCTTTAACCCCAACGGTATGCCCATAGCAGATGTGGAAGCCACACATGCCGTATCGGGCACCATTTATGCCTGTGTGGGTGGCTACACGCCTGGTCAAAAAGTTTTTTTTAGCAACAATGCGGGCGCCAGTTGGACCAATGTATCGGGCGGCTTGCCCAACCTGGCCTGCCATTCCATTGTGCTGGATGCCGCTAACAATGTGTATGTGGGAACCGATGCCGGTGTGTTTGTAATGCCGGCCGGACAAAACGATTGGCGCCCTTATTTTAACGGACTGCCCCGCACACCCGTGCAGGACTTGAAAGTGAACCAAACCTTTAACCGGCTAATGGCCATCACATTTGGGCACGGTAATTTTTTTACTGATTTATACACCAACACCTGCCCGGCGAACTTTGCGCTTACGGGTGTTGTATCGGGCAATAAATTGTATGAAGCCACGCTTGTAACCGCTGATGCAACGGTACAGGGCGGCAACGGTACGGCCATCACCGTGGGTGGCGAAACGGAAGTGGTGCTGCAAGATGGCTTTACGGTAACGGAAAACAATGCCTTTAGGGCATACAATGCACCATGCGGTACAGTAGGTGTGCCTTTGCGGGTAACCTTCCTTACCGACCCGGTATCCATGGAACGGCTGGTGCTTAAAGCCAGCAACCGTGCGCCTTTTCCTTATGGCCACATCAACCGCCTGCCCAATGGGGGATACCAAATTTTTTATGCCGACAGTGGCCAGTATGCCATAAGGATAACCGACCAATGGGGCAACCCCGTGCAAGCAGCGGTGACAAAGATGGTGGCACAAGCGGGCAACGAACTGTTTGATGTAGCCAAATACCCTTTGCCGGTTGGTTTGTACTACATTCAACTGTTTAAAGAACAAACGCTGGTACATTTTTTAGAGTATGAAATAGGCGGGCGGCAATAATACCTACCATACAGGGTGCATTTCAAATTTTCGCTTTCGATACAATCGAATTGTTAGGGTTCTGAACCTCCGCTTCGGTACGGCCTCATAAAAAAGCCGTTAAGAAAATTGAAGCTGAGGGCGCAAAAGAAAAACGGTTGTTACTGAAGCTTGGCAGTGTTATTGGCCCGTAAGTCCTACTAAAGCTAGATTTTGTACCACAGATTGAGCTTGTTTTTCTTTAGCCCGAGGGTTCAATTTTTAGGCTTTTTTATGCAGCCCTGCCTGACGGCTAGGCAGGCTTGATTTTTTGCTCCACTTTTGTATCAAGACAAAAGTGGAAAAGCCACCACAAGAGGCAACTTCGAAAAATGGCAAAAGAGAAAATTTGAAATATCCCCCAATGGTATAAGCAGTATTTTTATTTTACTTTGTTGATATGCGGTTAATGTTGTTTTTACTTATAAGTGCAACCTGTTGCTTGTCAACAGCCCAACCTTATAGCTTTAGCGCCTATACCACCAAGGAAGGCTTGAGCAGCAACTACATCACCGCCACTGCCAAAGACAAAAAAGGTTTTTTATGGGTAGCTACTCGCAATGGCCTCAACCGTTTTGACGGCAATGCTTTTGATCCCTTTTACAACAATCCGCAGCAACCCCGTTCATTGGCCAGCAACGAAATCCAAGCACTCCACATCGATCGGCAGCAGCGCCTTTGGGTCGGCTCCATCGGCGGACTGAGTTTGTACCATCCCCAACAACAGCAGTTTAGCAACTATTACCCCGATAGCAGTTTGGGCAAATGTGGCCGCTGGTTCTGTGCCCTGCAACAGGCCGATGATGGCAAGTTATGGGTAGGCACTTGGTACGAGCTGCTCCTTTTTGATCCTGCCACCGAAAAGTTCAGCCGCTCCGGTTGGGCCGATTTTGCCGCCACGCACCAACCCGCCGATGGCAACCATGCACGGGTGGTCATTTTATCGTTGTACCCCAAGGGGCCGCAAGAAATGTGGGTGCTTACCAGCTATGGTTTGTACAGTGTCAATACCGCTACCCGGCAATTTCAATGGCACCCTTTCGCTGGCGTTACGGATTATTTCGGTTGCCAAATCAGCCGGACCGATGCACAGGGCCGTGTTTGGATGGGCACTTTCAACAGCGGTATTTTGTGCTATGATGGCAAGGCCAATAAATGGCAACAGTACCTACCGCCCAACGGTTGGAATTCGGTGGCGGGCTACAACCGCTCTTATGGTACTACCGATTACAAAGGCGACACCTTGCTGTTTGCGGCATTGGATGGGCTGGCTTTGTTTGATGCGGCGCAAGGTCGATTTTTACAGCACTTGCCTGCGGCATCCTTTGCCATCAACAATATTTATCAAGATGGTAACCGATACTGGCTGCACAGTGCCGAAGGGCTGCGCCTGATGAAGCCGGCACAAAACTGGATGGCCGCAGCAGTGCCTTTTGAAGGCCTTAGCTATATCAACAAAATATACCCCCTGCAGCAACGGCCCGGCCATTTGGTGTTGAGCGCTTCCTTGCAATCGCAGATAGGGATATGGCAGGTAGCATCCAAAACATTTACGCCCTTTCGCTTGGCCAACGGAAAACCCATCGAAGGTGAGTTTACCGGTTGGTTGCAGGTAGCCGACAGCCTCGCTTATCTTACTACCGAAGAAGCTTTTTTTGCCATTGACCCCATTACATTAAAAGCTATTCCGCTGCCCTTGCCCACCAAGGCTTTTGCCACCAATTTTTACACGGCCCGCAACATGGTGGCCGATGGCGCCAACCATATTTGGATACGGCTGCGGGGGCAGGGCATTGCCCAATACGATCGGGCTACGGGCAAAACGGAGTTGATGTCCTTTATTCCGCCATCGCAGGAAAAAGCGTATTCGGCCTTGTACTACGATGCTGTGCAACAATGCTTATGGGTGGCCGTGGAGCACGGTGGGCTTTATCAATATTGGCCTGCCACGGGCAAAATGCAGCACCACCTCCGGCTGCTGCCCAATGGTCCCTTGGCCGACATCACCTGCATTACCGGCGATGCGGCGGGCAATGTTTACCTAACGGATGTGGCCAAGGGCCTGTACCACTACCAGGCACAAAATGGCTCTTTTACTTTATACACCCGGCAAAACGGCCTGCCTTCCAACAACTGTTTTTTTGTGGCGTTGGACAATACCGCAGTCCCTTGGGTGGTTACGATAGAAGGGGTGGTGCGGATGGACATGAAAACGGGCACATTCATCAATTATAGCGACGGCCAAAACCTGCCCGAAGGCCTGTCTTTTTTATCGGCATCTGCCAACGGCGATATGTACACCTGCTACAACAATTATTATTACCACTGGAATATTAACCAACTGCCACAGCGCAATGCCGAAGTGCCGCTCTACCTCCGCAGCATCCGCATCAACAATCAGCCCGTTGATATCGACAGCGTATATCGGTTAAGCCATGGGCAAAACAATATCAGTTTGCAAGTGGGTGCCATTACCGACGAAACGGTTGACTTTGAATACCAACTGAACAACAGCGGTAATTGGCTGCCGGTAGAAAAAGGACAAATGCTCAACTTTAGCAATTTGGCCCCCGGTAATTATCAATTGCAACTGCGGCAAAAGGGTACCGACAATCGCTTAAGGATTTCCATCAACATCGTTCCGCCTTGGTGGTTGCGGCCATGGTTTTGGTTGCTCGCCTTATTATTGACGGCCATGGTGGTTTTGTTTTTTGTAAAACGGCATGTGCGCAATATCCGCCGCCAGGCCGAGATGAAACAGCAGATGGCCGAAACGGAAATGATGGCCTTGAGGGCGCAGATGAACCCACACTTTATTTTCAACTGCATCAGCAGTATTGATAATTTTATACAAGACAACGACAAAGACAATGCCTCGGGTTGGCTGAACAAATTTGCCCGGCTGATAAGGGGTGTGTTGGACAATAGCCAGCAAGCAGAAATCCCTTTTTGGAAAGATTGGGACACGCTGCGGTTGTACGTTGAACTGGAGCAGTTGCGGGCCAGTCATAGTTTTGCTTGCGAACTAAAAGCCGATGAGGCATTGCTCAACGGCCACTACCGCATACCGCCGTTGATTGTGCAGCCCTATGTGGAAAACGCCATCCAGCACGGGTTGCGCCACCGCTACGACAATGAGGGGCTGCTGCGCATTACGGCACAACTGCAAGGGCAGCAACTGTTGTTTACCATCGAAGACAATGGCATTGGCCGCAAAAAATCGGCGGAGCTAAATGCCTTTAACAACAGCGGCCACAATAGTTATGGTATGCGGTTGAGCAGCCAACGGGTACAACTGTTCAATGCCGCACCGGGCAATGTAACCATTACCGATTTGTACGATGCGGATGGAAATGCGACGGGTACGAGGGTGGAGATTGGGTTGGCGGTGTAAATGGGGCAAGGGGGTGCATCCTTTATACGGTGTTGCCCGTTGTAGCAACAAACAAGGGTGGACAAGATTATGCCTCAAAATTTGTCAAGCGGAGAGAAAAATTTGTGCATAACAATCAAAGGGCAATGACAGCAATATGTGACAAAAGCCTCACCCCCTGCCCCTCTCCGTTGCGGAGAGGGGTGGCGAAGATTAAAGTGCAGATTGTTTCGAAGGGGCCGCTTCGGTCTTCGTGATTGCCCCTCGCCCTTTGGAGAGGGGATAGGGGTGAGGCTCTGTGCCGAAAGTGAAGCAGACTCTGTATTGGCAAGGCTAATGGTTTTTAACCAACAGGATTTGCAAGGGGTTAAATACACTAAAAAAGAAGCATGATAAAAGCAATACTCATAGACGACGAAAAAAACAGCCGGGAATCGCTGCGCAAAAAACTGCAGGCCCATTGCCCACAAGTGCAAGTAGTAGCCGAGTGTGCCAACGGTATTGAAGGCATAACCGCCATTGAACAGCACAGCCCCGATGTGGTTTTTTTAGATATCGAAATGCCCCACATGAATGGCTTTACCATGCTGCAACAATTGCCGCAGAAAAATTTTGCGCTCATCTTCACCACCGCTTACAATCAATACGCCATCAACGCCATTCGCCACAGTGCGCTGGACTATTTGGTAAAACCGGTGGAAGTAACGGAACTTGTGCAGGCCGTGGGCCGGGTGGACGAACAGCGGCAACAACCACTGCAAACGGCCCAGTTATCTATATTGGAACAGTTGATTGCCAAGGAGCAGGCCCCCGCCCGTATTGCCGTGGCCACCCAAGCCGGACTGGAAATCATCCATATTGCTAACATTGTTTATTTGGAAGCCACGGGCAATTACACCCATATTTACCTTAGCAACGAAAAACCTTTACTGGCCTCCAAAACCCTTAAGGAGTTTGAAGACATTTTACCGCCCGACCAATTTTTCCGCATCCACAATGCCTCGCTGGTGAACTTGGCTGCTATTAAAAAATACAACAAGGGCGAGGGCGGACAGGTAGTACTTACCAACGGCACTTTGCTGGACGTGGCCCGCCGCCGCAAGGAAGAACTGGTGCAGTTGTTGTTGAAATGGAGCCGGAAAGTGTGAGGAGAGTTGAAGGGTTGATTAGTTGATTTGGTTGGCAGTTGACGGGGTGACCGTTGACAGGAGAACAGTTCAATGGTCGGCGGGCTTTTCGATGTAAGGGCCTGTCAACTGTGAACGGTCAACTGTCAACACCTGAAGGACACACTATCAATTATCCATTATCAACTATCCACTTTCCCGTATCTTCATCACAAATCTCCAACATGAAATTTCTATGCGCTTTGATCGGTTTGGTAATGTTTGTGGCTTGTCAGCAACCTAATAATGCCACGCCGCCCAACAACTATTTTGCCCAAACGGATAGTGGTGTGCAAACGGGCGGCATTAAAATGATACCGATACAAACCCCGGTGGGTAAGTTCAATGTATGGACAAAACGCATTGGCAATAACCCCCGCATCAAAGTGTTGTTATTGCACGGCGGCCCCGGCGGCAGCCATGAGTTTTTTGAGAGCTTTGAAAGCTTTTTGCCGGCCGAGGGCATCGAATTTATTTACTACGATCAACTGGGTTCTTATTTGTCCGATAAGCCCACCGATAGCAGTTTGTGGACAACCGATCGCTTTGTGGAAGAGGTAGAGCAGGTGCGCATTGCACTGGGGCTGAACAAGGATAATTTTTACTTACTGGGCCATAGCTGGGGCGGTATACTGGCCACAGAATACGCCCTCAAATACCAACAGCACCTCAAGGGCTTAATCATCAGCAATATGATGAGCAGTTGCCCCGATTATGGCAAGTACGCCGATGAGGTACTTGCCAAACAAATGGATGCCAAGGTGCTGGACACCATCCGTACCATTGAGGCGAAAAAAGATTTCGCCAACCCGAAATACATGGAACTGCTCACCCCCAATTTTTACGAACAGCACCTCTGCCGGGCATTGCCTTGGCCCGAACCGATTACCCGTGCTTTTCCGCATATCAACCAACAGATATATGTATTGATGCAGGGCCCCAGCGAGTTTGGTGTGAGCGGCCGCTTGGAAAAGTGGGACCGCAGCAAGGACCTGCCCCAAATAAAAGTGCCCACCCTTACCATCGGCGGCAAGCACGATACCATGGACCCCGAACACATGAAATGGATGGCCACCCAAGTGCAACAGGGCGATAGCCTGGTTTGTCCCAACGGCAGCCATTGCAGTATGTGGGACGACCAGCCCCATTATTTTCCCGGCTTGATTAAGTTTATAAAAACGGTGGATGCGGGGAGCTTTAAGGGAATTAAGAAGTAAGGTTGACAGATGACAGATGACAGTTGACAGGAAGGTTCAAGGCGTTGATAGGAGCTACTTGGCTATGGTCCATCGACCATGGTCCATGGACTATAGCCATCCACTGTCATCTGTCAACCGTTCTCCCCCACAAAAAACCCCACCATTTACACAATAATCCACGCCCATTGGCAGTTATAGCTGTATTCGATAAACTTAAAATCCTTTTTTATGAGAAAACCATTACTCCTAGTAGCGCTCAAGGCTGCAGTTATTTTATATTTTGCGGCCTGCGCCAATGTAGAAGACTATAGTTTTTACAAAATGGTAACGCCCGTAGTTACCAAGGGTAGTTGGAAAGTAAACCTGTACATGGATGCCAATTTGAACAAGACCAACGATTTTTCGGGCTACACTTTTATTTTTAACAGCAACGGCGATGTTACGGTTACCAAAAATGGCAGTACCAGCAATGGCCATTGGTACGAAGACAATATTTCACAAAGGGTGGTAATCAATTTGGGCACGGCCGATCCCTTGCTGGCAAGCCTCAACGACACTTGGAACGTGTCGGAAGTAAGCAACAGCAATATCAGCATGCAAAGCGAAAATACCCCCAGCAAGGAAACCCTTGTATTTACGAATCAATAAACTCCCAAAGGTTTTCAATAACGCCAAGGGCCGTTCTGCAAGGGATGGCCCTTTTGGCGGTAAATAGTTTACAGTTGACAGTGGACGGTTGACAGGCCGACCCTTTTTTCTACGGCAAAAGTGGTTAGCTAGTACCCAGCATCCAGTATCAAGGATCCAAGATCCAGCATCCCCATATCCTTTATACCACTACCTACCGCCATTAGCATATCAGCACATTAGCATATCAGCACATTTGCCTAAATTTACACCATGCAAAAAAAACTATTTCTGCTCGATGCCTTCGCATTGATATTCAGGGCCTATTATGCCCTCATACGCAACCCCCGCATTACCAGCAAAGGGCGCAACACCAATGCCCAATTTGGTTTTACCAATACCTTGATTGACCTCATCACCAATCAAAAGCCCACCCACATGGCCGTGTGCTTTGATACTTCGGCACCCACCGAGCGCCATACCGATTTTACCGACTATAAAGCCAACCGGCAAGAAACACCCGAAGACCTGAGCGCCGCTGTTCCCGACATCAAAAAAATAATCGCCGCCCTCAACATACCCATCATTGCGTTGGATGGTTATGAGGCCGATGATGTGATTGGGGCGTTGAGCAAACAGGCCGAAAAAGCAGGTTATGAAGTGTTCATGGTTACGCCCGACAAAGACTATGGTCAGTTGGTGTCGGAAAACATAAAAATATACAAGCCCCCTTATCAAGGCGGGAATTTTGAAATACTCGGTCCCGGCGAAGTATGCGAAAAATGGGGCATCGACAATGTAAATCAGGTAATTGACATGCTGGGCATGATGGGCGATGCGGTGGACAATATCCCCGGCATACCGGGCGTGGGCGAAAAAACCGCGGCCAAGCTGCTGAAAGAATATGGTTCGCTGGAAGCCGTGCTGGAAAAAGCCGATGGCATCAAAGGGGCACTGGGCGAAAAAATCCGCAACGGTAAAGACTTGGCCATCATGAGCAAAAAACTGGCTACCATTATTTTAGATGTACCGGTGGAATTTCATGAAGAAGATTTTAAACTGAAAGACTGGAACAAAGATGCGTTGAACGAAGTGTTTGGCGAACTGGAATTTAAAACCATGGGCAAACGCTTGCTGGGCGATAACTTTACCGCTTTTGAAGTAGCGGCGGATGCCAGCAACACACCTGTGCAAACCGATCTGTTTGGCAATGCGGTGGCGGCCCCTGCGGCCAAGGCCAAACCCGCTGCCGATGATGAGGAATACAGCAACCCCGGCAACGGTATTGCGGTTGACAAAAACATCAACAATACACCGCACCATTATTTGCTGGTGCAAACGCCTCAGAAAATTGATGACCTAGTGGCCACGTTGAGCAAGCATGCACAAATTTGCTTTGATACCGAAACCACGGGCATTGATGCCAACGAAGCCGAACTGGTGGGCCTGAGCTTTTCTGTAAAGCCACACGAGGGTTGGTACGTGCCCTGTCCTGCCGACAAAGCCGAGTTGACCGCTTTGTTAAAAAAGTTTGCGCCCTTGTTTGCCGATACCACCAAAACCTGGATTGGCCAAAACATCAAGTACGATATGTTGATGTTGAAATGGCAGGGCCTGGAGTTGGCGGGCGAACTGTTTGATACCATGCTGGCCCATTATGTGATAGAGCCGGAGGGCAAGCGCAGCATGGACATGCTCAGTGCCAAATACTTGGGTTACGAGCCGGTGCATATTGAAGAACTGATTGGCAAAAAGGGCAAGAACCAAGGCACCATGCGGGATGTGGAGCTGGAGAAGATAAAAGATTATGCGGCCGAAGACGCCGACATTACTTTGCAGTTGCAACAAGTGCTGCTGCCACAACTGACCGAAAAAGAAGTGGGCCGTGTTTTTTATGAAGTGGAAAATCCGCTGGTGAAAGTGTTGACGGACATGGAGTATGAGGGCATCCGCATTGATGAAGGCTTTTTGAATGAATACAGCAAGCAGTTGGAAGCCGAAGCCAAAATTGCCGAAGAAAATGTATATCAAAAAGCAGGTGTACGCTTTAACCTGGCCAGTCCCAAACAATTGGGCGAAGTATTGTTTGAAAAGCTGCAGCTCGATCCCAAGGCCAAAAAAACCAAAACCGGTCAGTATGCTACCGGTGAAGACGTGCTGCAAAAACTTGCAGCCGCCAACCCCATCGTGGCCGATATATTGGCCTTTAGGGAATTGACCAAACTGAAAAGTACCTATGTGGATGCGCTGCCCCAATTGATCAATAGCAAAACGGGCCGGGTGCACACTTCCTATGCGCAAGCGGTGGCGGTAACGGGCAGGTTGAGCAGCAACAATCCCAACCTGCAAAATATTCCGGTGCGTACCGAAAGGGGCCGGGAAATTCGCAAAGCTTTTATACCGAGAGATAAAGACCATGTGCTGGTATCGGCGGATTACTCACAAATAGAATTGCGCATTGTAGCGGCCATTAGTGGTGATGAAAATATGTGCGCCGCTTTTAAAACCGGTAAGGATATCCACACGGCCACGGCTGCTAAAGTATTCAATGTATCGGAAGAAGAAGTGACCAAAGAAATGCGCTACAAAGCCAAGAGCGTGAACTTTGGTATCATCTATGGTCAAGGGGCTTTTGGCTTGGCCGAGAATTTGGGCATTAGCCGCAGTGAGGCCAAAGAGATTATCGACAACTACAAAAAGCAATTCCCCAATATCCAAAAGTACATGGATGATACCATCAACTTTGCCAAGGAGCACGGTTATGTACAAACGCTGATGGGCCGCAAGCGTTGGTTGGCCGATATCAACAGTGCCAACTTTACCGTAAGGGGTTTTGCCGAACGCAACGCCATCAACAGCCCGATACAAGGCAGTGCCGCCGATATGATCAAACTGGCGATGATAAAAATCCATGCTGAGTTTAAAAAGCAGGGCTTCAAAAGCAAGATGCTGTTGCAGGTACATGATGAATTGGTTTTTGATGCCCATAAAGATGAACTGGAAACCATCAAGCCGGTGATATTGAATTGCATGCAAACGGCCTTGGCCCTGCCCAATGAAGTGCCTACCGATGCGGAGTTGGGCGCTGGGGATAATTGGTTGGAAGCGCATTAAATCGGTTGACGGATGACAGTTCGCGGTTGACAGGGGCGCCCGAGATAGTTGAAAGTGGGGGGTTGATTCTAGATAGCGGATGCTGGATCCTTGATGCTGGATATGGAGGCTTTGCTGATACTACGCCTGCCCGACTGGGTCATTCAGGCGGGCAGGGCGTGGCTGGGTAGCAGATACTGGATGGTAAAGCATTCTAGTATTGAATGCAATTCGTGTAACCTGACTGCCGTCAGGCAGGTCGGTGCAATCTTTCAGCATCGGTGTTAAAAGAATCTGCCATTGATCGAAGACCAGCCGAAGGCTAAAATTCGTGTAACCTGACTGCCGTCAGGCAGGTCAGTGCAATCTTTCAGTCTTCGCATTAAGGTAATTCGTGGTACAAAAATCCGCCATTGGTCGAAGAACAGCCGAAGGCGAAAAGACCAGCCGAAGGCTAAAATTCGTGTAATCGGTGTAATTTTTCAGCATTCGTGTCACAATCAATTCGTGTTAAAAAAATCCGCCATTGGTCGAAGACCAGACGGCGGCATCCATTCTAATCCGTGTACGAAAAATATTATTTATATGGCGCTTATATACTGTTACGATGCATACTGCGGTTGGTGCTATGGTTTTAGCCCCGTTATCAAGCAATTGGCGGAAGCCTACCACGGTCAACTAGAAATAGAAGTGCTCAGCGGCGGCATGATCATAGGCGACAAACCCAAGCCCATTGCCGTGATGGCAGGGTATATTCAAGAAGCCTATAAAGTGGTGGAAGACCATACGGGCATCCAATTTGGGCAAGATTATCTCTGGCATATCTTCCACCCCGAAGAAAGCGATTGGTTCCCCGATTCGCTCAAGCCCGCTATTGCCCTTTGCATCTTTAAAGAATTGTATCCCGATAGGCAAGTGGATTTTGCATCAGATTTGCAATATGCCCTGCATTACGAGGGCCGCGACCTTTGCGATGATGAAGCCTACCGGCATTTGCTGGAAAAATATTCCATCCGGGAAGAACTGTTTTACCAACGACTGCACAGTCCTGAGTACGAAGAACAGGCCCGCTACGAATTTGCCCTTTGCCAACAGTTGCAGGTAACGGGTTATCCGGCCCTGTTGTTACAAACCGGCGAAACCCAATTTTATTTGGTCAGTAGGGGTTATACCGCTTACGAACCATTAAAAGAAAGGCTCGATGCCATTTTGCAAGAGCAGGCAGCAAAGGAATAAAAATGGCCGCTCTATTGCTAAAGCGGCCCTGTTTGTGCATCAATATTTTACTACGTCCTTAAACGTTAAGGTTCCTGCTGTGCCTGCATTTGTCTGCTTTGTAGCGGCTTGCCATCAACCTCAAGGGTATATACCAATCCACCCTTTTCGCCCCTTCGCAGGTTGTATTGCACTTCGTTAAGCCCTACTTGCAATTTTAGTTTTATCCGTTGTACCAAGCCTCCATTCATATCCCGTATCACTAGTTCAGCATTTTCATGAGGAAATGCTTTTTTTACACGGATACCAATGGTGGTGCTGCCACTAAAGGGGTTGGGCCGGTTGGGCAACAACTCTGCTTCTGGAGCCGTTACTACAGCCATTCTATTGGCCGCAGCAACTATAGACTCTTTGAACAACACCCTGATCTTGTACCAAGTGCCGTTGAATTTGATACTATCGCCTTTTATTTCAGCCGTTTTTTCACCACTATCACCGCCCGTACTATCTTGGTGTTCATCATCCCGATAGGTAATGGTGCATACCCCACCCGTACAGGTAATGCCCGTTACCGTAATCATGTGGTTCACTCCGTGGTCTTGAAAATGCAATTCAATATCATTGCCCGCCAAATTATCTTTTAGCCATGTGGAGGGGTCAGAAACCGGTACTTCGCCCAAGTTGCCACCGCTAGAAGAAGGCGTGCTGGTAGTCAATGCTGTTTCATCTGTTTCAAAAGCGTTTGCATCGTTGCTAATGTGATCGATAAAGAAAGGATCCTTTACAATTACAACCGCCGTATCGTGGTTAACAACTACTGGGGTAATATTGGCAATATTGCCCAAGTGGTTGCCCCGGTCCATGAATTCGGTTTTGCCCCTTTTTCCGCCAGCCCTAGCAATGGAATCCAATAGCCTAGCCTTAATGGCCACGGTAGAATCATAACTCAAAGGCCCCGTTTTTCCATACAACAAATCGTGCACCTGTTGGGGTGTGAGGGTACAGCCCAAATTATACTTTTTAATCAGCCAAGCAATACTCCGCGAAAAAGAACCTTCTGTGCAACCATTCAGGTGTTCTTGGATCGAGGGGAAACTATCGTTATGGATATTCACATTCGCAGGGGCCATCATGCCCACATAACCGGCATAGCTGTTGGTTTCGTCATAACCTTCAGATGTTTCGTTTTTGAGGATGGCCGAAGTAACCGCTACACTGGAAAAGCTGCCTGCCGGCATACGGGTGGCGATTTCGGGCAGTACAACTACCAGCAACTTTACACTGCGCACGGTTTGGCCTGGCCGAATGTTGAGGTTTTTAAAATCCAATTCCAATTGGCGAAAGCTTTCCGAGTAGTTATCCTGTTTGCTGAAGATAGGGAAGTTGCGCACCGCCCATATATCCTCATTGTTGATGCCCTTGGCTACAATATTGAGGTAGTAAGTTTTCGTAGCATCGGGTACCGCATTAAAACGTAATGCTGCCAAGCTAGAGTTGGCAAAAAGCATTTTACCGCTAATATCCACCCGGCTGTATTGAATGGCCGAGAGTTGGTTTACTTTTGCCTGACCAAGGCTCGCCATAGCTGCACAACTCAATAAACCGATGAGAAGCGCCATTTTGTTCCGCATCCGCTTGGCAACGGACGCAGATTTTTTTACCAATAATGTTTTAAATGTAATCATGTCAGTCGTTTTAAATTGTTTATAATATAGGCTTAGGTGCCGAAAAGACTTAGGCAACAATTAATTGTGTTTGTTAGTTGTTGGTTTATTTAGGCGTAGCAAAATATTAAGCATGATAAATATACAAAATCGATAGACTATTAGCAATTAAATTTACCCCTTTTACAATTGGACAAAAGGGGTAAATCTGCAAAAAGAATGGGAATGCCTCCCCACATCGAATTAGGAAATAATGTTGCTATACCTACTTGATTGCTAGATGCTCTATATCTTTCCGCCCATAAAGTACCGGGAAGTATATCGTTTCGGCGTTGGCCGGATTAAGGTGGTACAGCCCGTTGTAGCGGGGGCAGTTCTATGGTAAATGTATAACTGCCTTTGTTGAGCGCTATGCAAAACAAAGGCAGTTTGTTTTTAAAACGTTCCCGGTGCACTTTATTGTTGCCCTAGCCCTGCTGCTTGCTTTTGTAAGAGCAGCCCGCAGGGCATTTCAACTAAATGTTGCGCAAGGAGTGTAATCTAAAGTTGATTGTTAGCAACAAGAAGAAAAGGAAGATGAAACAATACTATTGTCCATTCTTTAGAGCAACTACATACACGCTTCCTTTGTTAGAGGGCTGTCTAGTTTTCCTCCCCGCCCCTCGATCCGCCGTCGATCACTTTGCCAAAAAACAAAGCATTCAACATCAACTTGCTACTGCCCAGCCAAAAAGCCCTAAAGACAGGGTTGTCGGCAATATTGATTACCCGCCCATTGCCCACCACATTGGCAATTACCGCAGCCGTGTTTTTTACCGCTTCGGCATTCTGACGGCTTATCCAACCGCTTTGCAAGGGCTGTGCCCCATAGTAATAAGGTGTGGCAAAAGCGTTCTTGCTTTTTTCCATGTAAACCCGGTTGGCCTTAAACAGACTTACCACCGGTTGATTGTACCCGTAAGCCAAAGGGTGCGTTAAATCTACATTAGCACCAAAGATGGCACCGCTCATCTGTTGGGCACCGTCTATTTCTTCCCGCTGGTTATACGCCAAGCGTTGGGTGCTATCCGTTGCGGATTTGGCCCTTTTGAATGTTACCGTGCTGATGCCGTTTTGCGCCGACCAATTGATGGCCTCTTCCATCACAATTAAATTGCCGCCGGCCTGCACCCAAGCCCTTAATTTATCTTTATTCAAATCGTTATAGTTGCCACTTACCATGATGATGGTATTGTAGCGGTTCAATTCGATGCGGTTAAATGTGGGTATTTCCAAATGCGTGGCGGGAATGTTCATGCGCTGGTCCAGCAAGTGCCATACTTCCCCGGCATCAGTGGCATTTACCCCCGTGCCCGTTATCAAGGCGATGGAAGGTTTGCTAAGCGAGGCAAATTTGCTGCTGCCCAAATCGCTGCCACTGTTTACATTGCCGCCCTGCACGGCATAAACGGTAAGGCCATTGGTTTCCGCTACGGTTTTTATCAGTTCATACACTTTGGCACTATTAGCCGTTTGGATAGAAACCGGTACCAGTATGGTACCATTGTTGAATTTGCGCAACTCGCTGCCCACGGTCATTTCAAAACCATTGGTGGCTACTTTTGTAATAAGACCTGCCTGTTGCAATTGGTACAATGCCTTGGGGGCATAAAAAGCATTCCACTCAAACAGGTATGCATAATTGCTCTGGCTGCCCATCACTTTTCCTTGTGGCATAGGCGCTTCCGTTACCCGTTGGGCATCGGTAGGAACGGGTTGATTGTCCACCGCTTGGTAGGGCAATCCAAAAGCCAAGGGCATGGTCCAACTGGTAATATCGTAAAACAGACTGTCTTTGTATTCCAACTGCTTTTCAAAAATCGTTTTGATCAATGTTTGTTGGGGTTGGTTCATGGGCACCATCCAGTTACTGCCCTTGAGCGGTGTGGCGTTGTTGCCAAGCTGGTACACGGCAATCTGGTGGCGCAGCAACATTTGTGTAAACAGTTGGGTTTTAACCGGGTCTGCCGCATCGCCGTACACAAATGCCTTTGCCGTAGGCGTGGCCATTACGTTTTTATAAAAATCACGTTGGTAGCTCAAAAACTCTTTGCGCAGGGCAAGGGTGCCGTACAGGGTAGATAGTGCCGTAACAAATTGGTTTTTTATCGTAGCCGGAAAGCGGAGTATGCCATTGGCCGTTTCTTGGGCATGGCCCCTGCTGCTGGCCTGCTCAAATAAAATGCCGATACCGCCGTTGGCATCGGGGTAGGTAGAGCCCTTACCATAATAAAAATCATCGTAGTTCTCTTTGGTAAAATACAGCGAGCCGATGCTGTCCAAATATCTTGCATGGAAATTACCCAATTTGCCCGTTAGCACTTGGTTTTGCGCAGGCGTTAGCGGGTTAACCCTACTGGGCACACCCGGTTGAAAAAAGAAACTGGCATTGCTGCCCTGCTCGTGGTGGTCGGTAAGCACATTGGGTTTCCAAGCATGGAACCAAGCCAAGCGGTTCTGACTTTCCACATGCACGGCGGGCAACCAATCCCGGTTCAGGTCGAACCAATAGTGGTTGAAACGACCGCCCGGCCATACTTCGTTGAACTCACGGCTATAAGGATCGGTCACCAAGTTTTTGCTTTTGTGCTGATTGGCCCAAGTACTAAAACGCTGCAGGCCGTCGGGGTTAAAGCTGGGGTCGAACAGGATAACCATATTGTTCAATAATTCATCTACCGCCGCCCCCTGTGCCGCAGCCAAATAGTAGGCACTCAGCAGGGCAGCATTGGCACCGCTGGGCTCATTGCCGTGTATGGAGTGGCCGATATACACCACGGCGGGCATATTGCTGATGTCCACAGTGGCCGATTTGGCCGGGTCGCTCAACTGCAGGTGCTGCTGGCGGATGGCTTCCAAGCGTTGGTGGTTTTGCGGCGAAGTGATGATGAGTAAAACCTGTGGCCTGCTTTCGTAGCTAAAGCCCATGGTTTCCAGCTTGATGCGCTGGGGGGCCGCTGCGGCCACGGCCTTCATGTAGTTAACCAAGCGGTCGTGGGTAACATGCCATTCGCCCACTTCGTGGTAAATAACATCTTTAGGCTTGGGGATGGAGCTGTTGTACGTAACATTGGTGGGCAGGTAATAGCCCAGTTCTTGTGCCTGAGTGGCCAATACGCACAGCAGGCATACAGCCGTTAACAATTTTCTCATCATGTATATATTATAAGGTGGTAAGATACGGAATGCGGCGCAAAAAGATAAACTCGGTAACTGGCGCTAAGAGCAGGAAATTTTATCAGGGGTATAGCTCTAATGGTTTGACCACTTTTAATTGAAAAAACTAACACATTATTATTTACTTTTATACCAAACAACACACAACAGATGAAGCGTTTACTAACTGTTTTATTGCTACTGCCCATTTTTACCATGGCCCAAGTAAAAATAGGCGGTGCCCCTGGCGCAGCCAACCCCAAGGCCGTACTGGAATTAGAAGATACGGCCCGTGGCTTTTTGCTGCCACGCCTTACCCAAGCGCAAATGTCGGCCATAGCGGCACCGCCCGATGGGTTGCTGGTGTACAATACCACGGCCAAAAATACATACCAATACAAAGCGGCCCCGGCCCAATGGCAGGCGGTGAGCACCGATAGCAGCGAGTGGGTAATCGACAGTGCCGCCAAAAAACTGTACCTGCGCAGGGGCTTGATAAATGGTGATACCATTTATTATAATATAGCCCAAAAGAAGTTTATCTTTTCGGATACCCGTTTTTTGGGTACCAGCCTCAACAGTTCCCTGTTTAACATAGACGAGGGGAGCAACGACAAGTTTGTGATTAAGATGCTTTCTTCCCAAATGCCAAAAGATACGGGCAATGGGGGCTCGGCTGCATTGTATGTGGCCCATGAAGTTGATAATGAGCCCGCCTTTTTATCCCGCCCTTACGAAAGCGCATATTTCGGTATTGCCAATAGCACGGTTATCAACCGTCGGGTAAACCAGCGGGTGGGTGCAGCCTACGGCTTGTACACCACCCTTACCAATGGTGCGCTGGATACGGTTTCGCAACTTTACGGCATCACCAGCTTTGTGGTGGGGCGTTCTAGGGCATATACCCAATTCATGAACGGTATTCAAAACAATGTTCAGTTTACCGATAGTGCCCTAGCCAATGTGGGCAGTGTTACCGGCATCCGCAACAATTTTTCTATCAGCGCCCTTAGCACCGCAAAAATTGATGGCAATTATATCGGCTACCAAGCAATAACGCCCAACTTACCGGGCAGGGTTTCAAATTTCGCTTATGGTATCTTGCTTGGTAATGTAGTGCTCGCTCCAAACGGGAATAATTTTGCCATCAATACTGCTAGGGGCTACAACCGCTTTGGCGACTCTACTGTGGTTACCGATGTTTTTGCATTGAGGCCCCGTGCCGTATTCGACATCAATGCCACTTCGGCCATGATACTGCCCGTGGGCAGCAACGCCCAACGGCCCGCCAGCCCCATTGTGGGTATGCTGCGGTACAATGTAGAAGCTGCCACGCCCGAAGCTTATACGCCCACAGGCTGGGCCAACCTCAAAAGCCCAGTATTATCGGCCACGGCTAATCTAGATTGCCCCAATATTGCCACCAATAGCTCGGTGGTAGTTACCTATACTTTTACCGGTGCGGTATTGGGCAATGTGGTAGCCGTATCGCCTGCCAGCGCCCTGCCTTCGGGCCTGTCCATTGCTTGGGCCAGGGTAAACAACCCCAACCAGTTGGATATTTGCTTCGGCAATTACTCAGGTGCCCCCATTGACCCGCCTGCACAAAATTTTTATATCAAAGTGATACAGTAAGGGGGACGATGTGGTGCCAGCGGGGTGCTATGTCTTTTATCAATAGCTTTTAATTTACCATGCCTACTTGCAATAACTGCCAACATATTTTTGAAGGCCCCTACTGTAATCAGTGCGGTCAAAAAGCCGGTGTGGGCAGGCTTAGCATACATGCGCTGTATCATGAATTGGTGCATGCGTTTACACATGCCGATAAAGGGATTTTGCGTTTGGTAAAAGAACTGGCCATTGCGCCCCGCAAAGTGTACCATGGCTATTTTGCAGGCAAACGAAAAACTTATTTTAGCCCAGTGATGTTTTTTCTGCTGGGCATCGGTTTGCTCATTCTGTTAAAGGGGCAATTGTTCAATTGGGATACAAAGGTTACCGGCAGGGCCAACGACTATGAACGCCTATTGTACGGCTACCAAAAACTGCGCTACCTATTTGCCATCCCCATCATGGGTTTGCTTACTTGGTGCTTCTTTTATCGGCGGTACAATTGGGCAGAATGTATGGTGTTTTGGTTTTATTGCTGGGGCTTTACCATTGCGGTAGAATTGCTGATTTGTATCCCCGAGTTTTTATGGGTGCGGCAACGGCATACCATTGGTTATTATAGCGATTGGTTTATTTGGATACTGATGCTGGTGCATTTGTTTGCGGCCTTTTACAACCGCACCCTATGGGCAGCCCTCCGCTGCGTATTACTGGCCGTACTGGCTTATTTTGTACTGGTGTATGTAAACAACCTTATTTCCTACACCAAAGGCTTACCGGTCAATTTCAATCTTTGGTATATTTTCCGCAGCGTTTTTAGTTGATCACAATCGGCGGCAGCAGCTACATTTTTGTCCATGACCATAAAATGACCAGCGGATATATAAATTTCCTTACCTTTGTTAAAATTTGCAACAAGGTAGCGTTTTGCAGTATCGACAAACCATACAACGTTTATTGGCATTCCTCATGCTGTTACTATTTGTAACCAGCATTACGCCCAAGCGTTTTTTACACCATTGGTTTGCCGATCACAAAGATGTTCAAGCAAAATTAGCAACCCACAGTTTATTGGGGCATGGCGAAGCACAGTTGTACAGCAGCGGTGTTAATTGCGATTGCAACGACTTGGTGGCCACATCGCCTTTTACCCACGAAACCGAAATCATTGATTGGAGCGTTCCCGTTTCTTACGGTCAGCCAACCGTTCCACTTACCTGCAACACCTACAGCACCTATTTGCTGTTGAGCAATCTCCGTGGCCCACCGAGCCAAGCTTAACAAATACCGGTATGGCTAGGGTACACCCCTTGCCGATTTTTTCTATTCAAATATTTTTACGTTGAAATCCATTGTAGCATTGCTGCTTGCCACGTTGATGGCGGGCACATCATTTTCGCAGGTTTGTAACCTGCAACTATCGGGGCATGTGGAAGATGCCGACACCAAGGATAAGTTACAAACGGCCACCGTTAGTTTAAAAGAAACGGGCCAAACCATTGTAACCGATGCCAAGGGCGATTTTGCTTTTACCGGCCTTTGCGCAGGCAATTACACGGTATTGATTTCGCATGTTGATTGTGAGCCGGTGGAGCGGAAAATAACCCTCTCCAAAAACCAACACATCGATGTGTTTATGCCCCATGCCCGCAAAACCTTGGGCGAACTCACGGTGGAAGCACAGCGGGGCATTGCCAATACGGGCTTTAAAAAAGAACTGTCGGGCAAGGCATTGAGCGAGTCGAGGGGCTTATCCTTAGCCGAAGCGTTGAGCAAGATAAACGGCGTAACCATACTGCAAACCGGCAGCACCATTGCCAAACCGGTAATACATGGCCTGCATGGCAACCGCATCCTCACCATCAACAATGGGGTACGGCAAGAAGGGCAGCAATGGGGCAATGAACATGCGCCGGAAATTGATCCTTTTATCGCCGACAAACTAGTGGTAATTAAAGGCGTGGATGAGCTGCGCTATGGTTCCGATGCCATTGGCGGGGTGATTTTGGTAGAGCCCAAGGCCCTGCGCAACCAACCCGGTATGGGCGGCGAGGTAAACCTGGCCTATTTTACCAATAACCAACAGTATGTAGCATCGGGCGTATTTGAGCATCAGTTGAAGAAGCAGCCCGCTTTTAAGTACCGCTTGCAAGGCACCTTTAAAAAGGGCGCCAACGCCACTACCCCCGATTATCGGCTGAACAATACGGCCAGCGAGGAAAAAAACTTTTCGGCAACCGCCGCTTGGAAAAAAAATAAGTTTAGCACCGAACTTTTTTATAGCCATTTTGCCACCAAGCTGGGCATATTTACGGGGTCGCATATTGGCAACCTTACCGATTTGAAAAATGCCATTGCCTCCGAAAAGCCCAGCGATGTGTTTTTGGGCCAACAGAGCTATGCTATCCAGCGGCCCTCGCAAGACATAACGCACCATTTGGTGAAATCCAAGTCGCTATTGTATAAAAATGGCCACAAGTTTACCCTGCTGCTGGCGGGACAGTTCAACCAGCGCCGGGAGTTTGATATTGTAAGGAATACCGCCAATACCAAACCGCAGATGGACCTTTCCATCTATACTTTTTCGGAAGACCTGAGTTGGGAGCATCCCAAAAAGAACAACTTCAATGGGGCCGTGGGAATTTCGGCGGTGCAGCAGCAAAACAGCTATGCAGGGCGCTATTTTATACCCAATTATGAGGCCAACACTTTTGGCGGTTATTTTATCGAAAAGTGGAGCAGGCACCGTTGGGAAGTACAGGGCGGCCTGCGCTACGATAACAAAACCATCAATACCACCCGCCTCAAGTTCAATGGCTCCATCATCAACTACGACTTCAACTTTTCTACCTTGGCGGCATCGCTCAATACCATTTACAAACCCAATGAACATTGGCGGCTCAACGCCTCCGTTAGTTTAGCGGGCCGGGCACCTTATGTAAATGAATTGCTGAGCGACGGCATCCACCATGGTACGGCCACTTACGAAAAGGGCGATATTGGATTAAAAACGGAGCAATCGGTAAATCTTTCCGCTGGGTTGAGCTACCAACATCCTTCCGATAAAGTTGGGTTTGAACTGCTGCTGTACAGCAACAGCATCAATGGCTTTATTTACCAGCAGCCGATGCCCAACAATCCCGTGCTCACCATTGCCGGTGCATTCCCCCTGTTGCAGTACCAACAAACCGATGCGGTATTGCGGGGCGGCGACCTATCGGTGTTTTACAAACCCTCGCCAGCGCTGGAGTGGACGGGCAAAGCTTCGGTATTGTATGCCCGCAACCGAACGGCCAATGATTGGCTGATACTGATGCCGGCCAACCGCTTTAGCAACGAACTGACCTATAATTTTAAAGCGGGCAAAAAAGTCAGCGGGGCCTATCTTTCTGCCGAGTGGATGCATGTGGCGCAACAAAACCGGGTGCCCAGCGACAAAAACGGCGCACAAGATTATAAGGCAGCACCCGCCGCTTATGATTTGATCAACCTCCATGCGTCGGCCACTGTTCCGGTATATCACAAACCGGTAACTTTTAGCCTGGGCGTACGCAACCTGCTGGATGCCGCCTACCGGGATTACATGAACAGCCAACGCTATTTTACCGATGAAATGGGCCGTAACATCAGCCTACGGATAAAATTGGCTTTGTAAATTTTTTAACATAAAACTTCTCTTAAAAATTAACGATGATGAAACAACAATTAATGAAATGGACAATGGTACTGGCCATGGGCGGTGCCTTGGTTACTGGCTGCAAAAAAAATGATGCAGTAGAAGACAACGACGAAGAACTGATTACCACCATGAAGCTGAGCTTTGTGCCAGTGGGCGGGGGCACTACCCTCACTTATCAGTTCGATGATGCCGATGGGCCGGGCGGTACAGCCGCTACGCAAGATGAAATTGTGTTGGCCCCCTCCAAGGCTTACAACGTAACACTACAGTTGCTGAACAAAACCGTGATTCCGGTAACGGATATTACCACCGAAGTGGCTTCGGAAGCCGATGCCCACCGGTTTTATTATGCGCCTACCGCTGGTAGCAATATTACGGTGAGTGGGCTTGATAACGATGCCGATGGGGTACCGCTGGGCATTACGGGCACTTGGACAACGGGTGCCGTAGCAACGGGCAAGCTAAAAATTACCCTGCGCCATTATCCGGGTACGCCGCCGGGCAAAGCCGCAGCCGATGCCGTGGACAGTCCCAAATCGGGCACCGACATTGAAGTGGAGTTTAATACAAAGATTCAATAATGACAAAAGGGCTGCCGACATGGTGGCCCTTTTTTAGTTGACGGTTGACAGATGACGGTTGACAGGAGGACAGCGGGAATGCGTTGGCCGTGATTCGTTGGCCGTTGACGGGAGCGGCGCCTATCGACCATGGACCATGGACCATGGACCATGGACCATCGTCCTTCGACCAACGGACAACGGCCTTCGGCCAACGAATGCTAAATTTTACCTACTTTTAACCCTACATGACCAAAAGCAAGTACATATCGTATTTATTAAACCCATTGGAGTTTTTGCTGAACCCCTTTGAGTTGCTGCGCACCAAAAAAGTGTTGCAGGTAAATCCCACGGTGGCCCCCGAACGCACCGAAGCGGCCCCTACCAAAATTTTTATATACGATTACGATGCCAGCGGTATCGAAGAAAAACTGGTCACCACGGTATCGGAATGCTACCAGTACATCGAAAGTCCCAAAGTTACCTGGCTCAATGTGGATGGCTTGAACAAGGCAGAAGTGGAGAGCATCTGTAACCATTTTGGTATCCACTACCTCATTACCGAAGATATTTTGAGCGTTGGCCAGCGGCCCAAAATGGATGATATAGACGGCCTGCTGTTTTGTGTGCTCAATATGTTGTACTTCAACGAAAAGGATTCTGCGGTGGAAACCGAGCAGATCAGCATTGTGCTGGGCAAAAATTTTGTCATCAGTTTTCAAGAAGATGCCCACCGCGATGTGTTCAACCCCTTGCGGGAACGCCTGCGCATCAACGGCAGCAAACTGCGCCAAAGCGGCCCCGACTTTTTGTACTATGCCCTGATAGATATGATTGTGGACAATTACTATCTGGTGATGGAAAAGTTTGGCGAAAAAATAGAAATGCTGGAAGATGATATTGTGCGGCAGGCCAGCAAACGCAGTTTGGCCAAAATCAATATCCTACGCAAGGAAATGATTGTGCTGAAACGCAGCATTGCACCGGTGCGGGAGCTGGTAAACGGTATTTTGCGCAGCGAAAGCGATTTGATAGAGGAAAGGACCGAGAAATATTTTAAAGATATATACGACCATATTGTGCAGGCCAACGATTTGGCCGAGAACTATCGGGATATGATGATGAACCTGCAAGACCTTTACCTCAGCAACGTGAACCTGAAGATGAACGAAGTGATGAAGGTGATGGCCATTGTTACCTGCTTGCTGGCCCCGGCCACGGTAATCGGCGGCATTTTTGGGATGAATTTTGAGCAAATCCCCATCATACACAGTAAATATGGTTTCTTTATAGCGGTATTTTTTATGCTGCTCATCCCCGTGTGGATGGTTCTTGCTTTTAGGCG
This sequence comes from Chitinophaga pinensis, assembly GCA_943373145.1. Taxonomy (GTDB): domain Bacteria; phylum Bacteroidota; class Bacteroidia; order Chitinophagales; family Chitinophagaceae; genus Ferruginibacter; species Ferruginibacter pinensis_H. Next base: position 190,220 of record CALSBI010000002.1, read on the forward strand.
CCGGGGCTGGTTTTAGGCCCCCGGCCATATCCGCACCCATGCAAATCCCCGCTTATCTAAATGCCATTTGGTACCGTTGCACAATTAATAGTGTGCAAAAGATTACCAAAACCTTAAATTTGCTACCCTGAACCTTGTTACCAAAAAAATTGCATGGCCATAATAGATATTAAATTGCCCAGGTCCATTAGTAGGGCGCTGAACCTACCGGTAAGCGATGCCAGGCGGCAGCAACTAAAAGTGCTGAAAAAGTTGCTCAAAAAAGCACGCTTTACGCAGTTTGGTCAATTGTACAAGTTCGACGAGGTTTTAATGAGCCGCCACCCCGGCAAAAAATTTCAGCAACTGGTGCCTGCTTACGACTACAGTAAAATTTATGCCCAATGGTGGCACAAAACCTTGGAAGGTGTGCCCGATGTATGCTGGCCGGGCGTTATCAAATATTTTGCCCTCAGCAGCGGTACCAGCGAGGCGGCCAGCAAATACATACCCATTACCAAAGAACTGATACGGAGCAACAATATCACCAGCATCAAACAACTCATTAGCCTAACCCGCTACGAAGATGTGCCCAAAACGGCCGTGGGCAAGGGCTGGCTGATGCTGGGCGGCAGTACCCAACTGCAAAGGGGTGCCACCTATTTTGCCGGCGACCTCAGCGGTATCCAGGCCAAAAACATACCCTTTTGGTTTCAAAGCCTGTACAAGCCGGGCAAAAAAATAGCCAAGGAAAAAGATTGGGCCAAAAAACTGGAAGAGATTGTGCAAAATGCCCCCAACTGGGATATTGGGTTTATTGTGGGTGTGCCGGCATGGATACAATTGGCCATGGAAAAAATCATTGAGCGCTATCAGGTAAAAAATATCCACGAAATATGGCCCAACCTGTCGTTTTATGTACATGGTGGTGTGGCGCTGGAACCCTACAAAAAGGGGTTTGAAAAATTATTGGGCAAGCCCATTACCTATATCGAAACCTATTTGGCCAGCGAGGGTTTTTTGGCCTACCAAAACCGCCAATACGCCACGGGCATGCATTTGGCATTGAACAACAATATCTTTTTTGAGTTTGTGCCTTTTGACGATACCAACTTCGACAGCGATGGCAATATGGTAGACGATCCTGAAGCATTGATGATACATGAAATTGAGGAGGGGAAAGACTATGCCATCCTCATCAGCACCAATGCGGGTACCTGGCGCTATGCCATCGGCGATACCGTAAAGCTGGTGGATAGGGAGCGCAGCGAAATCATCATCACGGGCCGCACCAAACATTTTTTGAGCTTGGTGGGCGAGCATTTGAGTGTAGACAATATGAACAAGGCCGTGGAAATGGTGAGCGAAGAGCTGAACATATCCATACCGGAGTTTACCGTAGCGGGTATCCCTTACGGCAGTTTTTTTGCGCACCAATGGTATGTGGCCACCGATGATAAAGTTGATGCCAACGAATTGCGCCAACGCATAGATGATAAGTTGAAAGAGCTGAACGACGATTATGTGGTGGAACGCAGGCATGCCCTTAAAGAAGTGCTGCTGGACGTTTTGCCCGAGCAAACCTTTATGGACTTTATGAAGGCCAAGGGCAAAATAGGCGGGCAACATAAGTTTCCGAGGGTGTTGAAGGGAAAAATGCTGGAGGACTGGAATGCTTTTTTGAACACGGTTAACCAACACTGATATGAATATTTAAGTATCTTGCCACAAACTCTAGGCGCAATATGCTGGAAGCAATAATATCGGGTTTGTTATTAGGATTGGCACTGGTCTTTTCGGTAGGGCCCGTTATTTTCACGGTACTCAAGTTGCGCATCAACTACGGCATCAGCAGTGCTTTTTATTTTATTGCAGGGGTTTGGATGAGCGATTTGCTATGGGTGGTAACCGCCAACCTTTTTTCGGAGCTCATCAAGCAACTGCTTACCTACCGCACCATCATCGGCACCATGGGCGGTATCTTTTTGGTATCGCTGGGCGTATATTACTTGTTCTTTAAAAAATATCCCAACACAGTGGAGGACAGCTCGGTAAGGGTTACCGGTTCCACCCATACCAAGCTGTTCATTACCGGTTTTTTGATCAATACCCTCAACCCCGGCGTAATTGCCCTTTGGCTGGGCGCCACTACCAAAACGATTGCCTACACCTTTAATGAAACCTTGGTTACTTTTTCCCTCTGCTTGGGCCTTAATGTATGTGCCGATATTTTAAAAATACACTTGGCCGGCAAGCTGAAGAAAAAGCTGACCCCCCACAATATCGGCCTCATCAATAAATTTTCGGGTTTTCTGTTCATTGCCTTTGGCCTGTTGCTGCTGGGCGGTGTGGTGTATGCGTTGGTGAAAGCCAATTAGCCAATGTGCTGATTGGCTAATGCTTGTACCAAATTACTGAGGATGATAGGTTTTGTATGGGTGGAAAATGGCTTGCTATTATTTGTTTGCCGAAACCGAAGCACAGCAGCGAACAAAATCCTAGGCATGAGCCAAAGCTGATGACTTATCCTTTGCCCTATATTATACGACAACATGTTAGCTGCTGTACTTCTCAATATCAGCAAGTATCCGTTTTGCTACTTGTGCATTTCTCCTAAAATATTTTGCATCATTTTCGATTGCTGCAAAACTTTTCCCGACTATATCTCTCCTATTTATGGCGTCATATAAGTCGCTTTCGTAGATAATTATTTTCAATCGCTCTTTTTCAAATTCAGTTGTATCAGATATGTCGACTAGCAATAAACGGCTAATTAATTTATCTCTAAAGTCTTCGTTCTTATATTTCTCCCTTTCCGAGAGTTCTAATGATGCTCCAAGGATGTTGTCTATATCAGTGGATGTAATGGCAATATCAATAAGTTCGTCTATTGATAAATCCGGAAGTCTTTTCAATATTGCCACACCGCCTCCATGATATTCAGTTTTATACCGTGTTAATACCCAATTTTCATTTTTGCTTTTGTCAATATAAAAATCTGTCCAACCGCTGTCAGATGTACCTGTTTTAGTTAAGGCCTTAACCTTTAACTCTATGTCAGTTTGATTGCAAATGAAGAATTGATGCATACCTGAATCGTATAGTGACTAACGAGCACGGCTTTGTGCAAGTGTGGAATTGACGAACCGTCTGCCTGAAACCGCTGCCGATAATTTTGTTTAGATGAAGTTAAGCATTAAAGCCTAAATTTGTTTGTCCGCTCCGAAATCAGGGCTTGGTGATGTAAAAGTGCTGAAGTTTAGATTGCCAGACCGCAATAGCAGCAACCCCTTTTGTTGTAAACAGTTATTGCGATACCTCAAATTGATTTTTAAATTCATTAAAGTGATAAATGGTTTTCTTTGAATTTTTCAACGGAATTATCTCATTGCCCATGTATATGCCTTTACAAATTGAAATCTTAATGTCACAAAAATCTTTATCATAGATGAGGCCAATATAGTTTGTTTCGTCGGTTACATCGTTCCCCTCTTCGTCATGATGGGATATGAATTCATCCTTTTGAAAAACAAGTTTCATTATTCCTAATGTCGAGTCATAACGATAGATCTCATCAGTTAAATTAAGACCGAATGTGCCACCCGAGCCGCCTTTCACAAGTATCTCATTTTGAAAATCCTTGCATAGTAAATTTATAATTTTGTATTCCAGTTCAACCCCTGACCTCGACCAAGGGATGTTTACACCATTGGTCGGAATTTCATTACCACTTTTGCCGTCAAAAAAGGACCCAGTAGAAATGCCTGAATGGTCAATTACAAAATAATCTTGTACAGTATCATTGTTTAAAAAGGTTCGAATTATTTCATAGGGATAACCCTTTTCAGTGGTATCTATAATTTTCTTGAGGTTTCGTGTTAAAGTGGAGTCTGGGGTGCCTGCTTCTTTCTTTTGCTGTGTACCAGTATTGCAGGCTTGCAATAATAAAAAACAAAGTCCGATTACATAATTAAAGGGTTTCATTATAGTTGCTGCTAACTGATTATTTTGGGAAAATTACTACCATTGAAAAAAGCTTTTTTTTCCAAAACCCTCGCTTTTGTCCAAATTTAATCGCATTTGCGAAGCTTTCCAAGTTTTAATCCTTTAGCTAATTGTACTTTCCATTAGCTCATTATCCCATTAGCTAATCAGCACATTTGCTTATTTTAGTGCCATGAAAGGTTTACCGCTGTCGATTTTAATGCTACTGTTGTTGGTTGGTACGGCCAAGGCCCAGCCCTCCGATTTTATCACGCTGCAAAAACGGGGCAAAACCATCAAAACCTTTTTCAAGGGCAGCAAGATCAATTTTGCCGCTACCAATGGCAGTAGTTACCAAGCGGTAATAGACGATATCGGAAGGGATAGTCTTTGGTTATCGGAATATATCATTGTGCAAATGCCCACCCGCTTGGGGGTGTATGTACTGGACACGGCCGCCCGTTATCGCTATCAATTTCATTACAAGGATATACAGTCGGTGTTTTATGAAAAAAAGGGCTTTAACTACCGCAACAGCGGTTACAGCCTCATGGGCGGCAGCGCCTTGTTGCTGCTGGGCAGTGGCGTATCGTACCTGGCCGACCGGGATAAGTTTAGCCCGGCATTGTTGGGTGCCGCCGCTGGGCTGGGACTGGTGGGCTACCTGCTCACCCGCTTGCAAACCACTAATTTTGTGATAGGCAAAAAGTACAGCCTGCATTATATTGCGGTAAAACCCAACTAAGTATAAACCCAATACGGCATTTATGAAATTTTTTAAAACCCGGTTTTGGCGCATTTGCAAAAGGGTGTTTTTGTGGATGTTCATTTTGCACATTGTGTACATGGTAATGGTGCGCTGGTTAGACCCACCGATCACCATTACCCAATTGGTAAGTGTGGTGCAGGGCAATGGGCTGAAAAGGGATTATATTGATTACAGCGAAATGGGCCCTAATATCAAACTGGCCGTGATTGCCAGCGAAGACCAATTGTTTCCCGACCATGATGGGTTTGACATAAAAGCAATTAAGCTGGCCATGAAGTACAACAAAAAGCACCCCGGTAAAGTAAGGGGTGCTAGCACCATTAGCCAGCAAGTGGCCAAGAATGTATTTTTATGGCAGCATGGCGGTTTCTTTCGCAAGGGCCTGGAAGTATATTTTACGTTTATGATAGAAAAGCTGTGGAGCAAGGAACGCATTTTGGAAAACTACCTCAATGTGGCGGAAATGGGCCGGGGCATATTTGGCGTACAGGCGGCTGCGAAAGCCTATTTTAACAAAGATGCCAAAAACCTTACCCGTGCCGAAGCGGCCATGATTGCGGCTTGCCTGCCCAACCCCAAGGAATACACGGTAAAACCGCTGAGCAGGTATGTGGCCAACCGCTACGATAATATTTTGCAACAGATGAACAATTTAGAAGGGGACCCCGATATAAAAGCGCTGTTGGGTATCGATCGCAAGTAGTAAGCCGCCCTGTTATTCGCACCACAAAATTTAAAAAACCCCCTGTTTTGGTAGAATTATACCCCATTAAAAACAAGGTTTATTTTGACATTCGTTTTTTTTTAATAATTTTACGGCAACTGAAACTGACTATACCATTTAAATGCCGCTGCTTAGGGTAAAACCATTTGGGCAGGTTGCTTTTCTTTGAAACAATTCCGAACAATATAAAACCTTAACTATGTGTAGTAATCAAACTGTTCCATGGGGCCGTAATCATATATTACAATGGCCTAACGATGATGGCAAATCCTTGTGCCAGCGTAAATCGCCTTTGGGCCATCTTATTTAATTTCTCAGTTTATTTTAGTGGTAGCACACTTGATTCCCCTATGCAGGATTGGATTGTGTATGGCTAGGGCATAGTATGGTATCGTATATCCTTTGCGTTTAAATTAAACTATATAAAAACCAAAACAATGATGAAGAAAATTTACTTACTGCTTTTGCTGTTATGCTGCGGCACACAAGCCATTTTTGCGCAGGCCGACTGCTCGAATGGCATTGTTGTTTGTGGCAACACGCAATCGTTTAACCCCAGCGGCGTAGGTACCAAACTGGAACAGTTGGCCTGCGGTGGCATTGAGCACAACAGCGTATGGGTGATTTTTCAGGCCAAGGCCAGCGGCAAGCTGAACTTTGTTATCAGGCCCTTTACGCCGGCGGGCTTGCCCACGGTGGTAGATGTGGACTGGAGCCTGTACCAATTGCCCGGTTCGCCCAATGTAACCAATTGCAACAACAAAACCCAGCTCAGTTGCAATTTTGCGGGCAGTTCCACGGTGTTTGGCATCCCTGGTGCTACGGGTATGGCCACCCCGCCTTTTACGGCTAGCCAGTTCAACCCCGGCATAGACGTTACCCTCAATACTTGGTACGCCTTGATTGTGGACCAATTTTCCAACACTACCCCCTTGTTGTTCAGCGTACAGTTTACAGGCAACACCGAATTTCCGGCGCTCAACTCAACTCCTGGTATTTTTGACAACCGCCCCGATTTTACCATTACCACTACCAGCGGTTGCAGTGGGGCTTACAGTTTTACCAACACTTCTTCGGCAACAAGCGGTATTGCCTCGTATGAATGGGACTTTGGCGATGGCTCAAGCTCTACCCTTGCCAGCCCTAGCCATACATATGTTACCGCCGGTACGTATTTTGTAACCTTAACAGTAACCGACAACAATGGCTGCAAGAGCAGTATCCGCAAACAAGTAATTTACAATAATACACCGCCTGTACTAACGGCGGCCAGTATATTTGCTACACCCTCTTGTTCCAACGGCAATAACGGTACCATTACCGTATCTACTACCGGCGCTACCACGCCCGGTGTTACTGGTGGAACGCCGCCCTATACCTACGAGTTGGTATCACCCTCGCCCAGTATCAGGGCATCGCAGGCTTCCCCTGCATTTACGGGGCTACAGCCCGGTGGGTATTTTGTAAAAGTAACCGATGCCTGCGGCAAATCGGCCGTCAGCACGGTTATTACCGTTGCTCAAGTAGCTACCAATTCTACCATCGGTTTGGGCATCCAAAATATCCAGTCGGCCTGTAACGGCACCGCTACGGGCACGGCTACCATTTTTGCCAATGGTAGTGCGCCACCTTATACCATGGCACTGGTAACCAGTTCGCCGGTAACTACGGGTGCATTACCTGCTGTGCAAAGGGATCCCATTACGGGCACTTATTATACAACCTTTACCAATTTATTACCGGGCCTTTATACGGTTGAAGCTGTAGATGCCTGTGGCAAGCAGCGCCGGGCCACTTTTACGGTAAATGTAAGTACAGCGCCTACGGCCAATGCGGTAGCCAGCCCTTCTTGCGCTGGTACGCCTACTGGTACGATTACGGTAACTGCTACGGCGGCAACAGGTTTATCGGCCAACGGTTCACCGGGTACGTTCCAGTATGCATTAATTAACCCTTCGCCCATATTACGGAACACACAGAATTCTTCCGTTTTTGAAAATCTTTACCCAGGCACTTATACCGTGGCAGTACGGGATAATTGCGGTAGCATAGGTACCGCTACGGTTACCGTAGGTACTGCTGTGGCGCCTAATTTTGGCACTTCATTTACCACAGCCTCCTGCCCCAATGGCAGTACCGGCACCATTGAGGTGCAAAACGGTACAACAGCAGGCGGGGGCTCGCCTTATACGTATGCGCTGATTGCGCCATCGCCACTTACCCGTGCGCCGCAGAACAGCAATACATTTAACAACCTGCCTCCCGGCACCTACACGGTACGCATGACGGATGTTTGTGTTACACCGGCAATAACCACGATAACAGTACCCGCTTCAACAGCACCCACATTTACTTCAGCGGTTACAACCAGTTGCAGTACGCCAGCCAGTGGTACCATTACCGTTACGCCGGGTGCAACTGCCCTTGGGCCTTTTAGTTTTGAACTCATTAGCCCGGGTGCAGCCATCCGTGCGCCGCAGGGCAGCAATATTGCCAATACATTTAACAGCATATTTACCGGGCTAAACCAAGGTAACTATACCATCCGTATGGCGGATGCCTGTGGTACTTCGGTTACGGGCACAGCCACCATTGCCGCACCCGTGGCACTAGCCTTTCCAGCGGGCTCGGTAGCAGTTCCATCCTGCGCTGCGCCGAGTGCAGGGCAAATTACGGTGGCACAGCCCACAACCGGCTTGGGTGCTTATCGTTACGAATTGATTGCCCCTTCTCCGGTTACAAGGGCGCCCCAATACGGCCGCATTTTTAACGGTTTGCCTCCCGGCAACTACACCATCCGCATTACCGACTCTTGCGGTACGCAGGTGGATAACAGTGCTACGCCGCTGAACCTGCCCACTGCTACAGCGCCAACACTTACAGTAACCAATACTTCCAGTTGTGCCACGGCTTCGGGTACCATTACCTGCGTACCCACCACAGCCAACCAAGGTGGCGGTACTTATCAGTATGCGTTAATTGCCCCATCTCCGGTTACCCGGCCCAACCAGACTTCACCCATATTTACCGGTTTGCCAGCAGGTGCTTATACGGTACAAATTACCGACCAGTGTGGCCAAACGGGTACAACCACCACCACCATTGCGGCGGCCGGTGCCTTTACGCCAGCGGCTGGCGGTTCTATCGCAAGGTGTGACGGCGGTACAGGATACATTGGGCAACTTATCGTAACCAATCCGCAAAACTTTACATCGGGTGGCCCTATACCAACGGGCAGCGGTGGCGGACCTTATACGTATGCGTTGTACGATGCCACCAATACCACATTAATTGCCGGTCCGCAAAGCAGTAATGTGTTCTCGAACATTACGCCAGTGGCAGGCTCGCCCAGCCATACCATAAGGGTTACCGATGCCTGTGGTAATACCAGCACCACTACGGGAACCATTAATAACCCTACGGCATTATTGGCTGCCACCATATCAGCTACTTCGGCTTCCTGTGCCTCCGCCAACACCGGGGTTGTAAAAGTTACCGTTCAATCGACCGGCGGCCTGCCCCCGCTTCGTTATACATTGATTGATGCGGTTACTTCAGCAGTTGTTGCTGGGCCTTTCACTTATACCACTTTTACCAATGTGCCTGCTAATGCCACCGGCTACCTGGTGCGTACTACCGATGCCTGCGGCAATAGCGTTACCTCGGCAACGGCCTTATTGTTCCCGGCGGCAACGGCACCAACAGGCAGTGTAGTTACCACGGCTTCCTGCACTTCGCCAGCAACTGGCGACATTATAGTGACACCCGGTGCAGGCGCCACACTGGCAGGGGGCACCTTTACTTTTGCACTGTACGATGCGGCCAATGTTACCCTGGTGAGGGCCACACAAAACAGTCCTGAATTTGCCAATTTAGCTGCGGGCAACTATACTGTACGCATTACCGACCGCTGCGGAGTTGTAGGTACGGTTGCGGCTATAATTGCTGCCAGTGCTGCAGTACCCACCGCCACTGGCACCGTAACCGGAACTTGTTCGGGCGGCAGTACGGGTGTAATTCGTGGCAGTTCTGCAGGAGGTATATTGCCCATTACCTATACACTGGTCAACCAGGTAACCAGCGCCGTTGTGGCAGGCCCGCAGACCGACAGTATATTCGGCGGTTTGGCGGCCGGCACCTATATTGTACGGGTAACAGATGCCTGCGGTGTGGTAACCAACTCGGCCAATGTGTTATTAGGCGACTTGCTAACTACCCCAACCATCAGCACCACCAGCGCCCTGGATTGTTCCGGCTCAGCACAGATTGGAATATATGGCGGCGGTGGTAGTGGCGGTCCATATACTTATGCGATTTGTTCCGGCAGCGCTTGTACCACTTTTGGTGCGTTTGGCGCATCCAGCACGTTTACAGTAACAACCAGCGGCACCTACCGGGTAGCAGTTCGTGATCGTTGCGGGCTGCAAACAAGTTCGGCCGATATTGTAATTACACTGCAGCCCAAACCGGTTATTACAGGTGTAACCAAAGCCAATGGCTGTGGTACCACCACCATCACGCCAACCTTTACGGGTGTGCCCAATACGCCTTTTTATAGTGTGGATGGTGCCAACTTTAGCACCACCTTGCCTTCGGTAGCACCCGGCTGCCATACGGTACGGGTAGCGGACAACAATGCGGGCACTTTTGGTTGTGCCAGTGATGCGTTTGACTTTAGCGTGTTTGCACCACCGGTGGTAAACACACCGCCCGCTGCTGCGGTAAACTGTATTGTAGGTACGGTAACGGCCACACTGAATATTACCGGTGGTAATTTGGGTTGTGCCGGTAGCGGTGCTTCGTATGGTGTAAAATTGGTTTCATGTGTTGGCTGCGTAGGCGGAACCGACCCTATTGGTACCATCAGGCCATCGGGCGGCACTTTCAACCTTGTGGGTGCTTCCTCGGCCAGCTTTGCAGGTGCCATTAGCGTAGGCGGTTCGGAAGTTTGCGCTGGTACAGCATTGAACCTCAACTTTGTGGCCAACTATTGCTCAGGCGGTACATTGCCCATTAGCATTGAGTTCTTTAGGGGCTATAAAAATGGCACGCAACACAACTTGAACTGGAAAGTAACTTGTACCAATACCCCAAGGGCCACCATGACGCTGGAACGCAGTGCCGATGGCCGCAATTTTACAGGTATTTATACCATCACCGCAGAGGCAGTACGTTGCCTGCAACCATTCGACCATATGGATGTTAGCCCATTGAACGGCCTGAACTACTACCGTTTAAAAATGGTAGATGCCGATGGTAAGGTAACCTACAGTACCATTATTGCGCTGCTGAACAAAACCAGTGGTTTTGACATTGTTGGCATTATACCCAATCCGGTGCCTAAGGCCGGCAATGCCATACTGAATGTAACCAGTGCACAAAAAGGGCAACTGCAAATTATGGTAAACGATATGGCAGGTAGGCAACTGATGCAGCAAACCCAACAACTGGTAGCGGGTAGCAACCCCATCAACCTACAGTTGCAAGGCTTGGCTTCGGGTGTGTATCAAATAACCGGGCATATGGCCGACGGTAGTACCAAAACGATAAGGTTTGTAAAAGAATAAAAGGATTGATATATCCATTGAACGGCTGCTCTGTATGGGCAGCCGTTTTTTTTTGATAAAGAATGCTGCAAAAGGAATGATGGAATCCATATTGCACAGGGCATTGAGGACCAGTTTGGTGTTTGTGTAAAACCGGACATTGCTCAAGTATCCATATCGGAACCGAAGCGGTTGTAATCATCATCAAAAGGATCGGTTTTTTTTTGCATGATGCCCTGCACCACAAAGTAGCTGGTACCGGCACAACCCAGCCCGATGATGGCAGCGGGGAACAGCTCTTCGCCAAAAAGGAAAAAAGAAAGGGTAACGCCCAATAGCTCGGCCCCAAACCAGGCCAATACCGTGTAAACCTGCCATAGGCCCGGTTTTAGCCCCTTTCGGGTGGCTAACTTGCGCACATGGGGCATCAGCAATATCAATATAATTATATCCAGCATGGTTGCCTTTTTAAAGACTCTTGTCCAATATGCATTGCGTTTTACACTTTATCAATTGCTCTGTTTTCAATGCATCGTCGCTATTAGGTAATATCCTTTAATCCACATTAAATATTTCGCTAGAAACAAGACCTTCTAAAAACTCGTCAAAACTTGTTGCTACAAAAACATCTTCATGGGATTCTACATCAAACCACCTCACCGTTGGATGGGAACCTTGCCTGTAATCAAGGGTTATCCAAGTATGTCCATCCCCACAAAGTAAAACCTGGTTTTCGGGAAGACCCCATTCTTTAGTCATGTATTCAGTCTCCAGAATATTTAACGGGGTTTCTATATTTTTATCAATTACGATTCCATTTAGGGAGTCTAACAGAATATGATTAGACCAACTTATATTGCTCATCGGAAACGCAAATCCTTTTGTATAGCCACCATTCATTATGTTTAATAATGTGATATATGATGGGGGTAGTTTTACATGTAATCTTTCCTCGGCTATTTCAATCATCTCAGCAGTTAAGTTCGGATGGTCATAGTAATTTGATTCCCAGAAAGCTTCAGTATCCATCATAATCATACAGTTTGATTTGCAATATAGCCTAACTTCGGGATGGAGGAAATACGACTTTGCATTTAACCCTATAAAAAAACCTGCAATATCATATTACAGGTTTTATGTTTTATTTATGTTATGTGTTATACCAAATCAATATCAAAGTTGACCAATTGTACAAACTCTTCCAGCCTTGTATCAATATCGGCCTTGCTGATTTCCTTCATGCGTTCGGGGCCAAATTTTTCTACACAAAAGCTGGCCATGGCACTGCCCACAATAATGGCCGTTTTCATGTTTTCAAAACTGATGTCCTTTGTTTTGGCGATATGACCAATAAAGCCACCAGCAAAAGTATCGCCGGCGCCCGTAGGGTCAAACACATCTTCCAGCGGCAGGGCGGGTGCAAAGAACACATGGTTTTCGTGGAACAACAAGGCACCATGTTCGCCTTTTTTGATAATCAAAAAGCGTGGCCCCATTTCCATGATGGCCCTAGCGGCTTTTACCAGCGAAAATTCGCCGCTCAATTGCCTGGCTTCACCATCGTTCACCAACAGCACATCCACTTTTTTCAACACCGCTTTCAGGTCGTCCAACGCTATTTCCATCCAAAAGTTCATTGTATCCATTACAATCAACTTAGGGCGCACTTTCAACTGGTCGATTACACTCATTTGCAGCTTGGGCATCAGGTTGCCCAGCATTAAAAATTCGGCACCCTGATAACTATCTGGTACAATGGGGTTAAAGTCGGCCAACACATTCAGGTCGGTAACCAATGTGTCACGGGTATTCATGTCGATATGGTACTTACCGCTCCAGAAAAACGATTTTTTATCGGGCACAATTTCCACGCCTTCCAGTTGTACACCACGTTTTTTCAGTTCGTCCATTTCCTCCTGCGGAAAATCGTAGCCCACAATAGAAATCTGTTGTACGGGCTGTACAAAATTACTGGCCGCATACGCCACATAGGTAGCGGAGCCGCCGATGATTTTATCTGTTTTGCCAAAAGGGGTTTCGATAGCATCAAAAGCCATGGTGCCAACGGTAATGAGGGACATACTGATTTTTTTAAATTTGTAAAATGTGAAAAACGGTGCAAAAGTAGCAGATTATATGCTGTTTTTGTTATGTTGCAGCCAAAATCATTTAAACAAGCTATTGCTTCAACAAAATGCTCATTCGGTTACATCCAGAAAATCCGCAGCCACGACTGGTAAAACAGGTGGTAGATTGCCTTAAAAAAGGCGGTGTAATCATATACCCCACCGATACCATTTATGGGCTTGGCTGCGATATTGCCCAGCACAAAGCGGTGGAGCGTATCTGCCAAATCAAAAACATTGAGCCTTCCAAGGCCCAACTATCGTTCATTTGCCGCAACCTGAGCCATTTGAGCGACTATACCAAGGGCATCGACACGCCCCTGTACCGTATTTTAAAGCATTACCTACCGGGCCCGTTTACCTTTATTTTGCCCGCCAGCAAGCAGGTGCCCAATATTGTGCAGAGCAAAAAAGCCACTATTGGCCTACGCATACCCGATAATACCATCTGCCAACATATTTTGGAAGAGCTGGGCAACCCCCTCCTCAGCGCCTCCCTGCCCGGCGATATGGTGGAGGAATATACCGACCCCGAAGTGATGTACGAACGCTTTGGCAAACAAGTGGATATGGTGATTGATGGTGGCCCCGGCGGCATGGAACCTTCTACCATTGTGGATTGCACGGCCGAGCCTTATGCGGTGCTGCGTCATGGATTGGGTGAATGGTTGGAGTAGGGGATGAATCGATGACCGTTGGTCGTTGGCCGTTGACCGAAGGAGTAGTAGGTCGGTTGAGGACCTTTTGGGAGTTGAAAATGGAAAGTTGAGAGTTGAAAGTGAAATCCGCAGACGGCGGTCTTGGGGATGGCGGATTGTCCATGGTCGATGATCCATAGCCGAAAGCCTCCGGCACCTCGCTTTATATCAAGCCCGACCAATGTCAACTGCCAACCCGCTTTTGCTGCCCTCCTGTCAACCGTCATCTGTCAACCGTCAACTGCCCTTCCGGCCAACGACCAACGGTCAACGGCCAACGATCCTCAAAGCGCCGCCCTATACTCACTATTCGCCCACTTAATATTTTTGTACACCCTTTTTATCGGCTTGGGCAAGCTGGGGGAACGCATCATCACTTCCATCTCCAAAACGGGTGTTGGTATTTCAAGTTGCACAGAAAAGCTCTTGTCTTTTAGCAAAACCGTTTCAAAACTATGGTCGTACGCCACGATGCCGGGCAAGGAAATCCCTTTGGCCAACAGCGTGCGGGTATTGCCCTTTACTTTGTACAACCTATATTCTACCGAGCTAATATCAGGGTCGAACCCTTCGTTCATGCAAAACAGCGATACGCCCAAACCACCAGTATTGCCATTTTTGGGTATCAGTTTTAAGCGGATATCGAACAAGGGGCTGAGCGCTTTTTGCGGCTGTGCTACAAACTGTACTTTTTTAATGGCCAACATGCGCTTGGCAAACAAACGGTGGTAATCGTACGACACTACGGCATAACCCTTATTGCCCCAACTGCTGCCCCAGGAGTTTTTGATGATGAACCCATCGGCATTATAGCCCACAATGGTTACGGCATGGCCCTGGGCCTGGCGATTGCTGCTGTAATACCAAGTTTTATCGCTCTTTCCGTTGAAATAATCATTGATTTGGGCAAATACACCATCTCCATATTTGTTTTTAAGTGCCCTAAAAGTGGTGATGTTGCGGGCCGTATCCACAAAGCCGCCCACACTGTCGGGCGTAATGAGCAGTCTGGGTTTTTTCTCCCAATCGAACCAATATTCATTTACATAATAACCGATGCCAATGGCCTTAACGCCCTGTTGCAGCAGGCGTTTGATATTGCTTACCGATAGCCCCTCGTCAAACTCGGCCACTTCGCAATCCGCGGCAGCCACCATCAGTTTTACCTTGCCCGCATTTACCAACATGCTCACGGGTCCGGTCTGCGACTCCCGTATTACCTGTACCAAATTATGGTCGGTGTCGGAAAAAACCCGTTGCGTAGGGTCGTACGGCATACGGCTTTCGTGCAGTACACCGTATCGGCTAAGTGTTTGCGGATACAGGTTCAGCCGGCCGCCCTGATCCACCGGGTCGGCACTTTTGTATTCCAACATTTTCAGCCCCGCATAAATATGCTGCTCACTTACATCGGCGGGTACACCGGCAAAGGTTTCCAAGCAGGCCGCTACGGCAAAACCGCTACAGGTATTGCGCCCGCCTTGGTTTTTTACTGCCGATTGGTAACCCGTATAATCGATTACAACTGGCTGTGCTATCGTGCCCATTGCGGCGCATATGGCCACTGCTAACAATATTATTCGCTTCATACAACTGGTTTCGGTGTAAAAGTAAAGCAATAAAAAAACTTGTAAATACCGCCCTGTGGGTATATATTCTAAAAATATTGCTTATCTTAAACCCTTCTATTGTTCATCCAAAACAGGTATGTATGATTGTTATTGCTTTGTACGCCCTCAAGGGCGGAGTTGGTAAAACGGCTAGTTGTGTAAACTTTGCTTACTTAGCTGCCAAAGACGGATACAAAACATTGCTTTGGGATATTGACCCGCAAGGCTCCACCACGTTTTATTACCAGGTAAAACCCAAAGGGGCGCCGGGCATAAAAAAACTCATCAGCAAAGATGCCAATTTGGACACCGCTATTATGGCTACCGATTATGAAGGGTTGGACATTATTGCGGCCGACAATTCCAGCAAAAGCTTTGATACCATGGTGGAGGAAATGAAGAGCAGCAAGAATAGGCTCAAGGGCGTATTAAAGCAATTGGACGGTGAGTATGATTTTGTGTTCATCGACTGCCCGCCCGGTTTCTCGGCCCTGTCGGAAAATATTTTCAATGCTTCCGACATTGTGCTGATTCCAGTGATCCCCAGTACCTTATCGGTGCGTACCTACAATATGGTAAAGGATTATTTTAAAGAGAAAGACTTGGATTCGAATAAGATGATGTGCTTTTTTACCATGACGGATTTGCGCAAAAACATGCACAATGAAATCATGGAGCAACTGTACAAAGACAAAAAGTTTTTTCAAAATTATATACCCTATCTCTCCGATGTGGAAAAGATGGGTGTTCACCGGGAGCCGATTGAAGAATTTGCCCGCAGTAGCTATGCGGCGCAGTGCTATCGGGAGCTGTGGACGGAGATCAAGGAAGGAACCTTGGAGTAATGTGCTGATTAGCTAATGGGATAATGTGCTGATGAATGTGCAAATTTGCAAATGTGCAGATATGCAAATGAATGGGCGAATGGGTTTAAGGGATAGGGAGCGGGTAATGTACTGATTAGCTAATGAATGGGCGGCGGAGGTTCAGGGAATAGGTGGGCGTGTGTTTGGCGATTGGCTGGAGGTTATTGACAATTAAACTGTGCCATGGTCTATTGACCATCGTCCATGGACCATCAGGCATTACCCAACTCGTAACTAAAACAACAAAATCAACTAATAAAAAAAAATGAAAAGAGAACTGACTTCGTGGTACAGCCCTTCCTTGGGAAAAGAAATGCCGGCGGCCGTGTATGGCGATTATGGATTTGCGCTGTTGCTGGTGCCTACTGCGGCTGCGGATTATTTGGAGTATGAGCGTTTTCAATTGATGGACTGCTTGGAGCCTTATATCAACAGCGGAAAATTGAAAGTATATTCTGTTAATAGCATCAACAACGAAAGCTGGCTCAACAACGAAATGGCTGGCGAACACAAAGCCATCCGCCACAATCAGTTCAACGATTATATCTACAACGAAGTAGTGCCCTTTATTAAAAATACTAGTTCGGCCGAAACGCCCATCATTACCTGTGGGGCTTCTTTTGGTGCCCTGCACAGCATGAACCTGTTTTTGAAACGCCCCGACCTCATCAACGGTGTGATAGCCATGAGCGGGGTGTACGATTTAACAGAATATACCAAAGGCTATTTTGATGAGCAGGTATACTTTAACTCGCCACAGCATTATATCCCCAATCTTACCGACCATGGTATATTGGAACAAATACGTCGCAGCAACCATATCCATATTTTAACCGGCAGCGGTGCCTACGAAGATCCCAATGCCAGCCGTGGCTTTGCAAGCATCTTGTACGGCAAAGGCATCAACTACGAACTGGATGTATGGGGCGAAGAATGGAAGCACGACTGGCCCACTTGGCGTGCCATGTTGCCCATGTATTTGGAAACTAGGTTTTAACTAGCGGCCACTATTTATTTTCTTTTGCCAACTCACTGGGCGTAACCTCATTGCTCAACAACCAGCCAAACAAATCCCAACGTTTTTGCGGGTTGTTGGCTGTGCCGCCGCCTGCTTCAATGTAACGCTTTACAAGGGCCTGGCCATAATTGTAATTGAGCACATAGCTCCGATACTTGTTGATAAAGCTGATGGATTTTTGCGCCCCGGCCTCGCTCATCAAGCCATAGCTGGTGAGCCAACGAACCGCATCGGCTTCGGTCATGCTTTTGTTCAGCAGGCCACGGGCCACTTCATTGCGGGCATAGTTCAGTTGCCCCTTTAAGGCTAGTGCGGTAAAGTAGGCGTCAATGCCTGTAGTATCCATTCCTGCCAAAGGCAACAGCACATTTTTGGAAAAGGTTTTTTGTTCCTCGCCGGGAAAAGCCACTTGTATGCCATAATTGGCACTGCCCTCTGCTATCAACGATTGCGGACTGTAGAGGGGGTAGAGGCAAATTTCTACCCAGCCCTTATCACGGTACAGATTTTTTTCCAGTAGCATATTGTACACATGATGGCCGGGATAGCCCTCATGGCAGGCAAGGTCGATCGCCCGGTCAATCAGTATCGGCTGATCCACATTGATCTGTATCACACTGTTATAGTTGCCCTTGTACCAGTTGTAGCCGCTCCAAGGTTTGTTGGTAACATATTCCAAGGTAAAAGCTTCGTTGCTGGGCAAAGTATAATGAGCCATGGTTCTTTTGCGGGCTTCGGCAATGGCTGTTTTAAATACGGTATCCACTTTATCCTTGGGTATGGTAAACTTTTCCGTCAACTGCTGAAAACGCTTGTCCAACGGGTCGCTACCGGGCATACTCGAATTGAGTTGTGCCACCAAACCTTTAAAATAGTCTTCCGTATTTACGGGTGCACGGGTGCCGAACAAATCGGCCGATTCTTCATCAAAGCTGCCGAGCTCGCCGCTGAAAATTTTGATGCGCCGTTCAAATGCTGTGAGCTGACTGCCGATCCAATTGGCCCTGTTGCGCAAGGTGTCGTTGGTAAGCGTATTGGCAACTTTGACAAAAGAAGTCTTTAATGCGGCTACCGCTTGCAGTAAGCTATCCTTGGGAAAAACGGCAGACTTGGTACCGGTTGGTTTTAGCGAATCTGGACCATAATAAGCATCCACAAAATCGGTATCGTACTGCCCAATCGCCAAGCCCAAGCGTACATATTTTTCTGCCAACCCGTTCAAATCGGCGGCATCGTTATTTTGCTTTTTTTCAGAACAGGAAACAACCGCTAGCGCAATACCCAAGCAAAAGACAATTCTTTTCATATTAACTTTTTTACAAGCATTGAAAATAGATAAATTTTTAAGCCAAAACAGCACCATTTTTTTGAGGGCAAACCCAAAGGATAAACGGCAGCCGAGTATTTGGGAATTAGGAATTGGGAATTAGGTATTAGGCGAAACCTTAGACTTTAGACCTCAAACCTCCAACATTGAACAACCGAACAATGAAATGTCGCCATGCGCCACTGCGAGTAAATACAAGGAGCCTGCCTCGTTGCAAGGCCTCGCAGCATTGAACAGTCAACCAACCTTAAACTTTAGACTTTAAACCCCCAAACCCTGAACAATCTAACAGTTGAACAACCAAACATCCGAACCCCTACCTTTGCCCCATGCACAAAAAAATACTCCTGCTCGGTAGCGGCGAACTCGGTAAAGAATTGGTGATTGCACTGCAACGCTTGGGCCAAACCGTCATTGCGGTAGACAGCTATGCCAATGCCCCCGCCATGCAAGTGGCCGATGGCTTTGAAGTGATCGACATGCTCAATGGCGAGCAGTTAGATACGGTGGTGGCAAAGCATAACCCCGATTTGGTGGTGCCCGAAATTGAAGCCATCCGCACCGAAAGGTTTTATGCCTATGAGCAGCAAGGGATACAAGTGGTGCCCAGCGCCAAGGCGGCCAATTATACCATGAACCGCAAGCTGATACGTGACTTGGCCAGTAAAGAGCTGGGCCTGCGTACTGCCCGCTATTTTTATGCCACTACATTTGAAGATTTTGAAAAAGCGGTGGATGCGATTGGCCTCCCCTGTGTGGTAAAGCCGCTCATGTCGTCTTCAGGTAAGGGGCAGAGTGTATTGAAAAAGCTGGACGACAAGCAACAGGTATGGGACTATGCCATCAATAATTCCAGGGGCGATATCAAAGAAGTGATCATTGAGGAATTTATTGCTTTTCATACAGAGATTACCTTGCTTACCGTAACGCAGCAAGATGGACCGACCTTGTTTTGCCCGCCCATCGGCCACCGGCAGGAGCGGGGCGATTATCAAGAAAGTTGGCAGCCCGTGGCTATTTCGGCACAAGACTATACCGATGCCTGCGATATGGCGCAGCAAGTAACGGCAGCGCTTACCGGTTCCGGACTTTGGGGCGTGGAGTTTTTTCTTACCGACAAAGGTGTTTATTTTTCTGAACTGAGCCCAAGGCCCCACGATACCGGCATGGTAACCTTGGCGGGCACCCAAAACCTCAGTGAATTTGAACTGCATGCCCGTACTATCTTGGGCCTGCCCATCCCCGAAATTACCTTGGAAAGGGCGGGTGCGAGTGCAGTAATTTTGGCCCATAAAAATACAGATACCGTTACCATTACCGGCTTGGAAAAAGCCTTGGCGCAACCTCAAACGGATGTGCGGCTATTTGGCAAGCCCACGGCCCGGCCTTATCGCCGCATGGGTGTGGCCCTTGCTTACAGCACTGTCGACGGCAATACCGATACGCTGCGGCAAAAAGCCAAGGCTGCCTCCGATGCCATACAAATCAATTGAGTAAAAAGAGGCCGCTTGTAACGGAGAAGGGTTCGGTTATGGTTTAACCCGTTGGTATACCCGTACATAATCCACTTCCATGGCTTGTGGGAAAACGGAATCATCTACGCCAAATTTACCACCCCAATCTCCACCTACGGCTATGTTTAATAACAGGTGCATCCTTTTGTCGAAAGGCCAATCGGCATAGCCCTTGCCCGTGTTGGCAAATTCAAAATAAACCGTACCGTCGATAGAAATAGTGATTTTTTCTTGACTCCACTCTGCGGCATATACATGAAACTGTTGCTGCGGGTCTTTTACAAAAAGCGCCTTAGATACTTGCGTACCAATGCCATGATTAAATTTTTGCGTATGTACGGTGCCGTAAACACTGTCTGCATAATAGCCCACATTTTCCATGATGTCCAACTCGCCGCTGGCGGGCCATCCGCCATATTCCCAATCGGTGGGCAGCATCCACACAGCGGGCCACATGCCTTTGCCCGCAGGCAGCTTTGCCCTTACTTCCAACCTGCCGTACAGCCAATCACCTTTATGTTTGGTAACCAGCCGGGCAGACGTGTATTGACTGTTGCCTATCTTTTGCTTTCTTGCTTTAATGAACAGGCTGCCATTTTGCACCTGTGCATTATTGGTGTCTGCAACGGTATAATATTGCAGTTCGTTATTGCCCCAGCCGCATACATCGGGGCAGCCCGTGCCGGCATCGTAGCTCCACTTGCTGCTATCGGGCAACCCACCGTAACCGAACTCGTCACTCCATACCAGTCTCCAGCCTTGATGGGTGAGGGCCAGTTTTTCCCTTTCAAAAAGCAGTTCCGGTTCGTTGGTGGTAATAAAATCAAACCCATTGGCCAACAACCAATCCATCTGCAAAGGGTCGTTTACCGTCCACGCATTTAATGCAATGCCCAGTTTTTTTGCCTCTGCAATCCAAACAGGTTTTTTTTGAAAAGCCGAAAAATGGTAATCTGCACCCGCAACGCCATCGTCTTTTAGTGTTTGTGGTGCCCTATCGCCATTCAGGTACTGGGTAACCGCATTGGGCTGTACTGCCAAAATCGCTTTTAATATGGCATAATCAAAACTGATATAGACCACTTTATCCTGTGCCTCTAATTCATCAAATAAATGATATACTTTTTGCGCAATCAACCTTGCCCTTGCTTCGCCCAGGTCGGATGGTTTTATTTCGCAGATCAATTTGGTGGGCGAATTACCTTGCAACCCAGCTTGTATATATTGCCGAAGGGTGGGGATTTTTTCGCCATTGGAAAGTGGTTGCCGAATCAATTCGCTGTAAAGGGTTTTTTCAATGGGCATGTTGCGGTAGTTGGGGTCGTGGTTGATGATGAGTGAGTCATCTGCCGTCATGCGCACATCAAATTCCGAACCCCAGCAGCCCAGCCGTTTGGCTTCGTTCAGCGCAGCGATGGAATTTTCGGGGAACCCGTTTTTTTTAAAAGCCCCACGATGGGCAATGGTGGTGGTTTTGGCAACCGCATTTTTTTGTACGGCCAATCGGGGTGCATAACAGCCCGCTATTAATAAACAAGCAGATAGAAAAAGCCCATGATTCATAACGCAATATAATCAAAAGGGGATAGACGGTAAGTAAGCGAGGCTACATTTCAAGTTTTCGTTTTTATTACATCTAGTTCTTAGTTTTCCCAACCTCCGCTTCGGTACGGCCTCATAAAAAAGCCGTTAAGAAAATTGAAGCGGAGGGCGCAAAAGAAAAACGGTTGTTACTGAAGCTTGTCTGTGCTATTGGCCCGTAAGTCTCACTAAAGCTAGGTTTTGCACCACAGATTGAGCTTGTTTTTCTTTAGCCCGAGGATTCAATTTTTAGGCTTTTTTATGCAGCCTTGATTTTTTGCTCCACTTTTGCATCAAGGCAAAAGTGGAAAAGGCCGCCGCAAAAGGCAACTCCAAATTGGGACAAGAGGGAAAATTTAAAATACACCCAGCAAGGGATATATTACCAATACATTACAGATTAATATCCCTTTCATTGTCCCAATTGGCCTTGATGCTCAATTTTTGGGGCAGCGGTACTACTAGTTCCGGCTGGCGCTTTTGGCCGTAGTTGCCGGTATCCCATTTTCCGTTTTTATTGGTATCGTGTAAGATGCGTATTTCGTATTCGCCGGGCACAAACAATTTTTCCGACCACTCCCTTGCGGTGATGGCAAAGCTTTTTACCACGTTATCGCCCTGCACAAATTGAAGCACCAACTGCTTGGTAGGATCCAAGTTGGAAAAGCGCAACGTCAACTTGCCATAATCCTCTTCCATTTTGGCCACAAACCGAACCGTATCCGCTTTTGTAAGTTTTACCCCCAGCGAATCCTCGCCCAATTGATTGTTCACCAATAGGGTGTAGGTATTGCCGGGCACCCAAGCGTTGGCAACGGTAATGCTCTTTCTGTTACTATCGGCTGTTATTTTCGTTCCAGCGATGGGGCGGTAATTGGTATCGGCCAATACAATAAAACCCTCGTTGTAAGCTTTGAGCGATCTGTTAAAACTAATCACCAAATTACCCAGCAGGTCTTGCAGCCCACCGTTCAAAGAAGTGGTGTACTTGAGTTTTTTATCTGCGGTTGTTGGGGTTGACACATCGGGTTTGTTGTTACGGGTATCTTTTTCTTCACTATAGGCAAGCAGCGTGGTGCTGGGGGTGCTATCGCCTACGGTGATAGGATTATCTAAAAAGGCAAACAATTCCGTTTTGGCATTGTAGCTTTTGCTGCCATCGCCATCTTTTAGTGCGTACAATTTGAAATCACCAGCAGGTAAGTTGGTAAATGTAAAGCTACCGTCGCCTTGGATACGGGCGATATAATCGGGCCTGCGCTTTTCCACGGCACTATCGGGTGCATTGCGGTACAGCATCGCTATCAAGGTACTGTCTGTTTTACCATTTTCTGCCAGTACAACTTTGCCCTTGAGTTGTAAACTGTCTATTTTGTCGCCCGTGGCGAAAACGTAAGTAAAATTCTTCAGCGCATTGCCTTCGTTGATATCCACAATGGCATTGCCAAAATTGATGGAGTAGGTGGTATTGGGCTGCAGGGTGTCCCTTAGCCTTATGGTAACGGTTTTTAACCGGTAGTCAACCACCGGATTGTTTTTGGGCAGGGGCGAAACCAGCACATTGGTGAAGGCATCTTTTACCTCCACATATTCATCAAAATACAACGTGATTTTATTGTCCTTAACGTTTAAGCTTTTGAGCTTGGGGTTGGCGCCCGTCAAATTTGGCGCTAGTGAATCTTTGGGGCCACCGGTGGGGGCGCTGATCTGCGCACAGCCGCTGAGCAAAGTTGTTTGTTGCGCCAACAAGAGGGCGAAGCCCAAAAAACCCATCCAAAATGCCGAAATGCCCTTTTTCATATCAAGTATGCAAACATAAAACTAAAAAAGAGAACGGCTTCATGGGAGCATGTTAAAATTGTAACACGGATGGGGATGATTACACGGACCTGCCTGACGGCAGTCAGGTTACACGGATTTTCCGCCGCCGTCTGGTCTTCGACCAATGGCGGATTTTTAACACGGATAGAACGGATTGCACTAATTGCACGGATTTTATGGGAATCGATATCGGAGGATGCTAGTCGAATTACCAACTATGGACCATCGACCATGGTCCATGGACAGATTACACTGCTCAACCAATCAACTATTCAACCCTTCACCCACATGCCTTTTCTTGCGCCTACGCCCAACCACCGGCAACAAATAAGCCTTTTCCTGTTGGGGAGTGTTTTGCGGCGGTGTTTTTTTGTTCTGCTGATTACTAGGTTGGTCGGTGATGGTTGGGCCACTGTTCTTGCCACTCTCATCAATGCTACTATCGCTTTCTGTTTGGCAAGTAATCAATTTTGGAAACGTATTGTCTGGTTCAGGTTTTCTAGCTACATAACCATCAAGATAAATTCCACCATTGAGCGGAACAGCAACAACATCTTCTGGCCAAAAATTGCGATTGACAACCATATTACTATAACGTCTCTTCTTAAGTTTCCTTTTTTTAGCCTTCGCAACCCCCTTGCTTTTTGTAACCGTTTGTGCATATAAGGCATTGCCATTACCGCCCCACAACACATCAATGCCCATAAAATTGCTGCCAAAACATAGCAACAGCATCACCAAAAACTTTTGCCAACTGCTTAGCTTTTTTTGCAGTACATAACCCGACAAGGTAATCCGCACCCTTTGCAATTGTACAGTCTTAAAATGGCCGCAAACGCTCTCACCTTGTCGTTGTATAAAATACTGTTGGATGGCCTCATCGCTCATTTGGGTAAAATCAACTACGGTTTTGCTACAATGGTTGCAGTAGCGGCCCCCTTCGCTGGGTTGCATCTCCTGCCAACCTTGGTGGCAAGGCTTGGGGATATGAAGTGAGTACGTTGTTGTTTGCATATTGGGCGCTATATCTTACCGCTAAGATAAGGGAAATTGTGCAATGGGTAGCTGGTGGGATTTTGGCTTAAGCGATTGAAAAAAAGTATGGATTGGAAGACAAAATATGCGATTTAGCAAACTAATTGTTCATTTTCAAAGACAAACATTGCTAAATGGAAGTCAACCTTATATGAGTTCCAAGTGATTACTGCTGAATGGAAGCCAACGGTATATGGTTTGCCAATGATTAGTACTGAATGGAAGCCCACCTTGTATGAAATGCAGGCGATTATTGCTGTTTGGAAGTCAACCTTGTGTTAATTGCAGTCAAACATTGCTATGCGGAAGTCGCACCTATATGAATTGCAGGTGATTATTGCTGTTTGGAAGTCGCACTTATATGAATCGAAGACAAACAAATTTAGCTGTACCGATCGGTGCTCACAGTATAAGATGTTGAGGGCAGACCGGAGCCATGTTGCGGCCTTCAGATTTACGCAACAATAACCGAACTTCCAACCATGGACTATCGACCATGGTCCATGGACAGATTATACCTCTCAACCAATCAACTATTCAACCAATCACCTAAGTTTGTAAAAAAAATCATGGCCATTGTTTGGAAAGGTGTTTTCCCGGCGGTTACCACCAAATTTACCGAAGCAGATAATTTAGACCTCGACCTGTTTGCCAAAAACTTACAGGCCCAACTGGATGCAGGTGTCAGAGGTATCATACTCGGCGGCACTTTGGGCGAAGCCAGCGTACTTACCACGGAGGAAAAAGAGCAGCTGGTTATGTTTACAGTAAACAAAGTGGCGGGCGAGGTACCCGTGGTGCTCAATATTGCCGAAGGCTCCACCAGCGAAGCCATCCGCCAGGCAAGCTTGGCCAAGGAATGGGGCGCCAACGGGCTCATGCTATTGCCGCCCATGCGCTACAAACCCGACCATCGGGAAACCGTGGCCTACTTTACCGCCATTGCCAACAGTACCGACCTGCCCATCATGATCTACAACAACCCCGTGGATTATAAAACGGAAGTAACCTTGGATATGTTTGCCGAACTGCAGGCCTGTCCCAATATACAAGCCGTAAAAGAATCTACCCGTGACGTAACCAATGTTACCCGTATGATTAATCGGTTTGGCAACCGCTTTGCCATTTTGTGCGGCGTGGATACTCTCGCCATGGAAGAGCTTTGCCTAGGCGCCGATGGCTGGGTAGCTGGATTGGTATGCGCTTTTCCGCAGGAAACAACCACTTTGTACAACTGGGTAAAAGCCGGTAAGCTGGAAGAAGCCACTAAACTCTACCGCTGGTTTATGCCACTGCTGGAATTGGACATTCACCCCAAGTTGGTGCAGTACATCAAATTGGCGGAAGCACAAACGGGTATTGGCAGTGAGCAAGTACGGCCGCCGCGGCTCACCTTGGTGGGCGAAGAGCGGCAACGCATTTTGCAAATCATTGAACAAGCCCTTGCCAACCGCCCCGCACTGGATCTTTAAAAACGAACAACCATTATGCACAACGATACAACCAATAGGGTAGATGCCGCAATGGCCGAAGCTTGGGAAGCATTTGCCGTGTACAGCAAAAAATCCCTGCAACAAAGGGCGCAGTTGATGCGCGCCATTGCTGCCGAAATAGAAGCGCTGGGTGATACATTGATTGAAACGGCGATGGCCGAAACCAACCTGCCCGAAGCCCGCCTCAAGGGCGAAAGGGCCCGAACGGTTTTTCAACTCAGCTCCTATGCCGATGCCTGCCAAGCAGGACATTGGTTGGAAGCCAGCATTGATACCGCCGTTCCCGATAAAGTACCGCCCAAGCCCGATACCCGTAAAATGCGGGTGCCGTTGGGGCCGGTAGTGGTATTTGGTGCCGCCAATTTTCCCTTTGCTTATTCTACCGCTGGTGGCGATACGGCCAGTGCCTTGGCGGCGGGCTGCCCGGTAGTAGTAAAAGCCCATCCCGCCCATTTGCGCACCAGCGAACTGGTGGCCAGTGCGGTTGAAAAAGCAGTGGCCAGTTGTGGTTTGCCCAAGGGTGTTTTTGCCCATCTGTACAGTCCGGGCAACGAAATAGGCGAAGCGCTCACCATGCACCCGCACACCAAGGCCATTGGTTTTACCGGCTCTTTTGCCGGCGGCAAGCAGTTGTTCGACTGGGCCAACCAACGGCCGGTGCCCATTCCGGTTTTTGCCGAAATGTCCAGCATCAACCCCGTGTTTTTATTGCCCGAAAAATTGCAAGCGGCTGCCACCGAAACGGCCGGACAGTATGCCGCTTCTATTACGCTGGGCGTTGGGCAGTTTTGTACCAATCCCGGCCTCATCATCGGTATCGAAGGTGTGGCTTTGCAGCAGTTTACAGAAGCATTGACAGTGGCTATTCAACATATTCCGCCGGGCACCATGCTGCACCAAGGCATTGCCGACAACTATGCCGCCAAGCGAACGGCAGCATTGGAAGTTCAAGGGGTAACCACATTGGCCATATCCGAAACAGCGGCTACCCCCAACCAAGGTTTGCCCACCATCGCTACCACCAGTACCACGGAATTTTTGGCCAACCCGATTTTGCAACAAGAAGTGTTTGGCCCCTATTCCTTACTGGTTATTTGTAAGGACATGGATGAAATGATGCTGGTGGCAAAAAACTTGGAAGGGCAGTTGACAGCAACGCTGATGGCTACCGAAAATGATTTGCAGCAATATGCGTCTTTGGTCGATATCGTAAGCAACTTGTGCGGTCGCATGGTGATAAACGGTGTGCCAACGGGTGTGGAAGTATGCCAAAGCATGCAGCATGGCGGGCCCTTTCCGGCGACAACCGATAGTCGATTTGGCAGCGTGGGTGCGGATGCCATCAAACGGTTTTGCAGACCGCTTTGCTATCAAAACTGGCCCAACGCCCTGCTGCCCGATGAGCTCAAAGACGAAAACCCGCTGCAAATTTGGCGGGTGGTGAACAATGAGATGAAGCGATAGGAAATGTGACCCTTATACCAAAACCACAAAGACAGCAAGGGGCTGTATTTCAAATTTTCGCTTCCTTGAGCGGAGCTTAAACTTCGCTATGATGTAGTATTACTAGAGTTGAGTTTACAGTAGTACCAAAGCTAAATCAGGGAACCGACCGCCGCCGGGGCGTAATCGGCGGCGGTGTCCTTTTTTGGTTACTTTTTTTGACAAGAAAAAAAGTAACACAGAAAGCGGCTGAAAAGAATGATCTGTAGCTAGATAGCGAAAATTTAAAATGTACCCTAGCAAGGTAATATTATATGAACGATGTATAACGACCACATGATATTGAACAAAACCTCCGTCAACACATTCCACTGCATTGATGCGCATACCTGCGGCAACCCGGTGCGCTTGGTAAAATCGGGCGGCCCCTTGCTGCAGGGTAACAACATGAGCGAAAAGCGGCAGCATTTTTTACAGGAATATGATTGGATACGCACCGGACTGATGTTTGAACCCCGGGGCCACGACATGATGAGCGGTAGCATTTTGTATCCGCCCCACGACCCGCAAAACGATGTGGCCGTACTGTTTATCGAAACCAGCGGCTGCCTGCCCATGTGCGGCCACGGCACCATCGGCACCATTACCATTGCCATTGAAGAAGGGCTGTTGGTACCGCAAAAGCCCGGCTTTGTAAGGATGGAAGCCCCGGCCGGGTTGGTATTGATTGCATACAGTAGCCATACCGATGCCATCAGTGGAAAAACAAAAGTAGATTCGGTAAAATTGACCAATGTAGCTTCCTTCTTGCATTCGGAGGGGATAAGGGTGCATTGTCCCGAATTGGGCGAGTTGACCATAGATGTAGCGTATGGCGGAAATTTTTATGCGATTGTAGATGTGCAGCAAAACTTTGCGGGGCTGGAGCAGTATAGTGCCGGTCAATTGATCGGCTGGGCCAGGGAGCTGCGCAACAACATCAATGCCCAATATGAATTTGTGCATCCCGATGATGCTACCATCAAAGGCTGTTCGCATATCTTGTGGACGGGTGCTGTACTGGACCCAACGGCTACGGCCCGCAATGCGGTTTTTTATGGCGACAAAGCCATTGACCGATCGCCCTGCGGAACGGGAACCAGTGCCCGTATGGCCCAATGGTATACCAAGGGGAAACTACAAAAAGGCGATACCTTCATACACGAAAGTATTATCGGCAGTAAATTTATGGGGCGCATAGAAGCCGAGTTGAGCGTGGCGGGCAAACCGGCTATTCAACCCAGTATCGAAGGCTGGGCAAAAGTATATGGCCACAACAGCATCACCATCGACGGGGCAAATGATCCCTATGCTTTTGGGTTTCAGGTAATTTGATAATAGATAAACGATAGGATAAAATGACAGTAATTATTGGAGGCGGGGTAATCGGTTTGTGCTGCGCCTATTATTTGCAACAAGAAGGATTGGAAGTAACGGTGATAGACCGCAACAATATTACCGATGGCTGCTCCTTTGGCAATATGGGTTATGTATCGCCCTCGCATTTTATCCCCATCGCCACGCCCGGCATCGTTAGCCAAGGGCTGAAATGGATGCTCAGTTCCTCTTCACCTTTTTACATCAAGCCCCGCTTGAATATCGATTTGATACAATGGGGACTTCAGTTTTGGAAAAAAGCCAAGGCGGGCAATGTAGCCGCTGCCGCACCACAGCTCAACAATCTTTTGCAATTAAGCCGTGAACTGACGGTGGACCTGAAAAACGAATTGCCCCAATCTTTCGACTTGATAGAAAAAGGGATATGGATGCTGTACAAGTCGGCCAAAACAGCCGAGCATGAAAAGCATTTGGCCGAGCAGGCGGCGGGCTTTGGACTCAAAACGGTTTGGTGCAATGCCGCACAGGTGCAAGACTATGAAAAAGAGGTGGAAGTAGATGTGGCGGGCGGTGTACTGTATCTGGACGATTGCCATTTGAACCCCGCCGCTTTTATGCAGTCACTACATCAATACTTACAACAAAAAGGGGTGCGATTTTACCTGAATACCGAAGTAACCGGTTTTGAAAAAAACAATGGAACCATTACCCAAGTCATTACCAATAACGGTGCTATCGCTTGTAAAGAACTTGTAATAGCCAATGGATCTTGGATGCAAAACATCTCCAAGCTATTGGGTATTCAACTGTTGATGCAACCGGGCAAGGGTTACAGTATTAGCTACGACCATTTGGATAAAAACCTAGCATATCCTTCCATTTTGGTAGACGACCGGGTAGCCACCACACCCATCGGCCAGCGGCTGCGCATCGGCGGCACCATGGAACTGAGCGGCCACAGCGATAATATTTTGCCCAAACGGGTACAGGCCATCTATCAAGCTTTTAAAAAGTATTACCCCAAGATGGACATCCAGCAACCCGATGCCAGCAAAGCTTGGTACGGCTATCGGCCCGTATCGCCCGATGGCCTGCCCTATATTGGCCGCCATAGCCAATACAGCAACCTCTGCTATGCAGGCGGGCATGCCATGCTGGGGGTGAGTGCGGCAGCGGCCACCGGCAAGCTGATTGGTCAAATTTTACAAGGCCAACCCACCGCCATCGACATCAAATCGTTTAGTCCGCAACGATAAGAGCCTTTCGCTTTACTTTTTTTGAAACATTAAGAAATTAAGGGACATTAAGAAAACCCTTATGCGCCAAAATCTAACCTCCTATGTTCGCTACAGCTATATGGTGAAGCCCATTGAGTATAATACCGACGCCACTTATTAAATAGTCCAATCATTTCGGAGCTAACCCAAAGTGGGTCGGCATTATACCACAAACAGTTGGACTAGTTCGTATGTGTAATTGGTATAACTTAATGGCCTTTATTGCCTTAATGGTTTATATAAACCTAGCTTCAACATTAATTCTGTCCACTTCAACACCCATCTTGGCTAAACCATCGGCCTTAACATTTTTTTAACATTTCTAGTACGGAAGTTTGTGTTTTAAAACGGTATTTAATTATCAAAACACAACTACAACAATGCAATACAACAACAATAGCAAGGGCAGTATTTTGAATCTACTGGCCATTGTTTTATGTATAACGGTGGGGCTCGTTTCCTGCTCCAAATCTACTGGTGATGATGATGACTTGGTGGGCAATTGGAAACGTAGTTCTGAATTCGAAGGGGTGGGCCGTACCGAAGCGGTATCATTTGTAATAGACAATAAATCGTATGTGGGCGGCGGGTACGATGGTACGGACAGGCTGAACGATTTTTGGGCCTTCGACCAAAGCACGGGCACTTGGCTGCAGCGGGCTTCTTTTCCGGGTATTGCCCGCAACTCGGCCGTGGGCTTTACCATTAATGGCAAAGGCTATGTGGGCACAGGGTATGATGGTACCAATAAATTAAAAGATTTTTGGCAGTATGACCCTGCTGCCAATACTTGGACAAGGATAGCAGACTTTGCGGGTACGGCCCGTTATGGTGCCGTGGCTTTTGCCATCGGTGGCAAGGGCTATGTAGGCACGGGTTACGATGGCAACCACTTGAAAGACTTGTGGGAGTACGACCCAGCCACCAATGTTTGGACGCAGAAAGCGAGTTTGGCGGGCAGCAAACGAACCGATGCGGTGGCTTTTGTGTATAATGGCTTGGGCTATGTGGTTACCGGCTCCAACAGTGGCAGTTACCTCAACGACTTTTGGGCTTACGATCCTACAACGAATGCCTGGACCGAAAAGCGAAAGATTACCGATGTAAGCGATGACGAATACGACGATGATTATGGAGGAGACATACCTCGAGCCAATGCAGCGGCATTTGTAATGAACAATCAGGCTTATATAACAAGTGGTAGCCGAAGTGGTGTGATTTCCACGGTTTGGCAGTACAGCATCAACGACGACCTCTGGTATCAAAAAACAAATTTTGAAGGCGCTGCAAGAGAGGGCCTGATTGGTTTTGCCCTCAACAACCGGGGCTATGTTACCACAGGCAATAACAGCAGTTTCCGCTTTGACGACCTTTGGGAGTTTTTGCCCGAAGCAGAACAGGACGATAACGACAATTAATTAACAGGTAGGGAGGGCCTATAGCAAACACACGGGTCAATTGTTAAAAGTATAACAGTCATTTACAGTTTTGGTTACCGATTGCGTGTGTGGGTAAAAGGGGCCGGCTAATTATTTGCACAGTAAAAAGCTGGCCCTTACTTTTTTAAATGCGCCACCACCTTTAAATCGAACGATGAGGATGAAATTTTTTTATAGTAGTTGCTTTATTGGTGTACTTACTTGGTGTATGCTGCTGATGGCATGCAATAAGGCCCCGATACCTTTTGGAGCTGATGGCGGAACCGATCCTGCCCTTTCGTATATTGATGATTACAAAGTGGAGCTGGGTACGTTGCAAACCGATTCTTTTGTAACGGCAGGCCATAACGTATTTGCCGTGGGTTACCACAATGACCCTGTTTTTGGAGTGGTGCAGGCGGGCGCTTTTTTGCAGATTGACCTGCCGCTTTCCAATCCGGTAAAGGACCAAAATGTGGCCTACGACTCACTAGAATTAGTGTTACAAAGCAATGGCGAATATTATGGGGATACTAGTTTGCCCTTTTATTTCAGGGTACATCAGCTTTCGCAAAAAATGGAGAATGACGACCCAGACGATGCGGCGTTTTACAACCTACGGTCATTTGCTTATGCCCCATCGCTGCTGGGCCAAAAACAGGTGGTCATCTCCCCCAAAAGGGGCGACTCCATTGCCATACGCCTCTCCGATGCACTGGGCTTGGACCTGCTAAACAAGTTTAAGACGAATGCGCTGGCTATACGGGAACAAAAAGATTTTGTGGATTATTTTAAGGGTATTTATATTGGTACCGATACGGCCATTTGCAAAAACCTCTACTACTTTGTACCACATATCAATAAAGCGGTCATCCGCTTGCATTACCGGCTTAATGGGGTAACCACCCAAGAACGCTATTTAGACTTTACTATCAACGCCAGCCGCCACAGCAATTTTATAACTGGCCGCTATACGGGTACGCCGCTGCATATTTTTACGCCATTTAAGAAAGAATTAAAAGCCAGTTCGCTTACGGGCAACAAGGCCTACCTACATTCCAACGCTGGCACCCTTATTAAAATCAGCTTTCCGCAATTGCTACAAATAAAGGAATTGCACCCGTATGTAAAAGTGGTAAAAGCCATTTTGGAAATCAAACCGGCACCGGACACATATAGTTATCCTTATAGCTTGCCCACCGCTTTAAACCTGTACGGCACCGACGATGACAACCGGCTCAACGAGGTTATCCGCAATGCCGATGGCTCGGAAACCCTGAATGGCGATTTGGTACAAGACCTGCTTTATGGCGAAAACACCCGCTATAGTTACGATATCACAGGTTTTGTGAACAAACAAATACAAGAAGGACAATTTTCAAAGTCAGCCCTGCTACTAGCCCCAGTAGGCAGTACGGGCGACAATACCTTACAGCGGCTTGTCATCAACAACCAAGCGGTTACCAAAAATATCCAGCTAAAACTTTACCTATTGGGCCTCTAAAAAAGAACAATGCAAACCGTCCATCCATATAAACTCTTGTTGCCATTGGCCATGCTTTGCGGTACGGCGGGCCATTTGTGCGCACAAAATGTATCATCGCCCTACTCTATATTAGGTATCGGCGATATTGAAACCCGAGATTTTAGCCGATACAGTGGGGCAGGCGGTACCGCATTGGCAAGGCGCAATGCTTTTGCGTATAACTATGCCAACCCGGCCTCGTTAACAGCACTGCCCTATAAAACCATTCATTTGGATATCGTAACCCGTGGGCGGACAAGCAGGTTTAAAGAACTGAACGTGGATACCTTTTCTTTTCCCAGCAACGATTTTGTGGTTAAGCGGATAGCTATGGCATTCAAACCTACGCAACGAACGGCTTTTGCCTTTGGCCTGCGCCCCTATAGCAGTGTGAATTATTTGCAGTTGCAAGATCAGGCCATATTGGATGGCAACAGTTCTTATACCCGCATTATAGATGGTAGTGGCGGCCTTAACCAGGTATATTTTTCCTTGGCCCGGCAAAGCGGTAAACGTTTTTCGGCGGGTATTACGGCCGCTTGGTTGTTTGGCTCACTGGCCAAAGAAACGCAGTACATTGGTAATACATTGGATCTTTTTGTAACCAAATCCGAAACTACTTTTTACAACGGGGCTAGCTTGCAGGGCGGCCTACAATATTTTTCGCTGCCCCATAAAAAATGGCAGCACCAGTGGGGGCTCACTGCAACAGTTAACACCACCTTAAAAGGAACACACCAAACGGATTATACCGAAGGGGGCAGCCCAACGGTTATTAAAAAAGAAACAGAAGAAAATCAAACTTTTAAGATGCCGGTTATTGTGGGCATGGGCTATACGGCAGTGTATAAAAACAAGTTCAGCTTTTCGGCAGAAGCTCATTACTATGCCTGGCCCTATCAAAAAGTGAACTATGTCAATTCTTATACTGATGGTGCGCTGCGCTTGGCTGCGGGTATCGAATACACCAAGCAGGTGCAACAGGGCAATGGGTTGGTGGAGAAATTCCATTGGGGCATGGGCTATTCAATGGAAAACAGTTATGTGCGCATCAAGGGCAAGCAATTAATGGACGGGGCTTTTACAGTGGGGGGAGGTATGAATGTTTCCCGGCATCTTTCTGTATACAGCAATATTGAGGTGGGCAAACGGGGCCAACGCAGCAATGGGCAAATTGAGGAAAATTTTACCCAGTTTGTGGTGGGCCTCTCGCTAAAAGACTTGTGGTTTGGTACTAAAAACCTAGGCCGCTACAATTAACAATAACATCTTTTCATTACCAAGCAGTTTATTATGAGCAGGGTGCTAAAATCGTGGATGCTTTTTTTGCTGGCCCTATTGCTACAAGGCACTATCGAAGCGCAAACGGATATAACCGGCGAATGGTACTCGGCCGATAGTAGCCGCATTTATAAAGTATATGCCCACGGCGAAGGTTACGAGGCAGTACTGCAATCTTCCAAACGGCCGCAGGACAGGGAAAACGCTTTGGTATTAAAGTACGTAACCTATCGCCAACGTAAAAGTAGGTATAAGGGCATGATATTGGCTGTATCGGACAGTATGCCAGTAATGGCCCGTATTGTTTTTGCCGATAATCAGCGAAGGGTGCTCAAACTCAGGTTGCGGCGGTTTTTTATTGGCCATACTACTATTTGGTGGTACCGACGGTAATTACCTAGGTACGCAACCAATGTAATCAATTACAAAAGCTACAATCAAGAGATAATCAATAATTAATTGGATGGCGCAAAACTTTTTAAGCTATTGTATGTTAAAAAATATTAAGTGTCGGATAATTAGTATATCACTACACGTATAATTAAAATTCAGTTTTGGGGGCATTAAAATATGGAGCAAATAGACCAGTTTTTTCGGAAAGAAAAGAAACCAGATGACTTTAAATTTGGTGCGTCGGTAGTGGCTGTATTTGATGATATGGTAACCCGCTCTGTTCCCTTTTATGGAGAGATACAGCGGATGATGACTGAAATAGCAGCTGATTTTGCCCGGCCCGGTACTTATGTGTACGACCTAGGTTGCAGCACTGGCACCACCTTGCTCAATTTGAACAATGTGTTGCCCAACGAGGTGCATTTTTGCGGTGTTGACAATAGTGCCGACATGTTGGAAAAATGCAAAGCCAATTTTGAAGCGGCCACCATGACAAGAAAGACAGAGCTACAATTGGCCGACCTAAACCAAGGCGTTGAAATAGAAAATGCCTCTGTGGTGATATTGTGCCTTACGCTGCAATTTGTACGCCCCCTGTACCGGGAAAAACTGCTGCAAGACATTTATAGCAAGCTCAACAAAAATGGCTGTCTGATCTTGATTGAAAAAGTGCTGGGCGAAGATTCTTTATTTAACAGACAATTTATAAAATACTATTATGATTTTAAGCGGCGCAACCAGTACAACGAAATGGAGATTTCTCAAAAAAGGGAGGCGCTTGAAAACGTATTGATACCTTATAAGTTGATGGAAAACCGGGAACTACTTTTAAAAACAGGCTTTTCCGAAGTAGAAACCTTTTTTAAGTGGTACAATTTCTGTGGCATGGTAGCCGCTAAACTATAACAGCATGATGGTAAAATTCGGCAATTGGATATTTCACAACCGCAACGGTTTGTTTCCGCTTTTTTATTTGCTGCTCTTTGTACCCTCGCCCGAAGTGCTGGATAATCCCCTGTATGCAATGGTTGCTGGTTTTGCAGTGGCCGCTCTCGGGCAGTCAATAAGGGTTTTCACCATTGGCTTGGCTTACATAATCCGTGGGGGAAAAGATAGAAGGATCTACGCAGAAGAACTGGTAACAACCGGTGTGTTCGCACATTGCCGCAACCCGCTTTACCTCGGTAATATTTTGGTACTAACCGGTTTGGGTATCGCCTCTAATTCGATTTTTTTTATTTGTGTTGCCACGCCACTATTTTTATTTTTTTGGCAGGCCATTGTTCTGGCAGAAGAACAATACTTGTTTAAAAAATTTGGCGCAACTTATACTGATTATTGCAAGCGGGTAAACCGTTGGCTGCCCAATATTAAAGGCCTTGGCAAAACAGTAAAGGGTATGGTATTTAAATGGAAACGAGTAGTAATAAGGGAATATACGGCTACCTATATTTGGACATCGGGCGCCGTACTGATTGTAATGAAACATTTTTACGTACACACAGACCGGTACAGTTTTGCCAATTATTGGCCGCTTTTTCTTGCACTGCTGATAACCTTTCTTTTTTTATATCTATTCGTAAGGTATCTCAAAAAATCGAGGAAAATTATCAGCGATTAAAGCCCCGTGGAGTTGCCTATATGCGGTAATAGCCATCCATACCTGATTATTTTTATCGCCATGTCATTGTTGGTGTTTGCATTTATAAAAAAGACCGGACATACAACTGCAGCCCGGCTTTTTTTAAGTAATAGTACCGCATCTTGTTTATTGTACACTACTTATATCAATTGCATCTGCCAAAGGGAAATCAATTTCAAAACCGGTAAGGTGGTGGATGTAATTGCTGATGATTTTATCACCAATTACTATTACCACATCAATCATATTGGCTTCGTCGTAACCAGCCTCAAAAAATGCGGCCTTGGCATCTGCTGTGGCGTGGCCGCGGTTTTCAACAACGGAGGCGGTGAAAGTAGCCAATGCATCCAGTTTGCTATCAAATGAGGCACGACCCCGACGGATTTCAAGCACTTGCTCATCGGTAAAGCCATGCATTTTACCCAACACCGTGTGGGCGCTTTGGCAATAGCGGCAACCATTGATTTGGCTGGTAACCAAGTTGATGACTTCCCTTTCCTTGGCCCTTAAAGAGCTTTTGCGGTTTTGCAGGGCCAGGTAATCACCCAAGGCCGTTTCGCTTTTGGCAAAATAAGCATAGAGGTTGGGTACAAAACCAAGCCCCTTTTGCAAATTGTCGAACAATACTTGGTTGTTGGCACTTACGGTTTCCCTTGTTGGAACACTGAATGTACTGGTTGCTGTAGTTGTCATTTTCTTTGTATTAAAATTGTTTTTGTGTCGTTATTGACAATACAAAGATGGCCCCAACGGGAGGCCTTTTCCAATCAACTAGTTGAGGAAATAAACGCAAACTGGATGAAGTAAAAAAGATAAACTAGATTAACTTTTTTTGCTAGTCCGCATATTCCTCAGTTTGGAGAGATACTGCGTGGTAATGCCCAAAAAGGAAGCCAGCACATATTGGGGCACCCGGTTGGCAAGTTGCGGGTATTTGTCTTCAAATTCCTGAAACCTTTCTTCGGCGGTTTTGGTAAGGTTGGTAATGATCCGCCGCTGCATATAAGCGGTAGAACGCTCCGCCATAATTCTAAAAAACGTTTCAAATTTGGGGTTCAGACTTTTCAATTGCTGTTCGCCGGCATAATCAATCTGCAAAATCACGCCATCTTCCAATGCTGCCACAAACATGGAGGCCGGTTGTTGGTAGATATAACTGTTGTAGTCAGAAATCCACCAGTCTTCAATGGCCAACTGAATGGTATGGTCCTGCCCTTCATCGGCCACTACATAGCCCCTAAAAGCACCTTGCAAAACATAACTGCGGTACTTGGCCACAAAATCGGGCTGGATTATAAATTGGCGTTTTTTAACCTTGGTAACTTTAAATGCGGCAATAAACTGTTGTACTTCCGATTCCGAAAGGGAAACCCTTTTTTGTATATGGTCAATCAGTGGGCTATAATCCGTCATTGTTCAAATTTCTCTTTTGTTATGCTATGGTGTATTGCAGCCAATGGCTTGCGTACAATCCCAGTCAAATATCTGTATTTTATACAAATAGAGGTAGGGGAAGGCCTAAAACTTCAAATCACCATGCGTACCCTACGCAAGCTAAAAATAAACACTCATTTTTTAAACTGATATAAACGATTTTCAGGGCCCATTTTGTCCACTTCAGGCATTCTTTTTTACAACACCGCCCGTATAGTTGAACATTTGCCCCACAAAGTAACTACAGTATGAAAATAATGTTTTTGTGGATTTGCTTTTTTATGGGTAGCCAAGTATTGTATGCGCAAAACGTCCATGCCATTTTGGGCAAATGGAAAAACTTAGACGAGGGCAAGGCGATGCAACTGGAAATCTATTTGGGGCAAGACGGCTATTATTATGGCAAAATCATTAACGATAACAACCAACCCTCCAAAAACGGCACCATAGCCCTGAAAACCCTGCAATATGATGCCGCTATGGGCAGTTACAAAGGCGCCATGCAACCGCCAGATTCCAAAATGGAAATCAATATTACCGCAACCTTATTGGGCAATAACAAATTGAAGATGGTGGGCAAAAAACTGTTTATGTCCAAAACCTTTTACCTACAAAGAATACAATAAACGATGCGGAACATAAAACGGGGCGGTGCAATTTTTATACTTTGTTGGTTATTACATATTAGCCAAGCAAGGGCACAAGTGGTATTTACAAGCATTGATTCTTTGTTAACCTATGCCACGGCACGCAGTATCAACCTGCAAACAGGTAATATCAAATTGGATCAGGCCCGACAAGCCAAGTTGGCTGCGGCTTTGAACATACCAGAGATTACCGGTGGGGCTTCTTTTAGCTATACCAACAATACCAAGCTACCGGTTAACCTTTTTCCGGCCGAAACCTTTGGTGGGCAACCGGGAACGTTTAGGGAAATACAAACAGGCGTTCAGTATGTTACCCACCTCAACGAAAACATAGAAGTAAAATTGGTCAACCTCAAAGGCTGGGAAAATTTCCGCTTGGCCAAACTGAACATACTGGCTACAAGTTCCGATAACCAATTGACATTGAAAAATCTCCACAACAATATTGCGGTAACCTATTTTAATATTGTGAGCCTACAGCAACAATACTTGTCCACTTTACAAAACATAGCTGCTGCCGATACGCTGTTGCAGGTAGTTAAGCAAAAATACCTGCAGGGTTTGGTAAAGCAACAAGATGTAAACGATGCCCAAGTAAGCCTGTTGAACAGCCAGTCCACGGCGCAACAAATACAATATACCATTGCGCAACAGTACCTCGCATTAAAGCTATTGAGCGATATACCCACAAGCGATTCAATCAGCATCAATCAACCCATTACCCTCATTACAGAAATCCCCACCGTAGCAGCCAGTTCATTGCCGGTACAAAATAGCCTGCTGAAAGAAAAAGTGGCTTGGTCCAATTACAAGCAGTACAAATACAGCCTATACCCCACGCTTTCCTTTTTTCAATCGGCCACTACCCAACAGTACAATACCCGAGGCAAATGGTTCGATGGTAGTGTGCGCTGGATACCCAGCAGCTATATTGGCCTACGGCTCAATATCCCACTGCCCAGCGCCAATGCACTGGCCCAAGTTTCCAAAGCCAAATACGATTACCAGATGGCGCAAAAAACCACGGCGCAACAAAAAATAAAAGCCGATTTGGAAGCCCAGCAACTGTTGGTTGATTTTAATAAAGCAGCGGCACAGGTGGCTTTTACCGAGCAACTATACCGATTGCAGGCAGACACCTATCAAAAAAACCGTAACCTGTACAACGAGGGCCTCATCGGGTTAGACCAAACCCTTACCAGCTTTAATGCGATGGTAAACAGCCATTACAACCTCATTGCCGCCCAAGTAAGCGTACAATTGGCCAAAGCAAAAATTGATATTAACAACAACATACAATGAGCAAAATATTTTACTGTATAGCGGCAGGTACACTTGTGGTAGCATTTGCTTCCTGTGGCAAAAAAATGGCCGAAACAAAACCCGTTCGCAAAGATGTAACCGAAACGGTGTTTGCATCGGGTATACTGGAGGCAAAAAACACTTATAACCTTACGGCGCAAACCGATGGGTACCTACGGCAGGTAAATTTTGAGGAAGGCGACTTGGTAAAACCGGGCCAACTATTGGCAGCCATGGACAACGAAGAAAGCCGCTTTAACCAAGAAAGTGCCACCGACCTATTTGCCATCGCCCAAGCCAATACGAGTTATCATGCACCGGCTTTGTTGCAGGCACAAAATACCATCAACATCAACAAAGTGAAAATGGAGCAGGACTTTGTACAATACCAGCGTTACCAAAAACTATGGGAGGCCAACAGCATTGCCAAAATAGACTTGGAAAATGTGGAGCTGCAATACAAAACGGCCAAAACAAATTATGAGAGCGCTTTGGAAAACTATCGGCAATTGAAACAACAGGCCAACCAACAATTGATTTCGAGCAAGGCCCAAAAAAAAGTAAATACCGTAATGGTAAATAACAATCAAATAAGGGCCTTGGTAGGTGGCAAAGTGTACAAAAAATATAAACAAATGGGCGATTACGTAAAGCGGGGGGAAGTGATTGCTGCTATTGGCGATGCTGTTAATATATACGCCAAGGTAAATATCGACGAGAGCAATATTGCCAAAGTGAAATTGGGGCAGCCAACCAGCATTCAGCTAAATGTAAACAAGGGCAAGCTGTACCAAGGAACCGTATCCGAAATAAACCCTGCTTTTGATGAAGCGGCACAATCCTTTGTTTGTAAAATTGCCTTTACCGACTCGCTGGACTTTAGGATTACTGGCACCCAGTTGCAATGTAATATTACGGTGGAAACTTTTAAAAACGCCCTGCTCATCCCCCGCAATTACCTTGATTTTGGCGGCCATGTAATGATTAAAGGGCAAAAAAACCCCACCAAAATCATTACCAAGTTCATCAGCAACCAATGGGTGCAGGTGCTCAGCGGCATTGATGACAATACGGTACTGGTAACCGAAAATATCCAAGCAAATAAAACA
This sequence comes from Chitinophaga pinensis, assembly GCA_943373145.1. Taxonomy (GTDB): domain Bacteria; phylum Bacteroidota; class Bacteroidia; order Chitinophagales; family Chitinophagaceae; genus Ferruginibacter; species Ferruginibacter pinensis_H. The sequence continues at coordinate 231,159 of CALSBI010000002.1, forward strand.
ACCACTTCGGAAGTGGGGGCTCAAATGCGATAAACAACATGAAAAAAAGTGTAAATATTGATATTGCTATTACGCACATTGTTACCAGAAAAAAGCAAACCATGGTGGCAGCCTTGGGCGTAACCATTGGGGTGGCCATTTATTTGTTCATGAATTCGCTTTCATCGGGCTTTACCAGTTTTTCCAGAAACGAAATTTTTAAAAACAGTGCGCATATAAAAATTTATAAAAACGACGAAATCAGTAGTCCTTTTGTAGCTGATACGGGCCAGGGCGGCACAGCCGTTATTATAAACCCACAGATAACCACCCTGTCTAAAAAAATCATTAACCCAGAGGAATTGCTAAGGCAGGTAAAAAGCCAGCCCTATGTAACGTATGCACTGGCCCAGGTTAATTTTGATGCGTTTTACAATCGGGGCAAGGCACAGATAAGGGGCACGGGCAACGGCGTAAATATGGTTGATTACAGCGCCATGTTCAATTTTCGTAAGTATTTGGTAGCGGGCCATATCGGGGCCTTACAAGGCAACCTCAACGGCATAATCATTGGTAGCGGTATTGCCGAAAAGCTCAATCTGGGGCTCAACGATAACATTACGGTTACATCCTCGTATGGCGTGGTAAAAGTAATGAGCATTGTGGGCATATTTACCACGGGCAGCAGTATGAACGACCAATCCAAATCGTACATGAACGTGAGTGCGGCACAACAATTCATTAAAGAAGGCCCTTCCTACCTCAGCACATTGTTCATCAACACGCCCAACCCCGATAAATCGGAATTATATGCGGCACAGTTGCAACGATTAACCGATTACACGGTAGAAGATTGGAAAACCACCAATGCCGATGTGTTGGCGGGCGATACAACAAGGGGCGCATTGATGGGAGCCATATCCTTTTCGATTTTGATTGTAGCGGCTTTTGGCATTTACAATATCCTTAGTGCCACTATATCGCAAAAGATCAATGACATTGCCATTTTAAAGGCAACGGGTTTTTCGGGCAGGGATGTTATCCGGATTTTTATTGCCGAAGCTTTTGTAATGGGTATGATAGGCACCATCGTGGGGCTGGGTATCGGTTCTATCTTGATAACAATCATGGGCGGTATCTATATGGGCGGGCCCGTAGGCTATTTCCCAATCGGGTTTGAACCACGACTTTTTGCCCAAAGTTTTTTCCTCGGTATGGTTATTACCTTATGTGCTGGTTATTTTCCGGCCAAGCGGGCCGCCAATGTGGACCCTGTTGAAATTTTTAGAAAATAAACAATCATGCATCCCCAAGAAATTATATTAAGTACAAAAAGAATGGGTAAGTATTTTTATGAACCCGTTGAATTTAAGGTGTTAGATGATATCAGTTTTGATGCTTACAAGGGCGAGTTTTTAACCCTAGTGGGCAAAAGCGGCTCTGGCAAATCTACCTTGCTGTACTGCCTGAGCACCATGGATACGAATTATGAGGGCGAGCTTTGGATAGATGGCCAAAAGATAACGGGCCGAAAGCCCAACGAACTGGCAGCCCTCCGCAACAAAAGCATTGGTTTTATTTTTCAGTTCCATTATTTACTGCCCGAATTTAGCTGCCTAAAAAATGTAATGCTGCCTGCCTTAAAGCTGGGCAAATACAGCTATAAAGAGGTAGAAGCAAGGGCGTACCAAAAGCTGGATGTGCTGGGCATAAAAGAGCAAGCGCTGAAACCGGCCTCTAAATTGAGCGGTGGTCAGCAGCAACGGGTATCCATTGCCCGGGCTTTGATAAACGAACCTGCTATTATTATGTGCGATGAACCCACCGGCAACTTGGACAGTAAGAATACCCAAATAGTATTTGAGATATTTAAGCAAATTGCCCACGAATTTAACCAAACCATCATTGCCGTTACCCACGACAACGACTTTGCCAAAGCCAGCGACCGTACCATTGAACTGGCGGATGGAAAAATCATCAGCCACCGGAAGGTGTTTGCATAATCCTTTGCATCATTAATGATGCGTTATGGCCAATGGTCGGCTTGCTCTATTCCTATTGTCCGACAGGTATTAGCGCAATATATGTTCAAGCTTTGCATGTTTTAGATAGGACGATCTATGTTTGGGATGCAAGGTTCCATGTTTAAGATAGGACGGCCTATGTTTGGGATGCAAGGTTCTATGTTTAAGATAGGACGACCTATGTTTGGGATGCAAGCTTCCATGTTTGAGATATGACGGCCCATGTTCGAGATACAAGGGTTTCATGTTTTAGATAGAACGGCCTATGTTTGGGATCCAAGGTTCGATGTTTGAGATATAAAGGTTCATCGTAGGTTTTGGAAGCCGGTAGTACTATAATTGCCATAATAGCCCAAAAAGAAAGCCCCTGGGAACAGGGGCTACTTCTAATTTAAAAATCAAAACATTCTTGTAGCTATCTACGAAAAAAATGGCTACCCAGTTTATACCTATTACTGAACAATAAAACTGCGGCTGCTTACTGTATGTGCACTAAAATAGCCTAGGCAACCACCGCTAAAATTACTCACGGGGTTGGCCGGTGTGGCACCACCGCCCGGCCCACTACTGGCTTGTTGGCTCAGGCTGTACCAATACGTGTAAATAGGCCTATCTATACACTGCATTTGTACGGTAACTTGGTCGCCCGTTTTAATATCGCTATCGTTATTAAACAAGGGTCGGGTAACCCTTCTGCCATCGCTCAGCAAATCATCATACGCATATGTGTTTTTTTCTTCCACACCATTTACCCATACCCTAAAACGGTATTGGTTGGCCATGCCTGCGGGATCGGTATATACCGGCACTACATTGATTTGGTCATCGGCACCTGCCGCAAAAAGTTCGGTGTAAGCACTGTCCAACGCAACGGGCTGGGGCATGGTGCTACTGGCGGTAAAGGTTTGGCCACCAACGTTTACCTCAATGTTGTACGTAATGCCGGGCACGCCGCTAAAGGCCGCTGTTTTGTAAATACCGGTACCCGTTTCGGTAAAGGCGTAGCTATTGCCCAAATTATTGGTCAAGCTGATTTGGGCACCGCTCACTCCATTAAAGGTATTGCTGCCACTAAAACTGGTGGTCCGGCTCAGCCGCAGTTCGGCACCTTGGTTTTGGTTGCTCAAAAAAGCTTCTACTACATACTTTTTATCGGCATCGTTCAAATCAATTTCAATTACTTTTTCGCAGCCAGTGAGCAATACACAGGCCATGGCGATGATGGTTATATGCTTCATATCGTTTTATTGATGGTATTAAAATTTGAAATTCCATGAAATAGAGGGTATCCAACGGAAGAGCGAGGTTTGTACCGCCTCGGTTTTGTTGGGGTCGGTTTCGCTGTCGCGGAAGGTGATGGTATAAGCATTTTCCCTGCCATACGCATTGTACAGGCTAAAAGCCAATTCGCTAGAGCGGTTTTTTTTGGCTTTCAACTGCACGGTAGCCCCCAAATCGAGGCGGTGGTAGGCAGGCATGCGATAGCCATTGCGCTCCGTATAATAATAAACGGTTTGTCCGTTCAACTGGTACTTGCCACTGGGGAAGGTAACGGCATCGCCGGTATAATACACCCAATTGGCAGAGAATGCCCATTTTTTGTTGATTTGGTACATACCTACAATAGCAATATCATGCGTGCGGTCTTGCCGGGCATTGTACCAGTTGTTGTTGTTAATACCATCAATTTGCCGCTCAGTTTTAGAAAGGGTGTAGCTGAGCCAGCCCGTGAGGCGGCCCGTTTTTTTGCGCAGCATGGTTTCCAAACCATATGCCCGGCCCTTGCCAAACAGCAGTTGGGTTTCTATGGCATCATTGTTGAACACATCGGCCCCATCCCGGTAGTCAATTTGATTTTTAAGGTCTTTATAATACGCTTCGGCCGTCAACTCATACCGCCCACCTGCCAAGTTTGTATAATAGCCCAAGGATACTTGATCGGATATTTCGGGTTGGATAATATTGGTGCTCGACAACCATTTGTCCGTAGGCGTACTACTGGTAGAATTGGAAATCAAGTGCATGTTTTGCACATTGCGTACATAAGCCGCTTTGATGGAACTGTTATTGCTAAATTGGTAACCCACAGCTACCCTTGGCTCAGCGTTAACATAAGTTTTTACCACACCGCCATCATAGCGCAGGGTATCCGTAACCTGTCCAGCCGCATTCACATTGTAAAAGTCGCCCTTGCCCAATATGCTAAAAGCAGTAAGCCGCAGGCCATAAGTGAGCGACAGTTTGATATTGGCCTTATAGGTATTGGAAACATACAGGCCGTTTTCCAAAGAATAACGCTTTTGCAACACTTGGTTGTTGAGTGAGGAAGTGCCCGATGCGGTTATTTCGCCGGGGCGCACGGTGTGGTGGGTGCTGCTCCAGCCAAAGCGCAGGTTGTTTTTGGCATTCAGGTTCCATTGGTAATCCTGCTTGAGGTTCCAATCCTGTATCTGCGAAAAAATATCAAAATCGTTGCTGCCGCTTTGTAGGCTTAGGCGGTAATTGTAATTGCTAAAAATGAGCGAAGTGTTAGCAAATAGCTTGCTGTTGAATACATGGTTCCAGCGGATGGTGCCTGTACCATTGCCCCAGTTGATGCCAAACTGATCGCCAAAGCCTAATTTGTCCTGCCCAAAATAACCACTGATATACAGCTTATCTTTTTTACCCAGTTCATAGTTCATCTTGGCGTTGAGGTCGTAAAAATAGAGTTTGCTTTTGTTGATGGTAGAATCGGGGGAGGCTTTTAAAAAAACATCGGCATAGGTACGGCGGCCACTGATTAAAAAAGAGCTTTTGCCTTTTTGGATGGGGCCTTCCACATTGAGGCGGGCAGCAATTAGGCCCACACCGCCACTCACATCATAACCCTGGTTGTTGCCATCGTTCATCTTAATGTCCAATACCGATGAAAGTCGCCCACCATATTGGGCAGGCATGCCACCCTTGTACACCGTAACGTCTTTAATGGCATCCGAATTAAAGGTGGAAAAAAAGCCCAGCAGGTGCGAGGCATTGTACACGGTTGCCTCATCCAGCAAGATGAGGTTTTGGTCGGTACTGCCGCCGCGTACATAAAAACCGCTATTGCCCTCCCCGGCACTTTTAATGCCCGGCAGCAACTGGATGGTTTTCAACACATCCCTTTCGCCCAATAGCACCGGTATATTTTTTATTTCTTTGAGGGAGAGTTTTTCTACCCCCATTTGCGTACCGCTGATGCTGCGGCCGCCCCTTGTACCGGAAGATCGGATAACTACTTCCTGCATATTGCGGGGCTCATCTTGCAAATAAATAACGGTTTGCAGGTTTTTGTCCAATTGCAAGGCTATCGTATCCCCCAATTTGCCAATGGCCGTAACCTCCAGTTGTACCCTTCCCGCAGGTAAGGTGAGCGAAAAAAAACCGTAGCTGTTACTAAGGGTGCCGTCGTTTTGCCCTAAAGCCCTTACCGATGCGCCAATGATACTCTCGCCGTTGCGTTTGCTTTTGATGGTACCGCTGATGGTATAAGCCGTTTGGGCAGTAGCCATGATGCTAGCCGTTATTAGCCATGTTGTCAATATGAATTTTTGCATAATTCCATTCTGGTTCTTTGATAAATAAATTATAGCACAAAGATTGAATGGACGGGTACATAGCAAATGATAAATAGGGTTGAAGCGGACAAAATGTGGCTTGAAGTATAACGCCAAGATGATATAGCAAAAAGCATATGCGCAAGCCAACTGGGTTATAAATAAAAAGAGAAATGAAAACATTAAGAAAATAAGGAACATTAAGTTCAAACAGTTAGTGCCCGCTTGTTTTGGATGGCTCATTACGGACGTTGGAACATGGAACATAAAGGCTTTCTTAATGGCCCTTAATACCTTAATGTTTCAAAATAATAAGCGAAGCTGCTTTTACAAAATTTCAGCAATAACGTATTATCGATCGGTGTTTTAAAAATATTGTTTTAACTGCGCAGCCAGCTCAAAAACTCGGGTACCCGGGTTTTGCTGATGATGATTTCGAATTTTCCTTCCACTTTTAGCTTGAGTACCAGTTTTCGGGCATAGTACTGCATGGCTTCGGCCACCACTTCGCGGTTGATGAGGAACTGCCGATTGGCCCTGTAAAAAGAAGGGCCGCAGATATCTTCTAGCTCTTCCAAAGTATGGTTTACAAAATACTTTTGGTTGTTGAAGGTAACCACTTGGCTCATTTTGTAATCGATGGTAATAAGGGCAATATCCGTTATTTTAATGGGGATAATCTTGTCTTTCCAGTTGATGAGCAGCGAACTCATTTTTTTCTGCGGGTTATGGCTTTTCTGCAGATTGTCAAGTAGGTTGTCAAAATCAATGGCCGTACCTGCCAATTTATTACGCAGTAGGTTATACTTATCCAATGCATGCCGGATGGTTTTTTTGCTAAATGGTTTCAATACATAGTCGATACCATTGGTTTTAAAGGCATCCAGCGCATAAGCATCGTAAGCGGTACAAAAAATAATGGGCACATCCAATTTTAACTGTTGAAAAATTTCAAAGCTATGGCCATCGCCCAATTGGATATCAGAAAAAATAAGGTCGGGCTGGTGATTCTGTTTCAGGTATTCGACGGACTCTTTTACAGAACCGAGTATTTTCACCACATCAATGCCTTCGGGCATTTTCAGCAGTATATCGGCCAGGTCTTCCGCTGTAAGGGGCTCGTCTTCTATAATCACTACTTTCATATTGCCAATGCTAATATGGTTACAGAAAAATTTTGTTCCGTCTGCTGAATATCAATGGTCGGCTGGCCCAGCAGTTGGTAGCGCTCGGCCAAGTTGGCCAAGCCAATGCCACTGATTGCTTTAAGCGTATGCTTTACCTGTAAGTTATTGCTTACGGTAAGTGTGTGCTCTTGTTCATTGGCGCTAATGCAGATGCGCAAGGGCTGTTCTTTGGTAAGTATATTGTGTTTGATGGCATTTTCAATCAACAGTTGGATCGAATAAACCGGCACGCTGTATTGTTGCTGCATGGTAATGGGCACTTCCAGTTTAAATTGAAGGGCATCGCCAAAGCGCACCTGCTGCATCATCAAATAATTGCCGCAGAGTGTAATTTCTTCTTGCAGCTTTACCGTGCTTTGAGCATTGTTGTTGATAGAGAAGCGCAACAAATCAGACAATTGTACCAAATAATCCTCGGCCTGTTCGGGCTGCCGTTTAATAAGGGAGCGCAGGGTGTTAAGCGAATTGAACAGGAAATGTGGGTGCATCTGCTGCTGCAATTGGTTGTTGCGTGCCTCTAAATTGGCCAAGCGCAATTGGTTGTTTTCAGCTTCTATCCGTTGCTTGTTGTCCCTAAGCAGTACCATTTCCAGTAACACAAATACGACTAGGTTCATGGCTTGGGATTGTATCCACGGAAAAATAAAAAGCTGTACGGGCTTGGACCGCAACTGGCGGGCGGCATCGGGCAGGTTTTCCAAAGCCCTATCTATAAAGCCTGTTTGTAGCAATACCACAAATACCAAACCGGCAACCAGGGTACAGGCCAACAGGCTGAGTAAATAGCGCAGCCCTGTATGCATGGATACCCGGCGGTGAACAGTTAGCCTTATCAGCAAAATATTCAGCGCCGCCCAAAGTAATACAACGGCTGTTACCGAAAAAAAGCCAAAGGGCACTTGCTTTACCGTTTTGGTATCTACCACCAATGATGGTGTGGATATTAACAGGCCAAAGGCTACCGCCACCAGCAGCGATAACCGCAACATTTTTATGTAAGGGACCCTCTCCATAAGGCAAATGTAACCATCTGGCCACAAAACAGGCTATTGGCGGGTTGAAACGGACAAATGGGCCGTTGAAAGGTTATGCGGGGGCGATGGGGCGGACGGGCTGTGGCTGACCGGGGGCCGCCACGGGCAAACTGATCGGTCAAATCTTGCAGGGTCAGCGAACCGCCATTGATATACAGGCATTTAGCCCCGAAAGATGATGAATTGAAACGCAAAGCCATTTATTAGCGCTACAAGTATTATCTTAGTGAAACATTTTGTTAACTAAAAAACAGAAAAATGAAAAAAATCGAATTCCAAGGAAAAGCGCTCTCCAAAAACGAGATGCAAAAAGTAAAAGGTGGTATCAACACAGGCAGGAGTATTTGGTCCTGTGCCACCAATTTGTATGAATGTTATTACACCAAGGGCGAATGTTACTACAACTGCCCCAATCCCAGTTATGGATGCAGGCTGTACACAGATTGTCCGTAAAGGAATTGTAAAAGGGTTGCCGATAAAAAGGCAACCCTTTTTTTATTTGTAAAGCCGACCGAACGATTGGGGCCAATTAATAAAACTGAGCGGTGGATATTAAAAATAGACCCTTTCCCCTTGCCATCTTGCCCGAATACCCCAACTTTGCCCTATGTATTTCGATAAAAAAGACCTCCATAACGATACGCTTGTAGCTATTTACAAAAACCTACTGCTGCCCCGCTTGATTGAAGAAAAAATGCTGGTACTGCTGCGGCAGGGTAAAATCAGCAAATGGTTCAGCGGTATTGGGCAGGAAGCCATTTCGGTGGGTGCCATCATGGCCCTGCAACAAGATGAATGGGTAATGCCCCTGCACCGCAACCTGGGCGTTTTTACCGGCCGCAACATGCCCCTGCACAAACTGTTTATGCAATGGCAGGGCAACAAGGAAGGGTACAGTAAAGGGCGGGAGCGCAGTTTCCATTTTGGTGCCAAAGAACACCATATCTGCGGCATGATATCGCACCTGGGTCCCCAACTGGCCATTGCCGATGGAGTAGCACTGGCGCACAAGCTGCGGCAGGAAAACAAAGTGTCGCTGGCTTTTACCGGCGATGGCGGCACCAGCGAGGGTGATTTTCATGAGGCGCTGAATGTAGCGGCCGTATGGGATCTGCCCGTTATTTTTATCATCGAAAACAATGGTTATGGGCTTTCTACACCGGTAAACGAACAATACCGCTGCGAGAGTTTGGTAGATAGGGCCAAGGGTTATGGCATGGAAGGCATCCGCATCGACGGCAACAATGTACTGGCCGTGTATGATACCATCAAAGGCATAAGGGAATACTGTTTAGCGAACCAAAAGCCCTATCTCATCGAGTGCATGACCTTTCGCATGCGGGGCCACGAAGAAGCCAGCGGAACCAAGTATGTGCCCAAGCATCTGTTTGAAATATGGGAGGAAAAAGACCCCTTGGCCAATTACGAAAAATACCTGCTACAAACGGGTGTGCTTACGCAACAGGCCGTAAACGAACTGCGTCAACAAATAAAAGAACAGATTGAATCCGAACTGCAGATAGCCTATGGTGCCAAAGCGATACAGCCCAACACCAAAGAAGAAGTGGCGGATGTATATGCACCCAAACCGGCCAGCAGCGTAACCGTATTGGAACATAGCAACGACCATCCCGCTGGTGATAAGCGTTTTATTGATGGCATCAAAGAGGGGCTATATCAAAGCATGCAACAACATGCCAACTTGGTATTGATGGGGCAGGACATTGCGGAGTATGGCGGGGCGTTTAAAATTACCGAAGGTTTTGTAAACGAGTTTGGCAAGGCAAGGGTACGCAATACGCCGCTCTGCGAAAGTGCCATTGTGGGTTCGGCCTTGGGCCTGAGCTTGGAAGGCTACAAGAGCATGATGGAAATGCAGTTTGCCGATTTTGTTACGGTGGGCTTTAACCAAATCATCAACAACTTGGCCAAAATACATTACCGCTGGGGGCAACAGGCTGATGTGGTGATCCGTATGCCCACGGGCGGCGGTGTGGGGGCCGGGCCCTTCCATAGCCAAAGTAACGAGGCTTGGTTTACGCATACGCCCGGTTTGAAAGTAGTGTACCCCTCCACTCCTTTTGATGCCAAGGGGCTGATGATTGCCGCCATCAACGAGCCCAACCCCGTGCTGTATTTTGAGCACAAGGCACTGTACCGCAGCATCAGCGGTTATGTGCCCACCGAATATTATGAAGTAGAAATTGGCAAAGCACGGTTGGTGCAGCAGGGCGACGACATCAGCATCATTACCTATGGTGCCGGGGTGCATTGGGTACTCGACTATGCCCGCAACCATCCCGAACTGTCGCTGCATATTTTAGATCTGCGCACTTTGTTGCCACTCGATTATGCGGCCATCAAAGCGGCGGTAGCGGCCACGGGCAAAGTGTTGCTGTTGCACGAGGATACGCTGGTAGGTGGCCTGGGCGGCGAGGTAGCGGCCTGGATTGCCGAGCACTGCTTTGAAATGCTGGATGCACCGGTAATGCGCTGCGCCGGGCTGGATACGCCGATTCCTTTTAACTTAGAGCTGGAGAAAAACTTTATGGCCTATAGCCGATTGCATGAATGTGTAGAAAGGTTGATGGGGTATTGAGGAATGACGAGTGACGAGTGTTGAATGACGAATTGGCGGAGTAGGCTTGGAATTCGCTTTGTTCAATAATCAATAAAGAGTAATCAATAATCCGTGGCAAGGAATGAAGAATGCGGAATAACGAGTGACGAGTAGGCGGAGTAGGCTAGGAATTCGCTTTGTTCAATAATCAATAAATAGAAATTAATAATCAGTGTAATTTGTGCAATCCGTCCCATCCGTGGCCCAAGGAATCCGTGTAATTAGTGCAATCCTTTAGAATCCAGGGTTAAAAAAATCTTTTATATACTCAACATATGCGAATCGTAATCATTTCCGATACACATGGCCAGCACGATGCCCTGCAACTGCCGCCCGGCGATGTGCTGCTACATGCCGGGGATGTATCGGGCAGGGGCAAACCCGAGGAAGTGAAAAGCTTTGTAAACTGGTTCGCCGCACAACCCTTCCAGCACAAAATATTCATTGCCGGTAACCACGATTTTTATTTTGAAAGGGAAACCGCCGCTAATATACAGGCAATGTTGCCAACAGGCATTACCTACTTGAACGACAGCGGCACCACCATCAACCCCGCAAACGGCGGGACAGGCGGTATCCATATTTGGGGCTCACCGGTTACGCCTTGGTTTTTCGATTGGGCCTTTAACCGCCAACGCGGCACCGATATCCAACGGCATTGGGATTTGATTCCCACCAATACGGATATACTCATTACCCATGGTCCGGTGTACGGCATATTGGACCAAACAACCCGTGGCGAAAAAGTGGGCTGCCACAACTTATTAGCGAAGGTACAAGCCATCCAGCCACGGCTTTTCGTTTGCGGCCATATCCATGAAGCGTATGGCACAGTGAATGATAACGGCACCCAGTTTATCAATGCCAGTGTGGTGGACGAACGTTATCGGTTGGTGAATAATCCGGTGGTGGTGGAATGGTGAGGTTCGGTTGTTCCGTGTTTAAGGTCTAAAGTTCAAAGTTGGGCTGTTCTGGCCTGGCCTTCGGTCAACGGTCATCGGCACACGGTCAACGACAAATTGAAAACATTAACGAACAACCCGAAGGCCTGTCAACCGTCATCTGTCAATCGCCAACTGCCCTCCTATATCGTAATACACTTCCCTGCACTAAACTTATCATGTTGCTGCTGCTGCACATAGCCCAATTGGTTGGTGGCCAGTAGGGTATTGCCGATAAAAAAGTCTTGGGCATTGGTGTGGTCGTGCCCGTATAACCAACCATCCGGGGCCGCTCCCTCAATAAAGTCCTGCAACTCGGTAGCGCATACTTCGCTCAAAGGGTTGACCCTGAACCGCTGTGGGTAGTGGGCAAAAGTGGGCGCATGATGGGTACATACCAACGATTTGTTGGTGGGTGCTTCTTGCAGGGATTTGGTAATGAAATCCAGATCGTTTTGGTGCATTTGGTTATACCTATCTACGGTAAGTGGGCTACCGTTGTATTGAATCATGCTAAAGTCGTTCAATTGCTGTGCTATCTGCTCTTCGTTGGCTGCGCTGATGGATGACCAAAGGGTAGAAAAAACCAAATGCAGGTCTTTGTATTGCGTCGTTGTATTGCTCACTAAAAAAACATTGTCCTTTATTTGCTTGTTGATGCTGCCGCTCATCCGCTGGGCGTCCACCCCATAGTATTCATGATTGCCCGGCAGCCAATAGGTAGCGCTGAAATGCTCAGACACATAATCGAAAAAATGGGCAAACTTGGTCATGATGGCAAAGGGCATAATATCGCCCGCCAATATCAAAACCTCCCCTACCGGCAGCAGCGGATTGGCCTCCATATAATGACGGTTGGCCGAAAACTCAAGGTGTAGGTCGGATGCGAACTGAATGGTGAGGGGCATTTTGAATATTTTTATGGCTTTGCCGGCCTGTGTTGCTAGAGCGGGGAACAAAGGCTGGTAATGCATACTTAGGCAATTGCTGTTGGGGCAACACCGAGTGGCCATACGCCATTATATTGTTCTGCACCAAAAGTACGGCTTCTTGCGTTACCATGGCTTGGGGCAACTAAAAAAGGATGCATTTCAAATTTCCGCTCTTGTCCCTATTTGAAGTTACCTTTTGCGGCGGGTTTTTCCACTTTTGTCTTGAAACAAAAGTGGAGCAAAAATTCAAGGCTGCATAAAAAAGCCTAAAAATTGAATCTTCGGGCTAAAGAAAAACAAGCTCAAACAGTAGTACAAAGCTAGGCTTTAGTAGGACTTACGAACCAAAAGCACCGCCAAGCTTCAGTAACAACTGTTTTTCTTTTGCGCCCTCCGTTTCAATTTTCTTAACGGCTTTTTTATGAGGCCGTACCAAAGCGGAGGTTGAGAACCCTAATTATTCGATTGCATTAAGAGCGAAAATTTGAAATACACCCACCCCCAAAGGCATCCCATAGATAGCGGCAAGCAAAATACACCCAAACCGATAGCAGGCAAAAACCACGGTTTTTAAAAAGCGTGGAAACACCTGTTTTACAGTAACAGAACTATCGCAACTTTGATATGTAAAAAAACACTATATTTAAATTTGATTACCAAACTAATACAACACAGCCGGTATGCCGAAAACGGTTAATAAAGAGTAGGCAATAAAACATATATTATGACACTCGGACAAATTAAGGAAGCTGCTTGTGCTACCACCATTAATGCCACCAAATTTATGGATGCCATTAATGCCACTTGTACAAAATACGATATCAGTACCCCCATCCGCCAACTGTGTTTTTTGGCGCAGGTAGGGCATGAAAGCGGGGGATTGTTTTTTACAGAAGAACTTGCGAGCGGTGCCGCTTACGAGGGCCGCAAAAACTTGGGCAATACGCAACCGGGCGATGGTATACGCTTCAAAGGCCGTGGCTTGATACAAATTACCGGTAGGGCCAACTACGGCGCCGTGGGTACAGCCTTGGGCGTTGATTTTATCAAAAACCCCACCTTGCTGGGCGGCAAAAACGTTACGGTTTGTACGGTGCAGCAATTGCAAAATGCAGCACTGAGCGCCGGTTGGTATTGGAACAGCCGCAAGCTGAACGCCATTGCCGATACCATCAACATTGCCAAACCCATTGATAGCGGTACCAACTTGGCCAACTTTATACTGCTTACCAAAAAAATCAATGGCGGTACCAATGGGCTGAACGATCGGATCAACCGCTATAAAACAGGGGTCAAGTTTTTCTAATTCTTACAAACCCGCTATTACAACCCTTTTCGCAGCAGATTAAAAACAAGCGATGGCTAATAATTTAAAAATAGGCAGCGAAATAGGCAACCAAACAGGCCTCTTGGGCCAAGGCACCCTTTGCTGTTTTTTAAAAAAGAACGGTACCAATGGGGTATTTCTATTTTCGTGCTGGCATGTACTAAAAGACAATTCCAACTGGGATGCCCCCGTTGCGCAGCCCGCTATTGCAAATACCAATGGCAAAACCATTGGCACCTTATTGCAGGGCGAACTCACCAACACCATTGATGTGGGCATCGCCCAGTATGCACTCCCTGCCATCGGCCCCAACCCCAAAATGGCTATAACCGGCCAGCAACGGGCGGTAACGGCTTTTGACGCACTGGTGAGCACACCCGTAAAACTGTTTGGCAAAGTATGTGGCTTTAAACAAGCCGTTATCTTTCAGCATACCATCGACCCGCCACTGAAATATCCCGGCAATACGGTACGGGTCATGCAGGATACGTTTTCAATTGCCGTAAAGGATACGGTAACGGGCAGCTTCAGTTCGCCCACATCCGATGGCGACTCGGGGGCCTTGGTGCTGGACATGAACGGTATACCGCTGGGCATGGTAATAGGCGGCGACAGTAGGTTGTCGTACGCCGTAAAGTTTACCAATATATTTGTACCGGGCACGGTCTATGCCGATTATAGTTTTATAACCAATTCTTAAGTATGAAAAAAAAATGGACCTTCAAGGTTTTGCTGTATGCCTGTTTGCTAATGGGCGCTGGAAGTGCTTTACAAGCACAAACCATCTTGATTATGTTGGACAGTGCCTGTTTGCCTTCCGTGTATGTAGATAACCAACGCTTATCTGATAAGCAGGTTTTTAGATTGCAGGTTGATAATATGGATAACCTACGCTTTTTTTTGACCAATAGTGCAGGCACACAAAAGCCGCTGGTGGTGCTCCAAAACATGAGCGGTCGTTTTAAAGAAAACATACAGCCTTTGTTTGACAAAACCCCCACGGTTGGTGCCAATGATTTGGCCAAGGCTTTTCCTGCCATCACCAAAACCAACCTGATGCAGCCGTTTCGGTTGATGGTGGGCTGTGGCAAACCAACCGACTCTGTTTTTTATTACACTTTTATGCCCCTGCCCGGTGCGCAAGTAACAACTCAGCCGGGCAATGCCCAAACAGGCAATGCAAAGCCACCAGCCAACAACGGCAATGCTGCGGCCGAGGAACCGGAAGCCGTTTACCGCCCCGGTAGTGCCGTATATGATGCATTGAAGCTGGCCGATGCGCCCAATCTATCGCAAGATGAACTGAAACGGATTGTACAGTTTTATTATCCCAACCTAAACATCAACGATACGGCCAAAGCCATGGCGGCCCTGCGGCAAAACCCATATATCAAAATGGTGCCGGTGGTGCCGGCCAAGCAAGAATTACTGGCCACAACAGAATCGGGCGGCAGCCTGCTCTCTTCCCTTTCGCTTTCCTCCATCGGTGGGCTGGATGTAACCAATATAGTAGATGGCCTTGCCAAGTTTTTGGTAAAGCGTACCAAGGAAGAATTGAACACGGCTTTTTTTGAAAAATTCAAAGCGACATTGGACAGTTTGAAGGATCTGCAAACGCTGTTTCCCAAAACGACCAACCTGCTGGGCTCCATTGGTACAGAAGTGTACAATTATCAAAAGTATATACAAAACCTGCGGGAGACTTTTAAAGACGATATTGAAACCCTGTACGAAAATTTGCCCGGTATCATCGACAACCATCCCGCTTTTTTTGCCCGCAATCAATCTTTGGCGGCCAGCTTGCGCAGCGGTTGTTACTTGGTGGGGGCCTTACAGCAAAAAGTACATCCCGGCGATGTGTTGGCCAATTATCCCTTGGAATATCTGGACAGTGTAAGTGTTAATTGGAAGGGCAGCATCCAAACACTGCAATTGCTGAGCACTTCCATGCGGGACACTACGGCGGCCAATAATACCTATTGGGTAAATATCAAGTACCTGCGCCAGTTGGTAAACAACAAAAACGCCTTTCTTATTTACATGGGCCTAATTTATCAAATGGCACTGAGCGAATACAACGGCATCCCCTTCGAACACAAAACATTAACCGACGCATTAAAGGGTATTGCACCGAGCGTTTCCAAGCTGAACGATACCTACAATGCGTACAAAACCTATATCCTCCGCTTTGCGGAAAAAACGGATGCGATCAATAGTATGATTGCCTCGTACACCAAGCCAGAAAGCGATTCGCTGGCTATTGAACTGTACAAAAAATACTTTGATGCATCGCAGGATATGTTGGAATATGCTTCAAGGGTAGGCCAACTACCCATTTTGAACCGGGTTCCATTTTTGGATAGCCTGCCCAAGCTGCTCGCCCCTTATTTTAAAATTACGGGGCTAACCACCGATTTGGTTGTGGACATCAACCGCAAAAATTATTCGGGGGCGGTAAACGATGCCATTTTGATTTATGATTGGGTACGCAACAAACCGGCCCAAAGGGAACTGGATACGGCTATGGCAAAGGTAGCGGCCACCCCCAAGGACGATCCTGCCCGTGCGGCGAATGAAACGGCGTTGGCTGCTGTACAAACTGAAGCTAAGCCCGCCGGTAATACCTTGCGCAACCTTGCCAAGTACGGTGCATTTATGAGTACCATTGCTACGGCCAAAACCAGCGATGAGGTGGCGGCCGCCATCGAAGCTTTTGCGCTGCCATCGGGCTCGTCCCGCATTAAGCGGCAGAGCGATTTTAATGTGGCGTTGAACGCTTATGTAGGGCCTTATGTGGGGGCAGAATATTTACCTGCCTTAAAAAAGAATGCTACCGCTTTTTCTGCTGGGCTTACGGCACCGGTAGGCATTGCATTAAGCTGGGGCAATAAAGGCAGATTGGAAACCCGTAAAAATGGAAAACTGCCGGGCAAAAAAAGTCTTACGTTGTTTGTGCCATTGATCGATATTGGTACTGTGGCAGCGTTTAGGTTTGGCAACGACAGCAGCAGCCTTACCAGTACCATACAGCTCAAAAATATTATTTCGCCGGGCCTTTACTTTTATTATGGCTTGGGCAAATGCCCACTCTCCATTGGTATTGGGGCACAGCTAGGGCCACAGTTGCGCAATATCAGTGCTACGGATATTAAGGTGGACAAAAAATCGTACATCCGCTTTGGCCTTACCATTGCGGTGGATTTGCCATTGTTGAATTTTTACACAAAGAACCAATAGTAGTGTGTGGCACTACCTGTTATTTGTAAACGATTTAAAACAGTAATAATGAAACTATCTCCCAACTTTACACTTGAAGAAATGCTGGAAAGCCAAACAGCCCGGCGCAAGGGCATTTCGGAACAGTTTACCCCATCGCCGGAAGTAATAAACAGCTTAAGGGCTTTGTGCAAAAACATTTTGCAACCCCTGCGTGACGCAATCGGGGGCCCTATCAAAGTTAGTTCTGGTTACCGCACCCCAAGGCTCAACAGGGCCATCGGCGGTGCCCGCAATTCGCAGCACATGGTAGGCGAGGCGGCGGATATACAGGGCCTCAACGGGCTTACGAACAAGCAACTGTTCAATAAAATAAAACAATTGAACCTGCCCTTCGACCAACTGATTTGGGAATTTGGCAACGACCAAAACCCCGCTTGGGTGCATGTGAGCTTTGGCCCCCGCAACAGAAGGCAAATCATCAGGGTAACCAAATAAAATTGTTGGTTAATAACGATCAAAAAAAAGCCCTTGCTTAATTTAAGCAAGGGCTTTTCAATTTGTTGAGGCCTTCACTACTCACACCATACATGCAGGGTAATGGTGGTATTGCAAGTGATGGTGGCCTGTGTGCCGCTAACACCGCACCAACCAGAACCTGTGGCATCCATGCCCTCAAAATAGTAAGTGCCAGCCGGAACCAAATAAGCATTTTCATGGTCGTCAAACTCATAAAAATCCCAAGTGTTGGCATCCCAAGCATAAAAGTAAAAAGCATTGTTGCTAGTGGGTAAGCCATTGCTGCCCACCAACTTGATGCTAACCCTGTACAGGGTATTGTTTTTTACCGATGCACTGTCCGCTTTAAGGGGCCTGTGCGAGGGGAGTGCTACCATAAGACCGGCAGCAATAAAAATGGTCAGAAGGATCTTTTTCATTTGTCATGTTTTTGATGTTAATAGATAATAACACCACGCTGCCAATAATGTACCAAATCCAGCTTGTCCACATTATCAAAACATGATTTTTATTTTAGAGCCTGTTTAAAATTCATTCAATGGATTCCCTATGCCACTTTTTGGCTGCAACTGCATTGAATTTTTCGCCTTAGGCGTTTAGACTAGGGCTGCAAAATTCGCCTTGTTTCGCTCAAAAATTGACTATAGGAAATCTCATCAATAAAATTTAAACAGGCTCTTACACTTTTACCGTTTTCCATTTGCCCCGCTTAAACATCCACAAAGTGGCCAGGGCAATGAAAGTTTCCGCTACCGGAACGGCCACAAAAGCGCCCTTGGGGCCCATGCCCATCGATTTGGCCAGCCAATAGGCCAGCGGTATTTGAAACAGCCAAAAACCGATAAAATTGATGAGCGTGGGCGTTTTGGTATCGCCTGCGCCGTTTAACGCCTGCATCATTACCATACCGATGCCATAAAAAATATAACCCATGCCAATGATTTGCAGGGCCTGTGCCCCCACTTGTTGAATGGCGGGCTCTTTGGTAAATATGCCAATGATGGGCGTTGCAAAAAACACAAACAGAATGGTTACCAGCCCCATAAAAATGGCATTGTATTGGGCGGTGAGCAACACGCTTCTTTCGGCCCTTTCGGGTTGATTGGCGCCTAGGTTTTGCCCCACCAAGGTAGCGGCGGCATTGCTAAGGCCCCAAGCGGGCAAGATGAAGAAAACCACGTTGCGGATGGCCACTTGATACCCAGCCGAGGCATCGGTTCCACCCGTTTCGGCTACCAAGCGGGTAAGCACAATCCAACTGCCCGAAGCGATGATAAACTGAAAGGTGGCAGGCCAAGCAATTTTTACCAATCCCTTGATGATGGGCATATTGGCAATAAAATGGGCGGCCTTCATGTGTATGCCATTGCTGCCCTTGTACAAATACCAGCACTGGTACAGTACGCCAATACCCCTGCCAATGGTAGTGGCCACCGCCGCTCCGGGCAGGCCCATGGCCGGCAAGGGCCCCCAGCCATTGATGAGTGCGGGACAAAGTACAATATTGATGCCGCTGGCCAACCACAAACTGCGCATGGCGATGGCCGCATTGCCCGCCCCGCGGAAAATACCGTTGATTAAAAAGAGCATGACGATGATAACGCTACCGCCCAGCATGATACGGGCAAAGCCAGTACCATCCTGCACTACTTGTGGTGATGCACCCATCATGCGCAAAATATTCGGCGCTAGTACTACGCCAGCCACACTGAGTACTGCGGCGATGAGCAAACAAACCAAGATGGCCTGGGCACCGGCATGTGAGGCGGCGTTTGGGTCCTTCTCGCCAATGCGGCGGGCCACCATGGCGGTAGCCGCCGTGCTGAGGCCAATGGCCACCGAGTACACAAGGGTTACCATGGCTTCGGTAAGGCCCACCGTGGCAATGGCATTGGAGCCCAGCTTGCTTACAAAAAATATGTCTACCAGGGCAAATACACTTTCGAGGCTCAGCTCCAAAATCATGGGTACAGCCAACAACAGTATGGCCGCCTTGATACTGCCTTGGGTATAGTCGTGCTCCTTACCACTGAGCGACTGTTTGATCAATTGAAAAAAATGGCGAATGGAACGGGTGTTTGTTTGATTATGTTCGGTCATGTTAAATGGAATATGAAATGAAGTAATGGCACAGCACGGCCCTGCCGCAGTGCAATAAAAAATAAAAGGAGTGTGTAAACCTGGCACCGATCTATCGGTAGTCAGGTTTTGTTAAAACTTCATATTCGTACTATTATTGAGTAGGGTGCAAAGATGTACCAAAAAAAACTACATGACAAAATTTTTTTATATATGGCAAAACGCATCCTGCCAAGCCCCAGGGACCCGGATTAAAAACCATTACATGTTTGTTGGGAAATTAGTACCTGTTGCCGCCGCCGTATCCGCCACCGCCATCACCACGGTTACCGCCGCCATATCCACCGCCGCCACGGTTACCACCGCCGCCGCCGTATCCGCCACCGCCACGGTTGCCACCGCCGCCATATCCGCCACCGCCACGGTTACCACCGCCGCCGCCGGGCCTAAAGCCACCGCCCGAAGGTTTGGGCCTGTCTTCAGCTTGCTTAACAACCAGTTGTTTTTTGCCAAAAGCAATATCTTTCAAGCCATCAATGGCTTCGTTAGCTTCCTCGTCATTGGGCATTTCTACAAATGCAAAGCCCCTGCTTTTACCAGTTTCTTTATCCATTGCTACTTTAGCAGAAGTTACGGTACCAAATTTTTCAAAAATTTCCATCAATTCGGCGTCATCCAAATCATAGGGCAAACCGGCTACAAAAAGATTCATGATGTTGTTGTTTTTTGGCAAAAGTAAGCATCCTATTGAGCTATTGCCATTTTTTTTAATAAAATAGGGGTAAAATTGGGCGGGAGGGGTAAAATGCAACACATCAACCCCTACACCTACCATTTATATTGTCATTTTAGTAATCAATTACCTGCTCTTCCATCACCTGCGGCATTTCCCTAAAGCCATACTGCTGGTTGCGCAATTGCGGCTCAAAGCCCGCTTCCCTAATGGCAGCCTGAATGGTACTGCTGGTAAAACGGTGTGGCGCACCCGCAGCACTCACTACATTTTCCTCAATCATGATGCTACCAAAATCGTTGGCCCCTGCATGTAGGCACAACTGCCCCACCTGCTTGCCAACGGTAAGCCAACTGGCTTGTATATTGGTTACATTGGGCAGCATGATGCGGCTCATGGCAATCATGCGGATATATTCTTGCGCCGTGGTAAGGTTTTGTACGCCCCGTATGCGGGCCAGCAAGGTATCCACATCCTGAAAAGTCCAAGGGATAAACGCAATAAACCCTTTGGCATGGGCTGGTTTTTTGGCCTGTACTTCCCTTAGTTTCACCAAGTGTTCAAAACGCTCCTGCACCGTTTCCACATGGCCAAACATCATGGTAGCGCTGGTGGTAATATCCAGCTTGTGCGCTTCGTGCATAATGGCCAGCCATTCTTCGCTGCCGCATTTGCCCTTGCTGATGAGGCGGCGCACCCTGTCAACTAGTATTTCTGCGCCCGGCCCCGGTAAACTGTCCAGCCCGGCTTCCTTCAAAGCCATCAACACTTCGCGGTGGCCCATTTTTTCCAATTTGCAAATATGTGCCACTTCCGGGGGGCCGAGTGAGTGGAGCTTTACGTTGGGGTACAATTGCTTCAGTTGCTTAAACAAATCCACATAATAGGCCAAGCCCAAATCGGGATGGTGCCCGCCCTGCAACAGCAATTGTTCGCCGCCATAGCGGATGGTTTCGTCAATCTTGCGCTTGTACGTCTCTATGTCGGTAATATATGCTTCGGCGTGGCCGGGTATGCGGTAAAAATTGCAAAACTTACAATTGGCAATGCATACATTGGTCGTATTAAGGTTGCGGTCGATGATCCAAGTAACTTTATTGTGCGGCACCTGCTTTTTGCGCAGTTCGTTGGCCACAAACATCAAATCGGGCAAAGCAGCATTTTCAAACAAAAACATGCCTTCCTCTACAGAAAGTGGCTCAAATGCCAGAGCCTTGTCGAAGAGATCGTTCACCATATCAAACCATTTGTGTAAATAACTGCAAAAGTACATCCAATACGTTGTATATTGATGCTGCGTTTAAAATGAGAAAATTATTCTGCCTCATACTGCTTTTGCCGATTTGCTTGGAACCTTTTGCGCAGGAATTGCTTGAAAGCCGTCCAGCGGAGCTTATTACCCGCTTTCCCTTTAAAATATACAACGGTGGGGTGATGGTGCTACAGGCCAAACTGGGCAAATCCGAAACGCCCCTCAATTTTATACTGGATACCGGTAGCGGCGGTATATCGCTCGATTCGGCCACCTGTGCCGAAATCAATATCAGCCCAGTAAAAACCGATACCACCATTACCGGCATTGCCGGGATTAAAAAAGTGCCCTTTGTATTTAACGAAACCCTGCACCTGCCGGGCTTGGACGTAACGGGGCTTAATTTTCATGTGGTTGATTACAGTGTGTTGAGCAGTGTGTATGGCGAAAAGATTGACGGCGTTATTGGCTATGCTTTTTTGAACCGCTATATCGTAAAGGTAAATTTTGACAGTGTATATATAGAAGTGTACCGCCCCGGTACCATGGAGTACCCCACCGGCGGCGCTACCCTGCATCCCGTTTTTACGGCCCTGCCCATTCAGTGGCTCAACATAAAGGATAAACGCAAAATGGGGTTTAATTTTTATATTGATACGGGAGCGGGCTTAAACCTGTTGCTGAACGAACAGTTTGTGGCCGATAGCAATTTATTGGTAAAAAAACGCAAGCCGGTGATAACCCAAGCCGAAGGAGTGGGCGGAAGGCTGCGGATGCGGTTAACCGTTATCAAACGCCTAAAAGTAGGCCCTTACACTTTTTTTAATGTGCCTACCTATTTGTATGCCGATTCGTTCAATGTAACGGCCTATCCTTTTGTGGGCGGCCTGCTGGGCAACGATTTGCTGCGGCGCTTCAACCTTACCCTCAATTATCCCGCTAGGAACATACACTTGCTGCCCAATAGCCATTTTAAAGAACCCTTTGATTATGTGTACAGCGGGTTGGGCATTTATTTTGAAAACGGCAATGTAAAGGTAGAAGAAGTGATACCTAAGTCCCCAGCAGAAAAAGCGGGCATCAAAAATGGTGATATTTTGGTATCGGTGGGCACCAACTTTTCCAACAATATCATGGCCTATAAAACGGTACTGCAAACCCAAACCGGCAATATCAAACTGATTATCCGGCGCGGCGACAAGCTGATTGAGACCAGCATCAGGACCATCAGTATTTTTTAAGACCGCCTTTGCAGTAATTTCAGCTTGCACTACATTTCCTTTTGCGTATTCCATGTTAAAATAAAAGCAGGGGATTGGCTACAGTGGCCAATGCCATAAAAAAAGGCTGCACCTCAATTGGTGCAGCCCCATGCTATTATCAACGTATTAAACAATTACGTCCAACTTTATTCTCCCTTCAACTCAGCAATGGCGCTCTGTGGCAGCATCACCCGATTCACCTTTTCGGTTATCAACGTATTAGCCAAACCAAAAGAAGCCTTTTGTTGGATATTGAGAGAGGATGCGCCCACTTGCACTGTGTAATTGCCCGCAGCCGCCACCCACGCAGATTGGGCAGGGTCGAACGAAGCTAGGTCTGCGGGGTTTAATGTAAACTGAACCGTAAACGATTGGCCCGGTTGCAGCAAGTCTGTTTTTACAAAGCCTTTCAACTCTGCACTGGGTTTGTGCAGCCCGCCCTTGGGTGCTTGTAGGTACAGTTGCACCACTTCCTGCCCGGCCACCTTGCCCGTATTGGTAACTTTTACCGTGGCAGTAATTTTTTTATTAAACTGCGGTGCACTGAGGCTTACCGACCCATAACCAAAGCTGGTATAAGAAAGGCCGTGCCCAAAAGGATAGGCAGGCTGTACGCCAAAGCTGTTGTAGTAGCGGTAGCCCACATAGATACCCTCATCGTAGGTTACTTCGCCGGGGATCAGTTTCATGCCAAAGCTGCCGGTAACGGCTTTTTCGGGGAATGATTTACCCGGAAAACTTTTTGCCGTAATATCATCCGCATATTTTATGGGGAAGGTAGTGGCTAACTTGCCAGAAGGGTTTACCCGTCCGCTCAGCACATCGGCTACGGCATGACCCGCTTCCAGTCCCGGTTGCCAAGCCAACAAAATGGCATCTACTTGGTTGCGCCAACTGGCCACTTCTATTACCCCACCGCTGTTAATGATAACCACCACTTTTTTGCCCTTGGCATGAAAGGCGGATGATACGGTTTTGATCAGTTCCTGCTCTGCAGCCGTAAGGTTGAAGTTGTCCTCTTTTCTATCCGACCCCTCGCCTGCATTGCGGCCAAGGGTAATCAGGGCGATATCCGCTTCGGCAGCTTTTTGCTGTACAAGGCTTCCCGTTACCGTTAGCTCCGGTATCCTTGGTGTAGGGTTCATAAATTCTTCAAAAAAATTCTTCTTCGGCTGCTTGGCTTTTTCTACGGCTATATAGTCTTCGTATTGCTTTTTCAATGCGGTCTCTACTGTGTAACCTGCATCGGCCAGGCCCTGCACCAAAGAAATGGTATAGGCTTCGTTTACATCGCCACTGCCCGTACCGCCCGATACAAAATCGTAACTGGTATTGCCAAAAGCGGCTATTTTATTTGATTGTTTGCCAATGGGCAAGGCCTGCTGTTGGTTTTGCAGCAGTACCAAACCCGCTGCCGCTGCCTTACGGGCAATGGCAGCATGGGCTGCTAAATTAGGCTTGTTGCTAAATTGATATTTGCTACAAGCGGGTGACTGCAAGATGTACGATACAATACGGGCGGCGTTTTCGTCCAACACGGCCATGGATAGGCTACCGTTTTGCAGGGCTTCGGTAATGGACTTTTTTTGATCAGCGGTACCCGGCATCAGCAAATCGTTGCCCGCCTTCATTTGCGCTACCGCATCCCTGCCGCCAAACCAATCGGTCATTACCAAACCTTTAAACCCCCATTCCTTGCGCAGGATGGTGGTAAGCAGGTCGTAATCTTCCGATGTGTATTTGCCATTGATATAATTGTAAGAGCTCATCACCGTCCAAGGGTTCGACTCTTTTACGGCAATGCCAAATCCTTTGAGATAAATTTCCCGCAGGGCCCTTTCACTAAGGATGGTGTTTACTGTATTGCGGTTGGTTTCTTGGTTGTTGGCTGCAAAGTGTTTGATGGAAGTGCCCACGCCATTGCTTTGTATGCCACGCACCATGGCAGCGGCCATTTTGCCCGATACCAAGGGGTCTTCGGAATAATATTCAAAATTGCGACCGCCCAAGGGGTTGCGGTGGATGTTGAGACCCGGTGCCAAAATTACATCTACGCCGTACTCTTTTACTTCATTGCCCATGGCTTTGCCCACTTCTGCTACCAATTTTGTATCCCAAGTGCTGGCCAGTAAAGTGGCCACGGGCCAAGCGGTAGCATAATAGGTTTGCGTTTCGCCTTCCCTGGTAGGGTTGATGCGGAGTCCGGCAGGCCCATCGGCCAGTACGGTGTTGGGCAGGCCCAATCGGGGAATGGCGAAAGTGGTGCCCGCAGCGCCCGGCACTTTGTCCATGGTTTGGCCGATCACTGGGCCACCGCCATTGTCCAAGCCCGGAAGTTTCATACCCATGCCCACCACCATGTTTACTTTTTCCTCCAGCGTCATGGATTTTACCAAGGCCTTAGCTTTATTGGATTGTGCCATGGTGGTAACCGAAAGGGCCAATAGGCCAAAAAGGGATAGTAGCTGCTTCATATATAAACAATTTTTGTAAAGTTCGGCACGGCAGCGGCGGTTGCATTTGACAATTGTCAAAAAATACTAATTGGTAGAACGGATGCGGCTGAGGGTTTCGAGGGTGATACCCAAAAAGGAGGCGATATAGGTAAGCGGCACCCGCTGTATAATCTGGGGATGGTTATTGAGCAGGCCTATATACCGTTGCTGGGCTGTTTCAAATTGAATGGAATCCATGCGGTACTGCGATAAAATGAGGGAATAGGCGAGCATTTTGCGGTAGAGGGTTTCTATTTCGTGGTGGGCGGCGGCCAATCGGTTGAGGTCGTTGTAATGGATGCCCATTACTTCGGAAGGTTCCAGGGCTTGGATGATGAGCCGGCTGGGTTGGCGCTCAAAAAAGCTAACGATGGAAAAGCAAAACTCCCCATCCATGGCAAACCATTCGGTGATTTCCTTGTCTTTTTTGTGGTAATAAATACGGGCGGCCCCTTTGCGGATGAAGAAAATATAGTCGCATACCCCTTGTTCCCGCAACAAAAAATGGTCCTTGGGCACCTCCCAACTTTGCCAAGCCCCTACATATAGCTCTTGCAGTGGCGGCGGCAGTACCGCTATTTTATTGAGTGCAGCCAACAATGGTTCCATGCGAGCAATTGAAAAGGGAAGGTAGGGATTATTGGTGATGGAAAAAATTGGCGAAAAGGGGATAGCTTAATAAAACATGCTCGAATAGGGGGGCTGGCAGTCTTGTAAAGCATCCTTGGCTGTTGAGGCCGCAGCACAGGCAGAGGGAGTATGGATATAAAATTTTGTGGTCCCGCCAAGAATCGAACTTGGATCTAAAGTTTAGGAAACTTCTATTCTATCCATTGAACTACGGGACCGGCAAAGGAAGACCCATGCTTTACATGGTTTTTGCCAATGCGGCTGCAAAACTAAGGGATTAAGGGTCATTTACCAAGTTTTGGTGGCAAGAATGAAGGGCTGGGCATGGCGGGACAATGGCCAGTGCCCATCCAGCAATAGCCCCAATCACTTGTTTTTTGCCCATTAGCTCATTGGCAAATTAGCTAATCAGCACATTACCCTATCTTTGCCGTCCAAAATTTTTATCAATGAAGTGGCTGAATGTAGTTATTAAGTACCGTTTGTGGCTTGGGATCGGAATGGTGGCCTTGGCTATCTTTACCCATATGCAAACCAGTTTTTGGCCATCTTTTATCATATATTTTATTGCCATTGTACTGATATTAGGGCATTTTTTGTTTGGCCCGCTGCGTTTGGTACAGGAGCCCATGGAAAACGGCGATATGGATGGCGTAAAAAAAGTACTGGATTCGATATGGTTTCCCGGCTTGCTGATAAAGCCCATGCGGTCGCAATACTATAGCCTCAAAGGTAATATGGCCATGGCCAATAATGACTACGATACGGCCGAAAAGCTGATGAAGAAAGGCTTGGATACAGGCGGCAGCATGATGAAATCGCAGGAAGGCAGCAGCAAACTGCAATTGGGTATGCTCGCCATGCAAAAAAACAATTTCAAGCAGGCCGAAAGCTATATCCGCCAAGCCATCCGCTCGGGCCTGCCCGATAAGGAAAGCCAAGCCACGGCCTTTTTGCAGCTCTGCTCTATCATGATGAACAAACGTGAGTTTAGGGCGGCCAAAGATTATTTCCGCAGGGCCAAGGCGCTTAAGCCTACCACCCCCCAAATCGTTGACCAAATCAAACAAATAGAAAAATACATCACCCGCATGCCGGGATAGGTTTAATCAAGTTCAAGTGAATTTGTTGGGGCAAATGAAGTAAAAAGCATAGCTCCTCTAAAAAAACAAACGAAAAAAACCATTAAGTAATTAAGGTTCATTAAGTTCAAATCGCTGGAACCTGCACTTTATGGGTCATTGTCCTAAAGTTAAGGCTGATGGTGCAAAAAGGCTTTCTTAATATATCTTAATTCCTTAATGTTTCATAATAAAAAGCGAAGCGTAAGCAGATGACGATTATTAAGCAATAGCCTTATATTGAAAAGGACTTACATATCGCTAATCCCGAGAAAATCAATATGCTCCCTTAATCAACGGCTTTAAGGTTTTCAAATAGCTTTTTAAAAAGTGGGAGATGCTCGGGCGGTATGGCATTGATGTCGATGACCACACCGGTTTCCGCATCGCCGTCTTTCTCTAAAATATAGCTATGGGCATCCTTGGCCTTGCCCCTGGTGGTTTTTTTCTTTACAGCCGATACCAGCGCCGCCAACTCTTCCTCTTTCAGCTTCGAGTTTACCTGTGCCGCCATGGTTTTGCCCACCACGCCCCCGGTTTGTATCAATTTTAGTTTCACGGTATTTGTTTTGTGCAAAGTTATAGTACCCCTGTTTCTTTCCAACCCTTTTCCACGGCCTTGCTTTCCAAGCTGCCCTTGCCAAATAGGGTGTCGGCCTTGGTGATGGTAGCTTTGGCAGCCCCCTTAAAATTGGTCTTCTTGCCCATTAATTTTTTATCGGTAAGCGCTGCATACCAAATGGCCCCTGTTTTTTCCCAGGCATTGCCGCCCAACTCCACACTGGCCACATAAAACGCATGGTTGGGGATGCCGGAATTATAATGTACGCCGCCAAAATCACCGCCCTCCGTATTGGGCAGTTTTACAAAATCCTTCATGTGGCCCGGCTGCGGATCATCGCCAAAAACCAAATCGTTTTTGAAAGCACTGCCAGGTGCTTTTAATGAACGGAGTGCATTTTTACCCTTTAAAATATTGCTACCGATTAGCCAATTGCTTTTGCGGGCAGCGGTATTGTTGGTCCATTGTTTTACCAAAATGCCAAACACATCGGCAAAAGATTCATTTAAGGCGCCACTTTGGTTTTCGTAAGCCAGCATCGCTTCAAAATCAATGATGCCATGTGTTAGTTCATGTGCAATAATGTCAAGATCGGTGGTAAAAGAATTGGTAACCTTGGCCATGCCCGTACCGTAAAACATTTGCTGACCATCCCAAAAAGCATTTACAAAAGGTTTGAGACTATGCTCCCGATAACGTATCGTTTGTATAATGGGCATGCCATTGTTGTTGATTGAATTTCGGTTGAACAGTTTTTTATAAAAGTTCCAAACGTTGCCGGCCCCTTCTATAACATTGCGGGCATCTTTGCTGGTGGGCATTTTTGTTTGCCCTTCCTTCCACAACAGTTCGCCCAAGCTCATGGGGCTTTCGTGTGCATCATATACTTCCCGGTACAGCTTGTTGTTCAGCGGCCCCGCTGCCATGCGCATGGCACCACGGGCCTGTGGCATGGTGGCCAGTACTTTGCGCTTGCTGCGGAATTCGTTGTCATCTTCCGTATGCTCGGCATCTTTGCCCAACACTTTATCCAACTTGTCGGTCATGTATGGCGGTAAAATACATTGCAGGGGGTTTCGGTGATGCTTGCACATAATTATTTATTTAGGAGATGAAAAATTGTACACACGAAAATTAAAAAAAATATCGGCCCTTGCAATACCCACTTAGTGGTATATCTCGGAGGTTTGTTGCGGTGAAATGTTAAAAAGGTACAATTCACGAGATGATTTTTTCTAAACTGTCATATTACTTGGCTCCCGCTGCAATAAGGGCTTGTGCAATTCGGCTAAGGCATTTTTCCAAAAAGTGCTTCTACTTTTTTAAAACGATAATCAAAGATGCCCTGCAACTGTTTTTTTACAAACAGGCCATTGGCAATATCGCCCAAAAACCAAAGCGGGAGTTTATAGTGTACAATATCCGTCATTTCCACGCCGCCGGGTATTTCCTTAAAATGGTGCTGGTGGTGCCAAAGGCTGTAGGGCCCAAAGCGTTGCTCATCCACAAAAAATTGTTGGTCTTCCACATGGGTAATCTCCGTCATCCAGTACAGCGGAATGCCCAACACCGGCTTTACTTTGTATTCGATGACTTGGCCAGCATACATCCGCTCGCCCTGGTGCTGCGAAATGATGTTAAAGCCCATGTTATCGGGGGTAATCTCTTTTAAATTGTCCGGCTTGCTAAAAAAATCCCATGCTTGCGACAAGGGGATGGGGATACGCTGCACGGTTTTGAGGCTGTATACTTTGCTCATGTTTGGTTTTGGCTTAATAACACCAAAGGAACGCTTTTGTTTGTAAATGGTAGGCAGATAGTATTTATTATCTTCCGACCGCTAGGTACATTTCCAATTTGCTTTCAATATAATCGAGTTCATGGAGTTCCCAACCTTCGCTTCGGTACGGCCTCATAAAAAAGCCGTTAAGAAAAATGGAGCCGAGGGTTTTTAATCCCGATCGCAGCATCGGGGCGCAAAAGGAAAACAGTTGTTACTGAAGCTTGGTAATGCTATTAGCCTTTAAGTCCTACTAATGCTAGGTTTTGCACTACAGATTGAGCTTGTTTTTCTTTAGCCTGAGGTTCCATTTTTTAGGCTTTTTTATGCAGCCTTGATTTTTTGCTCCACTTTTGTATCAAGACAAAAGTGGAAAAAGCAACCACAAGAGGCAACTTCAAGCGGCCATGAGAGCGAGAATTTGAAATACACCCATACCGTCCTCAATGTTTTTGGTCTTACATTTACAGTATGAAACAGTACAGGCAACTGCTAGAAAAGAAATTTACCGAAGCATACGGGCAGCTCAACCCGCAGCAACGCATTGCAGTGGATACCATTGAAGGCCCCGTGATGGTGATAGCAGGCCCCGGCACGGGCAAAACCCAAATATTGGCCGCCCGCATTGGCAAAATTTTGCTACAAACCGATGCCCAGCCCGAAAATGTACTCTGCCTTACTTATACCGATGCCGGCACCATTGCCATGCGCAAAAGATTGCTGCAGTTTATTGGTGCCGATGCCTATAAGGTAAACATCCACACTTTTCACTCCTTTTGCAACGAAGTGATACAGCAAAACCTGTCGCAGTTTGAAAAAACTGCACTGGACCCCATATCCGACTTGGAAAAAATACAGTTATACAAGGCGTTGATAGATGGCTTTCCCAAAAACCATCCGCTCAAGCGCTACCGCGGCGATGTGTATTTTGAAATCAACAACCTGCAACAACTTTTTTCTACCATGAAGCGGGAAGGATGGACACCTGCTTTTATCAATGGTAAAATTGATGAGTACATCGCCAGCCTGCCTGACCGGGAAGCGTACATTGCCAAAAGGGCTACGGGCCAGTTTAAAAAAGGCGATGTGCGAACCGATAAAATTGCCGACGAAACGGAAAAAATGGAAAAGCTGCGGGCGGCCGTAAACGAATTTGACCATCTGCAGGGGCTGATGCGCCGCAAAAGCCGTTATGATTTTGACGATATGATCAATTGGGTGATACAGGTGTTTGACCAAACCCCTTCCATCCTCAATAGCTACCAAGAAAAGTTTCAGTACGTATTGGTGGATGAATACCAAGATACCAGCGGCACCCAAAACCGATTGGTGCAGCAGCTCATTAGCTTTTGGCAAAAACCCAATGTGTTTGTGGTGGGCGATGACGATCAGAGCATCTACCGCTTTCAAGGGGCCAATGTGGAAAATATGCTGGAGTTTGCCACCAATTATACAGCCGATTTGATTACCGTGGTATTGACCAACAATTATCGCAGCACCCAGCCCATATTGGATGTGGCCAAAACCGTGATCAACAATAATACCGAAAGGCTGGTGAACCAAATTGAGGGCCTTAGCAAAAACCTAACGGCCAGCAACGCCAAGCTGCAAGGGCTACAGGAACCGCCGAGCATTACCGAATACAAAAGTCCGCAGGAAGAAATGGCCGCCATTACCACCGCAATTGAGGCATTGGTGCAGCAGGGTACTGAGCCCGGCCGCATTGCCGTTATTTACAAGGAAAATAAGTACGGTGAGGCCTTGGCCCAATATTTACAGCTCAAAAAATTGCCGGTTTACAGTAAGCGCAATATCAATATCCTCACCCATCCCTTTATTAACAAAATCATCAACTTATTGCGTTGGCTCCACTCCGAGCATGATATTTCATTTAGTGGAGAGGAACTGTTGTTTGAAATATTGCACTATGATTTTTACGGCGTACCACCCATTGAAGTGGCCAATATCATGGTAACGGTCAATGCCCGCAAGCAAGGTGCCGATAAAACCTATATCCGCCGGATATTGGTGGAAAGGGCTGCGGCTGCACCAAAAGATTTATTTGACAAAGGCCTGCACGAGGGGCTGAAAAAAGTGAGCCATACCTTGGAAAAATTGGTGGCTTATGTGCCCAATGTAACCCTGCTGACCCTTTTTGCCAAAATCATCAACGACGAAACGGAAACGGATAATGCGCATATTTTATCTTATGTAATCAAGCATCCGGAGAAGCTGCTTTTGATGCAATTGTTGAATGCCTTTTTTGATTTTATCAAAGAGGAAACGGCCCGCAACCCCATGCTGGAATTAAAGGGATTGGTAGAAACTATCGATTTGATGCAGCAAGAGTCGCTGGCCATACCCATGGTACAGGTTACGGGTACGGATAAGGGCATCAACCTATTAACGGCGCATGGCAGCAAGGGATTGGAGTACGAGCATGTGTTTATAGCAGGTTGCAATGCCGCCAATTGGGAAAAAAAGCGCAAGCCCGGTGGTGGGTACAAACTGCCCGACACCATGTTTGCCTCCCAGCCATCGGCCAAAGACGATGAGGAACTGCGCCGCTTGTTTTATGTGGCACTTACCCGGGCCGAAAAATGGTTGCACCTATCGTACACCACAACCAATGCCACGGGCAAGGAAACCGAACCCTCCATGTTTATTGCCGAAATACAACAGGAGCATCACTTACCGGTTACGGTTAAAACCTTATCACCGGAAGAACTTTTTGCTTTTCAGGTATTGCAGGTGCGCCAGCAGGCCCCTGAAATAGAAAAAGCCGATGAGGACTTTATCAGCTTGGCACTGGATAAATTTTCGTTGAGCGTAACGGCCCTGAGCAATTACCTGCGTTGCCCGCTGGAATTTTATTACAAAAACCTCATACGCATCCCCTCGGGCAAATCGGAAGCGTTGGAGTTTGGTAGTGCGGTACACCATGCCTTGCAACGCCTATTTGAAAAAATGAGGGATAATGGCCAGCAGCAGTTTCCGCCGGTGGCCGATGTTATAAGCGATTTTAAATGGTATATGCACCGCCACCGCGAAAATTTTACACAAGAAGCGTTTGACCGCCGCATGGAATATGGGGAAGAAGTGCTGACCAACTATTACCAAACCTATATCCATACCTTCAACAAGGTGGTGGCCATTGAGCGGAATATCCAAAATGTGGTCATCAACGGGGTGCCGATCAAGGGTAAATTGGACAAACTGGAGTTTGATGGCAAAACGGTCAATGTGGTGGATTATAAAACCGGTGATATTGACAAGGCGCTGCCGAAAATGGGCGGCCCCAGCGACAAGCAACCCAATGGCGGCGATTATTGGCGCCAGGCGGTATTTTATAAGTTGCTGGTAGATAATTATGAACAGAAAGATTGGAAGGTGGCGAGCACCGAGTTTGATTTTGTGGAGCCGGACAAAAAGAAGGAATACCGCAAGGAAAAAATCATCATCCAACCCGAAGACATGACAACGGTAACGCAGCAAATCAAAACCGTGTGGGACAAGGTACAGGCCCGTGACTTTTATACCGGCTGCGGTAAACCCGACTGCCATTGGTGCAACTTTGTGAAGGACAATAGCTTGGCCGTGGCCTTGCACGATTTGGAGGAGGAGGAAGCGGAATGAGGAATTGAAACTTGAGAAATAGATTTATGACAAAATCAGATACGCCGTTCTTTTATTAGTGAGTTGCTGTTTCTTTAAAATGATATTTCTTTCTTACAGCTTCCATCTCTTTTTTAAGAACGTCAGTGTGTTTCCAATACTTTTCGCTTAATTTTTCCCTTATTTCCCGCATCATTGCTACGGCATCGAGGCCTTCCATAACTGAAATGTTTGTATAAATCTTCATATATGCAAGGTACTAAAATCCCCAAATCCCAAAGCCTGATTTAAACCACTTGACCCAACCCAGCGCCCTTTGGTAAACTTTACGGCTCAATGTATTGCAATACTGCCTAATTTTGCAGCATGGGCGTTTTTAAGGTAGTTTTTCAGTTATTTGTTTTGTACCTGCTGTACAAGCTGATTTTTGATTTTATCATCCCTGTGTACAAAACCACCAAACAGGTAAAAAAGCAGGTAAACGAAATGCATGGCCGCATGCAGGATCAAATGGACCAGCATCAACAACAGGCAGGTACAACGCAGCAACCCGCCGAAAAGTCGGCACCCAAATCTCCCGCCGATCACGACTATATAGAATACGAAGAGGTTAAATAAGGCCCAACGCCTCGATGCGTTCATCCGGTTTTAGTAAATGGCTACGGATTCCCATCCGTTCCGCTGCGGCCGTATTTTGTGCCGAATCGTCGATAAACAAAGTTTCCTGTGCCAGCAAGCCCCCATCTTCCAATACAAATTGATAAATATCTTGATTCGGTTTGCGCAGCCCCACCCGATTGGAGTACCAAGCTTTGGTAAAATAATCATCCAAACTGTTTTGCCCCGTTTGCTTTTGGCAAAAGTCCTGTATCTGTATCAAATGGATGGCATTGGTATTGCTCAGTAGGTACAATTGATAATAGGGTTGCAATTGCAGCAGGTACTGCATGGAGGATAGCCTAAAGCCCAGCAAGATGCTATTCCAAGCCTCCTGAATTTGCTCGGTGCTTACGGGCTGCGGGGCCAATAGTTTCATCGCTTCAAAAAAGTCATGATTGCTGATATGGCCGGTTTCCAGCTTTTCAAAAAGCGGATTGGCGGCAGCTTGGCTGTACATAGCATCAAAGCCCTCGTAACCCAAGGCGGCAAAAGCCTGTACCGGCCGATGATAATCGATGTTGAAGAGTACGCCGCCCAAGTCGAATATGATATTTTTATATTGCTGCCGCATTTTGCTGTAATAAGGCCGCAAAATAAATCATTGTTGGCAATCTAGCCCCAAGCGGTATAACCGGAAGCGGATGTATTGAGCAAAGGTGGTGGGTTTTTTGTAAAAAGCTGAATGATATCATCGTAATCCACCGTAACGGTTACCCCAGCAGTGGTGTTTACAAAATCTACTTTTACGGCATACTGCTGTAGCACCATACAGGCAAAGGCATGACGGCTGCCCGTGAACCGCTTAAATTCATCGTCAATTTTTTTTATCAGGTTAAAGGCCAATGTGGCAACAATATCCATTCTTTAGGGTATTACATAAATAATAATCAAAACCCGCTAACAGTTGTTGGCATCATACAAGGTATCGTATGGATTAGTTGGCTGCCCTACGCTTCTCCTCCTCCATACCACTATTGCGCTGCCGTGCACGGGCCACTGTATTTTTACCAAACCGATAGGTATAAGACAGGGTCAGCGTCCTAGAATCCCAAGTACGGCTAGTAAAAAAATCCATGTTTTGGTACTTAACAATCACAGCAATTCGGTTGGTGTAAAACATATCAGCAACGGCTATTTTAAAAGTAGATTTTTTGTTTTTCGACACTTTTTGAACACCACTGGAAATCTGCGCCAAGTTCCTAATGAGGAAAAGCCCCCAGGCATTACTGGATTGGTAGAAACCGCTCAGTTCGGCACTCCATCCTTTTTTGCCCAAGACAAAAGTGTTGGTACAGTTGATATCCCAAGTAACGTAATCTGTTTTTAATTGGCCACCCTGTAAAGGGCTGTTATAGGTGTTCCAATATACACTGCCAATGATATTGGAGTTCATCCAGTTTTTGATGTTGAAAGGAATGCTTAAACCCAAGTTCACCTGCTCATAGTCTTGTAAGTTGGCCGGTGTTTGATAAGAAATTTTGCTTACATCATCCTGTATAATAATATCGGTGATGGTAGCTTTGCTGTTTACATACCTTAAGCTGGCGATATACTTATTGAACAGAGTGTAGTTGAGCTCAAACGAGTTGGTAAGCACAGGTTGCAAATTGGGGTCGCCGGAAGCATAGGTATAAGGGTCAACAAAAATTTTGAACGGATTAAGCTGTTTGTACGTAGGCCGGTCGATACGGCGGCTATATGAAGCCGAAAGCTGGTGGTTGGCTCCCAGCTTTCGGTTTACAAAGATGCTAGGGAAGAGTAGCAGATAATTGCGGGAAAAATTTTCACCGGTAGTTATCTGCTTGCCCGAGGTGGCGGTATGTTCCATCCGCAGCCCCAGTTGAAAATCGGTCTTTGGGGATTCCCAAGCATAGTTGACATATGAGGCATTTACATTTTCATCGTACATGAAATGGTTAGAACGGCTCCTATCTAAAACAAATGCACCAGCACTTTCTGTAAAGAATTGAATGTCGTTATCGGTTTTAACAAAACTTACTTTGATACCGGCCTCAAACTTGGCATTGCTACCAATGGGCTGTACATAATCGGCCTTAAACGATTTTACCGTTATGGTACCTACTTGATCGGTTTGCAACTTGTCGCTGGCAGTTTGAATGCTGTTGGGATCATAATAGCGGTTCTCAAAATCCTGTAGGGCATCGGAATAAAAGTGGCCATAATCAAGGTCAACCGTTAGCTCTTTGCCCGTGCTATCAAACTTGTGTTTTAGGTTGCCATTAACAAAAAAATTGCGGTTTTTGCCCGGGAAAACATTGTCGGTTTGCGTAGTGTACAGCAGCTTGCCATCCGCATCGGTAATAAAGGCGTTGGTAAATCCGTTCCGCTTGGCCTGGCTCATGTTGGTGTTGAACATTACACCCACTACTGTTTTTTTGTTCATGTAAAAATCGGCGCCCAACTTTAAGTTGTGGTTGCTGAGGCGATGCTTGATAAAGCTAGTTTGGTCAAATACAGATTCTGTATTACCGGCACTGTTAAAAAACTGCCGGTTGATGTAAAAACGGGTAAACCCACGGGGCTGGGCCAACGAATAATTACCAAAGAGGTTCCATTTCTTTTTACGGTAATTGGTGTTGATACTAGCGGTGGGCTTGTGGTAAACCCCTTGGCCATACGCCAGCGTAAAACTACCGTTATAGCCTTGGCGCTGGTCTTTTTTAAACTTGATATTGATGATGCCCGCATTGCCCGCCGCATCATAGCGGGCAGAGGGGTTGGTAATGATTTCTATTTTTTCAACCAGCGAGGCGGGTATGCTTTTCAGGTAGTTCATCAAATCGGTGCCGCCCAAGGGTGATGGTTTTCCATCTATCATCACCATTACGCCTTGTTTGCCACGCAGGCTGATATTGCTTTCCTCATTTACCAATACGCCGGGCGACCGCTCCAAAATATTCAAAACCGTACTGCCAGCTGCAGCGATACTGTTTTCTACATTTACGATCAGCTTATCCAGTTTCTGTTCGATAAAAGGCTTTTTGGATTCTACTTTTACCTCGCCCAACACCACTTGTGCAGCGCTAAGCGTAATGGTTGGTAGGCTAACCGTTTGGCTATCGGGGCCAATGCTGAAATGGCCCGATTGGTAGGTTTTGTACCCCACCTTGGTAATGGAGAGGTGGTAAGTGCCTGCTTTTATTTGTTCAAACTCAAAGAAACCTTTTTCGTTTGGTAAGGAAACTTTAATTAATGCGCTGCCTTGGGCGGATAGTAAGTTAACGGTGGCATTTGCGGCTGGGGCGTTGTCGGCCGTTACAATGTACCCGCTTATGTAACCGGCGGCGGGCTGCTGTGCAAGCAAGGGTTTACGGAAAAGACCGAAACATAAAAACAATAACAAAAGCAGCCGCATCTTTTTATTGTAAATATAAGTTTCAAAAGGGGGATACACATCCCCCGAATAGGGGGATATATTTGAGCGGTTATATAAAGCGGCCTTCACGGGCCACTTTCAAGGCCTCGTCTTTGGAGTTAACGTCGAGCTTATGATAAATGTTTTTGATATGCGTTTTCACGGTTTCCAAATCGATAAAAAGCTCTGTGGCTATTTTACGCCTGCTTTTCCCCCCGGCAATGCCTTCCAGTATCTGCGTTTCCCTTTTGGTAAGCGGGGAGGCCATGCTTTTTTGAAATGATTGCATCACCAATTTGGCCACGCTGGTACTCATAGCGCCACCACCATTTACCACTTCTTTAATAGAGGCAATAATCCTGTCGGGCGTTGTGTTTTTGGTAAGGTAGCCCGAAGCACCGTTTTTGAGTGCCGCAAAAATCACATCCTCCGAATCGTACACCGTTAAAATGAGAATCTGTACATCGGGCAAAATCTTCTTTATTTTGGGAATAGCATCCACGCCGCTGATGCCGGGCAATTGTACATCCAACAGCAACAAATGGGGCGAATCGGATAAAAGCTTTTTTTCAGCTAGTTCAAAAGAGGCGTAATTGGCACAAATATCAAAACCCGGCTCGTTGCCCAGCAAAAATGTATAGCCTTCCCGTATTGTAGTGTCATCTTCAATAATTACAATGCGTATGGTTTTGATATCAATGTCCACTGGTTGCTTTCTATTTGGTTTTGAGACAAAATTGGTTCAATAAAACAGGTTTTTTATCACCCCTTTGGAGGGATTTTCAATAATAAAACAATGCTAGTGCCATTTTCGGGGGATGAAATGACATCTACTTCGGCATGGATGCGTTGGGCCCGGCGGCGGATATTGTTCAGCCCATTGCCTTTTTGCATCAAACTGCCGTCGAAACCCTTGCCATTGTCGTTTTGTGTAATAAGGATGCTACCGTCCTCCATTTTTTGCACAACAATGGTTACTTGGGTGCATTGGGCATGCTTTAAACTGTTGTTCAGCGCTTCTTTAAATATCATTAATATGTTACGGCTATAATCCATGGGCAAAACCGTAGTTGCATCCACATGGTGCATCCATCGCATTTCAAACTGTATATCCGTGCCAAGGAACAGCTCTTCGCCAAACTGCCCTATCCTGTTCAGCGTTTCCTTTAAGCTGTCGCTGCCGGCCGAAAGGGACCAAATGATATCCCGGGTACCGGCATAGAGGGCCAGTACATTTTCTTTTATCTGTGCAATGAGCTTGTTTTTCTCCACATCCTCGGCGCCCGTCTTTTTTTGCAAAATATCTGCCAGCAATGATATGCGGGTGAGCTTATTGCCCAACTCATCGTGAAAATCTTCTGATGTGCGCAAGCGAATGGCCTGCTGCTCCTCTTTGCGGATAAGGGCCCGTTGTTTGCGTTTGCGCAGGCTTGCCCGCATCAACAAAAATTGTACACAGCCGCCTGTAGCCAGTAAAAGCAAGCCCATCAGTACGTAAAACCAAGTGGCTTTGTAAAAGGGCGTGGCTACCGTAAAGGCAAACTCCGCAATATTTTTCGACTCCACATCCGATGCCGTAAAAGTTTTTACCCTAAAAATATAGTTCCCGGGGTTGAGGTTTTGAAAGTTAAAAAAGGTTTGGTTAACAGTATCCGAAAAATCCCGGTCGTAGCCTACCAATTGATAGGAGTACTGTACGGATTCGGGATCTTTTAAGTAAATGCCCTTTACCACAAAACTGATGCTGTTTTTGCTATAAGGCAAAATGAGGTTCTGGGGCAATTGATACCAAGGCAGTAGGTCATCCCCTTTTACAGAACTGTCTGGTAGCAGCACCTGTTGAATGACGGTAAATGGGCCATGGGTTTCTTTTTCAGGCAACTCGCCATTAAAAACAGCGGCGCCGTTGGTATTGCCGATCCAGATTCGTCCCAATTTGTCTTCCACAATGGCATTCAGGTTGCCCTCGCTGTTTTGATAACCATCCGATGGGGAGAAATGCCTGATGGAAAAAGACCGCTTCTTTTCGTCCGACAATGTAACCTGTTGTACACTGGTACCCGTTACCACCCATAAGTTTTTTTTGCTGTCTACCATGAGGGCAAAAACGCCGTTATCGCTTAAGCCTTCTACAGAAGAACATCGATATGCTTGGTCGGTTTGTCTGTTCCAGAAAAAAAGGCCATCCTCCAATGTGCCAATAATGATATAAGGCCCTTGGCTGATCATACAAAGAACACCTATGTTTTTTAATGAAGGAGGAGTGGTTACCTTGATGGCCGGCCCTTTGCCAGTAAAGCGATATAGTCCATCTATGGCACCTATGAATGTTTCGTTGTTGGGGAGGGGCAACACAGCAAAGGTATGTCCATTCAAACTATCCACTTTGTTCATTTTGCCATTTTGCTGATAATAACAGCCGTTATTGGTTGCAAACCAGGTTCTTTCTCCATCGTAATAGATACCGTTAACACCCCCATCAGCTTCCTCCGGATCTACCTTTATGGTTTGCCAATGCTTGCCATCATATTTCATGGCGCCACCATCTACTTTGCCCAGTAAAAGTTCACCCGCTTTGTTTTGTGTGATACAGTTGATTGCTTTTCCCTTCAAGGCAGACACATCAACCGGCGTTATTTTTTTACTGTCGCAATCAAATTCCACCAACCCACCTTCTCTGGTGGCAATGTACAAGTTGTCGTTCTGCTTACGTACAAAGCCCATCACTAATTTGCCCGGTAATCCATTACTGTTGTCGTATTTGCCAAATACCCCATCAGAAAACTTGAAAAGCCCGTCGCCATCGGTTGCCAGCCATAGGTTGCCTTCCACATCGCAAAACAAGTCGTTCACCGTGTTATCCGAAAAGCCCGAAGCCGCTTCATATTTGGCAATCACCGATAAGTTTTTGCCATTAAAAACCCAAACCCCCTTGGGCATTCCCACCCAAATATTGCCCTTTTTGTCTGCGGCAATGCACTGACCCTTCCCGCCTGTTATTAAAGCCGAAGCAATCTTTGTGCCGCCTGCGTACATGGTAATGAGCGAATCTGCTAGGGCATACCAAGCTTTGTCGGTATGGATCAATTTTTTATACTTGATAGTAGTGTCGGTGATAGGCACTTCGCTTAGCTTCTGCCAATTGTTTTCCGTTCGTTTAAAAAAACCATAGGGATGAAAGTTTACAATCAGGTCGCCCTGCCGGTCCTTAGTGATACAGATGGCTTTGGCGTCTGCAAAATGCTTGGGCATCACCACAAACTTATTGTCAACAAATTTAGAAAGGGCACCCCCATTGCTTAAGGCCCAAACATTCCCTTTTTTATCCGATGATAATAAGGCCGATTTGCCAATGGCATAGGGATAATTGGTGATTTTATATCCATCGTGGCAAGAAATGCCTTTTTCTGTGGAAGCCCAAATATGGCCATTGGGTGCGGCATGAAGATCGAAGATAAGCGTACTGTTCAAGCCCTGCGACTTACTAAAATGCTTGAATACACTGCCATCAAATCGGTCGATACCACCGGTGGTTCCCAGCCAAAGATGGTGCTGCTGATCTTGCGTAATACAAAACACTTGGGCCCGTATCAAACCCTTGTCGGTACTCAGGTTTTGAAAAGCCAGTTTTTGCCCAGCAACAGCCAAACAGCAG
The DNA here is from genome assembly GCA_943373145.1 of Chitinophaga pinensis. Classification (GTDB taxonomy): domain Bacteria; phylum Bacteroidota; class Bacteroidia; order Chitinophagales; family Chitinophagaceae; genus Ferruginibacter; species Ferruginibacter pinensis_H. The sequence continues at coordinate 271,736 of CALSBI010000002.1, forward strand.
CATATAAAAGCAGGATAAAAAAGTAAGGTTTTTTTCCGCATATCAAGTGTATTGCTCAAGGGGAGCGATGCCTACCGCACCACTGCCTGAACAAAAGTAAGATTTATTGGGAATGTTTGTACAGCAGCAGCGAGGGGGAAAAGAATGCAAAGCCATTGGCAAAACAAAAGCCGGACCTGTTGGAGGTTCCGGCTCTTGTTCATTGAGCGATTTATTATTTTTTATCAGTTACTGTTGTAAGTTTTTTGGCCCTTTTCAGCAAAAAGCTAAAGTCGGCAAAATTGCCCACGGCATCTTTGGCAAATTTGTGACAACTGGTGAGGCAGGAGCTTTGTTGGAAATAGGTTTCCAGCACCGGGTTACTGGTAAGCGTAGGTATACCGATGGTATCCTGCGGCACCGTAGGGTTATCCCCCTTGGCTACGCCCCACTGGCTGGCGATAAGGCGATAATTGGCCCAAACGCTGTTGCCCAAAGCTTTTTGCCAGTTTTTGTTCAGGGTTTGCGTATAGTCGGCTATGGTCAGTTCTTGCACCACCTGTGTTCCGTACTTGCCTTGGTAGGCGATACCCGCTGCATAAGGCTTGGTGGCCTGCCACAGATAAGGCGTACTCGGTGGTGTGTTGGGCGTAACCGTGGTAGCGGCAGGGTTGTAAAACAAATAATTGTTACCGGCACCCTTTGCCAAGGCCGCAGAGTCGGGTGCATTGCTATTGTGCTCAAAAGTGGTCCAAATCCACATGGGGAATTGACGGGTTTTGTGCAAGATGTGCATCGCCACCAAGCCCACGGTTTCCGTGAGGTAAAGCGCTTTGCCCGTAGCGCTGTTGTTGGCAGGCACATAAATAACGGCCCTGCGACGGTAAAATTGGGTAGTATCGTCAACGCCGGGCACCAAAATTTTCCATGTGGCTTTTATTTCTATCGCACCTACTTGACCACCGCTAAGCCCTTTATCGTAGTAGCCAGCAGGGAAATTGATTTTTTTGCCCACTTGCCCAGAGGCATAATTGAGGCTGCTGTCCCTGATGTATTTGGCTTCATCGGGGTTTACCATTATTTCAAACAAAGCATAGTTCAGGTTTTTGTCGATCAACGGTTGGCCGGTAGCCTGTTTGATATCCGGTGGCAGATCGATGTCCGATTCGCCGCTCAGTTTTGAAATCATGCGAAGGCCCTTTAAGCCCGGCACTTTTTTAATGGGACCGCCAAAAGCCAACAAGTGCTCACCCGTGCCAAACAGTTCGGCAGGGTCGGTATAGCTTTCCCATACACGGGGTGCCTCGGGGTTGTCGGTAAATTTGCCTTTCATGGGGGAGCCGTCGGGGTTGGCGGGCCAGTTAAGGGCCACAAAAGAGCGCCAAGAGAAATAGTCAAAGCAAACCTGTTCCTTGGGGTTGAGGCCCGAGTAACCAGGGCCCACATTTACTTCCACTTCGTGGGGGATATCGCTGGAAAAGAAGGGGTTGGTACTATCGCAGCCAACACTAAAGCCGCCTTCGTTGCCCTTAACAGGGTCTTTGCTGCCATCGTTGCAGGCCATATAGCACACTGTACCAGCAAGCAGTAGGCCGATGCAAATTTTTTTGTACATAGATAAGAGTTTTGGTTAAGTATAAAAATACAGTTTGTGTATGGCAGATAATAGGGTAAAAATACCTGATTTGATGGGGGAGGGCAGGTGTTGAAAAATGCCCATTAATGAGGGAATTGCGGTGAATAAGGGCGCTATTCTCCGCAAAAGATGCGGTGAATAATTGAAAATGCGGCGAATATATGGTATATTCGCCGCAAAAGGTGCGTAAAATGGCTGTATATATACATCAACGGGCCGAATGGCCAAACTTTACCTGGGATGAGGCATTACTTGCACAATTGCTGGCTTCTGTACGCTACCGGCAGGGGCGGCTTTTGGGGCAGATGGAGGCGATGGGATTTCCACTGCGCAGCGAAGCAATGTTGCAGACGCTGACACTTGATGTGCTTAAATCGAACGAAATCGAAGGGGAAATCCTCAACCTCGAACAGGTGCGCTCCTCAATTGCCAGGCAATTGGGGCTGGACATTGCGGGGCTGGTGCCCAGTAGCCGTAATATCGAAGGCATTGTGGAAATGATGTTGGATGCGACACAGAAATTTCATGAACCACTGACCAAGGAAAGGCTGTTTGGCTGGCATGCCGCCATGTTCCCAACTGGGCATAGCGGTATGTTCAAGATAACCGTGGGGGATTGGCGCGGCGCAGACAAGGGTAAGATGCAGGTTGTGTCGGGTGCGATGGGGCGTGAAACTGTACATTTCGAAGCACCGGATGCCGAAAGGCTGGACGGGGACATGGAAATAATGTTGGATTGGTTCAACAACCGGAACGATATTGACCCAGTTATCAAAGCCGGTATTGCGCATTTGTGGTTTGTCACGATCCACCCCTTCGACGATGGAAATGGCCGCATTGCCCGTGCCATTGCCGATATGCAGTTGTCCCGTGCGGATAGCACGGCGCAACGCTTTTACAGCATGTCGGCGCAGATACAGGCCGAGCGCAAGGCCTATTACTCAATATTGGAGCGTACACAAAAAGGGACATTGGACGTGACCGAATGGCTAGTTTGGTTTTTGGAATGCCTTGAAAATACCCTATATGCAACGGGCGAAACATTGGCCGTTGTGTTGAACAAGGCGAAATTCTGGGACCGACAGGCGCACCTGTCGTTCAACAATAGGCAGCATATGATGATCAATAAATTATTGGATGTTTTTGTTGGCAAGCTGACTTCTTCCAAATGGGCCAAGATGACCAAATGTTCGCAGGACACGGCATTGCGGGATATACAGGAGTTGGTGGGTATGGGTGTATTGGTGAAAGAATCGGCGGGCGGGCGTAGCACCAGTTATGTATTGAAAGATTAGGGCAGCTCAAACACTGGTGAATAGCCTGCGGGACAGATTTCAGGACAGGATAATATCGAGGGAATACCTCCGAGCATATCTTGGCCGACTTGGGGTGGCTATATGCAATGGTGGCTTTAGGTATTCAAGGGTGATACCAAGATATTGATTAGGGCGGCATCCAAGGTACGGCAAGCGCTAGAGTATATTCTTAATTCAAAGGTAAAGAAAGCGGTAGTTTCAACTGATGATGCCGTGCTTGAAATGGAAGCTGAAGCTGCCTATTGTACACAAGGAACTATGATAAAGAAGATGCTAAAAAATCAAGAATTCCAAAAGGTGAGTGTAGAAGCAAAACCAAAGCCAGCTACAGTGATGTAGTAGTCTCTTTGTACAACTATCAGGGCTTAACAATGCGTGGGATGAAGTTGAATAGAGGACTGAAGCTGAGGCTTATAATGACAAGCAACTATGTAATTTTTTTCTTAGTTGGTTTTTATAAATATTGAAGTTCCACTTGAACCTGTGTTTCCTTCATTAAGGTTAGTTGTTGTCGTATTTTTCCAATACCTCGCTGTGCTAACTCCTGCAATATTTTCACTACCCGTAAGATAAACATCATTACCAGAAACTGCTATTCCATTAACAAATGCTGATTGAATACCACTTGATACATTTGTTGGTAAACCATTTTTCCAATATTTTGCCATATAAATTGAACCAGTCCCTGTGTACTCTATGCCTGCCACATATACATCGCTACCTGAAACTGCAACACACTGTCCTTGTGCAGCCTGAATACCATTTGACAAACTTGTAGCAAAGCCATTCTTCCAAAGTCGAGCAACATTAACACCACCAATAGTTTCTGTCCCTGCAACATAAACATCCCCACCACTAACTACAATTGAATTTGGTACTGCATATTGAGTTCCGTTTGACAAAGGTATAGGAATTGTATTTTTCCAATATTTGGCAACATAAGTTGTTCCATTAAATTCATACCCTGCAACGTAAACGTCACTACCAACAACCGTAATTGCGAAAGCATCAGCAAAATTACTACCATTTGTTAAATCAGTTACCACCCCATTTTTCCAATATGCTGCTTTATATTTATTTCCAGGCATTCTATATTTTCCTGAAACATAAACATCGTTGCCTACAACAGCGATTCCACTTGCTTGTCCTTCTTGTCCTGCAACTGATAAATTATGCGATACTTTATTTTTCCAATACTTTGCCACAGGAAATGTCCCATCACTTTCATAGCCTGCCACATAAACGTTTGTATCAACAACAACTATGGAGGTTGCTTGAGCTGTATTAATTCCAGAAGATAGATTATGTGCAGGTCCATTTTTCCAGTACTTTGCTACACTTACACCTGCTCCATTGACTTCATAACCTGCCACATAAACGTCTGTCGTGGTTGGGTTTGTAATATTGTTTGAACCACTGTCTCTTGAACAAGAACTTAAAACTGCGATAATGCAGATTGTTAAAATTGAGATTTTCATTGTTTATATTTTACTTATTAAATTGTTTAACTATTTAGGGTTGTCACTAAAATTGCGGCCAATATTTGTATTGTCGAACACTGCTTTTGGAAATCCCTTGTGCTGAGAGAATAAATTCAACGTTCCCAAAGTCGGTAAAACAGCCAAGACGGTGATTACTTGTTTCATAATTATTTTAAAAAGTTAGAATTAAAACCAAAGTCTGTTGCAGTAATGCGATAGGCTTTTTCTTTATTAGCACATGTGGCTTATAAAAAAGAAATTATTGAACAACAAGTAACAGCCAAAGGAAGAGAATTTCTTCCCAATAGTAAAAAAAGCTATTAGAAAGATTATCAAAAAAAAGTAAAACGGCCGCATTCTCATAATCATTTTACTATCACCTTACTGCTATAGTAACAAGAGTTGAATTTACAGGAACAGAAATTAGCCCTTAAAATTTTATTTTAGTAACACAAAGCTCCCTTTGGTTTGTTTCTCTGATTCCCCTGCAAACTGATATGTAAGATAATAAACATATGCTCCAGCATCCTGTGCTTGACCTCTAATCTTGCCATCCCAGCCACTTAAACAATCTTGGGTATCAAATACCTTTTGCCCATTCCTGTTGTATATAACCAAGTGACAATTAATAATCTTTCCTAAAAAGCTAGGACGGATGATATCATTTAAGCCATCATCATTTGGCGTAAAGGCTGTCGGGATATATACTTCTGGCGGTATTACTTTCATTACATAAGTTTTACTTTTGGTAATAAAATCATGAGTTCCCGATATTGTAAATGTTAGAGTTCCAGTGAAGTTGATAGGAGCAGTTACATATACCATATTCCCCACAATAGACACTTTGGCATCCAGAGAGTTTATTGTCACATCATTTTTAATGCTGTCAGGGTCAGTTACAAATACCTTAAATGGGAAAGCAATTGTTTGTCCTGAATGCCAAACACTATCCAATCTGTTCATTATGGGTGCTTGCTTCCTCATCAATACAATCTCTTGGACTTGCCCTGAGCCAATATTAATCAGGTCAAATGCCAATTTTTGAACTGTTGTGTCATATTCTGAAACATTAGCTTGGTTTGCCTTATACTTAAAATAGTGTCCATCTTTGATGCTTAGGATATACACACTGTCTTGTTCTGGTGTATTTATCTGATCTAATGCAATGGCTGTCTTCAATTGTGCACTTGTGCCACTTATTGCAAAATTCCTAAACACGAATTTCCTCGATTGGGGTATTAATGACATCCCTGTAAATGCATCATCATATTGCTTAGCAGAGATTTGCTTGTGCTTGAATGGAGATAGGTTTTTAACAGTGATTGTTTTCCAGTATTGGGGATTCAAACCATTTGAGAAATCGAATATTGTACTGTCGGTGAGTGAGGAATATGAATAGGGTTGCAGCGATAAGTTAATATTAGATATAGTGTCTGTATTTATCAAAGTGTCGCGGTATCCAAATTTTGAAACTTTTATCTCTCCAGCCTCTCTCAAAATTTTCAATGTTGTGTTTGCCACTAGTTTTTGATAAAAAGCATTGTTAAAAAATAACTTGGCCCCGCTTAATGACGGCGAGATATTAACTGATATGTCTCTAGTAAATAAGTTCATCAAAGGACTGGGCAAATAATAAAGCTCCTTTATCAGTGTAACAGTGTCAATTCCTGGGCTAACACACTTTACCAAAACTTTATTATATCCCGTGTCAAGTAAAATTGATAGAACATTATTTACGGGTGTAACGATACTAAAAATTGTATCGGAATTCTGAACATTCTTGAAAAATGTTGTTGCATTTCTAGCGTTAATGCGTAGATTAACATTCGGTTGACCAACGATCGGTGATTGACCAATAATACTAAGCGAAGGATAGGTAATCTTGTTGGTAATGGTTCCTGAAGGGAATAGAGCAACCTGCATTTTATGCATATCATTATAATAGAACTGCGGCGAAAACTTAAGTGTATCAACACCTGTGGCGGATATTTCAATAGAATCTCCCGAAGCAAGGGGATTAAATAGCCAGAAATTCAGTTTTCCATATTCGTCGGTGGCTCCAATAGTCTGAAAAGTAGAATCATTTGCTACTTTATATCTAATAGTTGCCCCAGAAAGAGCCGACTTAATTGCTTGCAAGGAGTAAAATCCAAGAAGATTTCTATTACACGTTTGTGAAAATTGGTTGTTAGTAAAATAATAAATATAGGTAATATTTCTATTGTTTGCATTAGTACACTTTCCGTTAGTAGATAAAAAATAATTCTGATGAACGTTAAAGTGATTAGAATAATTTTGATATAACTGAATAAAAGAGTTTCCATTGTTCAACTTTAACCCTTCACTTGATTCGGTGCCTACAACTCCATCACTATCCCCATCAGACAATAGACCTATCCAATCTGTGTAAGATGGACCGAAAGAGGTTAAATTTAAGAAAGATGTACTAGTAGGCATAGATGTTCTGTTAATGCTATTAATAGCGCTATTTGAATTTGTGTACTCATCCCAAATGAGATCATAGCAACCAGTCGATGCTGGGCAGCCACCATTGTTAGGGTAATATTGAGTTAAATAGGCCAATTTTGCTCCTCGGTGTGGTGAGGCCAAAAAGACCACTTTTTTAACAATATTATTAATAGTAGATTGAGAATAGTCAAACTGACTTCCGTCCAAAGCTTTGGAAAGGCCATTATTATTTGTCGCTCCCAACATAGCTTTTACGTCAAGGCCGCCTTTTGAATGACAGATTATACTTATGTCAGATGTATTGGTTATTTCTTTGATTCTTTTGATTGCCTGTCCAATATCATACGCATTCTCACGAACACCGTTAAGGTTTGGTTGGCCTATATACCATGTATCAAAACCATAAGAATTAAAAAAGGAGATAATAGACATACTCATCTTAGAGCCGATATAGGATGGGTCAATATTACTACTCCCGGAAGAATTATAGCCATTTATTGCTTGGGCCACCGCCTCTGTTTCGTTTTTAATTCCGCCAATCAGTATAATAACCCTATTTGAATTTCCGCCAAAGCTATTTTGATTAGGGTAGGTAATTTTCCCAATTTTAGTCAAATCAAGCGTATAACTTATTTCACTTTCAATTAATGTGCTACCATTATAATATTCGATATTATATTCAAATACTCCCGGAGAAATAGTACTCAAATTGTTATTCCCGGACACAGGTATGTCAAAATATCTGAGGTTTGCTTGATTCTGTGATTCAAAAAATGATGAGGTGTTTCGAGCAAGTATTACATCGCTTGTACTCGTTTTTCCATCACTGTTACTGTGTCGACGAAAAGAAAGTAATACCTTGTCAATTGTAGTTCCGGTATATTTCAATGGGATTTTTAATGACTCCCCAGCCTTGTTCCACAACACAATATTCTTTTTGTCCCATTTCTTTTCAATTATATTCGTAGAACCAATCGTATCCTTTATTGAATTATCAGCATCAAATATTACTACATATTCAACTCTTCTGCCATTGAGGGAAAGATTTCTCAATTGATTACTTTGGCTTGAATTAAAAGTAAAAGATGTGCCGATGGTTGACGGAAAAGGAGCAGAACCTACTTGAACATTATTTGCATTATAAACATCTGCCTGCAGGTGCCATGATTGTGTAGTCGTGTTTTGAAGTGATACTGTAATCGTTCCACCAAAATCATCGCCTTCCCTTTGCCAAGGGGCAAAGGTGTTAGCTGAAGATGTAATCACAATTTTTGCCTCAACTGCCTGAAAATTAATATTAGAGTTGTTTGTAGAATTAACACCACTTATAGATACTGGTGAAAAAGTATATGGGGCAAGTGTTGGCTTTACCGTACCGGTATACGTCAGTGGTACTGTAAAACTATAATATCCTTGAGAATTGGTCGTAACAGGAGATAAAGCAGGGGGATTTATTAATGAAACGCTAACTCCGTCCAGTGGACTACCGTCTTGCTTTATCACCTTCCCGTCAATTGTATATGTTGTTGGGGCAGCGTTACCTGCTTGATTTACTGTAAATATTTGGCCATTAACTATAATACTTCCGGTACGAAAACCGCCATTATTTGCAGTTACTGTGTAGCTTTTAGATGCCACACTTCCCGTGCCACTTAATGCACCTCCGATACTAATCCATTGTTGAGTGGCTGATATAGACCAATTACAGGTGTTGGGTGTAACCGTTATTTTAAATGTCCCACCGCCAGCACCCACTGGTAGATTAGAAGATGTTGGAGGACCAAGTACGGTGTTGCAACCTGAAGCATTTACTGTTAATACCCCAACCCCACTTATTGCAATAGGTGTAGTACAACTATTTGAAACCTTACACCTGTATTGATACCCATTCATTCCGCCGTTAGTAGGGTTTACTGTAAGCTGGTTTGTTGTTATTCCCGAATAGGGCGTACCACTTGGGACATTGCCCCATGTAGACCCTCCATTTGTACTTACTTCCCATTGATAGGTAGGTGTGGTACCTGATACAGCAACCGAAAACTGGGCTTGTGCTGGGGCAACCACAGATTGAGAGCTTGGATTCGTGGTAAATGTTATTGGTGCACACCCTGCAGTATTATTTATAGTAATCTTCGTAGCGGGTATTAGAGATCCGTAGGCGGGATTGTTTTCCGGACTGTTTGTGTATTCACAGTTACTACCACTTGGTGGTGGAACTGCACTCATACTGTATGCCCATCTATGTCCGTGATATGGAGCGTCAAAATAGCCCCAATACCCACCTGGGCCTGTTTGGTTACAAGTGCATCCGGGTGTAAAAGTTGAATTGTTAAAACTAACTTCAATAAGAAGGTTCTTGGTGTTTGAGAATTGGAATGGACTACTGAGGTTCAGTGTTCTCCACACATTTGAGCCTGATGTGAAATTTTGATTAGACGGGCCATAAACTAGGTTCCATCCTGATGGTTCTAATGCCGATGCAATTAAACTATTAGCTGTTACTTCCTGCATCCGTACCTTTACATTATTGCTCTGTATTGGAACCGGAGTACTTTGGAGAAACTCAATGGCAGTTATACTACCCGTGGTATTTACACCTCCAGCATTTATATCTGATTTCCTGAAAAGAATTTGGCTTATTCGCTGTTGCCTACAGGTATTAAATGGATAGCGATAGGAGGAGGCGAATGAACCCACATTACCAACGCTTACAGTTGGGTCAAATGTTATAGGGAATACCCTGTTAGGCGATAACAGCCAATCGGTTGGGATTTGTGTACCAAGCTTTATCCTATTTCCCGAAAGGAAATTAATAGTTAATGGAACTTGCTTAAACGCATCAATAATTTCAGAGGATTGGCTTTGTTCATCTATGTTGCCATTAAACGAACCATCCCAAATATGGGCGGCCATGATTGTATATATGGTATCTCCACTCACGACAATAAATATGTTTCCAGTACTTGTCTGTCCATCGTTAACCTCCCCTTTGCCATCAACGAGTTTCGCATTCGTAGGCAATTGAATAGTTTCTTCAATTGTTACATTTTCTTGACCTGCCTGAATATCTGAAAAAACACTTCGCTTGTCAAATCTCAATTTGTGGGCAATCCCACGGGTTGATACTTCATATGCCAAACTTATGTCTTTGTAAATATTGGAGTACTCTATTTTATTCTCCTTCACAATAGCACTTTGGGATGGCGTAGGGGTTGGTGACCAATTACCAGAGAACACATTTGTCCCTATACCAAAGGCAATCGGCTGTTGCTTATACTCCATTCGCACACCATTGGCTGCATTTTCACTGAACCGAGAAATAAAACTATTTTCTTGATTGCTGTACTTAAAAGGAGTATTTGCTTGGGTACGAATATCGAGGTTAATATCCTGCCATTCCCCGGCCTGATCCATGTAATGAAAAGGGCCTCCGAAATAGATATCAACAAGACCGTTGCCCCTGTCAAATTTTTTTGTGTTTGCTGTACGGGCAGAGAGGATTTCTTGCTTTGGGGTTTTGCCATAAAATATGCCGCCTAGTTGCCAGTTTTTGGTAACTTCTGAAATTTTACTTCCCTGTCCAGAAACAGATTGGCTTAAACCAAAAAGAACAAGGCACGAAAATAAAATAGATTTCTTATAGGCATTCATAAATACTGTGTTTAGAATGGTTTACTATGCGTTTTCAGACTATAAGGTAAAGAATAATGGTTTTTCGCTAGGATTCTAGAAAGACATGTACAATGTAAACATTTGGAATGATACATCCAAGCGATTTTTAAAATACAGGGTTTTACCTGTAACAATCTAGCATTTCTCTAGTATCCCCAACCGCCCCGAATTTACTCGCTTTGTTCCCTCAACAATCTCCGGCAGGTTCACGGAAAAATAGCTTTGGGTCATTTCCTCTTTGATATCTCCATCATTTTGGAGAGAAGAGGGAGTCGTAATAGCACATAGGGAGACAATAGTGATTATGCGATAGGCTTTTGCCCATTTGTTTTACCCAACAAAAAAGCGGCTACAACTTTTCCGTTATAACCGCTTGATTTTTAACGTGGTGTGGGCCGGGTTTGAACCGGCGACACATGGATTTTCAGTCCATTGCTCTACCAACTGAGCTACCGCACCATCCTTTTCCCTTTAAGGGCTGCAAATATAGGCAGATGAGCCCAATAAGCCAAAATTTTTCAAAAATCACTCTATTTCGTTGGCTGTTGGCCGTTAATCGTTGTCCGAAACAGTCCATTCAACGAATCAACCCTTCAACTTCTCAACCAATCAACTAATTCCCGTACTCGCACAAAAACTTAATCCGCATCAACTTCAACTGCTCCCAATTGTAATTGCTATCGGCCAGTTCTTCCTGTGCCACTTGCAGGCTACTGGTTTGGCAACCTTTAAAATATTCAATGATTTCCTCTTGCTCATATTCGTCCACCATTTCTTCAATGGCATAGTTCAAATTGAGCTTGGTGCCACTGCCCACAATGGTTTCCATTTCCTCCAACAGCTCGTCTATCCGCAGGTCCTTGTTTTTGGCAATGGTTTCAAGCGGTATCTTTTTATCTACATTCTGAATAATGAAAATCTTGTTACTGCTCCTGTTTACCACACTCTTCATCACAAAGTCGTCGGGCCGCACAATATCGTTCTCTTCCACGTATTGGGCTATCAGGTCGATAAAGGGCCTGCCGTAGCGTATGGCCTTGCCTTTGCTCACGCCACTGATTTTTTCCAGCTCGGGCATGGTGGTAGGGAACATGGTGGCCATGTCTTCCAGTGAGGTTTCCAAGAAAATAACAAAGGGCGGTAGGTTCTTTTCCTTGGCCACTTTTTTGCGCAAATCCTTTAGCATCTCTACCAAACGATCATCGGCCGCTCCGCCATTGCTGATGGCCGCTTCATTTTCCTCATCATCGGCATTGGCATCTTCAAACAAATTGTTCAGCGCAATTTTAAAGGAGGCGGGCTTCTTCAAAAATGCTTCACCCTTTTTGGTAACCTTTAGCAAGCCATACTCTTCAATATCCTTGGCAATCAAGCCTTCCAGCAACATCTGCCTTACCAAGCTGTTCCAGTAGTGCGGCTCATTGTCTTTACCGCTGCCAAATACTTCCAACCCATCGTGGCGGAACATTTGTACCTGAGGTGTGGCCTTGCCCATCAAAATATGCAGGGCATATTCCACGGGGAAGCGTTCGTCCAGCGCCTTTACCACTTTTAGTACCGTAACCGCTCCGGCCTTGGCCTCTACCTTTTCTTTGGGGTTTAGGCAATTATCGCAGTTGCCGCAGCCCTTGCTGTCGTCGTAGTCCTCACCAAAATAGTGGAGCAAAATTTTACGGCGGCACACACTGCTCTCTGCATAGCTTACCGTTTCGTTGATTAACTGGGCACCCACTTCCCTTTCGCTCAAAGGCTTGTCACGCATCAAATGTTCCAGCTTGGCCACATCCTTATGGCTGTAGTACAAAATACATTTGCCTTCCATGCCATCCCGGCCGCTGCGCCCCGTTTCTTGGTAATAGTTCTCAATGCTCTTGGGTATGTTGTAATGTATAACATACCGTACATCGGGCTTGTCGATACCCATGCCAAAGGCAATGGTAGCCACAATAACCTGCACATCTTCGTTCAAAAACTGGTCTTGCCGATCGGCCCGCAACTTGGCATCCAGCCCGGCATGATAAGCCACGGCTTTAATGCCATTGGCCATCAGCATATCGGCTAGTTCCTCTGTCGTTTTTCTGTTTAAGGTATAAATGATGCCGCTCTTGCCCTTGTTTTGGCTGATAAAGCGAACAATACTTTTATTGGTTTGGTCTTTTTTAATCTTGGGTTGAATTTCGTAATAGAGGTTGGGCCTGTTGAACGAAGAGATAAAGATATTGGGGTTGCGCAAGCCCAGGTTTTTTACAATATCGCTTTGTACTTTGGGCGTTGCCGTGGCGGTTAAGGCAATAACGGGGATTTTTTCATCAATCATGTCCATCATTTCCTTCAAGCGGCGGTACTCCGGCCTAAAATCGTGGCCCCACTCCGAAATACAATGCGCTTCATCTACCGCAAAAAACGAAATGGTCAGGTCCTTAAAAAATTCAATATGCTCTTCTTTGGTAAGCGTTTCGGGTGCCACGTACAGCATCTTTGTTTTGCCGCTTACCAAATCTTCCTTTACCTTGGTTTGTTGTGCCTTGTTGAGCGTACTGTTTAAAAAGTGCGCCACATTGTCCTTGCTGCTATAGCTGCGTACCAGATCCACTTGGTTCTTCATCAGCGCAATCAACGGACTTACAATGATGGCCACCCCGGTGCTGATGATGGCCGGTAATTGGTAACAGAGGCTTTTGCCGCCGCCCGTGGGCATGATGACAAAAGTATCGTTGCCCGCCATCAGTGATTTGATGATATCTTCTTGCGGTCCTTTAAAACCACCAAAACCAAATTGTTCTTGCAACTGTGCGGTTAAAGAGGCCTCGTTTTTATCAATTACTTGTTTTACGGGCAAATTTGCCTTTTTGGAAGTGGATTTTATTGTTGCTTTCTTTGTAGTAGCCATTTTAATTAATACCTCATACTAAATTTACCTGTTAAATAAATGTTGGCTGCACATCCTTGGTGGCAGCCGGTTTTTCAAAAAGGGTAGCGAAGTTACTGAAATAGTGCCGCAAAAACAAGCCGTATATTGGTAATAGCGGCCAAACGAACACTTTACTGAGCAGTTATACCCATATATATTTAAAAACGCCTTTGTTTTAATCAGGGTTTCTCCAGTATTGTTGGTATAAAAGCTTGGTGAATCAATCATTTAAGATATGGTTTTTTTTTAATATCGGGCAAGATATTTTTTTTGGCTGGTGCATTTCTGATTTTCGCCTTGAATAAAATCAAGCCCTTTGGGTTCTCAACCTCCGCTTCGGTACGGCCTCATTAAAAAGCCGTTAAGAAAAATGAAGCTGAGGGCGCAACAAAAAAACAGATGTTGCTGAAGCTTGGCCATGCAATTTGCTTGTAAGTCGCACTGAACCTAGGTTTTGATTCGTTGCTTGAGCTTGTTTTTTTGTAGCCCGAGGGTTCATTTTTTAGGCTTTTTAATGCAGCCTTGATTTTTTGCTCCACTTTTGTATCAAGACAAAAGTGGAAAAAACCAGCACAAAAGGTAGCTTCAAGCAGGGGTAAGGGCGAAAATTTGGAATACACCCCTTTCCGCCTCTCTTTTTGGGCAAAACAATCCGAGCCGGAACTACACGGGCCGTTTGCAAGAATGTGCTATTTAGCCTAGGTTTGCAGTATTTATGACGAGCAATATAATATCATTGGCATTGCGCACGGTACAAATGGAGGCCGAAGCCATCAGCGGTTTGGAAGCTTTTATCAATGAAGACTTTGTAAGGGCGCTCAATTGTGTACATGCGTGCAAGGGTAGGCTGGTTATTAGCGGTATTGGCAAAAGCGCCATAGTGGCCCAAAAAATTGTGGCTACGCTCAACAGCACGGGCACCCCTTCGCTGTTTATGCATGCCGCCGACGCCATCCACGGCGATTTGGGCATGGTGCAACAAGATGATGTGGTAATGGTCATCAGCAAAAGCGGCGATAGCCCCGAAATAAAACTATTGGCCCCCTTGATTAAAAACTTTGGCAACACGCTCATTGGTATGGTGGGCAACACCGAATCTTTTTTGGCCCGCCACTGCGATATAATGCTCAATACTACCGTACCGCAAGAAGCCTGTCCCAATAACCTGGCGCCCACCACCAGTACCACGGCACAAATGGTAATGGGCGATGCGCTGGCGGTATGCCTGATGGAAATGAAGGGCTTTGGTACGGACGATTTTGCCAAATTCCATCCCGGCGGCACGTTGGGCAAAAAACTCTACCTGCGGGTGGCCGATTTGTTTGTTCAAAATGAAAAGCCACAGGTAAGTGCCGACGCTTCGCTTAAAATGGTGATTATGGAAATTACCCGTAAGCGACTGGGAACGGCCGTAGTGGTTGATGGAGAAGAGAATGTAATGGGCATTATTACCGATGGCGACTTACGCCGTATGCTGGAAAAAAACGATCATTTGGGCAGCTTGGTGGCAAGTGATATTATGGCGGCCATGCCCAAAACCATCCGCCCCGAAGAACTGGCCATCAATGCGCTGGATATCATGCGCAAAAACAACATCAGCCAGTTGGTGGTTACTGACGAAGACAATACGTATTTGGGCATCGTTCACTTACATGATATAGTTAGGGAGGGACTTGTATAATGGTGAAGCAAATTTTGGTAGGGGGGGCATTGCTGCTCCTTTGTACAATCGGTTTTCAGGCTTGCCTTAACCAAAATGATATGTTGCCCACCGAGCACAGCATTTCGCCAAGAAAAGCCAAAGAAGATGTTAAAGAGTTTTTGCAAATACTCAAAAAAGCACATCCCGCACTATATGCCTATACCCCGCAAGAGCAACTGGAAAAAATGAGCGATAGCCTGCAGGCTACCATTACCGAAAACATTTCGCAGCGCCAACTGTTCAATTTACTGTCGTTGATGGTGGACAAAATTTCTTGCGCCCACACCAGCGTTTACCTGCCCGATGCCACTTTGGAAGCTATTGGGCAGCAGCGCTATTTTTTCCCTTACCCGCTTACTTTGATTGAAGACAAACTGCTCATTAATATTGCCAATAACCGCTTGCCACAGGGCACGGAAATAAAAAGCATCAATGGCAAGCCCGCAGCCGAGATATTGCGCAAACTGAGTGTGTACAATAGTACCGATGGTATGCGCAGCAACCTGCGCCGCCATTTGGCCGCCGATGATTTTGGCTATCAGTATTTTTTGCAATACGGCCCCTTTAAGCAGTTTGACATCGAATATGTGCTGCCCGACTCGGCCAAAATAGAGAAAACGGAAGCGAAAGCTATTACACTAGCGCAATTGAACGACCGCAACCAAAATGAGCGTTATTATTACGACCCCACCGATATAGATTATGATTTTTATACCATTGATGCCGGTGGATACGCCGTGATGAAAGTGCGCACTTTTGAGTATGATAGTTACAGCAAAAACGAGGCGTTTGAAAACTTTTGCAAAAACACCTTTACCATGCTGCGGCTAAAGCCCGGCATTAAAACCTTGGTGATAGACATAAGGCAAAATGCAGGCGGCAATTACTCCAACTGCCATTTGCTTTTTTCCTATTTGGCCCAACAGCCCTTTCAGGAATACCAGCAAGTGAGTGCACGCATTAAAAAATTGCCCGAAAGCAGCTTGGTTTCGGCGGAATACAGTGGCGGCGGGCCAGATGATGTGGGCAGTATGCTGAACGAAAATTTTTACAAGGCCAACAATGGCAAATACTATATTGTAGACTCTTTAAACCCCATGGTAAAACCCCTGCCCGAAAGGTTTAAGGGTAAGGTGCTGGTGGTGGTTAATGGCGAAGTGAGTTCCGCCGCTGCCTATTTTGCCAGTTTGGTAAAAAATGCAGGCCGCGGTAAAATTGTAGGGGAAGAAACAAAGGGCGGCGCCTATATGCACAATGGTTTTAGAAATGTGGTGTACGAACTGCCCAATAGCAAAATACAATTTGCCTTTTCCATAGCCAATGTGGTACATACGCTGGCGCAAAAGGAAGACTATGGCCACGGGGTGCAGCCCGATTATCCCAAACCATCTGGACTGGTTGACTTTAAAAAAAACAAGGACACCCAGCTTAATTTTATTCAGGATAGTTTGTTAAAGAACTAACTTTACTTTATGAACAAGAACCAGTATGTGGCAATTATGGCGGGTGGTATCGGAAGCAGGTTTTGGCCGTTGAGCCGTACTGCTTACCCCAAGCAGTTTTTAGATATATTGGGTACGGGCCGCACCCTTATCCAAGCTACATACGATCGTTTTGCCACTTTTATACAGCCAGAAAATATTTATATCGTTACTTCTGTCGAGTACTTGGCCATTGTTATAGAACAATTACCCGATATAAGTCCCGACAATATTTTGTGCGAACCCAGTCGTAAAAACACGGCACCCTGTATTGCCTATATTTCATACAAGCTGATGCAGTTGAACCCAGAGGCCAATTTGATTTGTGCGCCGGCCGACCACTTGATACTGGATAACAAAGCATTTAAAAAAGTTTGCCTAGAAGCCTTACAGTTTACGGCACATATAAAGGCCCTCATCACCTTGGGCATCAAACCCACGCACCCCAATACGGGTTACGGCTATATACAATTTGAGCAGCCGGCCGCGGCCAACAATGTGTACTTGGTTAAAACTTTTACCGAAAAGCCCGATTTGGAAGTGGCCAAGGCTTTTATTGCCAGCGGCGATTTTTTATGGAATGCGGGCATTTTTGTTTGGCAGGTAAAAAACATCATTGCCGCATTTGAAAAATTTATACCCGAACTGCACGAAGTGTTCGATGGCGAAAAAACCAACTTTAACACCCCGGCCGAAACCGAGGCCATTGAGCGCATCTACCCCCAATGCGTTAATATTTCCATCGATTATGGTATCATGGAAAAAGCGGATAATGTGTATGTAATACCTTCTTCTTTTGGCTGGAGCGATTTAGGTACCTGGGCCAGTGCTTATGGCAACCTAGAAAAAGACTATTTGGAAAATGCGGTAAATGGTAGCCAAGTAGTAGTGATTGACGCCACCAAAAACATGGTGCATGCCACCGATAACCAAAAACTGGTGGTGCTCCAAGGGTTGGACGATTTTATAGTAGTAGATACCAATGACGTATTACTGATTTGCAAAAAAGATAAAGAGCAGGAAATTAAAAACTATGTAGCCGAAATAAAACGGCACAAGGGCGATAAATTCTTATAAAATACTGATTGTCAGGACGTTTCCCTTTTGTTTAATGTTTTTCCACAAAAACTCATTCCTTTTCCACAATAAAAGAATGGACGTATCGTTTATTGTCTACACATGGGATTTTACCCTTAAAACTCTGAAACCAACAAGAAGACAATAATAAAATTTTCATTTTCCGATGGCAAAACCATTACTTATTGTACTCTCTGTTGTATTGTTGTTGCTCAATTTTACCAATAAGGATTTCAACAACTCCGCTTATTACACGCCTCCCTATAACAATATGGAGAAATATGACCCTACGATTGGCCATATCAACAACCTTGATAAGATGGAGCAATATGTAGATGCCACTGCGCAACAGCAAGGTGTGCAAGTGGGCAGTATCGATTATGTGGTAGAAATGGAGGATGCGATTGAAAAAAGATTTTATCACGGCTTTTCGCACCTAACCACGGGCGAAAACTGGATAGCGGCCTTGGGCGAAAAATGTTTCGGTTTTGGCCTCTCTTGCAAAGTGTTGCCCAATGATATTATGGAACATGGCAATGCGGCCTGCTCCCAGCAGAGCATGGTAATGATGGAGTTGCTAAAAAGGAAAAATATATCCTACCGAAAAGTGGGTTTCCCCCATCATTTTGCATTGGAAGTAATGATCAACGGTGCTTGGTATTATTTTGATCCCAACATGGAACCTACCATGACGGCGGAGCAGCGCAAGGAAGCCAGTTGGAAGCATTCGGCCGATAATTTGAAGCCATATTACGACGCTAAAAGGTTTAATGACCTAGACTATAAATTTGGAGTTAACCAAATGGTTACCATTGGTAATGTTAACGAAAAGCAGGCAACCAATGCAAAAATGTTCCAATCGGCTACTGGCGTACTGTCAAAAATATTGTGGCTGGCACCGCTTTGTTTTGTAGCGTTCGGTTTTCGCCGCAAAAAAACCGGAGTAGCTCGGCCTGATAAAATAGGCCCCTTAAATAATATGCAATCTTATTTTCGGGCTTTTCGTTTACAAAAGGCTTAGCCCTTTTATAGGATAGATAAAATTAAAAATCTTGTTTTATAAAGATGCAATTTCATACCTTTGTGCCTGACTGGTAAAGCGCCTATTTCATCAATGTTTGTTTAACTGCGAAAAATTACAGCCACCTGGTTAAACCATTTCTGTTCTACGGCGTCTCAATTTTAAGGATGATTTTGTATTATTTACCAAGATAAGGAATGGCTTATAATAGCTTACCAATAACAACTTCAGCACTTACCTGAGGTTGATTTTTTAAAAATAAGAGAAAGCTGCAAACATGAAAATACTGTTGATAATATTTACCGTATTACTGGCATTACCCAATTTTTGTGCAATCAACCCCAATGCCGAACAACCACCATACGATGGAAAAGAACTGTATGACCCCGCTTTAGCTAGGCTCAATTCGCTACCTACATTAACCGGGTACATCGATAGCATAGCCCTTGCAAGCAATATCGCCGTTACCGCTGAGGAGTATCCTTTGTTGATTGAGCAAGTATTGAAAAAACGTTTTTATCATGGTTATTCCCGCTATACCCTTGCCGATAATTGGGTAGCTGCTGTGGGTGAAAAAATATTTGGCCATGCACTTGCCTGCACGGTTTATAGCGATGATATTTTGCAATACCCCTATGCAGCCTGTTCGCAACAGGCGATGGTAATGTTGGATTTGCTGAAACAAAAAGGCATCCCTTGCCGACATGTGGCTTTTGAACATCACTACGCATTGGAAGCGCAAATAAATGGGCAATGGTACTTTTTCGACCCGAATATGGAACCCAATATGACTTTAGATAATCGCTCACACCATTTATGGGCTGCCAACACGGATTATTTAAAGCAGTTTTACAAAGAGCGGTACAGCGACGAGATGCTGGATTATGTTTTTGGCAACGGCTTGCCCGCCTTTTGCGGTATTACCAACGAAGCCACGGCCCCCAATGCCAAATTATTCCATTCCATTACCAAACCACTTTCTAAATGGGGCTGGTTGCTGCCCTTTCTGTTGTTGGTATTGTATCGCAGGCCGTCTTTTTCCTCCTTATTCAAAACCGCTGTACCCAACCGACAGGATAATAAATACCAATGGGCCAAAACAGGTGCCACCAGCCCTCGGGTGGATGGGAATTTTGCCGCCAACGGTTAACCCTTTCTATAATGACGGTAGTTTTTATGACGTGCAATGGCTAATTTTGGGTTTCATTAAAAAACCATTCACTTGAATCTGCCGCTTACAAGTAAACTGCCCGGAGTGGGCACTACCATTTTTACAGTAATGAGTTCGCTGGCCGCCCAGCACGAAGCCATTAACCTAGGCCAAGGCTTCCCCGATTTTGCCATGAGCGAAGCGCTTACCGGTTTGGTAGATGCTGCCATGCGCCAAGGTTACAACCAATATGTACACATGGCAGGGCTTCCGGCACTAAGGGAGCAGTTGGCCGAAAAAATAGCCGACTTATATGGCACGGCCATTCATGCCGATACCGATATCACCATTACACCGGGCGGTACCTATGCCATATATACAGCACTTACCACCGTGCTGCATCCCGGCGACGAAGTAATTGTGTTTGAGCCCGCCTACGATAGTTACATACAAAATATCATTATTAATGGGGCAGTACCGGTATTGGTGCCGCTTACTTACCCCAATTATACCATCGACTGGCAACTGGTAAAGCAAAAAATAACGCCCCGCACCAAAATGATCATGCTTAATTCGCCGCACAATCCCACGGGCAGCGTATTGGCCGAATCTGATATTCAACAACTGGAAGAGCTGGTGAGGGGTACCGATATATTTATTTTAAGTGATGAAGTGTACGAGCACCTGATATTTGAAGGCAAACCACATTTGAGCATGTTGCGCTACCCGGCTTTGCTGGAACGCAGTTTTGTTTGTTTTTCATTTGGTAAAACCTACCATTGCACAGGCTGGAAGCTAGGCTACTGCGTAGCGCCTGCCCCGCTGATGAAGGAGTTTAGAAAGGTGCACCAATTCAACTGTTTTACCTGCAACAGCCCCATGCAATATGCGTTGGCCGATTTTTTAAAACAGAAAGAACAATACCTACAACTGGGGCCAATGATGCAAGCCAAAAAGGATTATTTGCAAAACCTGATGCAGCAAACAAAGTTCAAGGCGCTGCCCTCTTATGGTAGTTATTTTCAATTGTACAGTTATGCCGGTGTGAGCGAAGAAAGCGAAAATGATTTTGCAGTACGCCTTACCAAGGAGTATGGGGTGGCCACCATACCCGTTTCGGCTTTTTATCAAGATGGTAAAGACGATAAAGTGTTGCGTTTTTGTTTCGCCAAAAAAGAAACCACGCTGGAAGAAGCCGTAAATAGGCTGATAAAACTATAACCATTGATGTTAGTGAAATGATAACAACAAAAGAGGAGATTGCTGCTGCTATACAAACAAGCTTTAGCGCTTTTGCAAATTATATGGCCGGGCTAGCGGAAGTAGCATTTACATATACACCGACGGGCAAATGGAGCGCCGGGCAACAGGTAGAGCATCTCTTGCGCAGCACCCGGCCTGTGTATATGGCTTTGGGACTGCCTAATTTTTTGTTGCGTTTATTGTTTGGCAAACCCAATCGCCAGCCTCGATCTTACGATGAACTGGTGGCCAAGTACCAAGCCAAGCTTGCTGCCGGGGGCGCTGCCAGCGGGCGTTTTGTGCCACCGCCGGTGCATTTTGCGAAAAAGGCGGATAAGTTGCAGCAGTTTGGCCAATTGCAACAAAAACTACAAATGCGGGTATTGCACTTGAGCGATAAAAAGCTAGACAACTACCTTTTGCCGCACCCGTTATTGGGCAAGCTTACCCTGCGGGAAATGTTGTACTTTACCATTTACCATACGGAGCACCACTTAACAATTTTGCACAAACAGCAATCGGGCCAGGCATAAATGGCAATCAAGCAAATGGAAAAGCAAAGGCAAATTTTATATTTTATCAACCCCATATCTGGTACCCGGAACAAGGAAGATTTGATAAAACTGATCAAGGATAAAACCGAGCAACAGCAACTACCTTATCAAATTTTGCATACCAATGCCGAAGGCGATTATGCCTACCTGCCACAAAAAATTGCCGATGAAAACATTACCGATGTGGTGGTATGCGGCGGCGACGGTACCGTTAGCCAAATCGGGGCTTTTTTGGTAGGGGTAGATGTTAATTTGGGCATTATCCCGTTGGGCAGCGGCAACGGATTGGCCTTTGCAGCCAAAATACCCAAGCTGGCGCACAATGCACTCCAATTGATTTTTAAAGGACAGGCAGCTTATATAGATGGGTTTTATATCAACAATCATTTTAGCTGTATGTTGTGCGGCCTAGGCTTTGATGCACAGGTGGCCCAAGATTTTGCCCGCCAAAGCAAGCGGGGCTTGGCTACTTACATCAAGCAAACGGTACGCAATTTTTTTTCGGCCAAACCCTACCCCTTTACCATTGCTACCAACCATGGCTCCTTTACTTTCGATGCTTGGTTTATCAGCATTGCCAATAGCAATCAGTTTGGCAACAATGTTACCATTGCACCCAAGGCCAGCCTTAATGATGGGCTGTTGGATATTGTAGTGGTAAAAAAGATGAACAAGTTTTTGCTGTTGTGGAAAGTGTTTTGGCAGATCCGTGGGGGCACCATACGCCCAGAAACCAGCAAGGATTTTAACAAGAGCAGTATCCTGTATTTTAATGCTTCATCGCTTATCATACACAACCCGCAAAACGCACCCTTGCATATTGATGGCGACCCGGCCCCGGCCGCATCTAATTTCACCATTGGCGTTGTTCCCTCCGCATTGCGGTTGATACAGGGCAATGGCTAATGCCTTTTATTAAGCCAAAGCAGAACGCACTAAGCCTTATTTGATGAGTTGCTGTAATTGCTTGGCCAATTGCTGGTTGTAGCTATTGTGAAAGGAGGCCATCACACCCTTTCTTTCCCTAGCGGTGAGGTGAAAATTGAGGGTCGCACCTTTCTCTTCCTTTTCCGGAATGTACATAAACATAAACCGCTGTAGCGCCAAGCTGCTATCGCCTTGCAAGTAACTGTATTGATCCGTTTGAAAAAAGTCTTGCAGCTTATACCAGTTGTTTTGCAGCATGGTGGCCGGTTTTAGCAAAATGTCGGTAACCGATCCTGTACCCAAGGGGTGTTGCCAGTTATCATTGCCCCTGTCGCGTATTTGCAGCAACAGCACACCACTGGTATTGTTATGTAACCAATCTTTAAAATGGTCGATGAACCGCAAAGCCGTTTCTTGACCATAATTGTCACGGAGGCCGGCATCCATCACATCGATAACCGGTTCGCTGGGCAGCCACACATTGGGCAGCACATAAGGAAAAGTGGCATTCATGCGCAAGGCGGTTAACAGCCGAATATTTTGCGGACTCTGTGCAGCAAACAGCGCGGAAAAATCTACCGCATCTGGGCTGGTCATACTATCGTTGGCGTATAAGGCAGGCTTCATCATAAACCGTAAAGGTTGTGTGCCCAGCATCATCTTGCGCCCATCCCGGGTAATTACCGAATTGAAAATAATCATTGGCACGGTTGCTTTTTGTTCCGCATCGGCCATGTCTTTTAATTGAACATTCAACAAGCCATCTGTATTGTCGCTCAACTTTTTTTCAAAGGCATAGCCCCTGTCTTTTACATATTTATAGGGCCCCACACTAAACTTTTGCGCTGGGGCAAATATGTCCCGTGCAATCATAGACGAAAACATGGGGTTCAGCAAATCATCGCTAATCTTGTAGGTATATTGGGTGTCGTACAAATTAATGGGCTGCCCCATTTGCTTTTGGCGGTACAGTTCCCGATAATATGCCGCCGATAGCATGCCGCCACTGGCACCTGTAATCAAAAAAGTTTGCTGCATCAGTTTGCCCCCACAAATACTGTCCAGGTGTTGCAATGTGTTCATGGTAAAAGCAGCGCTGCGCAGGCCGCCACCACTCACGTTGATGATAACCATCAAAGGGCGCTCTTTGTTTTGCTTTTGCTTCCAATTGTTCAGCACCTGCAACATCGCTTCTTTGTCGGCAGCCATATGGGAAGGGCTACTCAATTGTAATAGGCTTTGCTTGTCGTAATTTGGCCGTAAGTCTTTGTTGGTGTAGTTGATACCATAGGCTTTGTTGCGAGGGTCGATGATTTCCTTTTTGTACAAAACATTTATGACGAACACCAATATCAGCACAAAGAGCAGGCTCCAGCTTTGCAAAAAATAAGTGAGGGCGCCAATTACAGCGGTGAGCAATGCAAAAAATATCAGCGAGCTGGCAGAGGCCGGTAGTTCAAACAGTTTGTTGTCCAAAAAAAATCCCACAGTAATCAAAAAACAAAATGCAAGCACAATGCTCACCATGCCTGCCAAGTGGTGCCGCTTAAAAACGGTATCCAAAAAAACTTGACTATAGTGTGATACACTGCGGATTTTGCGCCATTTTAAACCGGTGCTTAGATAGTAGCTCACCTTCATGCCAAAGCCGTCGGCCTGTGGATTGGCGGAGGGGTCATTGGGTTGCGCAACCTGCAGAGGGTCTACCATCACCGTGGCCATAGTACGTACAATGGTTTTTTCGGCGCCAAAGAAAAAAACAAAAGAGAAAAAAAGCAGTAGCATCAATCCGCCCAAAAAACCACTCAGCAGCAACAGTATCTCACCGCTGCCCATCAACTCTTTGGTGGAGTTGAACTGTACCATGCGAACGATGTAAAATGCGGTGAACAACAAGGGAAGCATCGCATTGTTGATACAGTATTTTAAAAAAGGCTTATCGGTGGTGGCCAAAAACTTGCATCGTTTGCTGTGCAGTATAAAAGTGGTAATGTTCCAACTCATGAAAAATACCCCCATGGCCACACCAATTACCGCTGAGCCGAGGGCGTTGACGCTGCCTAAATAGTCGGGTGCAAAAAAAAGGGCATCGGCCCCAAAGCTGTGCAAAAAGCCACTGTTGACTGTACTGAACAACAAGGCCCATATCCCCAAGAGTACCTGGTACTTGCGAAAATGCAGCACAAACAGTTGTACCGGAAAAGCGTGGGAAACGTTTTTGATTGCCTGACGCATGGATAAATCCGTTTTGAAATAAATGTACTACAAAAAACGATACCGATTGCAGTGGTTCGCTACGGTTACCGCAACAGCCGCCGCAATAGGCTTACAAAGGATTGTCCATCGCTAAGTACCAGTTTTCTGGTGGTGGGGTCAATCATATACGGAACCGTGTTGAAAATTTGTACCACTTTCCCTTCTTTATCAAGAAAAATATTGAGCGGAAAACCATTAATGCCCAGCTCGTTGATAAAAGGGCGTGCATTGGCAATATGTGTATATTGGAGCGGATGTTTTTTTAAAAAGCGCTTTACTTTATCTGTGGGGTCAAATGTAATGGATACAAAATGTACGGAATCTTTAAACGACCGGGCAATATGGTTTAATATCGGGATTTCTTCTACGCATGGCGGACAGTTGATAAACCAAAAAGTAAGGAGCGTGGGTTTTCCAATCAGGCTATCTATATGCAATTTTTTGCCTTCAATCGTTTTTAAGGAGCCAAGCGGAAAAACATTGCCCAAATAATTTTGCTGGTCAATGCCTTCTACGGGCGGTTGCAAATAACCACCTATCTGCCGCACTTCCCATTTGTAGGTGTAAACGGCACTGTCTTTATTGCGATAGGCGAGGGTGAAAAATTCTTTGAGATCCATGGTTGCCTCCCCCTTGGCGTTTAAAACCCCCAATAAGCTTTGCTTCAGCGCATTATAGGTAGTGGCATCAATAATCTTCCCGTTCCCTTTTTGATAGTAATGTGTTTGCGCCTTGCTTTGGGCGAGCCAACAGCAAGTAAGTAAGGTTAAAAAAATGACAGACTTCTTCATACTAAGTGATGCCCAATAGTTGGATACTATAAAGTTAGGCAGCATTGTTCAACCATTTGCCCTATCGGTCAGATTTTGTCCGCAACCACAGCGATACGGTTTGTGTTACCGCCGCCGTAGCCAACAAAAGATGCAAGGGTTGGGCCACAGCGGGCATATCCGCATAAAACAACACAATGCCTGCCACCATGTTCATGGTTACCCAAAAAAGTAGCCAACCGGCTTTTTGTTTAATGTTGGGCTGTTTGTACAATCGCCAGCTTACAAAAACCGTAAACAAAAGCACTGCCCAAGAAAAACTGCGGTGTACGATAAAGCTCACCGGAATATCGGCCAACCATTTTTCACGTTGCTGGTATAGCAGTTGTTTGGATACATCATCTATGTACATACGTACCAACGTGCCCAATACAAACTGTACCAACAATACACCTAAGAGCAAAAGCAATAAGCGCCTGGGTTGGGCAGGTACGGCAAGGGAAGATAGTTTTCCCCGCAGGTTGAGCCATAGTGCCAATTGCAGTTGCAACAACAGCAGGGCAAAAAAGAGGTGTATCGAAATGCTCAAATGGGCTAAGTTCAATTTCACTACGATTGCACCAAATAAGCCAGTCAAAATCACCACTATCAAAAAGGCCAGGGACAGCCTAAACGCACTGCCTTGCTCCCGACGCTTGAAGAATAGTAGTGCCGTTTGGATTACTGCAAAAACGCCCAGTAAGGCACCCAGCAAGCGGTTGATATACTCTATCCAAGTATGCCAAACGTTGAAAGTATGGTCGATGTCCTGCTTTTTAAGGTACTGCTCAAAATTGGCAGGTAGATCGGCCGCATTGGTGGGCGGTATCCAACTGCCAAAGCATTTGGGCCAATCGGGGCAGCCCATACCGCTTTGGGTGGTACGCACCACGCCGCCAGCAATGATTACCAAAAATGTGAGGATAAATGTGGCTAGAACCCAGCCCCTGATTTTTTGCATAGGGCAAAGGTAAGGCAAGGTTAAGCATCTGTGATGCCGCTGGGGCTGATTTTCGTCAGGGTCCTTTTGTGAGTCGACCACTTTTAAAAAGTGGTCGACTCACAAAAGGACTATAAATAAAAAGACCGCTGAACAATCAGCGGCCTTTGTTTATTTGGCAAACAGTTGCTTAACTGTTCATGCTTATCAAAAATTCTGCATTGGTTTTGGTGCCCTTCATGTTTTGCAGCAAAATGTTCATGGCTTCTTCCGTGTTCATATCGGCCATGTGCTTGCGCAAAATCCACATGCGTTGGAAGGTTTCTTTGTCCAGCAGCAAATCGTCGCGGCGGGTAGAAGAAGAAACGATATCGATAGCGGGGAAGATCCTGCGGTTGCTCAACTTACGGTCGAGTTGCAGTTCCATGTTACCGGTACCTTTAAATTCTTCAAAAATCACCTCGTCCATTTTGCTACCGGTATCCACCAGCGCTGTGGCCAAGATGGTTAAGCTACCACCGTTTTCAATTTTACGGGCCGCACCAAAAAACTGCTTGGGCTTTTGCATGGCGTTGGCTTCCACACCACCGCTCAATACCTTACCACTGGCAGGGGCCACCGTATTGTGTGCACGGGCCAAGCGGGTAATAGAATCCAACAGTATCACCACGTCGTGGCCACACTCCACCAAGCGTTTGGCTTTTTGCAAGGCCACGGCGCTCACTTTTACGTGCTTGTCGGCAGGTTCGTCAAAGGTAGAAGCAATTACCTCGGCCCTTACGCTACGTTCCATATCGGTCACCTCTTCCGGCCTTTCATCAATCAGCACCACCATCAGGTAGCACTCAGGGTGATTGGCGGCAATGGCATTGGCCACTTCTTTCAGCAACATGGTTTTACCCGTTTTGGGCTGCGCCACAATCAAACCACGCTGACCTTTACCGATAGGGGTAAACAGGTCCATGATGCGGGTGCTATAATCGCTGGGCTTCATGCACAGGTTCAACTTTTGGAAGGGGAACAAGGGCGTTAGATAATCAAAAGGAACCCTATCACGCACTTCTTCGGGCGATTTGCCGTTGATGGTATCAACCTTCAGCAGGGCAAAATATTTTTCTCCTTCTTTGGGTGGGCGTACAGAGCCGTTTACGGTATCACCCGTTTTTAAACCAAACAACTTGATTTGTGAAGGGGATACATAAATATCATCGGGAGAAGAAAGGTAATGATAATCGCTGCTGCGCAAGAAACCGTAGCCATCGGGCATCATTTCCAATACACCTTCACCCAATATCACACCGTCAAACTCAACATTGTAATTGGTATTGCGCTGCTGGGGGTAGGGACGCTGCGAAACGGGTTCGTCGTCAAAATCGGGTATATCGTCCAAATCAATGGGATCGTCTTGCAACATATTGATAAGGTTGGGCGCAAGGGCCATCACCGTGGCAATGCCTTCGGGGTTTACCTCATCCACTTCTTTTTTGGGCGGCTTGTTTTCTTTTTCTGTAGCAGCTTTTTTGGGTCCCGCATCCTTTTTCAATTTAGGAGGAGCTACCGCTTCTTTTTCTTCTTTGGTTTCCTTGGCAGCCTTGGTAACCGTTTTGGTGGTCTTCGTTTCTTTTTTAGGAGACTCGCTCACTACTTCCGCTTCTTCAGAGCTATTGGCGGTAGTGGCTTTTACAATGCGCTTTCGCTTGCCTTTGTCTTCTTCGGCTTCGCCAGATTTGTCACCTGCATTCAGCACAGCCTGTTTGTCTAAGATTTTATACACCAAATCCTGCTTGTCGAGCTTTTTTGCGCCAGTAATTTTTAGTTGCTCAGCAATGTCTAGCAACTCAGGAACGAGCATGTCGTTCAATTGTAAAATGTCGTACATAACAATGTGAAATGATTAATTTATGATAAACCAATCGTGAAACCTGGGATTTAAATGAAAATTTTTTGGTATTGGAATCCGCTTGTACTGATGAAGTAAATGGGTTAAACAAACCCATCAGTTATGTTTCCGGTGCAATATTAAGGCAAAATATCCAAAAAAAGCAATTTTTATTGCCGTTCATCCATTTTAAGAGCCCAGCCGGCCCGCTTTTGGGTGCCTTGCCAAAACATAGGGGCAACCATTTTTCGACAGCGCCATTCTTCGGCACTTATGTGCGTATGCCCCACACTGCTTATCTTTGCACACTTTTACGGTAATAGTATCATCAATATGTTTAATACAAGGGTAAAAATCAAAGAACTGCTGCAAAATCCCGAAACGGACTATGCGGCCACGGTAATGGGTTGGGTGCGCACTTTTCGCAACAACCAATTTATAGCGCTCAACGACGGTAGCACCAACAATAATTTGCAGGTAGTGGTAGAACTGGGCATGCTCGACGAAGCAACGTTGAAGCGCATCACTACCGGTGCCTGTATCAAAGTGTCGGGCCAAATCATCGCTTCTTTGGGCAAAGGCCAAAAGGTGGAGATGAAGGCCGATACTTTAACGGTTTTGGGCGATAGCGATGCAGAAAGCTTTCCGCTGCAGCCCAAAAAGCACAGCTTGGAGTTTTTGCGTGAAAAGGCCCACCTGCGTTTCCGCACCAATACGTTTGGGGCCATTTTTAGGGTACGCCATGCATTGGCCTATGCCGTACATAAGTTTTTTAACGACAAGGGTTTTGTGTACATGCATACGCCCATCATCACGGCCAGCGATGCCGAGGGTGCCGGTGAAATGTTCAGGGTTACTACCTTGGATATGGACAAGCTGCCCCGCAACGAAGATGGCAGCGTAAACTACAAAGAAGACTTTTTTGGCCGCAGCACCAACCTTACCGTAAGCGGGCAGTTGGAAGGCGAACTGGCGGCCATGGCTTTTAGCGATATCTACACGTTTGGCCCCACTTTTAGGGCCGAAAATAGCAATACCACCCGCCACTTGGCCGAGTTTTGGATGATTGAACCGGAAATGGCTTTTTACGATTTGGAAGACAACATGAACTTGGCCGAAGCCTTTATCAAGTTTGTGATAAAACATGCGGTGGATAACAACAAGGAAGACTTGGAGTTTTTGGCGCAGCGCTTGGAAGAGGAGGAAAAGCAAAAACCGCAGAACGAACGCAGCGAACTGGGCCTGATGGAAAAGTTGGACTTTGTATTGAACAACGATTTTGAGCGGATTACCTATACCGAAGCGATTGATATATTGCGGGATTGTAACCACAATAAGAAAAAGAAATTTCAATATTTGGTAAACGAATGGGGCGTTGATTTGCAGAGCGAGCATGAGCGGTACTTGGTAGAGAAGCATTTTAAAAAGCCGGTGATATTGACCAACTATCCCAAAGACATCAAATCGTTTTACATGCGCCAAAACGACGATGGTAAAACGGTAGCGGCCATGGATATTTTGGCACCCGGCATCGGTGAAATTGTGGGTGGTAGCCAGCGGGAAGAAAGGTTGGACAAACTGGAAGCCCGTATGAAAGAATTGAATATTCCTGCAGAAGAACTGTGGTGGTACTTGGATACAAGGCGCTACGGGGCCTGTCCCCATGCGGGCTTTGGCTTGGGCTTTGAGCGGCTGGTGCTGTTTGTTACGGGCATGACGAATATTAGGGATGTAATTGCCTTTCCACGATATCCGAACAGTGCGGAATTTTAAATTTTCAACAATGCCGGGTTTTTTACCCGGCATTGTGCTATTTTACAAAAGCATAAATTTATTCATGGGTAGTTATTTATCAAAAGCCATAACAGTTTGCAGTTGTATGCTCTTATCCTTTTGCAGCTTTGCACAAGATACCAGCGCTATACTGCGAGCTGCACAAGTGTTGCCTGCCAGTCAAGCATCCATCGAAAAAAACCAAGCCCTTTTACAATCCGTTTTCAAAGGCCAAGAACCTGCACTCACATTATTTAACCGCTTTGTTTTCATTGGCCCTAGGTTATGGGGCAAGATGAAAGAATTGCCCCAGTTTAGCGGTGTTAAAAACGGCAACGTTACTTTTAAAGTGCCGCTGTTTAAACCAGATGGGAGTTGGAATAAAACCACCGGTGTAGAAGGGAAGGCCTTACAAACAAATGAGGATTTTAATAACCTTTGGCAATACCTCGCCGACCATTTCGCCATTGCTACCGCACAAGCCGTTGCCAGCAATGACCGGGATAATTTTCTTTATTGGTTGTATTATGCAAAAGTGGATGCGTCTCTATTGGTTTATACTACCAGCAATGCCCGGTTGATGTTTCAAGTGGTGGACAATAAGCACTTGCTTTTTATAGAACTAAGCAGCGATTAAAAATTGGATGACCATGCGAAGGGTCATGTCCCCAAGGCCAACCCTTTTACCACCTTACCAATGCACTGGCCCAAGTAAAACCACTGCCAAAAGCGGCAAGGCACACCAAATCGCCTTCTTTTATTTTGCCATCCTGCCAAGCTTCGCAAAGGGCAATAGGAACCGATGCCGCCGTGGTATTGCCGTACTTGTGAATGTTGTTGTACACTTTATCGTCCGATAGGCCAAGCGTTTGCTGTACATATTGTGCAATACGCAGGTTGGCTTGGTGCGGTATCAGCATATCAATATCGGTGGTTTGCAGCCTATTGGCTTGCAGTGCTTCCATTACCACTTCAGGAAATTTAACGATGGCTTTTTTAAACACGGCCGGTCCATCCATATTGGGAAAATTCTGCGCCTTGTCTACCATCTCATGGCTCATAAACATCTCGCCCATGGGCGCTTCGTCAAAGTCGGCCACAGGGTTATTTACCCAATAATTGGCATGTGTACCCGGATTGTACATGGCCAGTATTTCGGCACTATTGCCATCGCTGTGCAAATGGGTGCTCAAAATGCCCTGCCCTGTTTTTTCCGTAGGCTGCAACACTACGGCACCGGCGCCATCGCCAAAAATCACCGATATATTGCGGCCACGGGTGCTAAAATCCAGCCCAAAAGAGTGTTTTTCGCTGCCCACCACCAAGATGTTTTTGTACATACCCGTTTTGATAAACTGATCGGCCACCGAAAGGGCATATACAAAGCCGCTGCACTGGTTGCGGATGTCGAGCGCCCCAATTTCTTTCATTTGCATCGCCCTTTGCAGCAGTACGCCACAGCCCGGAAAATAGTAGTCGGGGCTAAGGGTGGCAAAAATGATAAAGTCGATATCCTGTGCGGTAAGGCCGGCCCGCTCAATGGCAATTTTAGCAGCTTCCACACCCATGGTAGTAGTGGTTTCTTGGGTGCGGTGGGCATAGCGCCGTTCTTTTATGCCGGTACGTTCCTGTATCCATTCATCGCTGGTATCCATGTACTGCTTTAGGTCGTTATTGGTAAACACATTGGCAGGCACATACATACCAATACCTGCAATTTTGCTGAGCGGCATAGTCAATCGTTTTGTATAAAAAAGCAATTTACAAAAATGTAAGGTATTTGCAACTGTTTCAAATGCAACTAATCTGAGGGCGATGCTGGGGGCTTGATGCTTGATGCTAGATTCTTGATACTGGATCCTTGATACTGGTTTCTGGATGCTGGGACTGGATACTCGATTTTGGGTTGGCATCTAGTACCCGCCATCCAGCATCTAGTATCCGCCATCCAGTATCTAATTCACCCTCACCATATCCCGCAGGCAAAAAGCTTCATCGTACGTAGGTTGGAAGCGTACTTTGCAATGATGCTCCAGGGCCATCTTGAGCTCTTGGTTGTTTTTGATGAGTTTATTGGTAAAATTTTCGGCAATGGGCAATATAGATGGCTTGCCTTTGTGCCATTGCAGCTCGGCGATGTATTGATAGGCTTTGATGTGTACATTTAAAAACGATCGGTTGGCCAGCAGGGTTACAAAAGCGGTGCCCTTGATACTGTCGCCCGTAAACAAATGATGGGGCCGCAGTTCGTCAATATAACCGGTAATGGCAAAACTATAGCGATTGTCTGCTTGTGCGGTAATGATGAGTTTAACGGGTTCTTCCTTTTCGGTATTGTTCTTTTTGATAAATGCAGCCCATTTTCCTACCAAATTGCTATCGAGCGGTTGCGAAGGATCGACCTCTAGCAAATAGGTAGAGCGATAAGGGCAGGCACATAATAGCACGGCCATGCCCAGCAGCAGTATATAAGCAATTGGTTTCAACCCAATAAAAATACAATTAAAACACCTGCCGACAAATATTTGTCAAAAGGAGAATGCTAGTAACCCCTTACATTTTTACCTTCCATATAGTTCATAAAGGCTTTGTTGCACACCCGGTTGCCGCCCGGCGTAGGGTAGTTACCCGTAAAGTACCAATCGCCCTTGTTATTGGGGCAGGCTTCGTGCAGGCTTTCGATGGTTTGGTAAATCACGTCTACCGGTATATTGATTTCGGGCGGGGTGATCAATTGGGCAATTTTGGCCGACAGTTCTTCTACCGTAAAAGGTTTGTACACCATCCGCACCACATTTTCGGTATGCAATTGGTTGTTGCGTTGCAGTTCTTTGCACTTGTTCAGCAAGTCGGTAAGCAGGTCCTCTTGGTTGCGCTCCTTCAACAGGGCAACAGCGGCTTTAAAAGCCACAAAATCGCCCAACTTGCTCATGTCGATACCATAGCAATCGGGGTAACGTATCTGCGGGGCCGAGGAAACAACGATGATGCGTTTGGGGTACAAGCGTGACAGCATGCGCACAATGCTTTCTTTTAAAGTAGTGCCCCGCACGATGGAATCGTCAATCACAACCAACGTGTCTTCGTCTTTGTTCACCGTGCCATAAGTAATATCATATACGTGCTGCACCATTTCGTTGCGGCTGCTGTCTTCCGTAATAAAAGTGCGCAGCTTTACGTCTTTAATGGCAATTTTTTCAAACCGTATTTTGCGGCTCAACATTTCCGTTAGTTTCTCAGGGTCAATCTCGTTGCCCCAGCTTAAGATGCGCTCTACTTTAATTTGTTTGAGGTAATCATCAGCGCCTTTTAACAGCCCGTAAAAAGCCGTTTCGGCCGTATTGGGTATAAAAGAAAAAATGGTGTTTTTTAAATCGTACCCAACACTTTTTAGTACAGGGCCTGCCAAGTTGCGCCCCAAAGCAATACGTTCTTGATAAATTTTTTCATCGCTGCCACGGCTAAAGTAGATGCGTTCAAAGCTACAGGCTTTGCGCTCCTTGGCTTCCACCACCTGCTCTATGGAATAGCCGCCATCGGCCTTTACAATCAAGGCATTACCTGGCATGAGTTCCATCACTTCATTTTCGCCCACGTTAAAAGCGGTGCGGATGGCCGAGCGTTCGCTGGCGGCCACAATCACATCATCATTGATATAATAGTAAGAAGGGCGGATGCCATGGGCATCACGCATAACAAAGGCATCGCCATTGCCCAAAATACCGCTAAAATGAAAGCCGCCGTCAAACAATGGCACGGCTTTTTTCAGCACTTTGGCAATATCCATTTGCTGCGGAAAAGCCTCATCGGCCTTTACAATAAAATGGTGCAGTACTTCCATCATGGCGGCCAAATCGCTCTGCTTTTGAAACTCGCCCGGGCTCATGTTTACCAGATCAAACAGCTCCTCCGTGTTTACCAAGTTGAAATTGCCCGCCAAAGCCAAATTACGGGAAGGGATGGTGTGACGTTTGATGAAGGGGTGGCAAAACTCCACATTGTTGCGGCCTTGGGTGCCATAGCGCAAATGGCCCAGCAGCAGTTCGCCCAAAAAAGGCACATGCCCTTTCATCAATCCTGGATGGTTTTTGATATCGGGTTGGTATTTTTCCAACTCGTTGATATCATTGCCCACTTTTTGAAACAGCTCTGCAATGGGCTGATTGGCATTGCTGCGCATACGGTGCATGAAGGGGTAACCCGGCTCGGTATGCAGCTTTACGGTAGCAATGCCCGCACCATCCTGCCCACGGTTGTGCTGCTTCTCCATCAGTAGGTACAGCTTGTTCAGGCCGTACATCACTGTTCCATATTGTTGCTGGTAATAGCTAAACGATTTTCGGAGGCGAATGAAGGCCAAGCCACATTCGTGTTTGATTGCGTCGCTCATGAGTGGAAATGAGTTGCAAAGTTAGTGTATTGCGGTACCCGCAACAAACAAAAATCCCGACATGTGCCGGAATTTTGAAAAAATAATATCGTATGGCGCATTTTTTACATCCCGCTGATGGTAATACCAATCTGCAAAGGCTTGATTTCTGGACCAGCGCCGTCTTTTAATAAATTGTTGATTTGGTAAGAAGCAAACAGCGAATACATACCAAAGCCGATACGGGCCGTGGCCGATAGGCGGGTACTGTTGAAAAAGCGTTTGCTAGATTCTTTTTGTGTATAGCTGTTGAGGGTATTGTCGCTGCGGTCTTGCAGGGTTTTGCCCTTGGTTTGCGCTTTTAACAAAGTACCCACTTTGGCACCAATAGCAAACTTGAGGCTTTTGCTGTTTTCGGCCGGGCGTGAGCTGAAACGAAGCTCTATGGGTATTTCCAAATAAGCCGTAGCCAATTTGAACTTTTTAAAATGGTTAAGGGTATCCAAGTTGCTAAAGGGCAACCTAGTAGCAGTGGATTTTATGTCAACATTGGTTTTTTTAAAGTAAATATTGCTGGTGCTAACGCCCACGCCAAGTGCAACGCTCATTTTTGGGTTGCCTTTAAAGGGTTTGTCCAACATAAAGTACACATTAACGCCCCTAGAAAGCCCTTTGATGCGGCTGTTGATACTATCGGGCAGGTTCAACCAGCGGTCATTGCTAATTTGCAGCATCAGGTGGTCGCCCGTGCGGGTGCTGAAATCATATTTTTTTTCGGGCTTTTTTTCTTGTGCCTGTGCAAGCGTTACGGAACAAATAGCTACTAATGCCAGTAAAATCTTCTTCATATCAAAATTTGAAGGTGCAAAGTAAGGCCAAAATGTTTAATGAAATGTTAAAATTGCTGGCAATTTGCCTATATTTGCAGCCCTAATTGGAAAAAAACCACGGTTTTTGCCCTTAGGATTAAAAAACAGAGCGATTATAGCAAAAATAGTGGGTAGCAATACCCCACGGGCCTATAGCTCAGTCGGTTAGAGCACCTGACTCATAATCAGGTGGTCCCTGGTTCGAGCCCAGGTGGGCCCACTGAAAATCAAGCAGTTATGGAGTAGTTTCATAGCTGCTTTTTTATTTGCACGCAATTTGCACACTCCTCTTCTTTTCTCTCATTTTTTTATGATGAAAATCCCTATATTTACAAAAACAGTAACTAATTACAGAATTAGATTACCCGAACTCAAACTTTAGATGAATCGATCTTGACAAGCTTTGAAGCATTAATTCAACTGTTTAATGTACTCAAATTTTTTGAAAGAGAGCAACTCCATCCACACCACAAGTATTATTTTTTAAAAATATAGTCTTCTAGTTGCGCTTTCCATTTTTTAAATCCTAAATCATCCCCAAAATAATTGTGTTCTATCCTTGTGAAATTGTCGGGCTTTTCTTTTAAATAATCCATCTTATTTTTATTTCTAAGCCATTTTATACGGTCAACTATTTCTTCTATAATGGATTCCAAGTGTGATGAATCCAAATTATTAAGCTTCCAAACATATGTTGCTTCATCTGTTGAATAAGTCTCCCAAATCAAACAAAAACCGTTGGGTATAGTCAGTAAAAAGATAAAAGATAAAGGCTTGCCTGTAAGCTTTAAATTGAATGCAGTTGATGTATGTTTATCTGATAAATACCGTAAGTGATAATAATGCTTTGTTTTACCTGAAGCCAAGAGCTTATTTAATAACCAGTTTGGGTCTTTTATACTATCAGAGCCAATTTTTTTAGATGACTCTAGCGCTATTTCATCCAAGCTAAATATTTCATCACTGCTACTATTAACAATATAATCTGAAATATATAAATCCTCGACCAGCTCGAATATAGAATCATTAATCATTAAAATGTGTGGGGATGTGCACTCATGATTCAAAAGTTTTCCATCTAAATGTTCAAATTGAATTCCCATGGCAAACTTATTTATTTTCAGAACTTTTGGGAAATAGTTTTTTATTGAATCAAACTCCTTTTTTATAAAAGGGTTTTTTATTTCAAAACTAGCTTTGCGATGAATTTGACTTATATAATGTTCAAAACAAACTTTACCATCCAAAAATTTTAGTTCATTGATAGATAATTCGATTTGAATATTAATCGTTTCCTTTTCTTTTGGTATAACTTTTCTATTTTCTTCCCTTTCTTTATGAGTCTCATATTCCTCTCTTAAAAGGGACGCCTTATAGGAAAAATCTTTTTTATAATTTGCGTTGGCTTGCGAGTGATTCGATGATGCGAAAATCGAAGGTAAATCCACGAAATTTACTTTGATAATGTTTAGAGGAATTAATAAATCTGAATTTTCTTCTATAGCTATTATAAAATGGCTGTCATTTATAAGGTCACGAGACCTTTTTAAGTTTAAAGTGCCAGAAGTTTCATCATACGAAATAATGCGGCACATCAAAAATGCATTAGAAGGTGCATTGGCTGGGACCTCTACTTCTTTACGTATCTTGGTTGGAAGTAATAATCTATCTCCCTCTCGTTTGATAACAATGTTTCTACCTTGTATCACAGTTTATAAAATTATAGAGTCAATGAAATTATAGAATAATTTTCATATCGGTTATTGATGAAAAAGAATTAGTTTAAAATCCCGTAAATCAAATCCAATACGTAGGAAACACGCATTCTTATAAAATAAAGAAAACAGCCAAAGATTTTACACTCACATGTGTCAGGCCAACCTAGATTCTATCTACAAATTTTATTTTTTACCTTGCCTTTGCGAAAGGGTAATCCGGGAAGATATATAAGGGTTATTCTGACTAGACATGGAACACATAAACTAATACAAAGTAGTAATAGCAGCGACAGCGTAGAATGATGTCATGTTTTGTATAAATAAACTAAACCTCACTTCGGCCCTTTATGAACAAAAATCCCAATATAGTCTAGTAATAAATGAAAACGGTCTTTGCGCCGGAACGAAAAAATTTCTGCAGCATCTCGTCTTTCAAACCGTCTCCGTGGTAATATTCGACAAATTTCATTTCTTCAGCGCTGCCTTCTTGGATTGTCCTATTTCTTTTGATGACATCGAAACGGTAGAAAATATCGTCCGAAACAACCCTTTGATTGCTTTTTGCGAACGGGACCCACTTTCCATTGGATA
This sequence comes from Chitinophaga pinensis, assembly GCA_943373145.1. Lineage (GTDB taxonomy): Bacteria > Bacteroidota > Bacteroidia > Chitinophagales > Chitinophagaceae > Ferruginibacter > Ferruginibacter pinensis_H. The sequence goes on from CALSBI010000002.1 coordinate 309,558, forward strand.
GATAAAGCAATTTCGCTATGTAATCCTTGACGGTTTGCGGCACTTTACAAATAGGCAGTTCGTTTATCTGAAGTTCGACCACATTGCCGTTTGTGTCGAGCTTGAATGTCGTATAGACTTCGTAGCGGGAATCCAGAGATTCCAAACATTTCCCGAAAATCTGGTTCAAGCTGTCAAAATAATTGAATTCATAGCAGCGATAGCCCTTGATATAAGGCATGCAGCTTTCCTGTGCATAGACGTCGGCTGAATTCATGCAGTATAAGGACACCAATAAAAGCACTATTTTTTTCATGCGATATTTTTAACATTAACAATAAGGCGTACCGAGCGTCCCCGTCCGGTACGGTATGACCGCATCGATTGCCTGGGCGATGCTTTGGAAATAATGTTGAATAGAAAACTGGTTCACCGCCGGGTCAATTATCTCCATTCCCGGATTGTTGGGGTCGGGAATCAAAAAAATGCCCGGAAGCCCAAGGCCATCCATGCCGATTGCGAAAGCGTCGTTTTCATCCATCGATGGAAACAACTGCATGAGCGAATACTTAATGGTTAAAGGGACTTTATTTAGAAACATAGCCTTGTGCGACAGTTCGTTTGTGCTGTCAAATGGCTTGGTTACTTTATAGATACCATGTTGTAGTTCATGCAAAACAAGGCCCGTCACCCATTCCTTGGATGCATTTTGAAATAATTTATTGTTGAGGCTTATCGTCACCATATGCGTGCCGTCTGCCGCCGTCACGACATCGGTGTGCCCCGGTACAGGTTGCCCGTTCTGCCCGACGAGGCTTGTATCCAGCAAATAGTTCACTTTGTACCGGTGAGTGGTCGAAGGCGTATAATTAGCGTGGTCATAGGACTGCAATAAAAGACTGTTATGGCCGGGCTGTCCGATATAGTCGATGATGGCCTTGAGGCAAGGGTCGGTAACCTGCAAGTCGTTGATGCCAATCACCTCGGCTGGTAGATACGGCATCCATCCCGTCGTGTTCCCAACAGGGCAAGGGATAAGGCCGTTATCAAGCAATGGCGTGGGGTTGCAGGGCACCATGCCGTTCGGCTGTATGATACCGCCACCACTGCCGCCGCCGCCCGTTCCCAAATCCCCGTTACCCCAATTACCGTTATCGACGAAAACCAGCACACTTACTTTTTGGCAAACCGTATTTGTCTTCCAGCAATGCTCCTGACAGCCGCTACAACTGCCATCTGGGCAGCAAGTATGGTTGCTTGTGCAATCCAAATAGCGGGTATCGGTGCATATATCGTACTCCAATGTTTGTGCGCTACGGGCCGCTACGGGGGCCTTGCTTATATTTACGATTTTGCCCCCAACAATGGCACTGCTGGGTAAAGCAGGCCCGTGCATGAGACTGTCATGCAATAATTTGAACCGCTCATGGCCGAACACTTCAAAATCCAAGACCATGAACTGTACCGCCAGTTTATCGGCATTGGGTACGGTATCTTGCAATGCCCCGAAACCATAACTGCTAAAATCCGTTTCCCGGTGCAGTTGCATGGAGATACTGCCGTTAAGCCTTGCACAGATAAAGGCGTTCACATGCTGCGCATTTTCGATCACCAACGGAATATAGACTATCGTATCGCCATTCGGTGTTGTGGTGTTGCGCCCCGACCGATTATTTGGCATGTTCGTCGTCAAAGCCTTGACCCATTGCGCAAAACCATGTTGCCGGGTAAGGGAAGCGATAAAATGATTGCGGCTATCCGCTTGTTGCATCGCCCCGGCAATACGCAAAATGTGCGGCTGTACCGTTGTAGGCAGCGACAAAAACCGCTGCACCAATGCATTATCCGTCAGTTGCGGAGTTGTTAGGGTATCGGTCTTTTGACAGGAAACAACAAACAGAATAACGACCGTCAGGGAAAGGGTCAGCAAGCGTTTCAACTCTTGCATTAATGTAGGTTTTTTATGGTGGTGAAATCTTTTGTTATCAAAGTAAAGATACAGAAATTCGGACAGAAAATGATCTTTGACCGGGTGGTGGGTGTATACACCGCCAGCCCGTTCGGCGTCCATCAATTCCTTTATCAGTTTTTCCGCAAAGCCATAAAATCACTGGCTCGAGGCATCGGGGGTCAAAATGGTGTTTAATATCCGTGACCGATAGCGATGGGCGTTTGGCTTTTTCTTCCCGCTTAAGGATCCTATCCAGTACCTCGGCCGTTTTATTTGTGGGATACGCACTGTTGATAAAATTCCCCAAATTGTCCCATCCCAACCAATCAAGCGCAAATTGCTAGCCGTATCCGATCAATGATGTGCAGCAATTGAGCAGCAAATATCCTTTTTCGCTAACGACAGAGCACTTTTTTAAGTTGCTGATAGTCAAATTATTATATAGTTCCTATTCGTTAATATTTCTTTATTATAGCCCTAGGATATCCTTAAGGATGCCCTCATTCCCCCCAATTGTCAGCTTTTTTATAAGAACGGACGGTAATTGCAAAAGCAGCACGGTTATTTCATTAATAGGTACCGACACATAAATCATTGATAGGTAATATGCCGAGCGCAAAAACAATTATGAGGAAATCAGGCAAGGTTCTGGTATGGACCCTCCTTGTGCTGCTCGTAATTGTAGCGGGCTTACTTATATTCATCAACACTTCCTCCGGAAAAAGAATCGTTAAAAACCGGGTACAAAGCTATCTGGAGGAAAAACTGCAAACCAAGGTAGCAATTGGGTCTATTGATTACAGCCTTCCGAAATGGCTGGAATTAAAAAATGTGTACATCGAAGATCAACAAAAAGACACCCTTTTGTATGGTGAAGCATTGCGGGTGGATCTTAACATGTTTAAACTGATCCGGGGCAATACCGATATTCAAAAAATATTCCTGCAAAATATCCACGCCCATATTTCACGCCCCAATAACGACTCTTTATTCAACTACCAGTTTTTAATCAATGCTTTTTCGGGCAATAAGTCAACCACGGCAAATAAAGATACGGCCGAAATGAAGATGACCTTGGACAGGGTGATATTGGAAAATGTAACCCTCGATTTTAAAGACAGCCTAGGCGGCAATAACATGTACGCTGTTATAAAAAATTTGGACATTGTTACCAAAAGGTTCCGGCCCGACCGCATGGATTTTGGGGTTGATGCAGTAACCGGAAGCGGTGTACAGTTTTTTATGCAAACCTCCAAAATGCCACCGGCAACAAACGGCTTGCCCGATACTCTCATTCAAAGCTACCCACTTTTTGTTTCAGCCAATACAATAAACCTGCGGGATGTGTCCGTGCAAATTGATAATACCATATCGGGTTTGCGTTATGCCAATCAAATAAAACAATTGTCGGGCACTGCCTTGCTTTTTGATATGGCACAAGCAACGGGTACGGCCGACTCACTATTGTTGGATAGCGCCGCCATTGTTTTTGCTGCTCCCAAAACAGCATCGGCTTCTTTAAAAAATGATAGCATGCCCGCCACTGCTTTGCCCTGGCATTTTGCAGCCAAGCAAGTCAATATAAAGCATACACAAGTAAAGTTCGACAACAATAATATGCCAGCAAAAGGCGGCTTGGATTTTAGCCATCTGGATGCCCATGATATCAACGGGGCGGTTTCGGATTTTCAATATTCAAAACAAACCACGGCGGCATTGGTATCGTCGTTTTCTTTTAAAGACAAGGGCGGCTTTGCATTGGATACTGCCCATGCCAAATTCTTCTTTAGCGATACGTTGCTTGCTGCCACGGAACTGTATCTAAAAACACCCCGTTCCCTGATACGAAAATCTTTATTGCTTACATACGACAGTGTGGTGGCTATTATAAAATATCCACAAAGCACACAGCTGACGGTAGAGCTGGATAATGCCGTTGTTGGCCTTAACGACATATATGCGCTGATGCCCTCCTTGGATAAGTCGCTGCCACGGGCGCAGTTTGGCAACCAATCTTTTACCACCAATACTACCCTTGAGGGGAACCTGCAAAAGCTGAATATTCCTTATATGCAATTTGCGGGTCTTGCTGGTAGCCGCTTCAACGCTAGGGGTACTTTGCATAACCTCACCGACCCTGAGCGGTTTTCTTTTGACCTCTTTATTGACAAAGGGTATATCTTGAAAAAAGACCTTGCTAGGTTTGTGCCCGCCAAAAACCAGGCACAGTTGGCGAACCTACCTGACATTATTAACCTGCGCGGCAGATTGACCGGCAATAAAAATGATATGGTGGCCAATATCAGTGCGTCTGGCCAAGGCATTGTATTTAATGGCAAAGTAATGCTCAACAACATCAGCGACCCCAAGCGGTTGCAGTATGGCTTTGATATAGCCGATGCATCATTTACCAAGAACCTGATAGTAGGATTTTTGCCCCCCGCCTTATTGCAAAAACTCGATTTGCCCGAGCAAGTATCTGCCTCAGGCAAACTGAGCGGTAATACAGAAAACATAACCACCGACCTGAAGGTAAACTCCAGCTACGGGGTAGTAACTGTTAAAGGGTTTATCAAAAACATCAAAGACCCGCAGCGGGCCAACTACGATTTGTATTTAACCACGCCAGGTTTTGCCATAGGAAGGCTGATTAAGCAAGACAGCGTGCTGGGCAGTGTAGCGGGTAAGTTTACTGCCAAAGGAACCGGTTTTGATTATAAAACCATGCGTTCATCCATAAAAGCAGATATAGCTTCTTTGGAATACAATCAATACAACTACCACAATGCCCTTATCAATGCCAACTTGGCAAACGGATTGATTAGCAGTACCGGAAAGATTAACGATAACAATGTAAAGCTTAGTTATACCTTGGATGCTGATGTGCGCAACCAGTATCCGGTTTTTGATGCGGAATTGTATGTTGATACGGCTCGGCTCAATAAATTGAATTTTACAAAAGATACCATCAATGTATCACTGCATACCATCATAAGTGCTAAAAGCTTACAGCCCCGTAGCCTCAATGCTACCTTGTTTGCGGATAGTATAAAAATACAAACGGGCAAAGACCGTTACCAAACGGATTCCATTTCGCTCATCGCTTCCTCCCTCAATGGTATTGATTCAATTGTGCTCAATGCACCATTTGCTGATATCCATGCTGGCGGTGCTTTTGATTATGATAAAATCGGCCCTTCCTTGCAGCAGTACATCAACAATTATTATAAACTGCCGGGCAATCAGCCGCTGGCCGCCAATATACCCGACCAACAGTTTGGCATCAAAGGCACCATCTACCCCAGTCCCCTCATTACGGGCTTTGTACCGGGGCTTACCAGTTATGCCACCATCAATTTTGTGGGAAGCTATGCATCGGCCGATACAGATAGTGCCTTAAACTTTAGGGCTACGGTTCCACAACTCGCTTATACCAGTATGGGAGTGTCAAATGGCAACGTTGATATCAATTCAAAGAATGGCCGCATCAATTACGGCCTTACATTTGATACCCTTAAAACAACCGGCAACACCTTGTACCTAACCAGCATCAGCGGCGCAGCGGCCAAAGACAGCCTTTCCTTTAACGCCCTCACCAAAGACGCAAATAGCAAAGACTGGTTTGGTGTAGCTGCCACTGCCTATGTAAAAAATCAAGTCTACTCCTTCTTCCTAAAGGACAGCCTATTATTGAATTACGAAAAATGGAGGGTGGCCCCCAATAATTATATATCGTATTCGCCCCAAGGGCTTATTGTAAATAATTTTGTAATCAACAGCGATACGGCACAAATAGCCGCACGGAGCCAGCAGCTTGTTCCCGATAGCCCGGTGGATCTTGCGATAGATAATTTCAACCTCAAAAGTATTAGCTCCCTTTTTAAGCGGGATACCATTTTGCTGGCCGGCCTATTGGATATGAAAGCGACGATAAGCGATTTTAAAAAGACACTGCCCGCCTTTACTGGCACTGCCACCATCAGCGGCCTACAGTATATGCAACAACCGCTGGGTGATGTGACAGCGAATGCGAAAAAGGTATCGGACAACAATATTGCTGCCGACTTGGCCCTAACAGGCAACGGGAATGATATTGTTATCAATGGCAATTACTATTTGAACAATACCGAAAGACAGTTTGATGCAGATGTACAACTGAAGCGCTTGAATGTTAAAATGGCCGAAGCCTTTTCTGCCGGACAGTTGCAAAGGGTAGGCGGCAATATTTCCGGTAATATAAAATTGGATGGCACATTTGCCGAGCCCCGTTGGAACGGTCAGGTTAATTTCGACACGGTTCGGTTTGCCGCTACCCAGTTGGGCACTTTATACAGCATCAACAACCAACGGATTACATTAAATTATCCTACCATCAATTTTAACCGGTTTAGCATCATGGATTCCGTAAACCATGCCTTAAGAATCAATGGTAACATTACCGCCAGAAACACCTTGGAGTATGACCTTAGTTTAAATGTAAACGCCAATGACTTTATTTTGGTAAATGCCAAAAAAGCGATCTACAACCAAGTGTATGGATATGCAGCAGTGGATGTAAATGTGGCTGTTAAAGGCTCCTCCGCGGTTCCCGATATACAAGGCAATATTTCGCTGAACGATAAAAGTGATGTAACAATCGTGTTGCCGCAAGCAAGCTATGCCAAAGATGATGGTAAAACAGTGGTGCGGTTTATCGACAAGGATACTTTTAACTTTAATCCTCCGGTTATTAAATTGGAACCCGAACGGGAGGCCAAAGCTGCTTTTGCTAAATTCTTAAACTATAACCTCAATATCAACGTAGCCAAAGCGGCAGCGCTTACCATTATTTTAGACCCCAATACGGGTGATGAAGTAAGGGTGCAAGGGGATGCCAACCTCAATGCAGGTGTGGACCCTGGTGGCAATATTGTGCTTGCGGGGATATATGAACTGGACAAAGGGTATTACGACCTACACTACCAATTCCTACAACGAAAATTCAATTTGTTAAAGGGAAGCACCATTACATTTGCCGGTACGCCCTTGAATGCCATCGTTAACATTACGGCGGAGTATATAGCCAATACCTCTTCCAAAAGCTTGTTGGATAATGAAGTTACCGATGTATCATCCACATTGGCCAATTCATTCAATCAAAAACTGCCATTTAAAGTGATACTGTACCTTACGGGGCCGCTCAACAAGCCCACCATTAATTTTGATGTGCAATTGCCCGAACAAAGCAGCCTGCTCAACAACGACCTGCGTACTACCATTGAGAACAAATTGCAGCAAATGCGTGCAGACCCTGCAGCGCTCAACAAGCAAGTGTTCTCCTTGCTGTTGCTGAACCGTTTTGTGAGCGAGCAGAGCAGTGATTTCTTTAAAGGGAACGGCACCAATTTTAGTGATATTGCAAGGCAAAGCGTAAGCCAGTTCCTTTCCTCGGCATTAAACGAAATTGCCAACGACCTGATAAAAGGCGTAGATATTGACCTGAACCTGAACGCTTACAATGATTTTTCGGGAGGCGGCAGCACGGAACGGACAGACCTGAATGTTGCGGTAAGTAAATCGTTTGCCAACGATAGGCTAACGGTGAGCGTGGGTAAAAACTTTGGTATAGAAGGGCAGGATGGGGCGGCCAAGGCCAATGCAACCAACAGCAACGGTTTTAAACCGGATATCAGTATTGCGTACAAACTAACTGGCGACGGAAAGTACATGCTGCGGGCATATACCAAAAATCAATTTGAAGCGGTGCTGGATGGATATGTGGTAGAAACGGGTTTGGCTTTTGTGGTAACCATGGACTATAACAAGTTCAGGGAATTGTTTGGAAGAAAGCGGAAAGCAAAAAAAGCACAAAACGAATGAGGCATTTTTTTACCATAGGCGTTGTTCTATTACTGCTGCTCATCCAATCGTGCAGTGTGCAACGTTTTTTGCCCGAAGGGGAAAGGTTATACCGTGGGGCCACCATCAAGGTGGAAAAGCATCCAGAAACGGCGGGCTCTGCCCGGTCGTTGAGAAAAACATTGAAGCCGGCCGCATTGCCCAGACCCAATAAATTTTTGCTGGGGCAGCCCTACAAGGTTTGGTTTTGGTATGTAATAGGCGAACCCAAAAGGGAAACCGGCCTCCGGGCCCTGCTCCGCAAAAAACTGGGCGAGCCGCCGGTGCTCAGCAATCGGATCAATGCAAAGGCCATTGCTGAAAACATGCAGTCGTACATGGAAAACTTGGGCTATTTTCATACCACGGTACAGGGCGATACCACCCATACCGGTTCCTATTTTATCAAAGCGCATTATACGGCGCAGGTACAGCCCCAATACACCATCGGAAAAATAGAGTGGATAAAAGACAGCACCGTGCTGCTGAATTTGTTGGCACAGAACTCCGAAGAAAACGGATTGCTAAAAACGGGTAAGCCGTACAGGCTGAGCGAAATATCGGCAGAGCGTGACAGGCTGGATCTCTTTTTAAAAACACAGGGATATTATTATTTTAACCCCGACTACCTGATGGCTTATGCAGATAGTACCGTGGGCAACCGCCAAGTATATCTGTATTTAAGTATCAAAAAGAAAACCCCGGAACAGGCCAAGCATCCTTACACCATCAGCAGCATCAGTGTTATACCCCAATATTCACTTTCGGCAACAGGGGCAAGGCCAAGGAGGGATACACTCCGCAACAAAATGGAGGTGTTCGATGGTATTAAGATAAGGACAACTGCACTGCGTTTTAAACCGCAACTGTTTGCACATGCCATTACCTATCGCCCGGGCAGCATATACAGCAGCCGCGACCAAAATGCTACTTTAAACAGACTGATCAACCTAGGCGTATTCAAGTTTGTAAAAAACACATTTGAAAAAGACACGACACGGTCTGATACGGCCTATGCCCTTCATGCAAATTATTACCTTACCCCGGCAAAGAAAAAATCCATACAGGCGGAAATCAATGGTTTTACCAAAGAAAACAATTACTATGGCAGTCAGGCAAGTATCAATTGGCGCAACCGCAATACTTTTGGCGGGGCCGAGCAATTGGGGGTAAAAGTATATGGAGGCTTTGAAACAATAGCCGGTGGCGACTCTATCAAAAACAGCAACTATCGGGTGGGTACGGAAGTGTCGCTAAAAATACCCCGCTTGTATTTTCCACTTGTGCGCATCAAGGAAAATAATTTCTATCCACCTATTACCAATTTTTTACTGGGGTATGAATGGTTTAGGAAGGATGTTTTTTACACCAAGAACATTTTCCGCTTTCAATACGAGTTTACGTGGAAGCCCAACCTGCAAAAGCAATTTACGGTAGCGCCGGTGGCCCTTAGCTACTTGCAGGCAACGGCCATTACCGATTCGTTTATGAAGGAAGCCGCTGTTAACCCCTCTTTGTTATTAACCGTATATTCTGAAGCCCTGCTGGGTTCGTATGCCTCATACACGTACAATTCCAATATGAGGGCCAGCCGCAATAAAATATATTTTAATGCCGGGATTGATCTTTCGGGAAACATTGCAGGATTGATAACGGGTGCAAAAGATTTAAGGAGTAAGAACATATTCGGAGTGCCTTTTGCGCAGTACGTAAAACTGGATGCCGATTTGCACTTTACCCGGCAGCTTACCAATAATTTTCAATGGGCCAACAGGATATCGGTGGGCATCGGCATGCCCTACGGCAATTCAAGGTTACTGCCTTTTACCAAACTGTATACCATCGGCGGCTCCAACTCTTTGCGTGGCTTCCGCTCCCGTAGTTTGGGGCCAGGCACTTATAAACCCAGCGCCGAAGACCAGCGCCTTTTTCAACTGATTGGCGGTGACTATCGGTTTTTGGCCAATACTGAATTGCGCATACCCATTACACCGCAACTGAGCGCAGCCGTATTTTTGGATGCGGGTAATATATGGACAAAAGACACGCTGCTTTTTGGTGCAGCAGGAAAATTGACCAAGGATTTTTACAAGCAAATAGCCGTGTCCACCGGCATTGGGTTACGCTTTGATGCTACGGTATTGTTGATCCGGGCAGACTTGGGTATCCCTTTACGAAAACCGTACCTGCCCGATGGGCGCAAATGGGTACTGAACGAAATCAATTTTGGCTCAAAAACTTGGCGCAGGGAAAACTTGATACTCAATATTGCCATCGGCCTGCCTTTTTAAATGTCCGTTTTAATTATTTTGAATGAAAAAAGGAGTTAAGTACTTGTTCGTGATACTGGTTGTTGCCGTAGTAGCAGGGCTAATATGGTGGCAGGCCAATAAAAAAAGCATTGTAAGAAATACGATTGAAAATGCAGTGGTAAAAGGTACGGAGGGGGCCTATTATATTCACTACGACAGCAGTAATATTGATGAAGTGGGGGGCAATGCTTCATTTTATAATATTGTGTTGCAACAGGATTCTTTGCAGCGCCAATTGTATACTGGCGATACTGTGGAGGATGCCAAAATGATTTTTAATGTGGTGATAGAGCGGCTTTCGGTACGGGGGGTAGATATGACTGCTTTTCTTCAGCAAAATAAGGCGCAGGCAAAATCAATAGAGATCATACGGCCTTATATAACCATTATCAAAACCGGAAAAACGGGCGAACCCACACTTTCTGCTGCCGATACCTTGGCCATTTATGAAAAATTAACCGGCAGGTTTAAGAGCATACAAGCGGAGGAGGTAAGGATACTCGACGGAACTGTGGCTTTTGCAAAGGGAACCCATCCGCCCAATACTTTATTAGAGGGCATCAACATCGACCTAAAAAACCTGCAGATAGACAGCACCCGTAATTACGATAAAATCATCAGCTATTTTATAAAAGACGTAGTAGCTTCCGTAAAAACAGTCAGTTCAAAAAATGAAGTCACCAACCGGCTGTTACGCTTTGAAGGGGTAACCTACAATGCACGGGACAGGTTTTTAAAAGTGGATCATTTTGTGCAGACGGATTTGAACAACAACAAAAAATTATCCGAGTTGATCGGCAGCCGTGTGTCTGGCCTATCCACCAACGCCTTTATCATCAATCGTCGGTTGATAGCGGATTCGCTTACTACGGATGGGGGAACGGTGAGTATCTATAAGGGCAGAAAAACCAAGGAGGCCAACGAAACTGTAGATATTGATAACGAATTTTTCGATGGCGCCATTGTGAAAAATATACGCCTCACCAACGTTACGGCAACTATTTTTAGCCGTGAAAATAGTACCGCCCCACTTATTTTAAAAAACCTGCGTTTCAATGCCAGCAATATCGACAGTATTTTTAATGGCACCGATGTGCTTACTTTGATTACCAACAGCAAATGGAACTTATCCGGTACGGGTTTCTCCCTTTCTACAAAGGATGATATGTACAACATCAATATCGGACCTTTTTCGGTGGACAATAGTGGCGCAACGATTACCGTAAAGAGTGTCGCCGCTATTCCCTCGCTTTCCGAGGCAGATTTTGTAAAAACCTTAAAGGTGCAAAAAGACAGGTACGATCTCCGGTTTAACAACATACAATTGTACGGCACCGATATTAAGAAGTTGATAACGGAAAATGCAATTGTGGCCGATCGGGCCGAACTACAGGCCGTGTTGAACATCTTTAACGACAGAACGGTGACACCGGATACGAAAAGTAAGATAGGCGAGTATCCGCATCAGTTACTGCAAAAGATGAAAACGGGCATTTATATAAAAACGCTGAAAGCTAATAACAGCGCCATACATTACAAAGAAAGGGGCGCCCTTTCAAAAAAGACGGGGGTGGTGGCTTTTGAAAAGGTGAATGCTACCATTAACAACTTCACCAATATGGAAAGTTACAAGCGGAACAATGGTACCATGACGATGACCGCCACGGCAAGTTTTCTCAATTTGGCACCCGTTACTTCTGTATGGAATTTGCCGCTTACCGCACCCAATGGTGCATTTAGTGTTTCGGGTAAAATAGGCGGCTTTAAAGGGGTACAACTCAATCCTGTTACGGAGCCGCTTGGCATGGCTTCTATCATAAAGGGCAATATCCACAGTTACACATTTAATATGCGGGGCGATGACCTTAAATCGGAGGGAGAGGCCATACTTATATATGATGATTTAAAAATAAATCTTTTAAAATTAGAGGATAAAGGACAGCTAGACGATAGAGACCTACTAAGCATAGCGGCCAACCTTTTTATGAAAAATAAAAACCTGGCCGATGGCGATCCCCGCAAAGGCGATATGGCTTTTAAAAGGGTGGTTACCAAATCCTTCTTCAACCTAATATGGAAAAGTATTTTTGCGGGCGCCAAAAGCACCGTGAAATAATTGAAGGGTCATGCATCATTTAGGTGGAAACGTCAGCGTAATACCCCTCGCTCAATCCAAACTCCCGTTCGGGGGCCTTATTTTCTACCTCAAAAAAAGCCGTAGGCGAAAGGCCCGTAAAATCTTTGTATTCCTTCGCCAAATGCTGATAGTCGTGGTAGTTACATTCCATGGCAATGCGCAACCAATCCCAATGGGGTCGGGAATTTTTGAGCCGAAAGGCCCTATCGAAGCGGATGATGCGGCCATACAGTTTGGGGTTAACGCCTGTACGTTCTTTAAAAAGCCGCTCCAATTGACGGGTACTGAGGCAGGCCGCATGGGCCATTTTGGATAGACTCCAGGTTTGTTGGCCATTGAGCAGTAGTTCGCATACCGTATCAATGGGCAGGTGGCTACGCTGTTGTTTTTTAATCAGCCCCCTTACAAAACGGTTGATTACTTCCAGCATGGCCGCATAGTGGGGTGCATGGTACAATTGTTCGTTTACCAACCGCAACTCGCTCGAGAAAAAAGTTTCCGCATCCAAATATTGGTTGGTAATAACAGCCGATGAAAGACCACACAATTTAAAAAGGGCACCCGGCTTAAATACGATTTGAAACACTAAAAACCGGTGGCCGATCATGCGCTCTGTTACCTCCGAAAACTGGCCATACAGCACCACCGGCAAATCTTTGATGATTGTACCTGCGTTTTTGTACACCACCGTTTCCGTATCATAAGGATAAAATGCCAGGCATTGCTCGGGCCGCGGTGGATAAGCTTTGTGCGGCACTTCCTGCCCTTTATCGAACTGCAGGTGTACAATGCGGTACAACTGCACAAAGGCCTGAACATCTGGCGGCGGTATAAAATCTTTTAACAGCAAATTACTGATGAATGATTTGTGATGATCAAAGTACGGTTAAATTTACAAACTCAATGGCGGCCCTACCACTTTCATTTGATGCTGGGCATGTATGCGGTCCATCTCTTCGGCACTGGGCCGTTCTTTTAAGCCATTCATGTAACTAAAGAACTCCTCCATTTTACCGGCGGGCTGTAAAAAATAAATCATTTTGCCCGTATCGGTCAGTTGTATCCAAGTATGCGGGATATTGCGGGGCAGGAAGATGGTTTGCCCGGCTTTTAACACATAAGTTTGTTCCCCCGCCACAAAGCGATATTCCCCTGCAATCACAGTAAAAATCTCGTCTTGCTCAAAATGTACATGCAGCATGGGCCCCACTTTGCCCAGTCCCGTGTATTCAAATACCGAAAGTTGGCCACCCGTGTCTTTACCCGAAATCTTCAGGTCGTTGGGGTGTACGCCCAAAAACTTTACGATTTCGCCAAAGCGGGATTGGCCTGCATCAACCACAAAAGGGTCTGGGGTGGCTATAGTTGTTTTGAAAGGACTTTTTGCCCAAGCCAATGCCGGTAGGGCCATGAGGGCGCTGGCTAAAAATTGTTTGCGTTGCATGGTAATTGATTTTGTGTTGTAAAGCTACGGGCGTGGGTTGGGGGCTAGGTGGTAAAAAAACGACATTCTGGGCTACAGCCACATATAATGACGGACTTTGATAATTTTGGTACTTTAGTGCAAATTATTAGATATGATCCGGATTTTGATAGCATTGACAATTTGTTTGCAGGCCCTAACGGGCATGGCCCAAAACGTGGGCATTGGTACAACGGCACCCACGGGGCGCTTACAGGTAAACCACCGCAGCGTAAACCAGTCGGGACTGCTGTTGCTCGACTCCACCGCATTGGGTTCGGGCAGTATGGAGTTTAGGAACGTGAACAATACCCGCAGGCTACTCTTTCAGGGCTATGCGGAAAACAATTCCAACAGTGGACAATTCCTCGATGTAAAGTCGGACAGTAGTTTTATCGCCACTTTTAGGGGCAATGGCCGGATGGGCATCAACAATCTATCACCCAATTATCCTTTGGATGTTACGGGCGACATCAATACCACCGGTTCCTTAAGGGTGAATGGATCGGCAGGTACGGGCGGGCAGGTGCTGCGCAGCAATGGCAATGGCACCATGGCTTGGGACGATATGTGCCAATACAACAGCTTTGTAACGCTGCGTTCGATTACCGCGGCCACATGGACGGTGCCGACCGGTGTTACCAAAATTTTGGTGGAAGTATGGGGTGCCGGCGGTGGCGGCAATATTTTGGCGGGTGGTGGCGCCGGGGGTTATGTGAAGGCCCATTTTACGGTAAACCCCGGCGATGTGATCAACTATTCCACGGGCGATGGCGGTACCGGGTCGGTATCTGTAACGGCCAGCAACGGTACCAGCTCTGTTTGTACGGTGGGTACGGTTGCCCTTACTGGTGGTGCTGGCCAAGGCGCTTTGTTCCTTACCGCCAGCAATTGCCAGGCCGGTATTGGGGGCAGTTATAGCGTATCGGGTACTTTTGCCAATTATATAGGTTTGTCGGGTGGCTCCGGAAGGTCGCAAGAGCGCTCGTTTTTTCCATACAATGCCACCACTTATTACGAAAGCGGCAAGGCCGGCCGTGGTGGCGATGCGCCCAATAACCCCGAAAGCGGCGGTGTGGGGCAAACCTACCTGTACAATACCACGGGTGCCACAGTGATTTTTAGAAATGGTAACCCTGCTGGCGGCCTAGTGCCCGGTGGCGGTGGTGCCAGTGGTATTCAATATGGTGCAAACACAATTGGCGGCGGTAGTGGTGCCGATGGGGTTATCATCATCCATTATTGATGCTGGCAATGCATAAAAAACCCCGGATATGATACCGGGGTAAGGCTATACTTATAAATAATCCTGTTAAAAACTGGCCCTTCTTACAGGGATGCGCCTGCGCTGGCGTTGGATATGCCATAAATCGGCGGAGCCAAACGACCTACTTTTTACCAGCAGATCGGTAGCTAAGGTTTCGCTTACAATGGTAGTTAGTTGGTTCAAATGTTGGTGGCTTAAGCCGCTCAGTACATTAGTTGTTGTTTGTTTCATGACTTTGAGTTTATACTTTTAAAAATTTGTTTTTTTGTTTTGTTACACAAAGATAGGCACAGAATTAGTACTATGCAAAACATAATACTAATTATAAAATGGTAGTTTGCTTTGTGTTTTATTATAAATTATTGATTATTAATTACTTATGGAATAGGAGGGGCTTTTAGGGTGATTTGATGAATGGTATGCCGTATGGATGAATGGTGGGAATAGGGCTTAGTTTAGATTGGATGCCTCTGTCTGGTCTTTGACCAACAGGTTGGGTATCCGGCCATCGGGTTATTGGATGCCCCTGTCTGGTCTTTGACCAACAGGTTAGGTATTCGGCCATCAGCTTATTGCAGCAGTTTTGCGACCGACCCGCTCAGGGAATTTGCAATACACCCGTTTTGACAGATTGGAATAAAAGTGATAAATTGTTGACTGATTGCCATGTTAAGGCGAGTATATTCCACCAACAGTAAACGCTTCTTTACAAAAATGAAAACTTTCGGCATTTACATATTGATATGCGGTTTCCTTACCAACACACTAATGGGGCAGCAACAAATAAGGCCTTTGTTGGAATTTGAAAGCAACCATATTAGCTTCGGTATTGATAAATCAGGGGCATTGTTTCTCGCCTCTGCCATGGGTGAAGTTGCTACAAGCCCAGGGTGGAAGCAATTTTGGAAAACATCGAAGGTAGGGAATGCCCCATTGGCTGATGCAAAAATCGATAATGTCAATTTTTTTAACAGCGATACCGGGATTGTATCTGGGTTTATCTATAACAACGATAAGCATAATATCATTTTCCGTACGGTTAACGGCGGTGCCCGTTGGGCGAAAGTAGATTTTGGCCAAGATGGTTGGGTTGATCATGCGGTGCACAATAACAGCGGGGAGGTTTGGATGAGTGTGTCGGGCAGTGGGATAGCTTATAGTAGCGACTTTGGTAGCAACTGGCGTAAACTGGCGATACCCACAACAAAACAACGTTATGCCCGTATTTTTTTTAACCAGCGTCACCAGGGCCTTATCGGCTCTTTATGGAATGCATTGGCACTTACCTTGGATAATGGCGCAACTTGGAAAGAACTGCCCACGCCGTTGGACCAGCGTAAGTACAAAAAAACCAACATGGAAAGCCGCCCGGAAATAACACAGGTGGGTATTTGGGCCGGATATTTGGTGGTAGCACAAGAAAACCTTGTGTTTTATTCCAAAACCGATAGCATTGATTGGAAATGGCTGCCGGGGGTGTCCGACTTTTTTATTGATGCGGAAAGCGATGACCTATACATTGAAAAAAAGAATGGCGGTTATGGCAAAATGGCCGCCGGTTTTACGGAAACCTACCAATGGAAACTGCCAAGGATTCGAACAGTAGCCTGCAAAAATGGTAATTTGTACGCAGTGGCAGATGGCATGATTTTTAAGTTGCAGCCGAACGGCGGTATAGATACCAGCTATCTATATTTGGACAAAACAACCAGTTCCAAACCGCAGCCCACTTTTTTTACTTACGGTAAAAAGTATCAATGGGGTGTGCAAGGAAACGAGTTGTTTACAAGCACATACGAAAACGAAGAGTGGAAATATTACGGAAGCCTCCCTTTTGCGCCAGTAGCAAGCAAACTGAGCTTTGTTAAAGCAGACGAAGAACTGGCCTATCATTATACCACCGACAGCCTATTGTATTATAACCTGCATACCAAACAGCAGTACAAAAAAAGACTCCAATCGCTTTTTGATGATTTTTCAATTGCCAATATTACAAGCATTAAGTTAGAAAAAGGGACATCGGGTTGCTTTCACCATGCTGTTGCAGAATTGGTGTATCACCTCACAGAAACAGGGTTTGAACTGGAAGAAAGCAAAAGCGCAAAGGATAAGGATATAAACATCAATCCGCAACCAAGTAATATTCCATTTGGCGCTGCTGAAGCACTGCTAAAGCAATTGCCCACTATTTTTAATGGCCGCACCGGTTTTGAAGAGCTGGATTTTACAGAAAAGGATTTTCAAGAATGCAAGAAGCAGATTGCCATATTTAAAACCAAGGTAGAAAAGGGAACCTATTCGGGTAGAAGCCCGAGGGATGAAGACGAAAAAGCATTTGAGATGCAGGAAAACAATATTGATTTTGAGCGACTGTTTTCATTGGTAGATAGTGTACGGTATATCAACAAAGAACAACTGCATGAAACACTGTTGGCAAACAATATGATGAGCACAACCAGCTTTTGGATAAATATTTCTTTTATTAATAAAGCAGGAAGGCAATTGGCTTTTCGGCATACATATTATCATCCCAATGCATTTTATATCCCATCAACCATTTACTTGGATGGGTTACAAAGCATTAGCACCAATACGGCCATCTACAAGTTTATAAAAGCAGCAGCGCCGGGCTTGGGCAACAAAGCTAGCAGATTGCCGATTTTATATAAGTTGATAAGGAAACTTTATTAAGCGTTATTGGTTCACAACAAAAGAACAACAAAACATTACCGCTCCTCATTTGCCTGCAACAGCCGCAAAAAATTGCCGCCCAGTATTTTTTTTACATCCTTTTTGCTATAACCCCGCTGCCGTAGGGCCTGCGTAATGGCCGGCATATCCTGCACCCCCTCCAATCCCTGTGGCAAGGATTCGATACCATCAAAGTCGCTGCCCAGGCCCACATGCTCTACCCCAATGAGTTTTACAATATAATCAATATGGTCAATCAATAGGCTCAAGGGCGGGCGCAGTGCCTGTGCTTCGGCGGGATATTGTTTGGCGAGCCATTCTTCTATTTCTTAACCCGACCATTTGAGGGCTTTTAAAGAATCAACGGATACTTGGTGGTTTTGTGTAAAACGGGCCATGCGCTTTTCGTAGCTGCTGTCCAAAAAACCGCTGTAAAAGTTGATATGTATCACACCGCCATTTTTGCCCACGGCTTTTATCTGGTCGTCTTTTAAGTTGCGGCGGTGGGGGCAAAGCGTATATACGCAACTGTGCGATACCAATACAGGCTTGGCAGTGATGGCCATGGCATCCCAAAAAGTTTGTTCGCCCACATGGCTCAGGTCAACCAACATGCCCAATTGGTTCATGCGGCGGATTACCTGTTTGCCAAAATCGGTAAGCCCCTTGGGCCGCTTCCAGTTGGGGTCTGTTTCGTCTTTGGCGCTGGTGGCCCAACTAGTAGAGTTGTTCCAGGTGATGGTCATATAGCGGGTGCCCCGTTTGTACAGGCTGTCCAGTTTTTGCAGGTCGTCTTCAATCATGTGGCCGCCTTCCACACCCTTCATGCAGGCCAGTTTGCCCGCTTTGATGGCCTGTTGCAATGCTTGGTAACTGTTGGCCAGCATGGCGTGGTTAGGACTTCTTGCTACAATGGCATCCAGCGAGTCGATTTCCCGCAGGGCGAATTGAAAGGGATTTTCCTGCCGCTCATCGCAAAAAATGGAAAACACCTGTACATCCACGCCGCCCTTGGCGAATCGTGCCAGATCAGAATGGGTTTGGCCGCTGAGGTCGCCCGCCACGTTCAAGCCCTTGATACTGGCGGTTGACAGCACATCGTTGTGGGTATCTACCACAATAGCTTTATGGTGCAGCTTACGCCAAGGCTGGGCGGATGCGGAGAGGCAGTAGGCGAATAAAGTTGTGAGGACTATTGCTTTTTCAAGTACTATATTTATTTGACTTTGATTACACGAATTATGGCTAATGACACTTATTACACGAATTAGCCCGTTGTGATATTTCCTATATTAATTTTTACGCATGCTTGCTCTTATACCACTACCCGAAATTTTTTGCATTCCACATTCAAAATTCACTATTATAATTCGTGTAATCCGTGCAATCTTATTATAATCCGTGGTTCGTCATTCCTTCCCACTCTTATCCCCCACAAACCAATGCTCCTTGTCTTTGAACAATACATTAAAAGTAGTGAGTGAGCCATAGCAGCGGGTAATGTATTGCTGCATATTTACTTTGTCCTCGTCGCCCAGCTTTTTGTGGCTGTTGATGTTTTGCTCCAGCACCCGCAGCCTGTCCCGCAGCATCACTATTTTGTGAAAGAAATCCTCCACGGGTATTTCCTTGGGCTTTAGGGTTTTGTCGGCGGGCTGTAGCAATAGGGTGCCGCCCTGCCAGCGGTCGCCCAGCGGTACCAGTTCGTTCACGTCGCTCCAGAGCCGGAGTATTTTAAGTAAGGAGGTTTCAACCTGCGATACGGTTTCCACTTCGGCACTTACATCGGCCGGGATAAACTCGTCCAAGTTGGTATCGGTTTTATCTATTTCCTTGATGCCGTGGTTGATGAACGCAATGATATACACGGCGTATTTAACGCCAACGATTACACCGGGACCGTATTGGGTATGCTGTAGCCGGGTGCCAACACCTAATGTTACTTGTTCCTTTTCCATATTGTAAAAGTATGAAAAACATCCGTTGGCCCTAAAGGCCACTGCTGATTATTTGAACACGGATACTGGATACTTGACGCTAGATTAGCGATTATTTTTTGATTGATTAGTGGTAAATGTTATTGGGCAAAGACTGCCACTAGGGCCTTGGCACCGCCGAAGCGTGATAGACATTTCATTATCATATCAGCGCATTACTTGCTATCCCGCAGACCCTAACAATCCAAATTTTGCAGATTTGCCCATCCGCACATTGGCAAATTACTGCACCAATCCCGGCCCATAAATAGCCCTGCCGCTACGGGTGCCCGTGTGTAGCCCATTGTTCACCACTACCTGTCCGTTTACCAATACAAACTGAAACCCTACGGAGTATTGATGCGGATTGTCGAAGCTAGACTTATCCATCACGTTGGTTTCGTCAAACACCACAATATCTGCTTGCATGCCGGGCTTTAACAACCCGATATGGTTCAACTGAAATTTTTGTGCGGGCAGGGAAGTCATGCGGCGGATGGCTTCTTCCAGCGAAAGGATTTTTTCTTCCCTTACATATTTGCCCAGCACCCTGGCATTGGTGCCATAACCACGGGGATGCGGCGAGCCTTTGCCAAACTCACGGATACCGGCATCGCTAGCAAACATATTAAAAGGGTATTGCAATATCTGGCGCACATCGGGTTCGCCCATGCCATGGAATACCATACCGGCACCGCCCTGCACCATCATTTCCATTACTGTGGCGGCTTCATCTTTTATTTTATGTTTTCTACCTTTTAACAAGTTGATGGCTTCAATACTCTTGCCGTTGAGGGTAGTGTCGGCCTTGTAATAAGCTACCACGGCATAGCTTAGGTGCTTTAGTTTGCGCCTTTTCAGTTTCATGGCAATATAGTCGGCCACTTGCTTTTGTATGTCGGGCCTGCCCAATCGGGCCACAATGGAATCCTGCCCATCGGCCAAAATTTCATCGGGCAACAAAGTGCCGAGGTTGGTGCTGCTGGCCGTGTAGGGATATTGATCAATCGTTACGTCCAAGCCGCTTTGGCGGGCGGCAATCACCATGGGCAGGGTTTCTTGGCTGCGGCCCCAGTTTTGTTGTCCGCTCAATTTAAAATGCGAAATCTCCACCGGGATATTGGCTTCTTTGCCAATCAAAAGGGCTTCCTCGATGGCCTGTATAACGCTGTCGCCCTCATCCCGCATATGGGTGGCATACACACCGTTGTAGCGGGCTGCTTGTTTGGCCAAACGGACGATTTCGGGGGTTTTGGTATAAGTGCCGGGTATATAAATCAACCCCGTGGATAGCCCCACGGCACCTGCCTGCATGGCTTTTTCGGTGAGCGCTTCCATTTGCAACAGCTCGGCTTCGGTAGCATCACGGTTGGCCCTGCCCATTACAGCTTTTCTAATATCGTTGTGCCCCACCAAGGAAGCTACGTTGATGGATAGCCGTAGCGAATCGATCCAATGCAGGTACCTGCCGATATCTACCTGCGATGAACCACAGTTGCCGGTAATAACAGTGGTAACCCCATCCAAAATAAAATTGTTGGCCGTGGGCGTTGCCACTTCGTCACCCTCGATATGGGTATGCACATCAATAAAACCAGGGGCCACTACCAAACCCTTAGCATCAATGGTGCGGCCTGCGGCCATGGTGATATTTCTTTGTACCGCTACTATCTTTCCGTCTTTGATGGCAATATCGGCATGGTACCAGCCATTGCCCGTACCATCCACTACTTTGCCATTTTTTATCAAAATGTCGCAGCTAGTTTGCGCAGCGGCATGCAGCGAAACGGTTATCAGTATTAAAAATATATTGATTGCTTTCATCATGTTTATTCTCCGGGATGATATGTTTTTTCGGCATGTTGCTCCACATCTTCCCTATAAAAAAGTACTTCCTTAAACTGCCCTTTGGCATAGCGGATCAATTGGTCCCTAAAATGTGGCGAAGCAGGGTTGCCGCTCTGTCCGCCCGCCAATAAGGATTTGGCTTTGATGCGGGGGCCAAACTCCACAGCGCATACAAAACTGTTGCCGCCCACGCCATAGCGCAGGTTGGTACCGGTGTAATACTTGCTGTTGTAGGCGGGCAGCATGCCCCAAGTGGAAGCAGCAAAAGGCACTGGTTCGCTGGGCTGATAGTCGTTGTACTTTTGTTCCATATCGCTGCTGATGCGTTGGTAGCGGTTCAATTCGCCCCAGGGCACCTGCCATTTATCGTGTCGCACTTTTATTTCCAGTATGGCATCTTGCAAGGGTTGCAACAATTCCGCTGGTTTGGCTGTTCCCGCAAATAGCGTGACGGATTGTACTTGGTCTTGCTCGCCTTCCTCTATATACACTTTCCGTATTTGCTGTGGTAGTTTCTCGGCCCATTCTATGGCCAAGGTAGTGGCTACCGATTTTTCCGATACCATATAATTCCATTGCCGCAACACTTTGATCGGCTCTTCCAAGTCGGTAAAACTGTTGTCGCCAGCGGCCTTGCTTTTATCATAAGCGGCCACCAAGGCAGGCACCAAAATTTCAAAAGCGGCCAAGGTTTTGTTGTACCCGGCTTCAATGGTTTTGTCGATGGTAAAACCCGTTTCATTTTGCAAAACCCTTGCTGCATTGATGCCCCTAAAATTTTCACCATCGGGCGCCATGTAATGGGGGTAGTTTTCTTTTTTTGGGCTGCTGCTGCCCGCTGCGGTAAAGGGCGTGCTGTTGCAATTTTGTATCCAGCCCGTTGCGGGGTTATGCAGTTGTACAATATCGGCCAAAGGATGCAGGCCCTGCCATTCGGTGGCCTTGGTACTGCCGTCAACCGGTTTGCCCCAGTTGAGGTTTTTATCCCTAATGGGCACAAAATTGCCATGCCAGTAAGCGATATTTCCCTTGTCGTCGGCAAAGACCGTGTTGTTGGAAGTATTCGAACGCAGCTCCATGATTTTTTTATAATCATCGTAGCCCTTGGCCTTGGTGCGCAGCCAACTTTGCTGTAAACTAATAAGAGAACGGTTATTGCCTTTTACTGCAATCCACTGGCCATCTCTTACACCCATAATGGGGCCATGATGGGTATAATAAGCCGTGATTTTTTTTGTTTGGATATCCCTGCCATTGCGGTAGCGGATGCTGATTGTCTTTTCGGAAACGGGTTTTTGCTGTCCATTGTAGGCATAATGCAGTTTACCATTGCTGCTCACTATTTTTTCGGCGTACATATCGGCCACATCCACATTGCTGGAAGTATGCATCCAGCCGCAGTGTTCGTTAAAACCTTGGTACACAAAAAACTGCCCCCAAGTAACGGCACCATATACATTGAGGCCCTCGCCGCTGCTTACCTGTACTTCGGGCCTAAAGTAAAAAGTAACATGCGGGTTGATGTACAGGATGGCATTGCCCGAAGCCGTTTTGGAAGGGGCCAGTGCAAAGCCGTTGGAGCCGAGCATTTCCCGCCGGGCCTGTCTATCGGCCATGCCTACACTGGGTACTTCTTGTGCCCTAGCATAAAAACGTTTCACATCCTCTTCGGTGATATCGCCGGTGCTGATGGCGCCAATGCTACCGTCCGTCCACAACAGCGGGTACCAGGGTTGAAAGCGGGTGAGCAGGGCGGGCTTGGTTTCGGGGTGCTTGTACAAATAATAATTGATGCCCGCCGCAAAAGCGTTCATGAGTTGTTTGAGCCATTTGGGACTTTTTTTATAATCATTTACAGCTTCTGCCGAGTCGATAATGAGTTTGAGGTAAAGGTCGTTGTGCCATTCGCTTTCGCCTTTTAGCTCCGACATACGGCCGAGTTTTTCAATGTAGTTCATCTCCACCCGTTTAAAATCGTCTTCGCATTGGGCATACAGCAGGCCAAACACCGCATCGGCATCTGTTTTGCCGTAGATATGGGGTATGCCCCAGTTGTCGCGGATAATGGTAACATTTTGCGCCTGCGCCTCCCACTGCTTTATTTCTTTGGGGGTAAAGGGCTGTGCCACGGCCGTAAAGGGCAGCAAGAGCAGGACGAACATTTTTTTCATGCAAGATGATTTTGGTAAAGATAAAAATAATGTGATGATTAGCTAATGGGATAATGTGCTGATGGGAATATGCAGATGTGCAGATTTGCAAATGTGCAAAAAGCTGCTCGATGCCTTTTATGTAGATAGGATAGGGTTTAACGGGATAAATGGCTCGACTGAATTAACAAATTATCAAATCAGCACAATATCTAATTGTTGCTGTACAAGGTAGCGGATGTAAAATAAATCAACTTATAAATGAATTAGCAGATTAGCAAATCAGCACAATAGCTAATTCTACCTTGTACAAGGTAGCGAACACGGAATAAACCAACCTCCACGGGAATTTGCACATCTGCATATTTGCACATTTGCAAATTGTTCCTGTACAAGGTAGCGAACACGGAATAAACCAACCTCTAAAGGAATCAGCTAATTATCCCATCAGCATATTAGCTAATCAATCCTCCTCCCTCCGCCACCCCAACTGCTTCTCCCACTCATTTTTTCGGGCGCCCATTTTGTATTGCTCGCCGCTCATTTTAATGTACCAGTAAAAATCGTAGAGGGTGGAACCGGCGGTAAATTCGTAACTGGGGCGAAAGATGACCATAAAGCTGTCGAGGGCAGGGCCTTTGAGCTGGGTAAGCTGTTGCACCACCCTTTTACTAAAACGGTAATTGATGTAGCGGTCTTTTTCCTGCTGCTCCAGCCGCAACTGGAATTTTTTGAGGTATTTGTTGCGTTTGAACCGAAATACATTGATCAGTTCATTTACATCGGCCCCTACGGCCCCGTTCACCATCGAGGTTTTTACGCCCGGCTTTTGGTAATTGAAAATTTTGGCATATTTCTCCCTGTTTTCCAGCGAGTCTTGTTGGTGCGATTTGGAAAAAACCGTCACCTCTTTGATCTGTTTGTATTTGGAAGGCACCACAATCAACAGCGCAATATCGAAGTTTTGGAAATCGGGGATGTCTTTTACCGCAAAGCGCAGGGTACTCTTGTTTCTATAAGTAAAGCTGAGGGAGTCGTCGCCCATGGCCCAAATGCTGTAGCGGCCCAAGGAATCGGTTTTGATTTTTTGTCCGGCCATATTGCCCACGGTCACATTTTCCACACCGTTTACTTTGGTAGAGTCGAATACAGTACCCTTTATCAGCAACTGGGCATGGGCCCGGTTAACGGTTAAAAGGGACAAGCCCAGCAGTAAAAAGGATAACGCATACAATTGCCTCATTCACCTGATTGAGTAGCAAAGTTGCCATTTAGCGGGGTAAAAAAATCAAGCGGGTGTGTTTTTAACAGAATTTTTGCATTTTGGGACACGAATGGGGCGGATTGCACGAATTACACGGATTGTTTGAGGTTGAAAGGGACACGAATTGGACAGCATTTTTGGATAAGGGACACGAATTGGATGGATTACACGAATTACACGGATTAGCTGGTTTTAGCGGTATTCTGTTTGCGGGAGATTTTTTCGAAGTAAAGGGACACGAATTGGACTGAGGACACGGACCTGCCTGAAGGCAGTGAAGTTACACGAATTGCTGGGAGGGTTTGGCGATTGAGGTCGTCCATGGTCCATCGTCCATTGACCATGGTCATCCTCCATAGCCCCACTATTCATTATTATCTATTCATTATTAACTTTTCCAACGTTTTGGCATAATGCGCATGCTCCAGTCCGTGGACTTTTTCGGCCAAACTGGTGGGATTGTCGGTTGGATCAACGGGGCAAGTTACCTGTAAGATGGTGTGCCCATGGTCGTATTGCTCATCTACATAATGGATGGTGATGCCGCTTTCCAATTCCTTGGCATCAATTACAGCTTGGTGCACATGCTTACCGTACATACCCTTGCCACCAAATTTGGGCAACAGCGCAGGGTGGATATTAATGATGCGGTTGGGAAAAGCCGCTACCAAGGCCTGGGGCAACTGCCATAAAAAGCCAGCCAAGGCAATAAAATCAATTGGGCGGTTGGCCAACTCTTTTACATAGCCATCTGACGCAAAACGCCCTTTTTCGATCAATAATACAGGAATTTCGTGCGTTTTCGCTATTGCAAGTACCCCAGCGGCGGGATTATTGCATACAACCAAAGCTACTTTTATGGCGGGATGGTCGGCGAAATGCTCCATTATTTTAAGCGCATTGTTGCCGGTGCCGCTGGCAAAAATCGCCAATTGGGTAGGGGCATTGGATGGTTTGGGGTTGCCCCGGCCAATGCCCAGCCTCCGCAGTATCTTTTTTTCATAATTCCAAAAAAAACGAAACTGGCCAAAGCAAAATCCAATAATCAATATAATTATCTGATAACCCAGCAGCAGCACCCCAATTTTGAGCGACCACCAGCCGAAACTGTATTTGTCAACCTGTAGCCATCCCGTTATTTGTCGGCTAATCCAAGCGGTGAGGGTACCCGTAACAGCAAAAGTGCATAAAATCAGTGCTAAATCCGTTCCGTTTACCTTCCATTTTTGCTGTAGTTTTTTAAACATGGTGCAAATTTGGGGCAAAAAACAGTGCCAAAAGCAATCTTTTTTTGGGCAATTGCCATGTTTACAAATACATGACAAACAATTGGCCTGTAAAGGGCTAATCGGCTGAAACCCACGCCAGTAGTGGTAAAAAATTTTCTCAAAATGTTGATATTTTGTCAGCATCCTGCCTTACTTTTGCAGCCTAGTTAGGATATTTTTCCACATTTAGTCCTGAGATTTAACTGTATGAGTCGTTATAGAAAAAATTTTAACAAAGCCTTGATAGGCTTTCTCGTTACACTATTCCTCTCTTTTTCGGGTGCTGCCTTTGCTGCTGATGGTGAGGCCCTTTTTAAGGCCAATTGCGCCAACTGCCACAAGCCAGACAAGGACTTTACCGGTCCGGCGCTAAAAGGAGTTAGGGACAGGATACCGAGCCCAGAATGGGTGTATAGTTGGATTGCCAATTCAACTGTTATGACCGATCCTTATGCCACCAACTTGAAAAAGACGTGGAAAAATTCGGTAATGACGGCCTTTGGCAATCAACTCAAAAAAGACGATATCGATGCCATTTTGGACTATGTGGACAAGTACACCCCGCCTGTCCCTGCTGCTGAAGTGGGTGGCAAACAAAAGGGCAGCGACGACAGTTTCTTAATATATGGCCTGCTCACCCTCATTTTGGCGGTTATTGCCTTTATATTAATACAGGTAAACAGCAACCTGCGCAAACTGACCGACGATAAGGATGGCATCCTGCGTGGCGAGCCCGTTCCCTTCTACCGCAACAAAACCTACCTGATGATGGGTGTAATTGCCCTCTTCTTCATAGGCGGCTACTTCTTGGTACAGTGGGGCGTTGGCTTGGGCCGTGCCAAAGATTACCAGCCCGAACAACCCATTTACTACTCTCACCAAGTGCATGCCGGTACCAACCAAATTGCCTGCTTGTACTGCCACGGCGGTGCGCAAGACAGCAAGCATGCCAATATCCCTTCGGTTAATGTATGTATGAACTGCCACATGGCGGTAAACAAGTACGAAGGGCCCGATGTGTTGACAAGGGAAGACGGCACACCGGTAAATGGCACCTCAGAAATACAAAAACTGTACGATTATGCCGGATGGGATCCCGTAGGCAAAAAATACAAAGAAGACAAGGATGGCGACGGACAACCTGATGGCTCTAGGCCCATTGAGTGGGTAAAAATCCACAACCTGCCCGACCACGTTTACTTCAACCATAGCCAACACGTAAAAGTGGGCAAACAGCAGTGCCAAACCTGCCATGGCCCTATCCAGGAAATGGGCGAAGTAAAACAGTTCAGCGATTTGAGCATGGGCTGGTGCGTAAACTGCCACCGCGAAAGCAAAGTTGATTTCCCTGATACAGCAGGTACCAGCGGTAACAAGTTTTACAATATTTACGAGAAGTTCCACAAGGATATGAAGGCTGGCAAAATGGACAGCGTAACCGTTGAGCATATCGGCGGTACCGAGTGCCAAAAATGCCACTATTAAGCATTTGAGGTACAAAGGTTGTTTTTATCAGCATATTAGCGAATTAGCACATTAGATACATAAGCATATTATGAGAAAATATTGGCAAAGTTTTGGAGAACTGAATCAGACCGAAAACTTTCAGCAATCGGCTCAAAACGAGTTTCAAGAGGAGCTGCTTCCATTGGCCGATTTGGACGATAAAGGTATTTTGGATGCCAAAACCCCACGCAGGGACTTTTTGAAATACTTGGGCTTTAGCACTGCCGCAGCCGCTGTGGCTGCCAGTTGCGATGTGCCGGTTAAAAAATCGGTACCCTTTCTGCAAAAGCCCGATAATGTGGTACCCGGCGTGGCGGAATATTATGCTTCTACATATGTAAATGGTGGCGATGCGGTTTCTGTTTTTGTAAAGCAGCGTGATGGCCGCCCCATCAAAATAGAGGGCAATGAAAATTCGCCCGTTACCATGGGCGGTACCAGTGCCCAAGTGCAGGCCAGTGTGCTGGATCTGTACGACATGACCCGCTTGCGCTATCCCCAGCAAAACAACGGGGGCAAGGGTTTTAAAGAAGTAAGCAGTTTTGACGAAGTAGATAAAATGGTAGGTGCTGCCCTTGCTGGCAAAACCATCGCCCTGCTTACCGGCACCATCAACTCGCCCAGTACCCAACAAATCATCAATGAATTTATTGCCAAATACCCCAATGCCCGCCACGTACAATACGATGCGGTGAGCCATAGCGGTATGTTATTGGCCAACGAAGCCTGCTACGGTAAAAGGGCTATCCCCGTTTATCAGTTCGACAAGGCAAAAGTAATCGTAAGCTTGGGCGCCGATTTCTTGGCCGCTTGGCTGAGTCCGGTTGAATTTAGCAAGCAATATGCTGCCAACCGTGCCATAAAGGCCGGTAAGCCCGAACTGAGCAGGCATATCCAATTTGAAAGCATGTTGAGCATGACCGGTAGTAATGCCGACGACCGCTTTACACACAAGCCTTCTGAAACAGGTGCGGTGGCTTTGGCCCTGTTGGCCAAACTGGGCGGCGGTGTTACGGCACCAGCATTGCCTGCTGAACTGCAAAAAGGTGTTGACTTAGCTGCTAAAGACCTGCTGGCCAATAAAGGTGCCGGTTTGGTAGTGTGCGGTAGCAACGATAGCAATATCCAAATGGTGGTGAACGCCATCAACGAAGCCATTGGCGCCAGCGGCACTACCATCAACTGGGGTGCTACCAGCAACTACCGCCAAGGCATTGATAGCCAAATGGTACAATTGGTTAACGACCTGAATGCTGGTACAGTAAATGCTGTATTGGTGTACGGCGCAAACCCC
This sequence comes from Chitinophaga pinensis, assembly GCA_943373145.1. GTDB lineage: Bacteria > Bacteroidota > Bacteroidia > Chitinophagales > Chitinophagaceae > Ferruginibacter > Ferruginibacter pinensis_H. The sequence goes on from CALSBI010000002.1 coordinate 338,540, forward strand.
GTTTATAGTTATGCCGACAGGGAAAAATTGGTAGCTGGCCTTAAAAAGGCGGTTACGGTTTCCTTTAACGGTACCATGGACGAAACAACTGAACTGTGCAACTATGCGATACCTGCGCACCACTGGCTGGAGAGCTTTGGTGATGCCGAGCCAAGGTCGGGTGTAATCGGGTTTATCCAACCGGTTATCAATCCCTTGTTTAAAACCAGGTATTTCCAAACATCATTGCTCAAATGGTCGCAAAATGCAGTGGCCGATTACGAAACATATTACAAAAACTACTGGACAACCAAATTGGGCAGTAGCGATGCATACATGAGGGCCCTCCAAGTTGGTTTGTCCCTGGCGCCTGCTACAGCTGCCGGCGGTGCTGCTTACAGTGGTGCCAAGCTGGCCGAAGCTGCCGCTAAAGTAGCTGCCGCCAAAGGCAATGGCCCCGAGCTGGTATTGTACCAAAAAGTATCGGTGGGCAATGGTAGCCAAGCCAACAACCCTTGGTTGCAAGAGTTGCCCGATCCCATTACCAAAGCTACTTGGGATAACTACGCCATGGTAAGCCCAGCGATGTACAAAGAACTGTTTGGCAAAGATGTACTGGGCAATGTGGGCCATTCGGATGCTTACGAAGTAACGCCCGAAAAACCCATGATCAAAATTACCTTGGGTAAAGTGTCGATGGAACTGCCTGCCATGATTGTGCCGGGCGTAAACGACAAAACCATTGCGGTGGCCTTGGGTTACGGTCGCCAAAGCACGGATAAAGAAAAGACTTCAGATTATATCGGCAAGGCTGCCAACGGTGCAGGTAAAAATGCCTACCCTTGGGCCGTATTTGATGGTACTACCATTGCCTACAACGCTCCCGTTACAGCAGAAAAAACCAACAATACATATCCGCTGGCCATTACACAGGTGCATGGCAATACAGAAGGCCGTCCGGTATTGTACGAAACCACCTTGGCGCAATTCATTGCCGATCCTAAGGCTTTGCTGAGGGAAGTAGAAGAAGAAAAAGCGTTTTTAACGCCCAAAGGATATAGCAACGATTACGAAAAAGATGCCACCATTTACCCCTATCACGATAAGCCGGGCGTAAAATGGGGCATGAGCATCGACTTGAATACTTGTACCGGTTGCAGCGCTTGCGTAGTAGCTTGTACTGCCGAAAACAACGTAAGCGTTGTGGGCAAAAAGCAGGTACAACGTTACCATGAAATGCACTGGTTGCGCATCGACCGCTATTTTACCGGCGATATGAACAACCCCGATGTGGTGTTCCAACCCATGCTGTGCCAGCATTGCGATAATGCACCTTGCGAAAATGTGTGCCCCGTAAATGCTACCAACCACAGTACGGAAGGGTTGAACCAAATGACTTATAACCGTTGTATCGGTACGAGGTATTGTGCCAACAACTGTCCTTATAAAGTACGTCGTTTCAACTGGTTTGATTTTACCGGTGCCGATAGCTTCCCCAACAATCAAAACCCATTGATTGAAGAAGGTGTTTTGGATACTGTAATTACCCAAATGAACGACGATCTTACCCGCATGGTGCTGAACCCCGATGTAACGGTTCGCTCAAGGGGTGTAATTGAAAAATGTTCTTTCTGCGTTCAGCGCTTGCAAGAAAGCAAACTGGCCGCCAAAAAAGCACAAGACCCCAGTTTGGTACGCAATGTAAAAGTGGCTTGCGCCCAAGCTTGTCCTACCAACGCCATCAGTTTTGGTAATGTAAACGATAAGGAGAGCGACGTGTACAAACTGCGTAACAGCGAGCAGAAAGACCGTAGTTTTTATGTGTTGGATACGCTGCACGTATTGCCCAATGTGAGTTACTTGGCCAAAATTAAAAATACAGGCAGAGCGGTTACCAACGAAAAAGGACATGGTGCCGAACACGGTGCTGAAAAGCATGAAGCGGCCAAACATGCATAAGCAAAGCGTTTGCCGTAAGGCAGTTGATTAAATGAACAAGTGGCACAATAAAATAATAAGCTAAAAGCAGATTGCTGATAGCCAAATGCTTAGAATAATATGTCATTATTAAAGTACGAATCGCAACAAAGGGAACCGCTGGTAGATGGTAACAAAGATTATCACCAGGTAACGGAGGATATCATTCGCCCGATAGAAATGAAGCCAAGCCGCTTATGGTACATTGGCTTTTGGATAAGCGTGGGCTTATTGCTGTTTGGCGTGTACAGTGTATACCGGGAGGTTACCTATGGTATCGGCCAGTGGAACCTGAACAAAACCATCGGCTGGGGTTGGGATATTACCAACTTCGTATGGTGGGTAGGTATTGGTCACGCTGGTACCTTGATTTCGGCCATCTTGCTGCTGTTCCGCCAAGGATGGCGTACCGGTGTAAACCGTGCGGCAGAAGCGATGACGATTTTTGCGGTAATGTGCGCCGGCCAGTTCCCCATCTTCCACATGGGCCGTGTATGGTTGGCCTTCTTCACACTGCCTTACCCTAACAGCCGCGGTTCTTTGTGGCCCAACTTTAATAGCCCCTTGATGTGGGACGTATTTGCGATCTCAACTTATTTTACCGTATCGCTTTTGTTCTGGTACAGCGGTTTGATTCCCGATTTGGCCACGGTACGTGATAGGGCCAAAACCAAGTTCAGGAAATTGATGTACGGTATTGCGGCCTTCGGTTGGACGGGTAGTACCAAGCACTGGCAGCGCCACGAATCTTTGTCGCTGGTACTGGCCGGTTTGAGTACACCACTGGTACTTTCGGTACACACCATCGTATCTTTCGACTTTGCCACTTCGGTTATCCCCGGCTGGCATACCACCATCTTCCCCCCTTACTTTGTGGCCGGTGCCATCTTTAGCGGTTTTGCCATGGTGCAAACGCTGATGATTGTGGTGCGCAAGGTGTTGAACTTACAAGATTATATCACGATAGGCCATATTGAGGCCATGAATAAAGTAATTGTGTTAACGGGTAGCATCGTAGGTTGCGCCTACTTAACCGAATTGTTCATTGCTTGGTACGGCCAAAACCAATACGAGCAATGGGCCTTCTTCGAAAACAGGGGCAACCTGTTTAGCCCTTATGGCTGGAGCTATTATTTGATGATGCTGTGTAACGTGGTGTCGCCCCAGTTGTTCTGGAGCCGCAAACTGCGCCGCAATATCACCGTTACCTTCTTTATGAGCATCATCGTAAACATTGGTATGTGGTTCGAACGTTTTGTGATCATCGTTACCTCTACTTACCGTGATTACCTGCCCTCTAGCTGGAGTACGTACTACAGCCCCACCATTTGGGAAATCGGCTTCTACTTGGGTACCTTCGGTTTGTTCTTCACTTGCTTCTTCTTGTTTGCCAAATACATGCCTACCATTGCGGTAGCAGAAATCAAGAGCATCTTGAAAACCAGTGGCGAAAACTACAAGAAAAAGATGACCGATATAGAAAAAGCGGATGCAGAGAAGTTTTATGTAGAGGAAGTGGCGCATGCGCATTAGAAAATGACGAATAGCGAATGATGAATGACGAGTGTTGAATGATGAATATGAGAGGCTGCGAACTTTCAACTTTCAACTTTCAACTTTCAACTTTCAACTAAAAAACCGGCCTTGGGCCAGTTAAATAAAAAACGATATGTCTGGAGTTAAAAAGTTTGTTGTAGGCTGTTTTGATGACGAAAAGGTATTGTTCCCTGCGGTGAAGAATGTGCGCAGGGCTGGGTACAAAATACATGATATTTATACCCCCTTTCCGGTTCATGGATTAGACCATGCTATGGGGCTGCGTGAAACCAGCTTGCACACGGCAGGGTTTATTTATGCCGTTACAGGTACCACTACGGCCTTAACCTTCATCAGTTGGGTACTCACCAAAGACTGGCCGGTAAATTTTGGCGGTAAGCCCAATTTTTCCCTGCCCGCCTGGATACCCATCACGTTTGAAACAACGGTATTGTTTGCCGCTGTGGGCATGGTGCTTACTTTTTGCTATCTGTGCCAATTGGCACCGTTTATCAAAAAGCACCATTTTCACGAAAGGGCTACCGACGATTTGTTTGTAATGGCCATTGAGTGCACGGGCAAAACAGACGATGCAGAACTACAGGCGTTTTTGCAAAAAGCGGGTGCTACAGAAGTAAACGTACAAGTGGCCGAAACCGGTTGGTGGCTGGGCCGCTACGATAGGGAACAAAAGCTGTACAGGGACGAAAAGGGCTATTAATTGATAATTGATTAACTGATAAATAGTAGATGAAACATATTAATCATATAAAATTGGCAACGGCCGTTGTGGTTTTGGCTACATTGATAAGCAGTTGCGGTGGTGTAAAGCGCAAGCCCAATAGTGTTTACATGCCGGATATGGCATATAGTAGGGCTTACGAAACCTATGCCCTGCGTGACTCTTTGGTTTTTACAACCGACAAGCGGGAGGCCGGCCATAAGATTTTTTACAACAATGCCCCCGTACCCGGCACCATGAGCAGGGGCGAGGAGTTGCCCTACACATTGCCCAACGATTCGGTGGGCTACAAAATGAGTGCTTCGGTACAAAACCCGCTGGGCCCGTTGAGCCCGGCAGACAGTGCGGAGGCGGGTAGGCTGTACAATATCAACTGCGGTATTTGCCACGGTGCCAAGGGGCAGGCCAATGGCCCACTGTCAACCAAGGTGGGTGGCGTGGCCAACCTTACCACGGGTATTTACTTGGGCATGGCCGACGGTACCATGTACCACTCCATTTATTATGGCAAAAACAATATGGGCAGCTATGCTTCTCAGTTGAGCAGGAAACAACGTTGGCAGATTGTACAATATATCAGGATGCTGCAACCCAAGCAAACGGCTGGCACAGCAGCGGCCCCAGCGGCTGCGGCTCCGGCAAAAGCAGATACGGCAAAAGCAAAATAATTAATAGCATTCACACATAATATTTGAGTAGATGAACCATAATCATCAGTTTGAGTTACCGGGATCTTACAAAAAGTGGACCTATGGCCTGCTACTGGCGGGTTTAATAGCCGTGTTGTATGGCGTATTTAAGTACCATCCATTCGATGCCGTTTCGCATGGTGGCGGCCATGATGCGCATGGGGCCAGCAGTGCTACCCGTTTTTGGGCGGTGATGTTGCAAAACAGTGTGTTTTGGCTATTGGTGGTAAACGCCAGCATGTTCTTTATCTGTGTAACTACGTTGGCCATGGGCGGTTGGCAAGTAGCCCTGCGCCGTGTTCCCGAAGCGATTTCTAGTGTGGTACCCGTATTGGGCATCATTGCACTGTTGGTTTTGATGGGCATTGTTTGGGGCGGCAGAACGGATATCTACCACTGGTTGGATAAAGACGCCGTTGCCAAAGATCATATCCTGAGAGGCAAAAGCGGTTTTCTCGACCCCGTGTTCTTCACCATCGTATCCATCGCCAGTATCGGCCTTTGGTACCTGTTGGGCAAAAAAATGCGCAGCATGAGCTTGAAGAGCGACCAAGAAGGACCGATGGATCATCAAACAGCAAAAAAATGGATTTATAAAAATACGGTTTGGGGTTCTTTGTTTGTAGTAGTGTTTGGCCTTACCGTAGCTTCCTCTATTCCTTGGTTGTGGCTCATGAGCATCGATGCGCATTGGTACAGCACCATGTATAGCTGGTACACATTTGCCAGCTCTTTTGTATCGGGTGTTTCGTTGATAGCCATATTTGTCATCTACCTCAAAAACCGTGGCCAGTTGGAATATGTTACCGACGAGCATTTGCACGATTTGGGCAAGTTCATGTTCGCCTTCTCGGTGTTTTGGATGTACCTCTGGTTTAGCCAATACATGCTGATTTGGTACGCCAACATCCCCGAAGAAACCGGTTATTTCAAAATAAGGGTGCAAGGTCCTTTTAAAGGCATCTTCTTCTTCAATATCATTGTAAACTTCCTTTGCCCCTTGCTGATTTTGATGCGCCGCGGCAGCAAGCGTAACTGGGGACTGATTACTTTTATGGCCATCCTGATCATTTTTGGCCACTGGATCGATTTTTATCAAATGGTAATGCCCGGCACATTGGGTGGAGATGCCCACTTGCTTGGTTTTGAGTTCGGTGTACCATGTTTGTTCATCGGTGTAATTATGTGGAGTGTGGGCAGGTATTTGAGCAGCCATTCATTGCTGGCAAAAAACCATCCTTTCCTCAAAGAAAGTATGATACACCATACTTAATTAAGGTAGGTTGTTAAAGAGAATATAGTAACAAGATAATAGGTAATAAAACAACAGCACAAAGTACTGTTTACTATAAATAATTTAGTGTTATGAACGAATTAATGCTGATAGCGATAGTGATAATGTTTTTCGTGGTCATTTTCCAGATTGCGAAGGCAAGTGAGTATGTGAGCGTTTTAAAGGGCGAAGAAAGGGCCCGTAAACAAAATAACAAAATCAATGCTTTCCTGCTCATTAGCTTTTTGGTGCTAGGGCTTATCGGGGCCTATTGGTGCCATGAGCTGTTAAAAGACAGGACTTTGAACGTACAAGGTGCTGCCTCTGTTGAAGGCGAAGACATTGACTTCATGTTCAAAATCACCACGATTGTTACGGGTATCGTTTTCGTTATTACACAGATACTATTGTTTTGGTTTTCATACAAATACCAAGAGGACGATAAGCGCAAAGCCTTTTATTTTCCGCACAATAACAAATTGGAGCTGCTGTGGACCACGGTTCCCGCTATCTTTTTGACGGTACTGGTAGTTTTTGGTCTTAAGTTTTGGTTTAAAGTAACCGGCGATGCCCCCAAAAATGCCATTTTGGTAGAAGTAACGGGCCACCAATTTGCTTGGGAGTTCCGCTACCCAGGGTCGGATGGCGTTTTGGGTAGGAAAAACTACAAATTGACTACCGGAAAAAACAGCCTTGGTGTGGATTTTGACGGAGATAAAACCAGCCACGACGATGTACACGTAGCGGGTACCATGCACATACCAGTAAATGTGCCAGTAAAATTGGTGATCAATGCACAGGATGTAATACATGATGTGGGCCTTCCGCATTTTAGGATGAAAATGGATGCGGTACCAGGCATACCCACCACCATGTGGTTTACCCCTAAATATACCACCGCGGAAATGAAGGTGCGCACAAACAATCCTAACTTTACCTACGAAATTGCCTGCGACCAGATGTGCGGCAAGGGCCACTTTTCGATGCGGGGCGTTATTATTGTAGAAACAATGGACGAATACAAGGCTTGGTTGAAAGGACAGGAACCAGAATATTGGGGCTACAACCCAGCGGCAAAACCGGCGGCTCCCGTAGCGGCAGCGGTGCCAGTACCTGCGGCAGCACCGCCCCAAGGCATTGCCGACACGGTAAAAAAGCCATCGGGCCTGGCCATCAAAAAACCATAATAAAGCGAAGGAATAAGAGTTATTTAAAATATTGATATTTTATGAGTAGCGTAGCAAATTTATCAGACCACGGCACAGCGGTATCCATTGATACTGAACATGGTCATCATGAGCACCACCACCACGAAACGTTTATAACCAAATACGTTTTTAGCCAAGATCATAAAATGATCGCCAAGCAATTCCTTATCACGGGCATGATTTGGGCGGTTATCGGTGGCCTGTTCTCGGTGATCTTCCGTTTGCAGCTCGGCTATCCCGAACAAACCTTCCCATGGCTGGAAGACTTTTTGGGCCACTGGGCCAAGGGCGGTAAGCTAGACCCTGAATTTTACTACGCACTGGTAACCATGCACGGTACCATCTTGGTATTCTTTGTATTAACGGCCGGCTTGAGCGGTACTTTCGCCAACTTCCTCATTCCACTGCAGATCGGTGCCAGGGATATGGCTTCACCCATGTTGAACATGCTTAGCTATTGGTTCTTCTTTTTGGCCTCTATCATCATGTTTAGTTCTTTGTTTGTACAAACAGGCCCTGCAAGTGGTGGTTGGACAATCTATCCGCCACTCAGCGCTTTGGGCGATGCGAGCAGTGGTAGTAAAATTGGTATGGACCTGTGGTTGGTAAGTATGGCCATGTTTATTGTTTCGTCACTGTTGGGAGGCCTTAACTATATTTCTACCATCCTTAACCTGCGTACCAAGGGTATGAGCATGACAAGGATGCCTTTGACCATTTGGGCACTCTTCTTTACAGCGGTATTGGGCGTATTGTCTTTCCCTGTACTGTTGTCGGGCGCTATCCTGTTGTTGTTCGACCGTAACTTGGGTACCAGCTTCTATTTGAGCGACTTGGTGGTAAATGGTACCAAAATATTGCCCAACGAGGGCGGTAGTGCCATCCTGTTCCAGCACTTGTTCTGGTTCTTGGGCCACCCCGAAGTATATATCATCCTATTGCCGGCCATGGGTATGTCTTCCGAAATCATTTCGGTTAACAGCCGCAAACCCATCTTTGGCTATATGGCCATGGTGGCATCGCTTTTTGCCATTGCGGTATTGGCCTTCTTGGTATGGGCGCACCACATGTTTGTTACGGGCCTCAACCCGCTGTTGGGCGGCTTCTTTGTACTGTTGACCTTGTTGATTGCGGTGCCCAGTGCGGTAAAAGTATTTAACTGGCTTACCACTTTGTGGCGCGGTAATATACGCTTTACCCCGGCCATGATGTTTGCCATCGGCTTTGTAAGCTTGTTCATCAGCGGTGGTTTAACCGGTATCTTCTTGGGTAACTCCGCTTTGGATATCCATTTGCACGATACGTATTTCGTTATCGCCCACTTCCACATTGTAATGGGTGTGGCCTCCTTCTTTGGTATGTTTGCCGGTGTGTATCATTGGTTCCCCAAAATGTTTGGCCGCTACCTCAACAATACCTTGGGCTATATCCACTTTTGGGTAACCATCATCGGTGCTTACCTCATCTTCTGGCCCATGCACTACGAAGGTTTGGCCGGTATGCCCCGTCGTTACTACGATTACAGCAACTGGGAATCATTCAAAATGTTTGGTGGCCTCAACGAGTTTATCAGCTTTGTGGCACTCATTGTATTTGCCACACAAATACTTTTCATTTTCAACTTTGTGTATAGCATTTTCAAGGGCAGGAAAGTAACCACTACCAACCCTTGGGGAGCCAATACATTGGAGTGGACAACGCCTATCAGGCCCGGACACGGCAACTGGCCCGGCGAAATACCCGAGGTACACCGTGGGGCTTACGATTACGGTAAAGACGGCAACGAGTTTATACCGCAAAACGTGCCTATTGGCGAAAATGAGAGTAAGCATTAGTTAGCCTTTGGGCTTTAATGGCCTGGGGCTTAAGCCCCAGGGAACAGAAAAAAATAGTTCATTAAAATAGTAAATGCCAGGCCCATCCTTTTGGAAAGGCCAAAAGGGACAGGCTTATGAAGCAGGAGGATACAACCATAACCAATTCGGTTTCATTTGGATTGGCAAGTAAAGTGAAGGATTACTTTCAGTTAATCAAGTTCACTTTGAGCTTTATGGTGGTGTTCAGCACCGTAGTCAGTTACTTGTTGGTGCCGGGCGTTTCATTTAATTTAATATCAGTTCTTTTATTATTTCTTGGCGGTATGCTCATTACGGGCTCGGCCAACACCATTAACCAAGTAGCGGAAAAAAATACCGATGCGGTAATGAAACGCACTGCCAAAAGGCCCGTGGCCAGCGGCAGGATGAGCGTACAGGAAGCAACGGTTTTCGCAGTGATCAGTGGTGTCTTGGGCGTGGCCATCATGTGGTGGTGGTTCAATATCGAAAGCGCACTGATAGGGCTGTTTAGTTTGTTTTTGTACGGGTTTATATATACCCCGCTCAAAAAAATCAACTCAGTGGCCGTTTTGGTAGGGGCTTTCCCCGGTGCACTGCCCTGCTTGATAGGATGGGTGGCCGGGTTTTACAACAGCCCCATCGCTTGGACAGGCGGTTGGATTTTGTTCGGTATCCAGTTTTTATGGCAGTTCCCACATTTTTGGGCCATTGCTTGGATAGCGCATCAAGACTACACAACGGCGGGCTTTAAGTTGTTGCCGAGCGATAAAGGGCCAACCAAATTTACCGCACTGCAAACGGTAATGTACAGTGCCATGATGGTGCCAATGGGGCTTTTGCCCAACTACTTTGGCATGAGCGGCATGATAAGTTTGTGGATCGTGTTGGCCTGTAACCTTTGGATGGTGTATGTGAGTGTGCGGTTGTTTATTAAAATGGATGTGGCCAGTGCCAGAAAGGTAATGTTCAGTTCATATATTTATTTAGCTATAGTATTGCTGGCATTGCTGGCCGATAAAGGATAAGGAGTATAAATGATGACGGGCGATTTGAATATAGAGCAGGCAAATAAACAGGGATTGAGCGGTGGAAGAAAAAAAATCCATCCGCACAAATTTACCTTGTGGATAGCCATCGGCAGTATCGTCATGATGTTTGCCGGTCTTACCAGTGCTTATGTGGTGCGCCGCAGCCAAGCCAACTGGACGGCTTACGAACTGCCGGTAGTATTTTGGTACAGCACGGTGGCCATTGTGCTCAGTAGCCTGACCATGATGCTGGCTTTGCGCAATTTTAAGCAGCGCAGCATGGTAAATTACCGCAGCCTGTTAACGGCAACCTTTGTGCTGGGTGTTATTTTTGTTATGTTGCAGGCAGTTGGTTTTACACAGTTTATCAAAGCGGGTTTGGCACTTGGTAAAACCAATTCGGTAGACTATTTATACGTTATCGTATCGCTGCATGCTTTGCACGTTATTGGTGGGGTGATAGCTTTGGCCGTTATGTTCGCTAAAGCATTCAGTGTTAAAATAAGGAACTATAGCAGTATACCGGTAGAAGTAATGGCCACTTATTGGCACTTTGTTGATATTTTGTGGTTGTACTTACTGCTTTTTTTGGTGATGGTAAAGTAAAGGGATTTAAAAATACAAGAACGCATTTTAATATAACTAACGGTTTTATAGAATTATAACATTTATGGCAACAGCAGCAATACCGGCGGGAACAAAATGGTGGAACGGGGGCAGAAGTCCGTTCAATGCCAGTTACGGCAAAGTAATGATGTGGTACTTTTTGATGAGTGATGCCTTCACCTTCGGGGCATTCTTGATCAGCTATGGTACCATCCGTTTTAGCGTAAACTATTGGCCCGATCCCAACACGGTTTTCGATTCGGCACCTTTTATACATGGCGGCGCACCGTTGGTGTTTGTGAGCTTGATGACCTTTATCCTCATCATCAGTTCGGTAACCATGGTATTGGCTGTGCACGAAGGCCACCATATGAACCGAAAGGGCGTAGAAAAGTATATGATATTGACCATCTTGGGCGGTTTGGCCTTCTTGGGCTGCCAGGCTTGGGAATGGACGCACTTATTGACGGGAGAGCATATTACCATGTTGGAAAATGGCACTTTGGGCACCATGGCCACTACGGTGAGCGGTAACCCTTGGGGCGCAGCCGTGCCGCATGAAGCGATGCTGGCGGCCCTGCAAAAAACGCCGCACGACCAATTGGTTTCTATCGCCGGTACCCTGCACCATGCAGCAGACGGTGCCCAACACGACCTTGGCAAAATGGCCGATGGCGAATTGGTGAAAATGATACAGGCGGCCAATGTGCATGTAAGCATGCCCGGTCCCCGTGCTTTTGGCGGTTACTTCTTTGGCATTACCGGTTTCCACGGCTTCCACGTATTTAGCGGGGTAGTTATCAATGTCATCATGTATCTTAAAACCAAGGCTGGTCATTTTGATCAACGTGGCCACTACGAAATGATTGAAAAAGCAGGTTTGTACTGGCACTTTGTGGATCTGGTTTGGGTATTTGTGTTCTTGTGCTTCTATCTAATCTAACGGCAGCGCAACAAAGTATTAAATTAAAAAAGGGTTTTAAAAAATATTTTCAGTTATGAGTGAGCATGCATTAACATCCCCAGAAGTAAGTTTTGCCGCACAGCCGAGCGGTAGTACAAGGCGTATTTGGGTAATTACTGCCGTATTATCCATTATTACGGTTATTGAACTGGTATTGGGATTTGGCTTGGCCAAGCATTGGTACGGCAGTGCGGGCATGATTTTGTTTGTAAAAGGCGTTATCTGCATTTTGTCGCTGGCCAAAGCCTACTACATCGTAAGTGTGTTTATGCACTTGGGCGATGAACTGAGGAATTTCATTATGACCATTGTAGTGCCTTTGTTGCTGTTCGTTTGGTTCATTGCTGCATTTTTGTGGGATGGCAATAGCTGGAAGAACCTGCGCAATACCGATGGCGGAAGCAGGAAGGCCCCAACCGAGCAAGTGGCCCCTGCAGCAAAAGAACATGGTGCGAAAGACTAAGTTTTTAATAGCAAATAATTCTATAAGGCCATCGCACAATTGCGGTGGCTTTATTGTTAACAAAATAGCATGAACAAAAAAGCAATTGCAGCCCTAATGCTGGCCATTTTACTGCCGCTGGTAGGGTATATTACCGTTAAGTACATGAGCCGCGATGCTATCATCATGCCGCGGCATTACTTTGAGCCAGATAGTATTGTATTGAACAACCAAAAAGGAAAGGCCACGCAGGATACCATTTGGCATTCGGTAAAAAACCTGCAGATGATTAACCAGTATGGCAAAGCGGTTACCCTCGATTCGCTCCGGGGAAAGATTGTGATTGTTGACCTGTTCTTTTCGAGGTGCCAAGGGATTTGCCCCGGTAAGGCAAGGACCATGAAGAAGTTAAGGGATTCCTATGCCAAAAGCGATACCTTGGTGCATTTTCTTTCTATCAGCATCGACCCAGAACGGGACTCTGTGCAGAACTTAAGGGCTTTTGCCGAGCGCTACGACATCAATCAAGACAATTGGTGGTTTGTAACCGGCAACAAAAAAGAGATATACGATTTTGCCCTTACCGAACTGAAGGCCAGTGTGGCCGACACCACGGTTACGCCCGACTTTGTACATACCGATCTGTTTTTTTTGCTGGACAAGAAACGCATAGTGCGTGGCTTTTACCACGAAGCGAACGACAACGACATGATAAAGCTGTCTAAAGATATTTCACTGCTGATTTTGGAAAAGGACAAAACGGCACCTTCATTTTTTAGGCGGTTTATACCCATTTTGCCCGTTATATTTGCAGGGATTGGTATCGTTATATTGATGTCTGCCATATTTACCCGGCGCAAACGAAAAGAAGACCGCAAAGCATAAATCATTAATATAAGTGTATGGAACATTTGCAAGCCACTTGGAACAAGAATGACAAGAAAGCAAAAATGCTGATCGGCATATTTTCAGCCATCGTATTTGTAACCGTTACGGTATTGGGAAAGTACAATTTGGCGGGCAAGGTTGAGCTGCCCTTCGACAAACATATATTTGCCCTTATCAATGCCATCATTAATGGTACCGTTAGTTTGGCCCTTATTGCGGGGCTGATATTGATAAAGCAGGGCATGCAGCAGCAGCATAAAAAAGTGATGCTGTTTGCGATGGTGCTGTCGGTGTTGTTTTTGGTTTCGTATATCGGCCATCATCTGTTTGCCGGAGAAGCCAAATTTGGCGATATAGACGGCGACAAAGTATTGAGTGCAACAGAAGAAGCAGCCGCTGGTAGTATGCGCCTTTTTTATCTTTTTATTTTGATTACCCATATTCCATTGGCCGGCTTGGTGCTACCCTTTATTTTATTTGCGGCCTACCGCGCCCTTACCGGCGACTACGAAAAGCATAAAAAAATGGCCCGCATCATCTGGCCTATATGGTTGTATGTGGCCATAACCGGTGTGGTTATTTACTTTATGATCAGCCCTTATTATCATTAATACAAGCGGATGAACAAAGGAGGTACTTTAAAAAAATTGCAGCTCATTTACAAAGCCCTGTTGATGGGGCAAGTGTTGTTTGCAGGTATTGTTGTTTTTATGAGGGCCAAAGGCCTTGGTATCGAAAATACGGTTGATGAAAACACGTCCCGCATTTTGCAGGTAGTGGCGTTGGTGATCAGTTTTGGTTGTATATGGGCGGGCATGCACTTTTACCGCAAAAGGATAGCAGAAATAAGAGAAGCCAATATCGCAGCATCGGAAAAGTTGAATCAATACCAAGCAGCCTCCATCATAAAATGGGGCCTTAGCGAAGGGCCCTGCCTCTTTTGTATTGTAGGCTATTTTCTTACGGGCAATTGGGCTTTTTTGGCCTTGGCCGGCATCATCATATTCGTTTTTGCAGGCTATAACCCACAAAAATCATTGGTCATGCGGGAGCTGGGGTTGGCTGAGGATGAACTCCTTTGACCATATTTTATCTAACGAGGCACTATTTTTTCCCCTTTACCGGCTTATCATTATATAAATTGATGGCCGCTGCATAAGCCCGGCCTGCCTTGCCCCTTCTGCCCAAGTTGATACAGAGGTTAACAATACCGCCAGAAAACAAGGCGAATCCGCCATAACCCAATGCACCCAATTTGGCATTGGCACCGGCGTTGGTTTTTACGGCCGGGTCAGACGTCATGATAATGGCCCCACCAATGATGGCACCCCAACTGATCAATCGGTGCATTTTTATCTTTTTTGAATATTGACCGGCCAGTACAGCCTGCTCGTATGCTTCATCATAATCTTCCACCCAATCGGCCAATTGCTTACTACTGTTCAGGCCCACCAACACCGTTTCGTCCTGCCCATTTTTTTGCAAATAATAGCGAATACTACGATTAGTTCTCGTTCTGCCCATATTGCCATTGCTCATACTGGGCCCTTCGTAAGTTTGGTAAGTGGATTCGAGTTTATACACCAATAAATGCGGCCCGGTAAGCGCCTTGGTCAGCTCGCCAGATAGCCTTCTGTAACTGCCGCTTTGGTCTTGGTACTCCAACACATCTTTTGCCCGGATGGCCGTATCCGCAATCACAAAAAGGGTAGGCTTGAATATTTTGGTTTCGTTTTTCTTTTCGATGGTCGTGCCCGTATAAACATCGCCCCCTTTGGTTTTTACATAACTCTCATATTGCGGATTCTTGGCCTTATCTGCATTATATACAATTGGGAACTGCGACCTGCATGACGTAAAGAGTACGGCAAGCAGTACGGAATAAATAAAAATTTTCATGTACTTGGTTTTGGTATTAGTAAAGGGGGGCAAATTAACGAATTTTTGCGAAAGGAAACTGCTACCCAATAGCCGAGCGCATTTCAAATTTTCGCCCTTTTCGCCATGGTTCGTGTCTAACGAGCCATCCGTTTCTCACCCAATCGCCTTTGCTCACCGCCAAGGTTCGTGCCTGCCTGCCGGCAAAGGCAGGTCCCCACGAACCTTCTCTTGTGTTCGTCCCACGAAACTTGCAGTGTACCTACCCAATCGCCTTGGCCAAATCTTCCACCAAATCCTCCGCATCTTCAACGCCCACGCTCAAGCGGATCAGCCCATCGCTCAACCCGTTTTTGATGCGCTCTTCCCTGGGGATGCTGGCATGCGTCATGCTGGCCGGATGGTTGATGAGCGATTCTACACCGCCCAAGCTTTCTGCCAAGGAGAACAAATGGGTACTCGACAGCACTTTTTTGGCCGCATCTACACTATCATCTTTCAGTTCAAAGGAAATCATCCCGCCAAAGCCACGCATTTGTTTTTTGGCAATGGCATGGTTGGGATGGTCTTCAAAGCCGGGCCAATACACTTTGCCCACTTTGGGATGGTTGCGCAGCCAATGGGCAATCACCGCACCATTTTCGCAATGCCTGTCCATGCGCAGGTGCAGGGTTTTAATACCCCGTAGCACCAAAAAGCAATCCTGCGGCCCCGGTACGGCACCACAGCTTTTTTGTATAAAGTAAAGCTTGTCCCGCAGTTCGGTATCATTCATCATCAAAGCACCCTGTATCACATCGCTGTGGCCGCCCAAATATTTGGTGGCGCTGTGCATAACGATATCGGCACCCATATCCAGCGGGTTTTGCAGATAGGGCGATGCAAAAGTATTGTCTACGCAAAGCAACGCCCCTGCAGCTTTGGCCACTGCGGCCACGGCTGCAATATCGGTAATGTTCATCAGCGGGTTGGTAGGCGTTTCAATCCAAATAAGTTGGGTAGCCGGGCTCACCGCTTTTTGTACATTGGCCACATCGGTGGTATCAACATATATGAATTTGATACCGAATTTTTCAAATACTTTCGTAAAGAGGCGATAAGTGCCGCCGTACATATCGTTGGCGCAAATCACTTCATCGCCCGGTGATAACAGTTTGATCACCGCATCGGTAGCTGCCACGCCACTGCCAAAAGCCAAGCCATATTTGGCATTTTCAATAACCGCATACGCATCTTCCAATGCCTTACGGGTAGGGTTTTGACTGCGGGCATACTCATAGCCCTTGTGCTGTGCCGGGGCTGCCTGCACATACGTACTGGTTTGATATATGGGCACCATAATAGCGCCGGTGCTGGGGTCGGGTTCCATCCCGGCATGTATCATTTTGGTTGCTATTTTCATGTATTTACTATTTATTGTTTTTTAATTGCCACATGTAATTCGCCATAAACATTGTCGGTGGGTATCAACGATCGTCATGGCTCATTTCATGTAATTGTTTTTAGCTTGCAAAGATGCGAAAAAAATACCGTGTTACGGGTATTGTACAACATATGTAACAGCCTATTTTCACTTTTAAATTGATAAAATGAAAAGGATGTTGATGATACTGCTGATGATGGCAGTTGCACAAACAATTATGGCACAGGATTGCGATAATTTGGTGGCCGATTTAAAGAAGGGCACCCTCAACGGGGTAAAACCTACAGCCAGTCAAGATGCAATCAAAGAGAAATTGCCCTGCTTTACCGGCGATTCCGAAGACGGCGGTGCCTTTAACTGCGGCGGTGGCGTTTTCTTTTTAAACCATGACTTTTTCTGTTATACGGGCGGGGATTATATCGAGTTCCGTAAAAATTTCAACGGAAAGTTGTCGGTACCTGTATTGGGGCTAAGCCAAGCAGCAGCCGTAAAAAAATTGGGTTTGGGCAAAGTGGTACGTCAACAAAAAGAGGATGAAAAGACCTTTGTTTTTTTGAAAACCCGCTATGGCTGTTTGGTACTTACCTTGGTAGAAGATGCCGTAACCAAAGTGGGCATGTACGCCAAACCGGCCAAGGCTGTGGAGCTCTGTTTATAAAACCGTGTGGGCGGCACAGAGATAACGCCAATCAAAATTATCCGCCTCATGGGCAGCCTTGGGCTGTAGCTTTTGGTGCAATACGCTGGGCTGTAAAATGCCCGCCTGTACCAGTTTCTCCTTGGCTGCTTGCACTAGCTGCTGTAGGTTGGCATCCTGCATCCATTGTTGCTGCGGCGGTTCAAAGCCGGTTTTTTTGGTTTGCCAAGTAATCGGCGGCGGTAAGCGGTCGTTGATGGCTTTGCGCAATATCCATTTGGTAAAGCCTTGGTGTATTTTGTATTGCGCCGGTAGGGCAAATATCCATTCCACCAGTTGATGGCTCAAAAACGGCAACCGTACCTCACGGCCATGTGCCATGCTATTGCGGTCGGCATAGCGCAACAGCTCTTCTAAACCCATTTGTACCGTATCATAATAAAGGATATCGTTCAACTCCCTCACCACCGGCTTTTCCCAATCGGTCGGCCGATAGCTGTGTTCAAAAAAATCCTTGGCAATAGCCCCTTGGTGGCGCTGCGCATTAATGGCCCTTCGCTTCAACTGGCTTGCTGCAAGCCCCGGAAAAATGGCAGCCACTTGATTGGAGAGGCCCCATTGAAAAGGCAGGTTGTTTTTAAGCAAGGCTTGCTTTTCTGCTGCAAAAGCGCTCTTGTTTTGCCGCCACAATTGCTGTAAATACCAATGGAGGTAGCGGTTGTAGCCAGCCAATGTTTCATCGGCGCCCTGGCCATCCAGCAATACGGTTACCTGTTGGGCAGCAGCCAGTTCAAATACTTTATACTGGGCAAAAATACTGGCCGAGCCAAAAGGTTGCTCTTGGTGGTGGCACAGTTTTTCAAAGTCGGTTAACAGGCCCGTGGCATTGGGCGTAGTTTGGTGATTGGCAATATGCAAAAACCCGCTAGTGAGTTCGATATTGGCCGATTCATCTTTTTCAAAACCCGGGAACACGGCCGAAAAACTTTGGGTATGGGCGGCTTCACGGCTCATGATGGCGGCAATGGCCGCACTGTCGATACCGCCGCTGAGCGATGTGCCCACGGCTACATCACTACGCAACCGCAACCGCACCGACTGCTGCAATAAATGGAAAAACTGCTCAAAGGCGGCTTCGGGCTTGCCATCAAATGGGCTTTCCTTTTTCTGCAAGGTCCAATAGGCTTGTACTTCCAGTTGGCCATCATGGCAACGGTAGTGCATACAATGGGCAGGTGGCAAGGATTGGATATGGTTAAAAAAGGTGGTTGCTTTATCGGCAGGGTTTTGTACAAAGCCCAGGGTAAGAAAGTTCAGCAGCATGGTATCGTTCCTTTCCTTGGGGATGCCTGCGGCCCATAAGGCTTTTATTTCACTGGCAAAAAGCAGTGATTTTGTAGATTGTTCTACGCAATAATAAAAGGGCTTTTCACCAAAGCGGTCCCTAGCGGCAAAAAGGGTTTGCGTTTGCTCATCCCAAATGGCAAAAGCAAACATGCCATCCAACTGCTGCAAACAGTTTTGCTGCCAGGAATCGTATGCCGCCAGTATTACTTCCGTATCCGATTGTGACGTGAACGTGTAGCCTTTTTTTTGTAAGGTTTCCCTTAGCTCTAGGTAATTATAAATTTCGCCATTGTGTACAATGCTGTAGCGGTTGGCATAGTGCATGGGCTGGGCGGCAGCAGGGCTGATATCGATAATGGCCAAGCGCCGATGCCCCAAGGCTGCCGCACCCTTTAACCAATGACCTTCGCCATCGGGCCCACGGTGAGCTAGGGCATGCGTCATTTTTTGCAGGCGCTGCCCTGTATTTTCGTTTTGCTCAACCGATATAATGCCTGCTATGCCGCACATGGCGTAAATATCCAACTAAAAAATGTATTATCCGCCTCTGGCGAAGTTGAAATTGGAACCAAGCCGGCAAGAGTGCATCAAAATGTAATAGGTAGCTTGGCCACGGTATCGTCCCAAGCAAAAACAAGATTGGCACCCTTATCGGTTTTTTCAAAAACGGCCGTAAAATATTCGGCAATAGTAGTGGTGGTTGTTAGGTTGGCGGTAAAGCTGTCGATATCTTTGGAAATATCAATGTCCAACCCCCAGCTATATAGGCCCTTGTTCAATACAATTTGCCAATGATCTTTGCGGGGCATGCAATAAAGGGTGTAACGCCCGGCAGGTACTTTCTTTTCTTGGATGGTTACGGGCCTGAAAAATTCTATTTCAGTGCATTCATTGGCCCCCAACCGCCACATCTGGTCGTACTTAACCACATTGCCCATGATGGTACGCCCTTTTTTTTGCGGCCTGCTATAAATGAGGCGTATCAGGGGCAGGTCTTGCAATTGGTGCTTGATATGCGGGTAGTCAACCGGAAAATAACTCATGTCCATCGGCGACAGGTCAACCGCAGCATAGGGGTGGCTGGCTTCTACCTTTACGTTCAGCGATTGCTTTTTGGCCGCAGGAGCAGTGGTGGGGCCGTCGTTATCATTTTTACCTTCATTACAGGCAACGATACATAAAACGGCGATAAACAGAAAGATTTTTGGCATGTTGTTGGAAATGATGGTTATAGATAGATAGGCAAGGTTATTTTAACGGTATCCCAAGCAATGATAAGGTTGATATTTTTGGCCGCCTTCTCAAACATCATGCTCAATGCTTCCACGGGCACTTCCATTTTTTCTACCGGCAAGTCGATGCGTACTGCGTCTTTCTTTTCATCGTATTTAAAAGCACCCCAAGTATCCGTTTCCTTGTTTACAATTAAGGTCCATTTGTTTACACTGGGTATGCAGTATAAAGTGTAGCGCCCTTTTTTTATTTTAGCGTTACCGATTTTCACATTTTGATAAAACTCCAGTTCGGTGGCTTCATTGGCCCCCAATCGCCATACTTTATCGTACTCAAGCATCTCGCCAAAAACCACCCGGCCATTTTTCAGCGGCCTGCTGTAAATAACCCTTGCCAGCAATGGTTCCGTAGCCTTGTCCCCTACTTTTAGCAAAGGATAACCCGCTGGGTAATAAGCCATATCCATGGGTGATTTGTCAACAGCAGGAAGCGTGGACTGGGCCATGGTGGTGGTGGTGGCCAAAACAAACAGAAGCATTACAAAAAATCGCATGGATATATAATTTATGCAAATATAAACCAATCAATCCGCTAACAATTGTTGTAATTGATAAATGGAGTGTTTTTTCAGTTCGGGGAAAAAAGCAGCATAGCAGTTGCCCATGGCTGCATAATTTTCTAAAAATACACGGTAGGCGATAGCGGATTCCGACAAATAGGCGGCCCTACGCACCAATCCGTTGAAGCTTTGCTCGATACCGGTAGTAAAGCGATAATGGTACAACCAATCTTGCTGGCGCATATAGGGCAGCATACGGGCAAACCCGATTGGGAAGGCTGCCTGAAATTGGTCCAACGTATTATAAGTGGTTGCAGCAAATTGCTCCAATGCTGCCGGGGTTGGAAATATACTGGTGTCGCAGGCCAAAAAATGATCGTACACCACATCGGCAAAGGCGCCTGCATATAAGCGGTACTGCGGCGCAAAAAATGCCTTTAATGCCTTGGTGGCCGGATGGGCATCGGTAAAGGCATCAATGGCCCGGTGCAGTACAAACCCTTTTTGAAAACCGGGGCTATAGGTAAACTGTTGCTTGCCCTTTACAAAATCGTTGGCCATATTGCCTGCCAATATTTCGGGATGGTTGAAAGAAAGATATGCGTGGGCTAAGTAGTTGATGTGCGATTGTTTAACAAATGATGGCCAATGATGGGCTATCTCATCAGTCCGTAAATTTTAACACAAAGTTAACCAGCTTTAAGTTTTTTTTAACAAATAACTGAAAGCCACTACCACACTACATTTTAGGCCATTGTTGGGTTGTTGGGGGGCAAGGCCGTTTACCGCTCATAACAAAGAAAATAAAAGCAGGCTCCGTTGGTCAATATCCAATTGTCGGCCATTGGGCACGCCGATAACTTTGTGTTTCATAATCAAAAAACAGATCATCAAAAAATCAAAAGTCATGAAAAAAGTATTTGTAACGATGTTGGTTGCCGCCTTGGGAACAGCCGCATTTGCCACAAGCGGGGAGCCCATCAACACAAGGGCTATCCTCACTTTTAACCAATTGTTTGCCGCTGCCACCGAGGTTGCTTGGGCACCGGTAGAAGAAACCGATTTGGTAAAAGCGAATTTTATTTACAACGGCGAGCAGGCCGAAGCCTATTTTAACAACGAGGGCGAAATGGTGGCGGCGGGCCGTTATATCAGCTATAAGCAATTGCCCATGTCGGTTACCCGTAAAATTGCCCAGCAGTACACCGATTATGCGGTTAGCCCCAAAGTAATTGAGTACGAAAGCAACGGCGAAGTAAATTATTTTGTTACGCTACTCGGGCAAAAACAAGACCTAGTAGTAAAAACAACGGCAGGCGGTTCTTTAACCGTCCACAAAAAGATAAAAAAATAAATAGATGTTGGGTGTTGGTTTGAATAGGAAAGGGTCCCGTAGGCAGCGGGCCCTTTTCGTTTGTACGGCCACCCATTTTGCAAAACGGGCATAAAAATGAAGCGAATTTCCAGCTTCGCTTTTTTTGAAACATTAAGGAATTAAGAAGCATTAAGAAAGCCTTTTACGCCAAAGCCCGGTCTACTTTTCTGCTGCCAGCGCAGCGTGAAATGGCCATGTATAACCCGCCTCCCGGAGGGCAGGCTTAATGGCCCCTTAATTTCTTAATGTTTTAGATTCCGCTTCATTTTTTAAAAAACATACATGTCTTAGATTAGCTGAGTTAGTTCCCGATAAACTAAGCCTAAAAAACCTATTTTTGCAGCCTAAATAGTACTTACAATGACGAAAGGACCAGTATCGCAATACATACAGCACCATTACCGCCATTTTAATGCAGCCGCTTTGATGGATGCGGCCAAGGGCTACGAAACCCACCTGCTGGAAGGCGGCAAAATGATGATTACGTTGGCGGGTGCCATGAGTACCGCCGAACTGGGCCTGAGCTTGGCCGAAATGATCCGGCAAGATAAGGTGCAGATCATCAGTTGCACAGGCGCTAACCTGGAAGAGGACATCATGAACCTGGTAGCGCACAGCCATTACAAAAGGGTGCCCAATTACCGCGACCTGAGCCCGCAAGAGGAGTGGGACCTGCTGGAAAACCACTACAACCGGGTTACCGATACCTGCATACCCGAAGAAGAAGCGTTTAGGCGTTTGCAACAGCACATACATAAAATATGGAAGGATGCCGATGATAAGGGCGAACGCTATTTTCCGCATGAGTACATGTACAAAATGCTATTGAGCGGTGTTTTGGAGCAGTATTACGAAATTGACCCCAAAAACAGTTGGATGCTGGCAGCAGCGCAAAAGAATATCCCTATTGTGGTACCCGGTTGGGAAGACAGCACCATGGGTAATATTTTCGCCAGTTATATCATCAAAAACGAAATGAAAGCCACTACCATGAAAAGCGGCATCGAATACATGGTATGGTTGGCCGATTGGTACCGCCAAAATTCCGGTGGCAAGGGCGTGGGCTTTTTCCAAATCGGTGGCGGTATTGCCGGCGACTTCCCCATTTGTGTAGTACCCATGATGTACCAAGATTTGGAATGGCACGATGTACCTTTCTGGAGCTATTTCTGCCAAATCAGCGACAGTACCACTTCTTACGGGTCTTACTCCGGTGCAGTTCCCAACGAAAAAATTACTTGGGGCAAGCTGGACATCAATACGCCCAAATTTATTGTGGAAAGTGATGCTACCATTGTGGCCCCGTTGATTTTTGCTTGGATATTGGGGTGGTAGATTGCTGGTGGCTGGATACTGGATGCTGGATGTGGAGGCTCTGCCGACACCACGCCCTTAGTGTGGCTGAATACTGGATGCTAGATAGCTGTGGACTGGTTATGAGTTATGAATGATGAATTATGAATTATGAGTGACGAGCGACGAATGATGAATTGCAGTGCAGCCAATAATAAGTAATTCGTGTAATCAGTGCAATCCAAAATAATCGGTGTTCCATATTTCAATCCGTTTACTACTAATAATCAATAATGGAATAATCAATAATCCGTGTAATCCGTGCAATCTAAAATAATCCGTGTACCTTATTTCAATCCAAAGTAATCCGTGTAACCTTATAAGCTGAAACCCACAATAGCAGGCTCCTGTACCAGCATGCGTTCCAATTCCTCTACCGCATTGTTTTTAATAACCAGTTCCACGGTAAGGGTAATTTGATGCGGCGAGGGCATTTCTACTTTTCTTTCTTGCAGGCTAACCGTATGTGTTTCTATTTGCCGCAGTATTTTTTCTTTTTGTGGGTAAGTACTGCGATCAATGGTAAATTCCAATGTTTTGGCCTGTGTGTTGGGTGTGGTAAACCGGCTGAACAACTTAGAGGAAAACACCATCATGAGCGATGAGGCTACAAAAGTGGCGGCCAAATAAAACTCGCCAAAACCGATACTGGTACCCACGGCGGCGGCCAGCCAAATAATACCGGCGGTGGTAAGCCCCGTTACCGAAAGTCCATTGCGGAAAATGGCGCCTGCCCCAATAAAACCTACGCCGCTTACAATATAAGCAGCGAGTGCCGTTGGGTTGGCAGGATCAATTTTGATGGAAAGAATGGAAAACAGGGTGGCCCCCAAGCAGATGACGGTAATGGTTTTCAATCCGGCGGCCTTGTCCTTCAACTCCCTTTCCAGCCCCAGCACCAAACCGGCCGCAATGGCCAATAGGGCTTTGTAGACATCTAGTAATTCCCAATGGTCGTGCATGATAAGAAAAATATATTTAGCTTTTTTGCTCCATCATTTCTTGTAATTCCTTAGCGTCTTTTAAGGGCTTGATCAAGGCTACCAATATGATGATTTTAAACAGCCAACCACCGAACAAACCTTTCAGCGCTCCTGCGGATCCTTCCAAATACATCCTAACGGCTACTTGGAAAATAATGTACAATACAAAAACCACTAGGCCACCAATGATGGCCGTGTAAGGTTTTTTCTTTGTCCAAAATGCCAATGCCGTAAAAGAACCCACAAAAAACACCATAATACTCATATCAATTGGGTTGATGATGTAGGGATTACCTATCATGGCAAGGATGTATTGCACCAATATCAACCCCGCTGCTACAAATAGCATGTTGCGGGCATTCCTGATGGTTAGGCGATGGCCCTCTTGCTGAATTTCAGCTATTTCATCATGATAGGCCGCAATTTTACCTTCTACTGGCGATTCTTGATTTGTTGTTTCCATGTTAATTTTGATATGATGTTAAAAGTACAAAACCTGCACCAACTGGCGCAGGTTTTGGAAAAAATAAATTATCGCTTATTAGCGGGCCATT
Source organism: Chitinophaga pinensis (assembly GCA_943373145.1). GTDB lineage: Bacteria > Bacteroidota > Bacteroidia > Chitinophagales > Chitinophagaceae > Ferruginibacter > Ferruginibacter pinensis_H. The sequence continues at coordinate 363,052 of CALSBI010000002.1, forward strand.
GCGGGCAAGGGGATATCCCTTTTGAGCATGGCATCGCGGTTGGCCATTTCCCAAGCCGTGTAAAATATCATGCGAACCCTTTTTTCGTACAGTTCCCAGTAAATTTTATCAATGGTGTCGGTGGGCTTATGGTAATCGGCCTTCAGCATCCCATCATAAAAAAACAAAATGGGTACCCCTTTTTTTGCAAAGTTGTAATGGTCGCTCCTAAAGTAAATACGGTTCTTATCGTTGGGGTCGTCGTATTTATAATCCAATACCAAGTTGGTGTATTGCTTGTTCATCGCTTCGTTGATAACCGGCAAATCGCTGCTCAGCTTATCGTGGCCAATTACATATACATAGTTCAGCGAGTCGGCACTGGTGCGCTCTGTATCTATACGGCCCACCATGTCAATATTCAGGTCAACCGAAGTTTTGTCCAATGGAAAAACGGGGTTTTCGCTATAGTATTCACTGCCCCAAAGGCCCTTCTCCTCACCGCTCACCGTCATAAATACTACGGTGCGGCGTGGCCCTTGCCCAGCCGCCTTGGCTTTGGCAAAAGCCGCTGCCATTTGCATTACAGCTACGGTACCACTGCCATCATCGTCGGCACCATAATAAATTTTACCATCGTGCATGCCCAAGTGATCGTAATGCGCCGTTAAAAAAACCAGCTCGTCTTTTTTGTCGGTTCCCTCTATATAACCCAGTACATTACTGGCGTTGATTTGCTCCCGTTCTTTGAGGTACGAAAATTTAAAACTGGTTTTGCCCAAGGGCACTTCCTGCCCCGTCAACGATTCGCCGGCCTTGGCCTTTTGCAACAAATCGGTAAACTTGGCCTTGCCCAAAATATTACCTGCCGCCTCGTGCGATAAGGTAACGGCATTGATAGAGGTGGTTGTGTTGCGGGGATAGTACACCCTGCTCTTATAGGCCGCATCAACCAGCTCGGGTGTAAAAGCCTCGGTGGCAGGGCTGATGATGATAGCGGCGATGGCACCTTTTTCTTTAGCGGTTTTTAGCTTGAGCGATTGGCCGGGGAATGACCATTCGCTGCCCCGCTTGCGGCCGCTGATGACAAACGTATCGCCCCGCTTGGGTTCGCCCAAAAAGAATACCACCACTTTACCATTTACATCTATACCGGCATAATCATCGTACTGTTTGCTGCTGATGCCATAGCCGACAAACACCATGTTGTTGGCCTTTATCTGTTCGTTAAAATTACTGCTTACAGGGGCCGTGTAATCTTTGCCAAAACTCAGTTTTTGCTTACCTATTTTTAACTGGGACGCTATCAGCGTATCCTTAAAAAGCGGGTAAAGCTGTTGATAGCCGTTCAGTTGGGCAGCGGACTGTAAGCCCATTGCCTTAAACTGGCTTTCGATATAAGCGGCGGCCTTGCGTTGGCCCTCGGTACCTGTTTCGCGGCCTTGGGTTTCATCGCCGGCAATATAGCTCAGGTGTTTTTTCAAAGCAGGTACATTGATGGCTTCGGCAAATTTGCCGATATCGCCCGTTACTTGGGCTTGTAGGGGGGCAAGCCACAGGCCTGCCATAAAAACAAACAACAGTTGCTTCATGCTTTAATTTTTATAAATATCCTTTTTTGATAAAGAAATCGAAAGATTTTTTGATATACGGTAAATGGCCGTTATTGGCAGGCAATCTTGTTCACCCGGTTTGCGTGCCGCCCACCCTCAAAAGGGGTGTGGATGAACAGGTCGATCATTTTCTCCACATCGCCCTCCCGTACAAAGCGGGCCGGGATGCAGATGATATTGGCATTGTTGTGTTGGCGGGCCAGTTGGGCCAGTTCCTCGCCCCAGCAGATAGCCGCACGGATGCCTTGGTGCTTATTGGCCGTAATGGCCACGCCGTTGGCACTGCCGCAGAGCAATATGCCAAAAGCTGCCTCGCCTTTTTCCACTGCCAAAGCCACCGGGTGCGCAAAGTCGGGATAGTCAACCGATTCGGAGGAGTGGGTGCCAAAATCGGTAAAAGCAATGCCCTTTCCTTCCAAAAAAGAAATGATGGCCTCTTTGTAATCAAACCCGGCATGGTCGCAGCCAATGGCTACCGGTAATTGTAAGTTAAAAACTTGCATAGCAGTGATGTGTATTGAGGATGTAAAATTACAATAAAGCGGCGTAAGGCCCTATGACTATTATTATTCGCCATGGTCCGTGTCCTCCATGGTTAGTGTCCCCACTAACCATCATATCCGCCATGGTCCGTGTCTCACGGACCATCAGACCATCAACTCCATTCTTTGTCTTCCTTGGCCCTGCGCCGATCTACCCGGCCGGCCAAAAAGATACTAATACCGTACAAAATGAACAGCGGCACAGCCACAATAAACTGGCTTGTCCAATCGGGCGATGGGGTAATGATGGCAGCCACCACCAAAATAATCACCACGGCATACTTGAAATATTTTTTTAAAAAATTAGCCGAGATGATGCCGATTTTGGCCAATACATACGCCAGTACGGGCAGTTCAAAAGCAATGGCGCAGCCAAGGATGAGGTTGGAAAGCGTATCGGTAAAATCCTCTAGGGTGGGCTTGTACTCGGTGAGGCCCTTGGTGCCAAGCGTAAAAGATGCCAAGAAATTAAAGGTAAAAGGGGCCAACAAAAAATAGCCAAAAGCGGCACCGGCAAAAAAGCAAAGCGACACCCAAAAAATACTGCCCCGGGCATATTTCACTTCTTTGGGCGAAAGGGCGGGCTTTACAAAGCGCCAAAGCTCCCAAAACAGATAGGGAAAAGCCACAATGATACCGCCAATAATAGAAATATTGATGGCTGTGGTAAAGGGGCCGCTCACCGTGGTAAACTGAAAGCGGATATCTACCGGGGGCATACAAAGGGCATCGCCGATATGCAGCCAATGGCTAAACTTGCAAAGGGCAGCGTAGCTCACAAAATCCGGGCGGGCCGGGGCCTGTATCACATTGTCAAAAATCCAGTCGATAAAGATGAAGATGCTAGCGCCGGCCACCAAAATGGCAATCGCTGCCCGAACAATATGCCAGCGCAAGGCCTCCAAATGGTCAATAAAGCTCATTTCGGCATGCTCCTGTGTTTCGCCGCCCCTAATGCGCTGAAAAAATGACTTTCTATCTGATGCTGTTGTTGCCAAAATTGTACTGTTTTACCGCTGTCTTTAATCCCCAAAGGGAGTAGCCCCCCAAATTTTGCTGCAAATGTAAAACACTTATGCGGTAACTGTTTGTTTTATACCACTTATACATAAGAAGGATACCAATCGAAAATCAGTAGCGGCATTACCAACCTGCCTGGCGGCAGCCAGGTTCTAACTTTCAAAACTACCTACCGGTATGTTTTTCAAGTTGAATTGGTGTAACATTGCCCGTACGGCTCAACCCGCTACTCCTTGTAGCCGCCCTTTAGGTGCTTAAAGGGTTTGAACACCATAAAGATAGCCATTGCCGATAGATAAAACGTAGCGGTAGGATTTGTGGTAGGTCCCACGGGCAAGCGGCAGTTAAACGCTAATACCGACGCTACTTATTAAATAGTCCAATCATTTCTGAGCTAATTCAAAGTAGGTCGGCCAAGAGGCTTCGCTCTTGGTCGGAGTGAAACCTCCGACATTATACCACAAATAATTAGACTAATTCATATGTGTAATTGGTATAAATCGCGGCTGGTTAAAAATGACCTATTCACCCTATTTTTTATGTGTATAACTGTGCTTCGATGGCGCAATTAAACAGGGGCAGTATGGCCGATGCTGTCTTTGAAAAACAATGCGGAGTACTATTTTGAGAAAACTGGCTCGTAAAATCCGTATTTATACCAAGTATAATTTCTATGTGGATAACTTTTGCGATTTTTTTTTGACCGCAAAATGGATTTCTTTTTATGTGGTGGGAACGGGATTTGGTTTTGTAGAAAAATTTGCCAGATTGGGTAGTCTTGTCCTTACACTTGATTGTATTAAAAGGAGTGCTAGGTTCAAAAAGGTAAAAAAGGCAGCGAAAAACGGCTATTTATTGTCTATTCTGAGAGGGGGGGATAAAAAAAGCCCCGGTAGAAACCGGGGCCGCTTACCAAAACTAACTGCTTATGAGAAAATTGACTTTTAAATGTCTTCTATTATATAAACGCAAATTGAGTGCCATAAGTTGTATATAAAATGTTAAAGTTTTCTTAAAATTTCGGTATTCTCTCATTTCCACCCCTTATTAATTAAAACGCATTACTTTATTTTTGTTCCGTGGATAAACTAACCTGCATATTAGCAGCTATATTAACGCTATTGCTGTACAACACATCTGAAGCCCAAACGGGGCTAAAAGGAAATGAGAGGGCCATTACCATTCAAAAGAAGGTCGGCAGCATCAAGCTGGATGGCATTTTGACCGAATCGGATTGGCAGACTGCCGCCGTGGCCGGTGCTTTTACTCAAAATTTTCCATCAGATACAGCTTTGGCCCATAGCCAAACCGAAGTAAGGATTTGCTTCGATAACGACAACCTGTACATTGCTGCAGTGTGCTGGCAGCCCCATAACTATACTGTACAAACCCTCAAACGCGACTTTCCAGAGGGCAATACCGACAATTTTTATATAGATATTGACCCTTTTGGCGATAAACTCAATGGCTTTCATTTTGCGGTAAACCCCTATGGCGTTCAGCGGGAAGGCCAAATTTCCAACGGTTATTCACTAAATACCGATTGGGACAATATATGGGAGAGCGCCGTAAAAAAGTATCAAGATAAGTGGATTGTAGAAATGGCCATACCTTTTAAATCGTTGAGATACAAAGTGTTAGATGGCATCAATACTTGGCATGTCAACTTTGTTCGCATCAACATTACAGAAAATGAAAGGAGTTCTTGGGCGCCTGTGAGCCGCAACCAGCAGTTGACCGACATGACGTTTACGGGCAATATGGAATGGAACACTACGCCGCCCAAACCGGGTGCCAGTATAGCCTTTTTGCCTTATGGACTGGGTGAGTGGAACAAAAACTATCTTGGCAACGCCACCACCGCTCCCGGTACCGTTCAAAAAAAGCTCAATGCGGGTATCGATGCCAAAATAGCCGTTACCCCTTCCCTCAACTTGGATTTAACAGTAAATCCCGATTTTGCGCAGGTGGATGTGGATCAACAGGTAATCGATTTGAGCCGTTTTCAACTGTTTTTTCCAGAAAGAAGGCAGTTTTTTGTAGAAAACGGCGATTTGTTCAGCAGTTTTGGTGCAGCGTATAACGAGGTAAGACCTTTTTTTTCCCGCCGCATCGGGCTTTCCAACGAAAACCCCAACACCGGGGCGGTAAACAAAATCCCCATTATTGCGGGTGCCAGGCTCAGTGGCCGTATCAACAAAGATTGGCGGGTGGGCCTGCTGAACACACAAACCGCTGCCGATATTGATAATGATAGTTTGCCTGCACAAAACTATCTGGTGGCTGCCATACAGCGCCGGGTGCTCAAACGCTCTAATATTTCGGCACTTTTTGTAAATAAAAGTTCCTTCTTCAATAAGGAAACGGGGTCCAACTATAGCCGGTACAACCGGGTGGGTGGTTTGGAGTTCAACTATGCCTCCGAATCGGGGGTTTGGGGAGGTAAGGTATTTGGGCATTATGCCTTTCAACCCCAAAAGCTAGGCGACCAAGGTACGGCCGGTTTAGAAATGGCTTATACTTCAAAAAATAATAAATGGGTGGTGTCGCCTGCGCTATACTATATTGGCAAAAACTTCAATGCCGAAACGGGCTTTGTACCCCGCTCGGGCGTTCTGCAACATCCCAATATTGCGTACTATTTTATGTATCCTAAAGGAAGGCTGCGCAAAATCATCAACCGGGTTATCTTGGCAGAAGACTATCTGGTTATTTACGACAAATTTGAAAAAAGGGTTACGGATTGGAGCAATAATATACAATGGCAGATCCAATTCAACAATACGTTTGAAATGAGCGGCTCCATCATCAAGCACGATTACACTTGGCTGTTTAGCGACTTTGACCCCACCAATAAGTATAAGTCGGGCTTTAACGTGCTAAAAGCGGGTACGGCTTACCAGTATACGAGCCATCGGGTGTCATTTAATACCGATACCCGTAAATTGCTTACGCTGGGCGCTAGCTATACATTTGGCCAATATTTCAATGGTAAAATCCAACGGGTAGTAGCCAATCTGGCTTACCGCTGGCAGCCTTATGGTGTGTTTTCGCTCAACAGCAATTATACCCGCATCCGATTGCCGGAAGGGTTTAACCAAGCCGATTTTTGGGTGGTGGGCGCCCAATCGGAGGTTACATTTACCAAGAAAATTTTCTGGACTACCTTTTTGCAATACAATAACCAGTTCAACAACATCAACATCAACTCCCGCCTACAATGGCGCTTTAAGCCCCTGAGCGACTTGTTTTTGGTTTACACCGACAATTATTTTGCGGAAGATGATAGTATGCGCAACGTACATCGCTTTGGCAAAAAGAACAAGGCCGTGGTGCTGAAGTTCAACTATTGGTTTAGGCTGTAAACCCGCCCCCGGTTCATATTTTCACGATATACCGCAAAGCTTTGATTATGTCTTTGAAGGCCTTGGTTTGTGTTCCCACGATACCGGAATGCCTATTACACCAGCTCTGGTTCGTGTCTCCACGATACCTGAATGCTTATTACACCAATTCTTTTACCACATTGGCCACCACATGGGGCTTGCCCAAAGTGTAGTAGTGTAGCACGGGCACACCGTATTTTTTTAACTCAATGGATTGTTGCAACAGCCAGTCTTGACCCACCTTTTCCACCTCTTCATCGGTTTTGCATTTTTGTATTTCGGTAGAAAGCTCTAATGGTAAGTCGATATGAAAGGTTTTGGGCAGCACCATCAGTTGTTTTTTATTGTAAATCGGCTTCAGCCCCGGAATGATGGGTACATTAATGCCAATGGCCCTACAAGCTTCCACAAAAGCAAAATACTTCTGATTGTCGAAAAACATTTGTGTAATGATATAATCTGCACCGGCATCCACTTTGGCTTTTAAACGTTGCAAATCGCTGTCCATATTGGGGGCTTCAAAATGCTTTTCGGGGTAGCCTGCCACGCCGATACAGAACTTGGTTCTGGACGTATCTTTCAAATCATTTTCCAAATAAACACCAGAGTTGAGGTTCACCACCTGCTTCAATAAGTCAATGGCATATTGATGGCCGCCGGGCTCCGGTTCAAAATTGGTTTCGTTTTTGGCCGCATCGCCCCTCAGTACCAGCACATTGTCGATACCCAAATAATGTAGGTTGATGAGGGCATCCTCGGTTTCGCTGATCCCAAATCCGCCGCAGATCAGGTGCGGAACCGTATCCACATTGTATTTGTTCATGATGGCCGCACAAATCGACTCGGTGCCCGGCCGTTTACGCACCACTACTTTTTCAAAAGTGCCGTCGGCTTTTTTCTTAAACACATGTTCACTACGATGGTAGGTAACGTTGATGAATGAGGGATTAAACTCCATCAATGGATCCAAGTGCTTGTACAAAGATTGAATGCCCTTGCCCTTGAGGGGAGGCAAAATTTCAAAAGAAATAAGGGTTTTGCCCGCCGGGGCACCATTGATATGATCTATTACTTTCATCTGTTGATTTAAGGATGCAAACATACACAAGCCTTGATACATAATCAAAGCCTGCTGAAAGTTTTGGCCATAAACCCCCTTTGTGGGCGCACAAAAAGCAAGTACATGGCTAATTGATTAAATATGTGGCCGTATTTAGCAGCCAAATGCAAAATTGGCGTTAAAAAAAGGCACAAGGGGCCTAATGTAGCCGTTATGGGCTATTTTTGCCCACAAATCAACACAGTGAGTTTAACGATACAAACGGACAACCTGGTTAAGAAGTATGGCAACCGCACAGTGGTGAACCAAGTGAGCTTTAATGTGAGGCAGGGCGAAATTGTGGGTTTGCTGGGCCCGAATGGTGCCGGTAAAACCACTTCTTTTTACCAAGTGGTGGGGCTGGTAAAGCCCGATGAAGGGTCTGTGTATTTGAACGATATCAACATTACCAAACTGCCCATGTACAAGCGGGCCCAAATGGGCATTGGCTACCTGCCCCAAGAGGCCAGTGTGTTCCGCAAGCTGAGCGTGGAAGACAATATTTCCGCTGTGCTTGAAATGACCAAGCTGAAAAAAAAGGAGCAAAAGGAAAAGCTGGAAACCCTTTTGGATGAATTTAGGTTGCAGCAAGTGCGCAAAAACAATGGTGATACCCTCAGCGGTGGTGAGCGGCGCCGTACCGAAATAGCCCGTGCTTTGGCCGTGGACCCCAAGTTTGTATTGCTCGATGAGCCCTTTGCCGGTGTGGATCCCATTGCGGTGGAAGATATCCAAGCTATTGTGGCCAAATTAAAATACAAAAACATCGGTATCCTTATTACCGACCACAACGTAAACGAAACGCTTTCCATCTGCGATAGGGCTTACCTGCTGATTGATGGCAAAATTTTCAAACATGGTACAGCCAAGCAACTGGCCGACGATGAGCAGGTACGCCGGTTGTACCTAGGCCGCAACTTTGAGTTGAAGCGTAAGGACTGGTTGATGGATGAAAACAGATAAATGTAATAGCTACCATATTATAAAGCCCCACCTTTTACGGCGGGGCTTTTTTATGCGGAGTGAGTGCGATTATTGTTGAACGAGCAACTTTGTTATTTTACGCATACCTGATTCATCCGTTACCTCTAATATGTATATGCCATTGGCAATGCCCGACACATCCAACATATTGGTACCATTGGTTAAGGTGATGCTGCTAACTGTTTGGCCGGCGGGGCTACGCAAAACGGCCATTGTTTGCCCTGCGGAACCTGTAAGACTTATATATACCTTGCCCTGTTGTACAGGATTGGGAAATACAGCTACATTCACTGCGGTACAATTGAGCGATACGGGCAGCACGGGTGAGTATTGATAACGGCCATCTTTATCCACCATCTTTAAGCGGTACAATATTTTTTTGGCAGTAGTATTCAGGTTGGCATCTGCAAAGCTATAGGTCGATTTTGATGTAGTGAACCCGTTAGCGGCCACTGTACCAACAGCAACCCAGCCCGTATTATTGGCATTGCCCCTTTCTATTTCAAATCTGTCGCTGTTGGTTTCGGTTTCGGTTGCCCATTTTACAACGGGTTGGCAATTGAGTAAGCTAACTTTAAAATCGCTAAGTGTTACGGGTGTTGGGTTGGTAACCTCAATGCCCGCACTGGAACTGTTATTGGCGCCAAGGTCGCCGGTGGGTGCAGCACCCACAAAAGTGAGGTTGCCAATGATAGAACCCGTGCCCACCGCAGTGCCCGTTACCGTAATAAAAGCGGTACGGGTAACACCTGCAGGAAGGGGATCCGTGGTATTGGTGATGCGGATTACCGTGCCCGAGTTGGAGGTAATGGTCCATCCTGCCGGTAATGTATGATCGGAGGCAGTTAGGCTTATGCTACTAATGCTAGCAGGAACGCTAATTTGGGGCCTTAATTTGTTTTGAACAACGGTGCCGGTAGCAGAATTGTTGGTAATGTCGACCCTTAACAAAAAAGTTTGCCCAGTAGCAACCATGCCGCCATTGCCGGCCAAGATGTTGATAGAGGCATCTTGCGCCATAATGCCCCCGAGCGTAAAAGTAGAGGCTATTAGTAAGAGAAAGTATTTAGTAATGTTCAGTTTCATGTTATTTGTTTTATGCTCCAATAAATTTTATTACGCTTAATGTTATATGTCTATTTGATTACCGTGCAAGTAGTGGTAGAAAAATTATCGGCAGCCAAGTCGCCTTTTAAAGTGCCCGTGGCGGTACCTGGGGCTGTGCCGTCGGCAAAAGACAGTTGACCAGTAATGGTTTCGGGCCCACCCACTTTTGTACCCTTGATAGCGATAAGTATCACACGGCCATCGTTGGCCGCAATCATGTCTTTGCCGTTGGATAGGTTGATGGTGCTACCATTGTTGCTGCTGATGGTCCATCCCGTAGGCAGTACATGGTCTTGGTCAGCAATGCTTACAATGCCCTGCGGTACACTAATTTGAGTGCGTATCTTGTAAATGCCGATATGGTTTTTGGGATCGGTGTTATTGATATTCACCTGTATGAAAAGCGTTTGCCCTTTTTTTACAACCCCCGCATTTTGGCTCAAAATATTCAGTTGTACATTTTGTGCTATACTGTTTATATGTGCAAATGCAATTATCGCTAATAATGAAACGGCTTTTGTAAACGACATGTTCTTAAATTTAATTAGCACGCCTTGTGTGCAGTGAGACGGATATTGGATATGTGTATTAGGTAATGCTAGTTTGCCCTACCGCATCACCATTTGTGAACTGCGAAAATAGTGCCCGATCAATTGAAAATGGTTAGCGCTTTATTATCTAATCGTTATGTAATCGTTAACAGTTTTTTTGTTACGCAAAACGAATGGCGAAATCGCAAGAAATAATATTTGCATAACCATTTGTTAACACCCAAAGCGCAATAAACGTTTTCCTTTGCAAAAATTATCAGGCATGCGTGTACCTCTCCTTTTTTTATGTTCACTTATCTTTTCCTTTGCCACAGTAGCACAAACTGGAAAAATAACAGGAAGGGTTATCAATGCAGGCTCGTCCAATGGATTGGATGGCGCAACAATAGTATTGATAGAAAAAGGAAGAACGGACAAAGCCGATCAGAATGGCAATTTTAGTTTTAGCAAGTTGGAGGCGGGCACTTATTCAATAAGGTGCAGCTATGCAGGCCACGAAACCAAAACTGTGGAAGATATTGTAGTTAAGAATGGCGAGAACACCGTTGTTGCCATCACATTGCAAGAAAAAAAGGCTGGTGAAATAGTAATTACAGGCACAAGGGTAAAGGCGGTTTCAGAAACAGTGGCTTCTTTGTTGGTGGTGCAAAAAGCCAGCGCCAATGTAATGGATGGTATTACGGCGCAACAAATTAAAACCACGCCCGACCGAACGGCCAGCGATGTATTTAAAAGGGTAAGCGGTGCCAGCATACAGGATGATAGGTTTGCCGTTATCCGCGGCCTAAACGATAGGTACAATGCGGCTTTTATCAATGGTGCACCCTTGCCCAGCACCGAAAGCGACCGTAAGGCTTTTTCTTTTGATATATTTCCATCGGCGATATTGGACAACATGGTGATATATAAAACAGCAACACCCGATAAGAGCGGTGATTTTGCCGGCGGTATAATTGACATTACCACCAAATCTACCTTGCCCAAAAAATTTACCACAGTTGGGTTTGGCCTAGGCTATAATAGTATGCTAACGGGCAAAACACGCTACTACAGTGAAAACAAAGGGAAAACCGATTGGTTGGGTATTGACGATGGTTTGCGGTCATTGCCTTCGGGTTTACCATCAACAGCAGATTTGAACAACGCTACCAATGATCAAAGGGCCGAGTACGCCAAACTGTTTGGCAACTACAAATGGGGCATCAAGCAAAGTAATGGTGGGCCCAACTTTAATTTCCAAATTTCGCAAGGGTATAATTGGGATCGTAAGCAGAAAGAATTTTTATCGGCCATTTTTGCCCTCAACTATAGCCGCAATTTTACTTTTCAAGAAACCAACCGGGATCAATATACGCCCGACAAAACCATTCAGTTGTTGGAAATAGCCGATTCGGTATATAATGATGAAGTGGTGTTCTCGGCTTTGGGCAATGTGTCCGTAAAAATAAACGGACGCAACAGTCTTAGCTGGAAAAACAATTTTAGTGTAAACAGCGATAACAGGCTCATCAAGCGTTTGGGCATTATAGACATTCAAAGCGATCCCAATGCGGGATACCGGGATGTGGTAAGGGCCTATGTTTCCAACCAAATATTTTCTTCGCAATTGGGCGGGGAGCATACGGTAGGCAAAATGAAAACAAAAATCAACTGGCAGGGTTCTTACAGCAAGGTAATAAGGGATATACCCAATTATTCACGCTCGTCTTATTCAGTGGATGTAACAGCCCCAAGCGTTGGCTTTGCTACCATCAACATCAACCCCAGCCAGTTACTGGGTTCGGGTACCATGTTTTTTGTAAAATCAAATGAAAATATCAAAAGCGTAAAAGCAGAGGCAATACAGGCGTATAAATTTTTGAACAACACACAGAATTATATTAAAGTAGGCGCAGGCTATCAAGTGCGTGAAAGGGATTTTACCAGCAGGCTACTGGGCTTTTCGCCATACAGCGCTCCAGGTGTACCGCACGACTTTAGTTTGTACACATTGCCAGAGGGTGAGATTTTTTTGCCGCAAAACCTAGCTAAAAAAACCGATGGTAAGGGCGGTTTTTTAATAAGGGAAGCGAATACGCCCAATGCTAACTACACAGCTTCTTCCAACACGCTGCATGCTTTTGCGATGAACGAACAAAGGTTCTTCAAAAAATTTAGACTTATTTATGGTGTAAGGATGGAGAGCTTTCGCCAAAAGTTAAATTCCCCTAGCGGCTCTGCAAGTGTGCCCGATCTTACATTGGATTCTTTGGTAACCGACTTTTTACCTTCTGTAAATTTTGTGTATGGACTTACATCCAAAATGAATGTACGGCTCTCTTATTCGCAAACGGTTAACCGGCCAGAGTTTAGGGAGTTAGCCCCTTTCTTGTTTTATGATTATCAATTGCAATATTCTATCAACGGCGATACAAGGGTGCAAAGGGCAAAAATTACAAACTACGATTTTAGGTATGAGTTTTTCCCCGGAAGGGCCCAGCTCTTTTCGGTTTCAGCCTTTTATAAGGAATTTAAAAACCCCATTGAAGTGGTGTTTGTACCAGATATTCCCGGACAAGCATTTTATATAAATGTGGCTTCTGCTACCGCCTATGGCGTGGAAGCAGAGTTCAGAACCCTGCTCTCTACCTTGTTGGGTATCAAAAATAATCGGTCGGTATTGGATAAGATTACCTTAACGGCCAATGCAGCCTATATTAAATCCAACGTTAAAGTAGAAGGGATACCGTTTTTTGATCCGGCCAAGTTTACCTCCGACCGTCCTTTGCAGGGCCAATCGCCTTACCTTATCAACGGCAGCTTGGGATACAGTGATGACAAGCTGGGCCTTTCTACCACCATTACCGTAAACAGGGTGGGCGATAGGTTGAGTGTGGCAGGCAATTACTTGGTACCCGAACTGTATGAAAAAGCTAGAACGGTTTTGGATTTTCAATTGGTAAAAACACTGATGAAGAACAAACTGGAACTTAAGTTTAATGCCAAAGACATTTTGGCTCAGGAACTTCAGTTTTATGTAGATGTTGATAAGAGCAAGTCTTTTACCGAAACAGACCAAAATTTTTCAACCACCACCATTCCCAAAATATTCAGTTTTAGCGCCACCTATAAGTTTTAATTGAAAAGGTAAGGGCACCTATGTTTTACCTAAGGGATATTATGCAGCACTGTGCAACATACAATCCTGTTGTAGCAAGTGGATAATAGTATACATGCAACAATTATAGGTGTTGCACCCTGCTGCTATTCTCAATATATACCAATCTTTCATGTCAGCTTGTTTTTAAATACAAGGCATTGTCGCAAATCATTGTTGCCAAATTGTTATAATAATATTATTTTTTTACCGGAAGCCTAATTCATTTAAAGGGGGCCAGTAAACGGAAAGTTGTTTACAATTTGGTTACTATTTGGTAATGATGGAGTATGCATTTGATGTGTACATTTGCTAACACAATAAAAGAGGCGATTGTAACAACTATACATAACTGTTAGCTTGGCCTTTGTTATTATGTCCAACTCCTATTTTAAATCAATCTCAAAATAACAACCTTATTGGATATAGCTGTAATTGTTGCAGGCGCTATTGCCATGCAAAGGTTATAGCCATGCCCTTACAATGCCAGCCAATCTTAGCCAACAATCAAAGCACTCGCTAAGTGCTGAAAGATATTGATTTGGTAACGGTTGCTTAAGGTTATGGTTGAATGGGGTTTACATCTTTGTGAAGCATTGATTATGCAAAAGATGTGTATCAAGGAGCATAGGGCAGACAATTCAAAAACCCTAAGAAAACAAGGTATGTGCAAGTGATGGCGCAGTGGAGATTATGGAATACGACAAATCAAAATAGTAACAAATATTTTTTAACATCCAAAACAAAACAACCATCAACAAAACAAGTAAAAACAAAACAAGCAACACAAACAAAAAAAGTAATCAAATTTCAAGAACAAAAATTTTTACAATGGAAAAGAAAATTTTATCTTTCTTATCAGTACTGTTCACAGCAGTAATGGTTAATGCACAGGTGGGCGTGGCCACACCTGATGTAACAAGCTACCGTGGCGCCTTTGCCCCGGCCCCCACTCGTCAATGGACAGCCGATTGGACAGAATTCGACCCGAACAACAAAGTTTATGCTTCACCTAACGTAACCATCAATCCTGCGGACAGTATTGTAACCAATACTACTTGGACCAGCAACAATGTGTATTTGTTGAATGGTCAAATTTATGTTAGTAACAACGCTACACTTACCATCGAGCCCGGTACGGTTATCCGTGGTGCCGCTGGTAACTCATCTTTGTTGGTTACTAGGGGTGCCAAGCTGATAGCAGACGGTACACCTTGCAGGCCCATCGTTTTTACCTCTAACCAAGCTGCTGGAACCCGTACACCCGGTGCATGGGGTGGTGTGGTAATTTTGGGCAAAGCCAGGCACAACCTGGGTACCAATAACCTGATTGAAGGTTTGGCCAACACAGATGCCCGCAACTTTCACGGTGGTACCGATGATGCCGATAACTCAGGCGTACTGAAATATGTACGTATCGAGTTCAGTGGTTTTATCTTTTCTGCCAACAACGAAATCAATGGTTTGACCATGGGTTCGGTTGGTAATGGAACTACCATTGACAATGTACAAGTTAGCTTTAACGATGACGACTCTTTTGAGTTTTTCGGTGGTTCGGTTAACGCCAAGCATTTGGTTGCTTACAAATCTAAAGATGATGATTTTGATACCGATAATGGCTATAGCGGGTTGGTTCAGTACGCTTTGGGTATCCGGGACCCAGCACTGTCTGACCAATCTAACTCTTCCGGTTTTGAATCTGACAACAGTGCCACTGGTATTGCTGGTCAATTGCCCAAAACAAGTGCCCGTTTTTACAACGTTACGCATATCGGTGCTTTCAGGTGCGCAAGCAATGCTGATGCATCAGGTGTAACGCCAACTTCATTCCTGCACAGAAGGGGTGCCCGTATCAGGAGGAATTCTGATCTTAAAATCTTCAATAGCATTTTGATGAATGCCTGGAGGGGTCTGTTTGTAGATGATGCCGTAGTAGGTGCCAATGCTACACAGCCTACCAGCGTTAACTTCAACGAAGATTCTGCTGCGTTTAGGAACAATATCATTGCTGGTGACTTTACTACCACTTGGGGCGGCGCTTCTCCTTACTTAGGTACTAAGTCTTTGGCTTATGAAAATACAGTAAGCCGCAATATTGGTACTAACAACCTGTATGGCAATGACTCTTTGAATACATGTAGCTTGTTGTTGGATCCTTGGAATGCCAACCCCGCTTTGGCCGATTTCCGCCCCAACGTAGCTGGTGCTGGTGCTTTGGTAACTGATCCTGCCAATCTAACAACCGGTGCTGATATTACACCAACTATCGATATTGACAATGCCCTGTTTACCCCTAATCCAGGTGTAGGTAGCGCTTATGATTTTGTGGTGAATCTTTTTGAAAACGGTGGTGGCCCAACTAATGGCATCATTACCATTACTATTCCTATGCCTTCTGGTTGGGATATCAGCGTACCCAGCACTACAAGCGGTACTTCTGATGTTTTTGGTGGTACTGCCAACGAGAACAGCAACTGGAACTTTACCGTAGTGGCCAACACTAGTGTAACCATCACTTCTAAGCCTGGTGTTATCATCGGCAAGAGCGGTGTTGCAGTGGTTGGTCTTAGGGCTACACGCCGCACAACTACCAGCACTGGCACGAGCCAAAGTTTGAGCTTGACCATTGACGGTGGTAGTGATGCAGTGCCCGCCAACAACTCATTTGTATTAGGCTTGGGTACATCAAACTAATTATAACTAAAACATATTAAACAAAAAGAGATGAAACTTTTAAAATTATTCATCCTGTTTTTGGCTACCACCTTTGTGTACAAGGGTGCCGCGGCCCAGGATGCATCAATCAACCTGCTTGCCCAAAGTGGCGGCGTGGTAACGGTTGGCGGACAGATTTTCCTCCAAGTGGACGTTACCAACAACTCTGCATCGGGTACGATTATTGCTAACAAGCTGCGCCCACAAATCAGTGTGCCCGCTGGTGTTAGCCTTATCCCTGCTACTGGCCATACATTGCCAGCCGGCTGGACCATCACTTCTAACACAGGTTCTGTAATCAGGATTACCAACACTACCGACGCTCTTCCTCCCGGCGTTACCCGTACGGCTTTGATAGCCATACAGGGTACTGCTGTAGGTACTGGTAGCATCATTGGTAACCTTACTTTTGTGGGTGCTGCGCCTACTGGCGATATTGGTGCCAACAACAGCTCTAGCACAGGTTTAACCGTAAATGCTGGCGCCCCTTGTAACATTACGGGTGCTTCTGCTGCTGCCGGTAGCATTTTGTGCAACGGCGGTACTACTACCTTAACTGTTACTGTTGCTACTTCTGGAGCCACTGGTACTTTGGAATATAGCATCAACGGTGGTGCTTACCAATCTAGCAACTTGTTTACTGTTCCTGCTGGTTCTTATACTGCTACTGTAAGGGAAGCTGGCAACACTGCTTGTAACGCTACTGCTTCTGCTGTAGTTGTTAGTGAGCCTACTGCTATTTCAGCTACTGCTACTGCTCCTGATGCATTGTGCTTTGGTGGTACCACTACACTTTCTGTAGCTGCCACTGGCGGTACTGGTGCTTATGAGTACAGCCTGAACGGTGGTGCTTTCCAAACAAGCAATAGCTTCTTGGTTACTGCTGCTGGTTCTCCTTATACCGTAACTGTACGTGATGCCAACGCTTGTACAGCTTCTTCTAATGCAGTTACCGTAAGCCAACCTGCATCTGCTGTTAGCGCTACTGCTAGCGTTACTACTCCTATCGCTGTATTTGGCGGTACGGGTACTGTAACTGTAGTGGGTACAGGTGGTACTGGTACTATCGGTTATGTTATCACTTCTGGCCCAACTGTTAATGCTACTGGTGCCGTTTCTGGTATATTCAATGGTTTATTGGCCGGTAGCTATGTATTTACTGCTACTGATGCCAATGGTTGTACAGCTACTGCTCCGCTTACCGTAACACAGCCTGCTGCTGTTTGTAACTTAGCGGTTACTACTGCTGCTGGTTCTATCTCTTGCTTCGGCGGCACAACTACCTTAACTGCTACTGCAACTGGTGCCAATGGCGCTGTTGAGTACAGCTTGAATGGTGGTGCTTTCCAATCTGGCAATACCTTTACTGTAAACGCTACTGGTTCTCCTTACACCGTTGTTGCTAGGGAAGTGGCTACCCCCACTTGTACTGCTACTGCTGCTGCATTAACCGTAACTCAGCCTGCTGCTGTTGCTGCTACTGCCGCTGTTACTGCTCCTATCGTTGCATTTGGTGGTACAGGTACCATCACCGTAACTGGTACAGGCGGTACCGGTGCTATCACTTATGTAGTTACTTCTGGTACTACGGTTAATACTACCGGTGCTACTACTGGCGTATTTACCGGTTTGTCTTCTGGTACTTATACCTTTACCGCTACTGATGCAAACGGTTGTACTGCTGTAAGCGCTGCTGTTTCATTGGTTCAACCCGGCTTGTTGTCTGCTGATCCTGCTGTAGGTCAAATGTTCTTCACTACTTTGGCCGATGCTCCTCAAACTGCCAACAACCTGTTGTTTACACAGGCTTACAAGTTCAATGTTCCTTTCTACAACTTGAACCAAATAGAGGAAGTACCAAACGGTACCATTGAGTTGAAGATTAACCTGGGTAGCAAGTTGATTTTGGATCCAGCCTTTAACTTGGCTACTGCTCCATTGAACAACTACTTTAGCTGGTCTTCTGCCGTGGTAGCTGATAGCGTTATCGTTACTGGTACGCAGATAGCTGCTATCCCTGCTGATTTTGATGGTATCTTGACCTTCAATGTAAGGGGTGAATTCTCTTGTACAGCTACTGCTAGCTCTAAAATCAATATTGTAAATACCTTGGCTACCTTGGCCGATGATGATTTGCAAAACAACAGGGCTACTTTGCAGTACAACCTGCCTGTAACCGTAGCTACTACACAAGTGAACGTAACTTGTAATGGTGCTGGCAACGGTATCATCAACGTGGTTACTAGCCCAGGTGTTACCGTGGTTATCCGCAACTCAGCCAACGCTGTAGTAAGCAGCACAGGCTTGGTGCCAGGTGTTTACACAGTTACTGGTACTGCTATCGGTGATTTGGGTAACTCATGTGTTACTGTTGCTTCTGTAACAATTGTTGAGCCTACTGTATTAACTACTTCAGTATCTAGTTCAGTAAACAATATTTGTAACAGCGGTACCGATGGTCGTATCGTTGTAGTATCTGCTGGTGGTACTGCTCCTTACACGTACACCATTGCTGGTCCTACGGTAAATACAACCGGTGCTACTACCGGCGTATTCACTGGTTTGGCTGCTGGTTTGTATACCATCACATCTACCGATGCCAATGGTTGTACAGCTACCACTACAAGGACAATCACACAACCTGCCGGCACAGCTCCTGATATTACCTTGGGATCGGATATTACCGGTAGCTTGTTTGCAACCGCCGGTGCTTCACAAACCATTGTGTACAATATTGCAGAAATTGCTGGTAACCCATCTGTGGGCGATACTATACGTATCACCAAAGTGTCTGGCTTTACCATCAGCTTCAACCCCGCAATAGCCAGTACAGTGGTAGGTGCTACCAACTATATTTTGGATAATGCTAGGTGGAAAATTGATAACTCAAACCCTGCGTTTGTTTCTATCATCTTAACTGACCCAGCCAATGCATCTAATCCCGGTACCTTGCTTTGTAACCAAAGGGTAAATGTGTCTGTTACATTAACACGTAACACGCCCAACATTTCAACCTTTACGTTAAGTGCAAGGTTAAGGAGAGCAAACGGTGAATTGAATTTGGCCAACAACCTCAATTCAATCATCCTGGCTGCTGAATAATTGTTAGTAATTACAACCAAGTGGCCATGCCCTAGTGGCAGGCCGCTTGGTTAGTTTTTAAATTTTTTAAAAAATAAATATGAAACAAAATAGTAAAAGCAAACTGACTGTTAAAGGTTTGTTTGTTACGGGCTTACTGGCGGCTAGTTTAACTGGCATGGCCCAACTGCCTGCAGTAGCTGCCGACCCAGCATTGGGCAAAATCATCATGACCGACCAAACGGGTTTTGCCATCGATGCCAATGATATCGCAGCCAATCAAATCATCAGCCTGCGCATACCGGTGCAAAATGATGGGCATGCACTGCCTGCCGGTAGCTGTAAAATTAAGATTGGATTGGGCAGTAAGCTGGTACTTGACCCAGCCTACAATATCAACAACACCGCTTTGAGCAATTACTTTAAGTGGACGGTTACTGAAAATAGCGGACAGGTGCAAATTACAGGGGAACTGATTGCTGTATTGCCTGCCAATGTGATGGATGTTAACGTGTCTTTTAAAGTAAAGCCAAGCATGGAAGGTCAGTCAACCATTACGGCCAATTTCTTGATCACCAACCACAACAACAACGCCATCTTATCCGATCAGGATGGAGCCAACAACAATACGGCGTTGGCTTACAGGGTTACCAGTAAAGTGGCAGCAGTAAATGCTGGTCAACTACAACTGAGCCTTTATCCCAATCCGGTAAAAGATGTAAAAGTGGTGACCATTAAGGTTGATCAAGGCGAATTGAAAGGCAAGTACAATGTTAGCTTGTTCGATATGTCGGGAAAGTTGATGCAAACCAATCAATTTGAATTGAATACCGTACCCAGCTTTCAATATAAGTTTGGGCATATCGCCGCTGGCAAATACTTGGTAAAAATTACCAATGAAGATGCTACGCAAACGGCCTTGCTGAAATTTGAGAAAATGTAAAGAGTGGGACCATAGGCTTCTGGCCAGGCTAATAAGGAAAACATCGGGACATGCATGGGTATCAACCCGTGCATGTCTTTTTTATGGCCTGCCTGAAAGTAAACAGCAAGTGCAAGAAGTCTTCTCCAAGTGTACAAAGCATGAGATTGTAGTAACCGCTTCATGTGGATTTGCCTTCCCTGGCTATCGTACCCATCACTTATAATGCTTAATGCATCACCCGCTACAGCAAAACATTCCAATAAGCGGGTTGAAGGTTTTCTTAACTAAACGGTATTGTATTCAAAATCGGTAATATTATTTCAATGTTGTTCCAACGGCCAAGGTTGCTCCAACGGTGTATCCATTTGAAGATTCGGACTGTCAAGTTGGATTTCCGATGCACCTAGTTAAAGTTCCGACACACATAGTTGAAGTTCCTGCACACATAGTTGCATTTTCGACGCACATAGTTAAAGTTCCGGCGCACATAGTTGGAGTTCCGGCACAGATAGTTGGAGTTCCTGCACACATAGTTAAAGTTCCTACACACATAGTTGAAGTCTCGACGCACATAGTTGGAGTTCCCGCACACATAGTTGGAGTTTCCGAACACATAGTTGAAGTCCCGACACACATAGTTGGAGTCCCGGCGCATCCAGTTAGAGTTTCAGTGTACCCAGTTGGCGCAATCCTATTTTTGAACAACATGAACTTCTACTTTTACCCTGTGGTTCGGCAACTAGGGCAAATACAGTATCAGTATGCCCCAATACCAAAACAGCCGGGCAAAAGCCCGGCCGTTGGTAGCACCTTGAATATCCTTGTGAGAAAAGAGAAAGACTATAGTTTTTGAAAGCGTAGTACCAAGGGTTTATCGCCAGTTGCTGCGCTTTGTACTTGCAATATGTAATGGCCTGCCGCAAGGTGGCCAGCATCATATACCCATTGTTGTGTATTGGTCAAATCGACGGTACCAGTGCGCAATACCCTGCCCAGGGCATCGGATAACACAATCGTGTAGCGGCCATTGAACTGGCCCGATACGGCATCGATGGTGAGTTTTGTTTTTTGTTGCGGCAGCGGGTTGGGGTATAACTGTACGGCCAAATCACCTTTGCAATTGGCCCTAACAGTAACCACGGGCGTGTATTGGAATTTGCCGTCCCAATCAACCGATTTTACCCGTATGCGCAGGGCAGCAGATTCCGTTGCAGCGGAAATGGCAAACAGGTATTGGTAGTTGATGCTGCGATTGGCCGCCACTTGCCCAATTGTACTAAAGCCGATACCATCTTTGCTAGCCTCAACTTCGTACCTAGCTACATTGATTTCGTTTTCTGCGGAAAATTGTACGTTGATATTACAAACATCCCGACGTGCTTTGATGCCGGTAAAATCAACCGGTATGGGCAACACAATGGTATAGGGCATAAAGGAAGTATTGTTGGAGGGGTCTTCATCCGAAAGGATAGTGGGGGTATTGTGGTTGGTAACCAAAAAGTTGCTGGTAATGGTGGAGTTGCCCAATACGCTACCTTTCACCTTAATCAGCATTACAGTATTGTAACCCGCTGGCAGGTTGGTAATCAGGTCGCCGGTAAGCTGTACTTGGCCACCTTGCTCGGTTGCCGTCCAGCTAAAGAAACCGCTGGTAGTGGTATTGCCGAGATTAAAATCAGGGTCAAGTATCAGTTTAGAACCTAGGCCAATTTTTACTTTGCAGGAACCTGCGGGCAAGGCGGTGGTGGTGCTGAGGTTTAATATGGGTACTGCTAATGTATAAACGCCGCCCAAGGGAAGGGCAAACTCATTGATATCTGCTCCGGCGTTATCGGTTATGTTAACTTGGGCAAATGCCGGATCCGCAAAAGATTGACCATAGCTGCCCATCGACAAAAATATCAGGCAACAAAAGAAAAAATGTTTCATATAAAGTTTGTTTTTTGTAATGTGGTTAAAAAATCAGTGGTAATAATGGGAGGTAGGTGTTCTTTCATAAGGGTTAATAAAGGACTGATAATCAGCCGTAAAAGTAGATTTTTTAAATGCGGAGGCGGTTAACAAATTGTTATTGTTGTATTATCAATTGTAATGGTGGGGTTGCTGGTTTTATAACCTGTTGGGGGTTAGTGTACGGGCTGTAAAAACTGAGGTACCGACACAAAAAAACCGGACCAAGAGCGGTCCGGCTTTGAATTTTAAAACTAGATTTTGCTATTGCAAAATCCATGTTAAAACAAATACTTATTTTTTGGGCATCAATACCGCATCAATGATGTGTATTACGCCATTGCTGCCAGTAAGGTCGGCCGCCGTTACTTTGGCACCGTTGATGGTAACCTTGCCGTCTTTAATAGCCACGGTCAATTCACCACCTTGCAAGGTTTTGATTTTTTGGCCATCCTTTAATTCAGATGATTTTACCGCACCCGATACCACATGGTAAGTAAGGATATTGGTAAGATCGGCTTTCTTTTCGGGCTTCAGCAAACCATCAACCGTTCCAGCGGGCAAAGCGGCAAAAGCGGCATTGGTGGGTGCAAAAATGGTAAAGGGGCCATCACCTTTTAAGGTTTCTACCAAACCGGCTGCTTTAACGGCGGCAACCAACGTAGTATGGTCGGCAGATCCCATAGCAATGTCCACTACATCTTTGGGCGCATCGGCCTTGGGTGCAACAGGCTCTTCTTTCACAACGGGAGGCGTTGCTTCGGGCGTTTTGGTCTCTTCATTGTTACAGGCTACAAAGCTGCCCATGGTAATTGCAGCTACTGCAAATAAGGCTAATTTTTTTGTGTACATATTGTTTTGTTTTGCATGGATAACAGGGGCTTTGCATAAAAGTTGCAAGAAGGGGATAAATAACTGTTAATTTTTTGCTTTGTGGATGCGGGAAGCCAAAGTAGGCATTAAAGGATGAACAAAAAAAACAGTCGCCGGCAATGTGATTGGGTTATTGCTAATGTAGTAGTTATTGTAGGGGATTTACAACCATGCTAGGCTATGGCATTTTTATCGGGCAATAAGCGGTTGAGCAATTTTTCAAATAGTGGCAATGCCCACACAAATAGCAACACGCCGCCAATATTAAAAATCATGTGTGCATTGGCCACCGATTTTTCAATGGGCAGTTGTTGGCCTATATAACTAATGAAAGCCACAAAGGGTTGGAAAAAAATCAATCCCAATACGATGGACAATAGGTTGAAGAGCAGATGGAACAGCCCCGTTTTAACCGCCTGCCTGCTGCCCTTGATGGTGGCCAGCAAAGTATCGCTACAAGTGCCCAGCTCGGCACCAAGCATGATGGCAATGCCTCCGGCCAAGCTTAGAAAACCCTTTTTGGCCAAAATGATGCACATGCCCACGGTAGCCGAGGACGATTGGATGATGAGGGTAACCAAGGCCCCGGTTAGTGAGCCAGTAAGCGGGTTTTCGGTTTTTTTGAGCCATTCCAAAAAATAGGGCTCGTTCCTAAGCGGCTCCACTGCTTTTTCCATGGTATAAAGGCCAAAGAACAGCACCCCAAAGTACAGGATGATTTTGGCCGTATATCCAATTTTTTCCGACTTGGAAAGAAACAGCAACAAAAAGCCGATGAGCAGCAGTATGGGCGAATATTTGCCAATATCCATGGCAATGATTTGGCTGCTGATGGTAGTGCCCACATTGGCGCCCAACACAATGCCCATGGCCTGCCTAAAACTGAGCAGCTTAGAGTTGACAAAAATAATGGTGATGATGATAACGGCCGAAGAAGAGTCGAGCAGGGTGGTAACCACTATGCCGGTGAGGATGGAAGCAACCGTGTTGGAAGTAAACCGCAGTATCCATTGCTTGGCTTTTTCGCCAATGGCCATTTGTATGGTTTCTGAAAGGCTGTTTACAGCAAACAAAAACAATACCAGTCCCCCTATGATTGACAGTACAATTTCGGTCATTAGCGTAATTGATAAAGCAATAAAGGTAGGTAAGTGCCGTGTTTGGTAAGTTAAGGAAATGTTATGGTTTTTAGGCTATGCGTTATTGGTAGCTAGCTGCTTCAAGTAACTCCTTTTTTACATTGTAAATGTGGCCCCCTACCTCCCCTCAATCTCCCACTTCCATAAATTTTCGGTTACCAGATTTACGGCTTTGCGCAGATAGCGGCGGTAAGTGCTAAAGGGCAGGTTGAGAAAATCGGCTGCCTGCTCTTGGCTGCCCACAGGATTGAAGAAAGTACGGAACAGTACCCGGTGCAGCTTCTCCTCTTTTACCGATTCTTTTATTTTATCGGTGGCATCGCCCAAGCAATCCTTTAGCGAAGCCAGTAAAATGGCCGTATCCGAATCGTTGTCGGCAAAGTTCATCACAAAGCGGCTGCGCAACAAGGGGTTGGCCAACAATTTCTTGTCGTTTTGGTAATCTTTTAAGGCCTCATATACACTGCTGGCAAATTCTTCCTCGCTCAGCACCAGCATCTGTACCTTGCGGTTGTCCTGCGCCACTTCAAAACCCAACTCCCGCTGGCCCAGGGTGTTCAGCCAAGCGCCGGGCGGCGTTTTGCGCCAGTCGTGCATGTACCAGCCATGCGGCACATCGTTTACCGTAAAGTCGAGCGGGGCAATATGTTCCAGATCGGCATAGGTCAGTACCATTTTCCAAAACAAGGGGCGGGCGCAGTTGAGGAAAGTTACGGCCAATGCAGGGGTGGCCAAATAGTATTGTACAATGGCCAAAAACATGCTGCTCTGCAAATTGCTCACGGCTTGGTAGGTATCGGTCGCCATCCAAAAACGGAAAAGCGTACATATATCCCCCTTGCGCAGGTTCAACTGTTCGTTGGCATATTGTTTGGCCGCTGCCGTAACGGGGTCGGCAATGGCTTCCCCCATCTCTATCTCATTGAGGTTGAGGCGGAGCACAAAGCCACAAGGTTTTCTATCAAAATTCCTGAACACCCAGGTTTCGGAAGCGGGTAAGGAACAACAATAATTGAATTGTTCCAGGCCTTCGTTGCCCTCATGTTGCTGCACCATGGCCTGTAGATAGGGCATATCATCGGGCTGCATCATCTCCATCCAATAGCTGCCGCTTTCTTGCCAATCAAAATAGGGGCGTACCATGGGGTGTTGGCGGTGCAAAAAGTTGAGCTTGAACAACAAGAGCCGCATTTCATCCCCACTCACTTGGTCAAACTTGCCTGTATAGTATAGGCGGATGCGGTTATACAGTTCCCGGTTCCAATCGGGATTGCGCCAGCGTAGGTCGGCACAAATGGCATCCCTGGCAAGGTCGTGGGGGTATAGGCCCCGTTTATTGCTTTCAACAAAAGAGAGTTCTTGCAGCCAAGTGAACAATTCGCTGGCATCTTCCACGCCCATCACTTGCTGCAACAGCGATTCGGTGGTGATGTACACAATGGCGCATATCTCCAACGCAATCCGGTGGGCTGGGCTGGGGGCTTTTTGCACAAAACTCTCCAGCAGGGTACGCACCATATCGGGCGACTCGTCAGGGTTAAACTGCCTGTCGGGCTGTTGGGCATAGGTATCCGCTACCACGCTCAATGCCAGCGGATGGCCATGCGTAAAATCCAATATGCGTTCTATTTCCGCTTCGGGAACAAAGCGCTTCAGCAACAGTTCCCGGCTTTCGGCCGGTGTAAGGTTGCGTATATGCAAAGTGCGCATCAGTTGCTGCCAACCATTGTCGAGCAGCCAGTTTTTGGCCGGCGCTTTTCTACCACTGATAACCGTTAGTACATTTTCGGGCATTTGGGGCAAAAAAACCTGTCGCATCCAATCGTCAATGGGGGTAAGTTTTTCGTACGTATCAATAAACAAAACCCGCTTGCCATCCGTTTGTTGCAGGGCCTCAAATACATCCCCTTCGGTTTGTAACAGGTTTTGTAAAGAGTTGATAAAATGGGTGGGAGAGGCATTGATATCACGGCCATCGGCATGGATGTAGGGAATGCTTTCTTGTAAACAAATATCCATGTAAGCCTTGGCCAGCGTGGTTTTCCCTTGCCCGCCGGGGCCATGCAGGTAAAGCAAAAAGGCAGGCAACTGGGGGGCCTGCACCATGGATTTGAACAGTTGTAATTCTTTGTCCCGTCCCGTAAAATATTGTTGACGGGCGGTTCGCAATATGTCGGCTAATTTCCGCGGCATGCAGTTGGTTAAATACTAAACATTGATTAAATGATTCCTGCACAAGATACGATAGAAAAGCTCCCTTGGTTCAAACGGTGGATTTCAAATTTTCGCTTTCTATACAATCGAGTTTTTGGGGTGCTCAACCTCGGCTTCGGTACGGCCTCATAAAAAGAGCCGCTAACAAAGGCAACTACAAGTAAAAACCAGAGCGAAAATTTATAATACACCGGTTCAAATGCAAGGTCCCGTTCGCTGCCAATGGGCGCAATGTTGAATCAGGGGATAATGGCTGCCCATCTGGGTTAAACACATTTTTTTCACAACGGTGCAAAAATGGCTACCCTTGGGGCATTAAATGGTATTTTTACGCTCAAAAACCTCTTAATCAATGCATAATCCGGTTAAAAGTCGGCTTTTGTTATCCATAAGTCTGATTGTTTTACTTATTGGTACGGGTACAGCGCAAAAAAGCTTCAAACTCAAGTACAAAAATTCACTCGTATATGCCGGGATAGAAGTGGGTTCCAAGGGCGTAAAAATGAGTTTGCTGGAGATAGGCAAGAACGCCAAAAAGAACGGCACTTTCAATATTTTAAAAGACACATCCGTTAATACCGATTTTATCAGTTTTACATCAAGCAGCTACCACGCCACGGCGCAAGGGGTATGGAACCTGTACCAAGCGGCGGTGAAAGACTACAAAATACCTTCCGAAAGGGTTTTTTTGGCGGTGAGCAGCGGTGTGCAAGGCCAGGCAGAAAAAGACAAAAAGCAAGATTGGGTAAACAGGCTGCTGGATTCTTTTAAAGTGGCCATTAACGAACCTAGCCGTAAGATAGCCATCATGGATGCGATGGAAGAGGCCCGTTTATCGCATTTGGGCATTGTGCCCGACGCCAAACGCCATAATACATTTTTGATCGATATCGGCAGCGGCAACACGAAGGGCGGCTATTTCCCCATTGAAGGCGATACCAAAACCTTGAAGCTGTTTCAATTGACATGGGGTACCAAAAGCATTGCCAATGCAGTGGAAAAGCGGAGTGAGGAAGATAAAAGCCTTACCAATTTCAAAAAGCAGCTATTCCGGGTACTGGAAGGCTCGCCCAATACCGAAATAACGTATGCGGTAAATGTGAGTGGTGCCTATGCGATGAGCGATAACATTGTGTTCAGCGGCGGTATTGCTTGGTCGGTTGCCACCTTGATGTACCCCGAACTGATTGACAATGGCGTAGTGCCTACCACTTATGAAGAAGTGATGAAGTTCAGCGAAAAAATGTATAAAAACTATTCGGCGCTCAACGATACCATTTTAACAAGGGTGTTGGGCGATGGCCCGAGCAAGAACTTGGCCATTAAGGAGATAAAAGACGTGAACAAGACCTTTGACCAAAGAGCGTTGATGGCAGGTACGGGCCTATTGCTGAAAATCATGCGCCAGTTTGAGGGCATCGAAGAAAAGAAACAGTTTTTTTTGGTGAAGAACGGACAAGTGGGGTGGATTTCGGCTTTTGTGGATGAAACCGTGGTGCAGTAGCAAGTGTCCATAATTGGAAGGCGCTAGTACCGATAATTAGAAACATGAACAAAAAATTAGTATTGTAAAAGCATGAGGGATACCCGCATATATTCAATTTTGGTGTTGGTGCTGTCCATCTTCTTTTGCCTTTGTTTGGCATTTTTGGTGTGGAATTTCAATAACCGGCCAGTGAATACGGCTAACCATACCACCGTGCCGGTTAATGCCAACAGTATGACTGCGGCGATTACGGCGGGCCAAACCCGTGACTCTTTGCAAAAAATTTATGCCGCTACGGTCAATTACCTGGATAATAAGATGGAAACGGCTACCGATTCGGCGGGCACGGGCGAAATGGCGGTAAAAGCCAATGATTTTGATCGCTTGAAAAACGAAATCACCACTTTGCTCAAGGAGCGGGCCACTGAAGCCGACCTCGATTTGGCCCGGCAAAAAATTGCTGAACTGCAGTTGAAAGTAGCACAGCTCTACAGCCGCAACAAGGATATTGAGGAAGAAAACCGCCGCTTGAGCGCTTTGCTGGCCCAGCTTGCGCAAGCCCCACGCAGTGCGGAGGTGCCGGTGCGGCAAGAAACGGCTGCCCGAACAGTGAATGGCAAGGTGCCGGCAGTAGCATTTGCGGCCAGCGATTTACGCTTGCAAGCGGTGTATGCCTCGGATGGGGGAGATCAGGAAACAACGGTGGCCGAAGATGCGGAAAAACTCAATGGCTATTTTGTGATAAAAGTCCCGGGCATGCAACAAGGTTTTGCCGTGGTGCATGTGGTGGTGATACAGCCCAACGGCCAAGTGCTCAAAAATTCTGCCTGGGAGTCGGGCGCTTTTGAAACAGCCGAAGGCCGTAAAATTTATTCGTACCAACTAAGGTTCGATTATGCCAAGGGCGAAACAAAACCGCTCCGTTTTTCGCTGGGCAGCGATAGATTTATGCAGGGCAACTATACCATGCAATTGTATTACAACGGCCATGTAATTGGCAAGCTCACCAAAACATTGATGTAATTATTTCATCTTTCTTTATTATCAAGAGCGCCCGTTTTTTGCTTTGTAAGCCCCGCCAGTGATGGATTTCGTTACATATCTCCTTTTTGTTCCAACACACAAAGCCCAACAATGATGCATAAAAATTTCTAGGAGCTGCACAATAAAATGGCCAAACTCAACGATTTATAGATGTAAATTTCATCCTCTGAATTTCTAAGCTGAGAAAGCTATGAGCAAGATTAAACCTGTACGCTATGCGGCAGTAGTTAAAACATATGTATGTGCCTCGGGTCATGATACGCTTCCTGCAGGAACAGTCAGGGCGCTCCCGGGCTACATCCAAAATACTGTTAGGCGCAAAGTCCTATTCAGCCATACTCACTTTTCTCCCCCAAGCTTATTGAATCATTGGAACCTTGATGCCAGCGGCATTGACGGTAAATTATTTGCTACTGAGGCTGTCCGTTGTAATGGGCAAGCCCTCAATAATGTTCATTTGTTTATACGGCCTACTACCATCGAGCAGGCTGCTTAAAAAAATACGTAACTGGTAATACTGATTGGATATTGGAAAAATGATGCGATGCCATGGTGTGTCTCATCATTCTGAACAGTTTATTGTTAGGCACGACAGGAAACGGGGCCCCACTGCAAAGTGTGGGCCTTCGTTCGTTTTGAAGGTTGAAAGAAGTTTAAGGTTTAAAGTCTAAGGTTTGAAGTTGAAGGTTGGGGTGATAAGGTGTAGTGTCGGCAACCAAGTTTTTGGCCAAGGTTCGTGCGCCAAGGTTCGTGTCCTCACGAAACTTCATGCGCCAAGGTTCGTACGCCAAGGTTCGTGTCCCCACGAACCTTCAGCCCATTTCGTGTCCTCACGAACATTCGCTACACAAACAACGAAGCGATCAACTGACAGGCGATGCCCAATAACAAGCCACTGTAAATTTCCGATGGCCGGTGGTTGCTCACCAGCAAGCGGGCCGTGCATACCAAGCCGGCAATCAACAAAGCGGCTGCCAATGGCCATGTCATCAACATAGTATTGCTGCGCATGATGATGAGGAAAACGCCTAATAGGCCGCCCATACCAATGGCGTGCATGCTTATTTTGCTGTAGATATTTACCAACAAGGCTGCGTAGGTACAAATGAACACCCCCAGCATAAACCCGATCATTAAGGGCGGATAGGCTTGGTTCTTCAATACCCAAAAAGCCCAAAAATAATAAGTGCCCGATGCGATATAAGGGATGATGCGGTCTTTTTGTGTGCGCAAAAAAATGCTGTCGATAAATTTTAACCCTTTTAGCAATAGTACCGTAATGCCCGGAAACATAATGGTATTGATGGCAATGAGTGTTAAGCTGCGGGCCTTTTCATCGGGGGCCGTGCCCGCAAAGCAAGATGGGTGGATATAAATAAGGAAGGCGGCTACATACGTAGGTATAAATAGCGGATGGAAAACGTATGACAGTATATTGGCCACTGCCCGCAATGCGGCCGGTTGGGCTGTTGCCAACTCGTTGGGTGGCGCTATATGGGTAGTGCTGTGCATTATAGTTCCTTTCTTAATCGTGCCACGGGAATGTTCAACTGCTCACGGTATTTGGCCACGGTGCGGCGGGCAATATTGTACCCTTTTTCGGTAAGCAGCTCGGTAAGCCGCTCATCGCTCAGTGGATGCTTTTTACTTTCATCACCAATCAGGTCGCTCAATATTTTTTTCACCTCCCGGGTACTTACTTCTTCGCCGCTATCTGTTTGCAAGCTTTCGCTAAAGAAAAACTTGAGCCGGTAGGTGCCGTATTCCGTTTGCACAAACTTACTGTTGGCCACCCGGCTTACCGTACTGATATCCAAATTGGTTTTTTCGGCAATGTCTTTCAAAATCATGGGGCGCAGTTCCGTTTCGTCGCCACTGATAAAAAATTCGTGCTGATAGTTCATGATGGCTTCCATGGTGCCCAGCAAGGTATTTTGCCGCTGCTTGATGGCGTCGATAAACCATTTGGCCGCATCTATTTTTTGTTTGATGAACAGCACCGCTTCTTTCTGCCGCTTGTCTTTTTTGCTGCCCCTGTCGTAGTCCTTCAGCATATCGCGGTAGCCCTCGCTAACCCTTAGTTCGGGTGCGTTTTTGCTGTTGAGGGTCAGTTCCAGTATGCCGTTGTTGTTCACAATGAAAAAGTCGGGGATGATATAGCTTTCCGCCGCACTGGCCCCGCCGATATTGCCGCCGGGCTTAGGGTTGAGCTTAATGATTTGGTTGATGACCTCTTTTAGTTGCTCATCGTTGATGCCCAGGCCCCGCTGTATTTTTTCGTAATGCTTTTTGGTAAATTCTTCAAAGTATTTTTCCAATACCATGATGGCCATTTGTACCGCTTTGCCCCCTTCGGTCAGCTTGCGCTCCAATTGCAGTAACAAACACTCCTGTAAGTTGCGGGCACCAATGCCGGGCGGGTCAAACTGTTGTATCTGCAAAATGATATGGGCAATTTCTTCTTCGGTGGCAAAGATGTTTTGCCTAAATGCCAAATCATCTACAATGGCGCTGATATCCCGCCGCAGGTAACCGTCGTCGTCAATACTGCCCACTACCTGTTCGGCAATCGGCTGCAGGCGATCGTCCAAGTTCAAGTGCCCCAACTGTTCCAGCAGCATTTCGTTAAAACTGGTTTCTACCTTGTGGGGTATGGTTTTGTTGTCGTCCGCTTCGGGGTAATTGTCGTCGCGGAGCTTATAGTCGCCCACTTCATCATCCCCCTCGTGTATATAATCGCTGATGTCGATATTGTCGTACTCATCCTCACTGCCATCCGGTTCATTATTCTCAGTCGCAGCCTCTTCAAACTCATCTTGACGGTTGTCAATTTCCTCGGCCGTTTCGTCTTCGCCTTGTTCCAATGCAGGGTTTTCCTCCAATTCCTCTTTAATACGCTCCTCCAAATTGGCAGTAGGTATCTGCAGCAATTTCATCAACTGAATTTGCTGGGGGGATAGTTTTTGTAATAACCGCTGTTGCAAGCTGGTGCTTAATGCCATCTGTACTTACTATTTTATGCTTTTGATGTTATGTTGACCCGGTTGGCTTGCCACCCCAACCGGTAGAATATCCGTTCAGCCGAGTTGCGGGAAACTTTGCTGCCAAAATATTCGTAAATTTACATACAAAGCAACGGAATGTTTACTAAAAAAACCATTTTTTTAATTTTTTGCACGGTTTTTGTAGCGGAGGCGGCTTTTTCACAAAAAATAACCCCTTCCCAACCACTATTTTTTGCCCTGCAATCCAATGCAGGCAAGCAAAAGAAGGCATTGTCTTTTGCTGCGGATACGGCCACCGTCTCCCTACCTGTTTGGCGGCCATCTGTACATTTAACCGTGGTACCTGCCTCGTTTTCTACTTCCCAGTGGGGCTTTTTTTGCCGCCAAGAGTTGAAGTGGGAAAAAACCATCAAAGTCCCTTTCCGTTTTCGGTTGGGCAGTGTACAGCAGTGCGACCGGCTGGAAGGGAAACGGGTGGCGGTAACCCAATGATAAATGGATTACATGCAGCATATGGGTAAAAAATGGATGCTATTGGCCGCAGTTTTACTAGTGGGGCAGGTGGCTTTTGCCGGCAACCCCCTTGATTGGTTGCTAGACTTTAACCCATTGGGTGGGATACAGGATCGGAAGGTAATAAAAGGCATATTGCGGTTGCCCAAGGCAGACGCCCGAACGGTGGAGCAGTATTTTAAAAAGCACGACAAGGATACCGTAAGGGAGAACCTAGGCTTTGGGTGGACGGTTTGGAAGGCCGGGGTGAGCGGCTGGGATATTGCCATTGGGGCTACCTTTTACTACGACCGGGATAGTTTGGTCAGCTATTCGCTTACACCAAATTACTCAGAACAAAAGGGCAAGTTAAAACGCCAACAAAAACGGCTATGTTCCGTTTTTCAGGTACTAAACGATACGGCGCAATCCTATGTCTTTAACCAATCGGCGCTTTTGGCACCTTTGAAAAATTATCCCGGCCATTTGTATCGGCCGCCGACTGCCATCGGCCAATATATGTCGCCCTTATCGGGTACTGAATATGGCTATACGAATATGGTAGGTATTTTAAAAAATCGCAAAGCCTTTAATGCTATCAAAGACAGCCTTACCAACGAACAGATTATTTGCATGATGTATGCCGTAAATCCGGCTAGTAGGTTAACGGCTATTGAACATTACTGGCGGCTCAAAGAGCGCTTTGGCGAACGGCCTGATTTAGATGCTTGGGTAGAACAAAATTTTGCAGTTTTTCCGGAAATGTCAATTTATGGGAGTTGCAATAACCAAAAAATCGATACAGGGTCTTTGGTATATTCCAATTCGGTCGTATTGAAATAAGATGCATAAGGCTACATGGCCCATGTACGCAAACCCATCCATCCATTTTGCCAAAGCAGGAACGTGATGGCGCACATGCCCAATGCTGTAAAAAGCCAGCCCCATCCTTTTTTTTGTTTAATGAGTTTTTGCAGGGCCCAGCCCAAAGTGGCCACTGCGGTAACGGCAAACAGCGATGTGCCCAAGCAGATGACCAACGTGCGGAAATTGATGCTGCCCAACTCGCTCAGTTTGTAGGTGTACTTTTGAACATCTAGTAAATTATATACTGCCCATACCAAACCGCCCAAGCCAATCAGCGGTAGCAAGCGGGGCAGCAGCGGATTATCCAACTTGCCCATCGCCTTCCGTACAAGGGCTATCAATCCTGCCACAGCGCCGCCTATCGACAATACAATGACCAATAGCAACAACAAACGATAGGCAATCAATTTGGCAGCGGAGCTTTGCTCGTAATAAGTGCCGCCTTGCATCATTACCCGCTGGCCCTTGCTATTGGTGGTAAAAACAATCCTGGCCATATTATCGCCCTGCCAAGCAAAGGTGAGCGGGGCCGTTTGTACCAATTTGGCCGCACTGCCTATTAATGGCTTGAAGAAGAGTTCACCGTTTTTTAAATAAATGCGGGGGGCGTTCTGCAGCTTGTCAACAAATGCCGATATGGCATTGCGGGGGCTTTCAAACTGGTACATACTCAAGTAAGGTGCAATGGCTTTGGCATCCGTTGGTTGGATGGTCAATAAAACGGGTGGCGCATTCTGTTGTAGATAGTCAACAATGAGTGCTTCTATACGGGCATTGTTGTTGTTGCTATTGGAGGATAGCACAAAACCAATATTCCTATCCCGGTTGTAATAGCAGGAGGAAAAGCAGGTGCCCACCAATCCGGAGTGGCCACGGAAGGGGAATGTGCTGCCCAAGTACACATCTTGGTTGGCCAAGGCATAACCGCTGCGCAAACCTGCTTGTGCTGCCAATGAGCTCTGCGGGTTTTCCATGGTGGTGATGGTGGTTGGCGGAAATAAGGGTGCACCATTACGCAAAAAAAGTTGCAGCCATTTTACCATATCGTTGGCATTGGACCACAGTGCCCCTGCCGCACCGCTCAATAAAGTAACGCTCTTTACCTGGCGGATGCTGCCACCTTCAAAACTGTATTCCTTTACATCCAACGGTGTTTTGCTGCCTAGGTTAAAATTGCTGTTGGTCATGCCCAAAGGTGTCAATATGGTACTCTCTATATATTGCTCATAAGCTTGCCCAGTCAGTTTTTGGATGATATAACCCAAGATGGCATAGTTGGGATTGCAGTAGGCCATTCGTTCGCCCGGCTGCCAGCGGCACACCATCGAGTTTTTATGCACCAGCATCATATCAATGCCCTTGTTTTCGTGGCCATCGGCCGCATACATATTATTGAGCTTAATGTCATCAAAGCCGCTGGTATGCTCCAATAAGTGAATGATGCGCACGGGGTTGGTCGCTTCCCAAGGGTTGTAAAAAGGCACTTCGGGTGCAATGGATTTTATGGGCGTTTGCAAGCTCAGTTTACCGGTTTGTACCAATTGCAGGATGCCCAGCGATACAAACATTTTGGTAATGGAGCCCATTCTAAAAACTGTGTTGGCATCTACCCGCTTTTGTGCTGCTTGATCGGCGTAGCCCAAGCCTCCGGTAAATAGCACACTGTCCTTGGTAGTCATGCCCAGCATTAGGCCAACGATATGATCTTGGCGCATGAGGGTTTGAATGGAATCGGTCAATTGCTTAAAAGTAATGAGCGAATCGGGGCGGTTGGCCCTTGCCGTGGTAATACCGCAAAATGCGATGGCTAATAGTAGATTTTTTTTCATTAAAGAGGTCGAA
Source organism: Chitinophaga pinensis (assembly GCA_943373145.1). GTDB lineage: Bacteria > Bacteroidota > Bacteroidia > Chitinophagales > Chitinophagaceae > Ferruginibacter > Ferruginibacter pinensis_H. The sequence goes on from CALSBI010000002.1 coordinate 398,102, forward strand.
GTAGGATGTTAAGGTTTCATAATTACGATGATAATTTCATTTTTTATTTAACAATAAGCCACCTGCCACAAGGGTTTTACACACCATCCAGTGCTCAATAGCTTTTACAACTATTGCAAAATACAACTTTATTTAATAAAACGAAATTAAGCGCTCACCTGCTCGGCACTCAGCACTTTTTTAATGGCTGCTAACATCTGTCCGCCCTTGGCCGCAATTTGTTCCGCTGTCCACAAAAGGCTGATGGCGGTAGAAACACAACGGCCCATTACCGCATCGCTGGCGCTAAAGTCTTTGGTGGCATGGTGCATCACCGCCGCCTTTACGTCGGGGTGCAGCCCGTTGAGTGTAATGGAATTTTTAAGATGGTCCCATTTGCGGATATAGTGCCAGTTGTTGTCGAACCAATAAAAATTGCCCGCCAAAATGCCCTGTGCCTTTATTTCGGCAATGGCAGCTCGGGTAAGCGCTTCTGTGGGTAAAAACCAGCTTAAAAAAGTACAACTGTCGCCTGCAGGGTCGGGGATGCGGCGGAAACTGATTTCAGGTAGTTCCGACAGGATATTTTTCAGTTGTGTATGGTTGCGCTTTTGTATCTCCAAAAACTGGGGCAGCTTTTTTATTTGCGCCAAGCCAACCGCTGCATTCAGTTCGCTGATGCGGAAATTGTAACCGATAAAAGGGTGCAGGTCGGCACCACGGTCAACCCCTTTGTGGTCGTGGCCATGGTCGGTATAGCCATCGCATTTTTCATACACGGCTTTATCGTTGGTCATTACCACGCCACCTTCCGCACAGGTAATGGTTTTTACAAAATCGAAGCTAAAAGTACCGGCGTGGCCAATGGTACCCAGCATTTTGCCTTGGTAGGTTCCGCCGATGCTTTGGCAGGCATCTTCCAGCAAAATCAACTGGTGTTCGGCGCAAATGTCTTGCAGGGCACCCAAGTCGGCCATGCTGCCGCACATGTGTACCGGCATGATGCATTTGGTTTTGGGTGTAATGGCAGCCCTTACGGCATCGGGGCTCAAGGTAAGCGTATCGTCCACATCCACCATTACGGGCACGGCACCTACGCTGAGCACCGCTTCAAAACTGGCCACAAAGGTAAAGCTGGGCATAATCACCTCGTCTCCATAGCCAATGCCCAAGGCTGCCATGGCGGTGGTAAGGGCAGCGGTTCCGCTGCTGAGCAGCATGGCATGGTTACAACCAAAGGTTTCGCAGATGGCCGTTTCCATTTCCTGCGCCTTCCAAATGCCCTTGCGGGGGCCATCAAAGCCATAGCGCATCAAAATACCCGTTTCCAATACATCATTTACTTCTTTGCGCTCTTCTGCGCCAAATAATTCAAAACCTGGCATATTCTAATAGTTGATAGTGAATAGTTAATAATGAATAGTGCATTGCAGCGGGTTTCAATTGCAACGGGTTTCAACCCGTTGTTACAAGAGTCCCTATTACCCTGCAAAAATAGCACATTTATTTAAGCCAAGGCATGGTAGGCAAGGGCGCTGGCTCTTTAAAGTAATTGAGACGCAGGCTATCGTTCCAGCCATTGGGGTTTTTTTCAAAGCTTTTGCTGCTGAAAAAAATCATGCCCTGTATATTGGGCAAATTGCGCAGGGCCTCTATTTGGCGGGGGAGCTGGGTCTTGTCTTTCCAAGCGGCATTGCTGCCTGCACGGTAAAAACCCAAGCCGATATAGCAATTGCGGCCATAGGTATGTTTGCTCCACCAGTCAATCAGTACTTCGTAAGGGGCAGCTTTGTGGCCAAACTCCCAGTACAGTTGTGGGGCCACATAGTCGATCCAACCGTTTTTTAACCAAAGCAAAATATTGGCATACAGATCGTCATAATTGGTTTGCCCGGCATTGGTATTGCTGCCATCGGGGTCTTTGGATGCGTTGCGCCATACGCCAAAAGGGCTAATGCCGAACTGGCAACGGGGGTTTACCTGTTTGATGCCGTTGTTGAGCATCAATATCACCGAATCCACATTGCTGCGGCGCCAATCTTCCCTGTTCATGCCATTGCCGTAGCGGGCATAGCTGGCATCATCCGGAAAAACCTTGCCTTCGATGCGGTAAGGATAAAAATAGTCGTCAAAATGGATGGCATCCACGGCATAGCGGTCCACCACATCCCTTACGATATGCGTTACAAACCGCTGAACCTCCTTGTTGCCGGGGTCAAAATAGCGTTTGTCGCCATAAGATAAAAACCAATTGGGGTGCAGGCGGGTGATATGGGTGGGCGAAATGGAGGATTCGCCGATTTTAAATTCTGCCCGATAAGGGTTCATCCAGGCATGGAACTCCATATTGCGTTTGTGGGTTTCGGCTACCATAAAAGCCAGTGGGTCGTAGTAAGGTGTTGGCGGCTTCCCTTGGGTGCCCGTTAACCATTGGCTCCATGGCTCAAAGGGCGAAGGGTAAAAAGCATCACCGGAGGGCCTTATCTGCACCACCATGGCATTCATACCGTTGGCTTTGTGTGCGTCCAATAGGCGGATGAACTCTTCTTGCTGCAAGCTGCTACTATAATTGCCGGCAGAGGGCCAGTCGATGTTGACCACGGTGGCCACCCATACTGCCCTCAGTTCGGGCCTTACTTGCGCAGCTGCGGAGGCTACCGCAAGGCTAAGCACCAGCGTGTAAGCAATACGGATAAGAGATATCGTTCGTTGCACCATAATGGATTGATTTAACCGCTGTTTCTTATTTTGTCCAGTAATTTGTTGAGGGTTTTGGCTTCTGCCTCGGTGATATTGCCAAAAAGTTGATCCAGCTCCTGTTGGTGCATATCCAGCTTTTCCAATACTTTTTTGCCTTTTTCGGTTATTACCACATCCACCAGCCGTTTATCTGCTTTGCAAATGGTTTTTTTGGCCAGTCCTTTCAACAGCAAGCGGTCTACCATGCGACTGGTATCGCTCATTTTGTCGAGCATCCGCTCCCGTATTTCCAAGGTTGATAAAGGCTTGTCGCTGCCGCGGAGGATGCGCAGAATGTTGAACTGCTGCATGGTGAGCCCACCCTTTTCAAAAAAGGATTTCAATTTTTCTGTTGCCCAGTTGTAGGTAAAAATAAGATTCACCAAACCTTTTTCATGCTCGTTCCTGAACTTCTGTTGGTTAATATCTTTTTCTATACTCATGGCCAAATTTTATGCAAAAAAACGGCAAAAAAATAGCCCCGCCAAACTAATCAGCGGGGCCTTAAACGATTACTGATCTATTATTAATTATTATAATAGAACTTTTCCTCTACAATCTGACCATTTTTCCAGCGCTGTACGGCCACCTGTGTGTAATTGCGGTCACCATAATCTTTGTGGGTAAAATCCATCCACATTTCTACCACGGCAATGCCATCGCTAATGATGGTATTGAGTACCTTGGCGCCACGGAATGCGGTAAGACCGCCCACAAAAGCTTCTTCGTACTGACGGTTTACATCTTTGCCAACCCTAGCTGGATAATCATTGTCCTGCATTACCACGTCTGCTGCATAAAATTTTTCAAAGGCTTCCAAAATCTTGCCTTCCAGTATCATTTGGTTGAGTTCTTCAACCTGTGTTTTTAAATCTGCCATAAATATTTGTTTTAGGGTACAAAATTAATGTTTAAACATTGATATAAACAAACTTTTAACCTTTATTTACAAAAAATTAACAATTCGGGTGGGTTATTGCGCTACTTCTTGCTTGGATATACCAAATTCGTTGATGTAGATTTTTACCAAGATGACGAAATAGCTGATGAGCAGCGGGCCAAATATAACGCCCCAAAAACCAAACAGGCCTACACCGATGATAACACCAAATATGGTAATGAGCGGATGTATGTCCATGAATTTTTTTAGGATGGTGAGCCGGGCTACATAGTCGATATTGGTAATGAGTACGGCTGAGTAAATAAAAAGCCCCAAGGTATTACCCGCTTGGCCGATGGCGGATAAGTACAAACACAAGGGCACCCACACGATGGCCGTACCCACAATGGGCACCATGGAAAAGATGCCGGTGATAAAGCCCCACAGCACGGGGTCTTTCACGCCAAAAATCCAATAGCCCACAGTGGCCACAATGCCCTGCAGAATGGCCAGTACTGGTATGCCGATGGCATTGGCTTTGATCATGTTTTTGGTTTCGTTGCCCAACAAATCTATGTTTTCGTCTTTTAAGGGGATAAAGCGGTTGAGGAACCGTTCTACATCCCGCCCATTTTTTAGCAGGAAGTAGAGCAGAAAAAACATAATGGCGATATTGCTGAGCAGGTTGGCGGAACTGTTGAGTAACTTGGGTATGATGGTCGTTGCTTTTTGCTGCAAGCTTTTCATGTTATCGTCCGACAGGATATGGAAGCCGGCCACATCATATATTTTTTCATCGACGATTTTGGCGTCCATCATTAGCTCCACCGGATTGTCGGCAATGGTGGCCACTTTGCCGCTGATCAGCTGAACCGAAAAATACAGCGGTATCGCAATTAAAATGATGCTAGTGAGGATGTACAACAGGGCTACGCCGGTTTTGCTCCTTTTTTTAATAATGGTGAGCCTAAAGTAGCTTTCCCGTAGGAGGATGTAGAGGGTGATGGCCCCCAAAAACCCCGGTAAGAAAACATAGAGTTCTTTTAATAGCAAAATGGCCAGCAATATAATGATTGCGAGCAGGATGATCTGCCTTAGTCGGTTGTTAAATGTAGTGGGCATGGGATAAAGTTATAGCAATTATGTTTATGATTTTATCAGAAATTTTAAGAGCGATAGGTCCAGCCTTGCATAGCTTTCGCATGCCCCTGTCTGGTCTTTGACCAACAGGGGGGAATAGAATCTACCGGCACAAACCTTTTATTTTTTTACGGTTTTATTGGCCAAATACACACCAGCAAATATGAGTACGGCGGCCCATATTTTATAAGCTTCCAGCGGTTCTTTTAAAAATACCATCGCAATGGCGGCAGCCAATAATGGTTGGGAGTAAATATAGCTACCTGCCGTGGCCGCCCCCAACACTTTGATACCGTAAATATTGAACAGATAAGCCAGAAAAGTGCCGCAAACCACTACCGCCAACAGACAAATGGCCGCCAAGGGTGTGAACGCTGCCCAGTTTACAACCGACATTTCCTGCCAGCCAAAGGGCAGCACCATCAACAGGCCCAGTGTAAATACCCAACGTATCACATGCACGGTGTTGTAATGGGCCATCAATGGCTTAACCAGGATAAAATAAAAAGTGTAAGAAATGGCATTGATGATGATAAAAATATCGCCCAATAGTACGTTGCTGCCGGCCCCGGAGTTTTGGCGGTTCAATATCAGTACCGCGGCCCCGCCAATACCGAGCAAGAGGCCGAGCACTTTGGCAAGGGTGATGGTTTCTTTAAGCAGTATCACTGCAAAAACCGTAATGAGGATAGGGGTAATGAGTATCAATAGGGAGGCATGTATCGAGTAGGTCATAGACAGCCCTTTGATAAACAGCATTTGGTTGATGGCCACACCCGTAAGCGCACAAAGCAAAAACCGGCCAATATGCTGTTTTTCGATGCCTGCTTTGCGGGGTTTTGCCAAAAACAACATCCAAAAAAGCGCTACAGAAACCGCCACCCGCACTACATTGATGGCAAAAGGGCCGATATATTGATTATTGGTAAGGTGCTTCACCATGGTATAGTTCATGGCAAAGAATAGGTTGGTTAGTAAAAGTCCCGCATGTGCTTTAAAATGATTGTTCAACTCTTGATGGATAAGTTGATGCAAATGTCGTGCTTTGTAGCAAACCCAACAAGTGTGCCTAGCTAAGAATGTTGAGGCGATTAACCAAAATATTACCTGTATTGAATTTTAGCGGCCCGTTGACCAAAGGACATAAAAAAAACCGCTTTAAAAAAAGCGGTCGATACTTACTAACGGATCCATTTGTGTGGATTCAGGTGCCACATTGGTTAGGTATGAGTTAAGCAGCAGAAGTCTGCATTTCTTTTATTTTTTCCCTGATTTTGGTTTCCAGTTCGGCCGACAGTTCGGGGTTGTCCATCAACAATTGTTTTACGGTATCCCGGCCTTGGCCCAGTTTGTCGCTGTTGTAACTGAACCAACTGCCACTTTTTTGCACAATGCCCATTTCCACGCCCATATCAATGATTTCGCCAGTTTTGCTTACGCCTTCTCCAAAAATGATGTCGAATTCAGCTTGGCGGAAGGGCGGTGCTACTTTATTTTTTACCACTTTTACTTTTACCCTATTGCCCACGGCTTCATCGCCGTCTTTAATTTGGGCAATGCGGCGGATATCCAGCCTAACGGAAGCATAAAACTTAAGGGCATTACCGCCGGTAGTAGTTTCGGGGTTGCCGAACATCACACCGATTTTTTCACGCAACTGGTTGATAAAAATGCAGCAGCAGTTGGTTTTGCTGATGGTGGCCGTGAGTTTGCGCAGGGCTTGGCTCATCAACCTGGCCTGTAGGCCCATCTTGCTATCGCCCATTTCCCCTTCCAATTCACTTTTGGGCACCAGGGCGGCCACCGAGTCGATTACCACCACATCCAGCGCACCGGAAAGGATCAACCTATCGGCAATTTCCAAAGCCTGTTCGCCATAATCCGGCTGCGAAATCAATAAGTTATCTATATCTACCCCCAATTTTTGGGCATAAGTGCTGTCAAAAGCATGTTCCGCATCAATAAAGGCACACATGCCGCCCTTTTTCTGCGCTTCCGCTATTACATGTGTAGCAATGGTGGTTTTACCAGAGCTTTCCGGTCCATAAATCTCAACTACCCTGCCTTTGGGCAACCCGCCAATACCCAGCGCCACATCCAGCCCCAGCGAACCGGTAGATATCACTTCCTGTTCTACGTGGGGTTTATCGCCCATTATCATCACCGACCCTTTGCCAAAATCTTTATCGATTTTGTCCATTGTTAATTTCAGCGCCTTTAACTTTTCTGCGTTACTCATGTCTTTAAATTTTAATTGATGTATCTGATTTTAAATGCGTAAAAGTATTAACTGGGTCAAAGATAAGCGGTTTTTGTTATCAACACTAATTATTTTAGTATTTTTTTGATAATTTTTTTAGGCTTTTGCTAAAACAATGGGTATGGCCAAAAAAAAGCCCCATTCCGAAGACTCAGAACAGGGGTTCAAGCATGAGAAAAATCTACTAAGGCGAATCCAGCAAAGCCAGCAATGGCCGGACATTCAACGGGCAATGCTTATCAGAGCATTTGGGAAAGGTTACATATAACCTTTATTATATGCAAAGAGACGAAACTATAATGGTACCCGCAATACCACTAAGTGGTAATTTTTTTGCCATTTTGGCTTTTTTTGGCCCTTTTTTACCAACTTTGGGAAAACATACATATATATGAAGCAGATTTTAATCATTATCGCATTATTCGTATCGGTGGGCGCCATGGCGCAAATCAAGCCTGCCACCAAAGGGGTTACCTATGGTGCCAAAACAAAGGCCAAAGGTGCCATTGCGGTGGACCAACTGGAAGCGAAACTGGCTACAGCCGAACAATATACAGGCAAAGTAAAAGGGGTGGTAACTGGCGTATGCGAAAAAAAGGGTTGCTGGATGAAACTAAAGCAAGCCGATGGCGACGGTATCATGATCAGGTTTAAAGACTATGGCTTTTTTATGCCACAGAACATTGTGGGTAAAGAAGTAGTATTGGATGGGGTGGCAGCCGTTACGGTTACTTCGGTTGAAGATTTGAAGCATTATGCCGAAGATGCAGGAAAAAGCAAAGAAGAAATTGCCAAAATAACAGCACCCAAAAAAGAGATTGAGTTTACGGCAAAGGGTGTATTGGTTTTGTAATCAAAAGAAAAATGATTTGCGTATAGGCTATCCCGATAAGGATAGCCTTTTTATTTGCCTTCCATTACACTATTATGGCTAAGCTCAGTGAGCCTTGCTACTGCATGTGGAAAATACGAGGCAGTCCTCGTAAACCTACGACGGGTGGGCTTTTTGCAGCATTGTAACAATAAAATTTATTATACATCTGCACAATGTGTGAAACAAAAAAAATATATTCACAGCCATTTTTAAAACAAAAAACAAATATTTATGAAGAAATTCATGGCACTCCTTTTAGGAGGCACTTTGCTCTTTACCGCTTGTAAGAAAAACGATATTGCGCCAAGCGATGATAGTTTGGTCGATGACGTAACCACTGCGGCTGCTACACAAAGGCAGTGTGCCAGTGATGATGTGTACCAACAACAAATTAAAAACAATCCAGCCCTGCGCCAACGCATGGAAGCGATTGAAGCGTTTACCAACCGCTTTACACAAGACAGGGGCCAATCAGCCCGTTTGTTGGCCAATGGTATCATCGAAATCCCCGTTGTGTTCAACGTTATTTACAGAACAGCTAGCGAAAACATTTCTTTGGCCCAATTGCAATCGCAAATTGATGTACTGAACGAGGACTATGCTGCTTTGAATGCCGATTATAACAACACCCCTGCAACTTTTACGGGTGTACGTGCAGGTGATGTGGGTATTCGTTTTGTATTGGATCAAGTGATCCGCAAGTCCAACACCAAAAGGAGCTGGAGCCCCAACGATGCGATGAAGTTTGCCAGCAACGGCGGTATCGATGCCACTAGCCCCACCACCAAATTGAATATCTGGGTGGTGAACAGGATGGTACAAGGCGGCCAAACCATTTTAGGTTATGCCCAGTTCCCCGGTGGTGCTGCTGCTACCGACGGCGTGGTATTGGGTTACAACTTTACTGGCCGTGTAGGTACTTTGTCTGCCCCCTTCAACAAGGGCCGTACTGCTACACACGAAGTGGGCCATTGGATGAACCTGCGCCATATTTGGGGCGATGCCACTTGCGGAAACGACTTGGTGGGCGATACCCCTACACATAATACAGCCAATGTGGGCTGCCCTGCTGTTGGCCATAGGAGTACTTGCAGCGGTACACCTATCGAAATGACCATGAACTACATGGACTATAGCGATGATGCTTGCATGTATATGTTCAGTGCTGGGCAAAAAACGAGGATGGTTGCTGCTTTTGCAGTTGGCGGTCCCCGCAACAGCTTTGCACAACCATAATAATCTCTTAGGCTTAACGTATAGGACATATAATAGGGCGCTCAATTTGGGGCGCCCTATTTTTTTGCCCTACACAACCTTTCTTTCTGCCCATTGTTACATGCTGTATGAAAAGGATTATTGTCGTAGGAACCAGTTCGGGCATTGGGCATGCCTTGGCCAAGCAGTTGATAAACGAACAACAGTGCCGTATCGTATCTATAGGTCGCCAAGCACCCATTGGTTTTGAACCCGAACAGCATATTGTACATGATGTAACCGGCAATGAACCTTTGCCGCTTTTGGAAGGTGCTATTGATGGCTTGGTGTATTGCCCCGGCTCCATCAACTTGCGGCCTTTTAAAGCACTCAAGCAACAAGATTTTCAAAATGACTTTTCGGTAAACGTATTGGGCGCCATTAAATTGATACAACAGTACCTGCCCAATTTAACGGCGTCGCCCAGTGCCTCCGTAGTATTGTTCAGTACGGTGGCGGTGCAAATGGGTATGCCCTACCACGCTTCCGTAGCTGCTGCCAAAGGTGCGGTGGAAGGCTTGGGTCGGGCCTTGGCTGCCGAGCTGGCCCCTAAAGTGAGGGTAAATGTAATTGCACCATCCTTAGTAAAAACACCATTGGCTGCTAGGCTTACCGATACCGAGGCCAAGATAACGGCTGCGGGCGAACGGCACCCATTAAAACGTATTGGCCAACCCGAGGAACTGGCTGCCTTGGCCGCTTTTTTATTATCGGATGCGGCTAGCTGGATAACGGGCCAAGTGCTGCATGCGGATGGTGGCATGTCGTCATTGAAAGTATAAAAAACCAGCTTTCATAATTTTTTAACCTTTTTATTGTGTAATCATTTTACCTGCTGCATCCTATTAGCAAAGCCATTTTATGCAGCGGTTAATTTTTAAAGACGCAAGATATTTTCAAGTTGTTTTTCAATGCCTGTTTTTGTGCTACGGTATTTTTTACTTGCATTGGGATGCCGAGTGGGAGCTGTACCTAACCTATATTGGTGTTTCCGTTTCCCTACAGCTTGGCATAGAATATTTCACCAACAAACATTACGACAGTTATAAGAGTGCGCTCATCAGTTCGATGGGGCTCTGCTTATTGCTCAAAACAAATAACCTGTATGTGGCCGCAGGCGCTGCTGCCATTAGTATTGTATCCAAATACATTTTGCGGTATAAAGGCAAGCATGTATTTAATCCGTCCGCTTTGGGCATAGCCGTTGCCGTATGGTTGGGCGGTAATGCTTGGATCAGTCCCGGCCAATGGGGTAGTAATGCGGTGCTGTTTTTTGGTGTACTCAGCTTGGGTGTTATCGTGGTAACCAAAGTGCAAAAACTGGATGTAACCTTGGCTTTTTTGGGCACATTTGCCGCACTATTATTTGCCCGCCAAATTATTTACCAAGGATGGCCCATGGATTATTTTGTACAATCCATCAGCACAGGTAGTTTGCTTTTGTTCTCCTTTTTTATGATTACCGATCCTAAAACCACGCCCAACCATCGGGTAGCAAGGGTGCTGTGGGCGGCCGCAATAGCAGGGGTAGCTTTTTATTTAACCGCCTTCAAGTTTATGAATGGTGCGCCTATATTGGTACTCGTTTTGGCACAACCGTTAGTGCCGATATTGGATAGGTTATTTAAAGCCAAACGCTTTGAATGGCTGCCTAAATTGCCTGTACCCAAGTTGGCTACATCTTAAATACAAGTGTATAATAAGCAGGACATACAGTTGGGCCCAATTGTATGGTGCCAATGGTTTGCCTGCGCTGAATCAATATTTATAAAAAGTAAAAAGTAAAAAAATGAAAAGAATCATGATGCTAGCAGTGGGCCTAGTGCTGCTGCAACAACAAAGCAATGCCTTCTGTGGCTTTTATGTGAGCAAGGCCAGCGGAACGCTCAAAAACAAAACCAGTCAGGTAATTATTGCACGGGATGGCGACCGCAATATGATTACCATGTACAATGATTTTAAGGGCGACTTTAAAGACTTTGCCATGGTGGTGCCGGTACCGGTTGTGCTGCAAAAGAAAGATGTAAAAGTGGTGAGTAATAGCATTTTTGATCGGTTGAACGATTACAGTGCCCCCAGATTGGTGGAGTATTATGATGAAAACCCCTGTAACCGCAGGTACGAATATGACAAGAAAGCGGATATGGCACCTCAAGCCGGTGGCGCACTAAGTGAAGTGATGGTAACCGCTGTGCCCAACAAAAGAAAAGTAACCATTGAGGCGCAGTATACAGTAGGCGAGTACGATATATTGATCCTCAGTGCCAAAGAATCCACGGGCCTCAAAACATGGCTCACCGAAAATGGGTATCAAATTCCGGCCAATGCGGAAGAAGTGTTGGATCCGTACATCAAAAGCAACCTCAAGTTTTTTGTGGTAAAAGTAAATGTGGATGCACAAAAAAAAACGAACAGCCCTTTTTTGAGCCCCATTCAAATCCGGTTTACCTCGCCCAAGTTTATGCTGCCCATCCGCTTGGGTATGGCCAATGCTGATGGCGATCAAGATATGCTGGTATATGCATTTACCAAAACAGGTAGGGTAGAAACCACCAACTATCGCAATGTGGCCATGCCTACCGGCAAAAACATCCCATTGTTTGTTAAAAAAAGTTTTTCCAACTTCTATGGCAATGTATTTGAAAACACTTGGGCCAAAGAAGGCAAGAGTGCTTCTTTTTTGGAGTATGCATGGGATGTGAGCCCAGCCAATAATGTAAAATGCGACCCCTGTGTGGGCAATCCGCCTATGTACGAAGAACTGGTGCAGGCAGGTGTATGGTGGATACAGAACAACGACTATGATAATTATGTAAATGAGTATGATGCAGACAAGGGCAAGGTGTTTTTTACCCGGCTGCATATTCGGTACAACAGGAATTCGTTTGCGCAGGACTTGATGTTTCAGGTAACGCCCAATACCGAAAACTTTCAGGCAAGGTATATTATCACACACCCTGCCAGTGGCGATATGAGCTGCACGGAAGGCAAGAAATATCTAACCAGTTTAAAAGATAGGCGCAAAAAGGAAATGAAAATGTTGGCTTACCTAACCGGTAAGGGTATCAACGATTGGGATGAAGAAGTAGCGGTGGCCGATGATGAGCAAAATAACGAAGGCGCCATGTATGCCGCTTTGATGCCCGAAGTAAAAGCGTCAACTACCGAAAAAAAGGCGGGCCGTGGCGGATTGGTGTTGGCCGGCCTAACCCTGTTAGGCAGCGTGGGCCTAATGCGTTGGAAAGGGCTGGTGTAATGATGTTTTCAGTTGGTTTGGCATAGTAATAGGGTTTTTGGTTGTAAGCACCCTGCCGTAAGGTGGGGTGCTTTTTTAACGGGCAGCAAACAATGATTTTTAGTTTGTTAAAGGTAATCTTTCTTGATGTTTCAAAACAAGCGAAGTGGAACATAAAACATTAAGAAATTAAGGTTCATTAAGTTCTACTTGTTGAACCCCACTTTTTATTTAATGGCAGCAAACAAAGCAGGTTGAACTGAGTTACATAAAGGCTTTCTTAATGTAACTTAATGCCTTAATGTTTCAAGGAAGAGCGAAGCGAATGTTGGTTTGGCCATTTAATACCGACGCTACTTATTAATTAGTCCAATCATTTCTGAGCTAACCCAAAGTAGGTCGGCCAAGACGCCGAGGTCTTGGTGTGACAAGCTATGCTTCGTCATCACATTATATCCCAAGATGCTGAGCGCAGCCTCAGTACCACAAACAGTTGGACTAATTCATATGTTTAATTGGTATAAGGGCAATAAGACTGGCGTATTGCCAGCCCAATGAAATTAATGTGCCCCTAAAAAAGAGACTGCCCCATCGCTGGAAGCAGCCCCTTGTTCTGGATTCACCTTTTACCAGTATTGTTGGTTGATGATACAACCATTTATTTTATTGCTGTCCACCGCCGCCACCGCCGGGTCCGTTGCCCCTGGCTGGGCGCATAGAAGGTTCAATTTCGTTTTTCCATTTGTTGAACTGTTCTTCGGTGAAGATGGCTTTTAGCTTTACATCCCGATCGTCCACCAGCTTTTGCCTTTTTTGACGCATTTCATCCCGGTTGGGCTGACCGCCACCGCCACGCATTTCTTCCATCATTTTTTGCGCATCGGTATAAAATACCGTGAAGGCTTCTTCGGTTTTGGTGGTTTTGTCTTTGTCGAGGTTGAACTCGACCAAGCGGTCCATTACTTCTTTAACCCTTTCAGGAACTGTTTTGCGAGGGCCGCCGCCACCTTGGGCACTTACGGTTGTAAAGCCCAGAACCAGGGCGGATAACAAGAACACAATTTGCTTTTTCATTTTTTATTATTTAAAGATGATCTATGACTGTTTTATTTTTTGGGGCTGCCTTTGCGGTGCCACAGTTGATAATATAGTGTATCAAACTTGCCTTGCTGGGCCGGGGTGCAAAGGTTGCGGATATTTTTAAAGTGTTGCAGCATCAACAATTCGATAGCCGCTTGCCCACGTACAGAATGGTTGGCAGACTCGTTGATAGCCGAATCGCTAAACCCTGCTTGGGCCAGGTCTTTCAGCACTTGCTCTTTTTTGTTGCGCAACGTATCCATGAGTTGGCCAACCTTTTCCCGGTGCTGCTTGCCCAAGCTATCGAACTGTTGCATTTGTGCTTGGCTAAATCCTAAATCCTTTCGCACAAATTCGGTTAATACAACGTCCCTGCCACGCTTAAACCCTTTATGCGAGCCCGGTTTGTTTAAAAAGAAAACCAGCATGGCAATATTGGTAGCCAACAAGGCGGCAATGGCCAATATCAAAATCTTGTTCTTTGTCATACGCTTTATGGTTCGTTGTTGTCAATATCGTACACTGCAGCTACGGTATTGGAAAAAGCATCCACGTTCACAGTAACGTCTTCTTGCATGGATGGGGCCGTTGTACCGCTGCCAAACACTGCGGCCAAGTTAATCGCCAACACCAAGCAAAGCCCTACTATAGCTACGGCTGGTTGGGCAATAAACCGCCCGGCCCTTTCCCAAATGGTTTCTGGCTGGCGTTGCATAGCTGCTTGTATGCGGGTAAACAAAAATGGCTTGGCTTCGGCCCTTTCGGCACCATCGGCACTTTGCAATGCTTTGTTTACCAACCGATCAATGTGCTCATTATTGCTCATGTTATCTATTTTTATAAAAAACTGCTAAATCTTTTTTTAATGCCGCTTTGGCCCTTGTCATCAGCGATTCCACTGCCGCTACCGATGTGTCCATCACGGTGGCAATTTCTTGGTGGCTCAGCCCCTCCAGTTTGTGCAGCGTAAAAGCGATGCGCTGTTTGTCGGGGATTTTTTTGAGACTGCCAAACAGATGTACCGCACTTTCCTTTTGCTCGATTGCGATGCCCGGATGATGAAAATCGGTAATGTTCATCGAGTCGTCATCGGCCCCGCCCCAAATGCGCTGTACAAAACCCCAATTCTTTTTGCGCTTTTGTTTCTTTTCGTAGTCCAACGCTTTGTTAACGGCGATGCGGTACAACCAAGTGGACAGTTTGGCCTCTCCTTTAAATTTGCTGGCCGATTGATATACCTGTATAAATACTTCTTGGGTAATATCATCTGCCACATCTTCGTTTTGCACAATGCTTACCACCGTATTGTACACCATATCTTGACACTGCTCCACCAGCTTTTTAAAAGCGGCCTCATCTCCCTGCTGCAGTTGTACAAGTAAATCCGGTTGGTTCAAAACGTGTTGTTTATGCTTATGTCCGGTTTAAAAATAACTAAAAACCGCCAAACCCACCAGCACCCCTTTCACGGAAACCACCTTCTGCCCTAGGCGCGGCCTGCTTTACCACACCAAAGTTTTTAAGTTTGTAAGTAAACGTAAGCATAAAATATTGCCTCAATACTTGGTTCTGCACGTCTTCTACATAAGTTTCGGTAACCGTACGCACAATGCTCTGGTTTTGTTTCAGCAAATCAAATACCGAAAGCTTCAACTCGCCTGCTTGGTTCTTTAAAAACTTTTTACCTACTGCGGCATTCCACAACCAATAGTTTTGATTAAAGCCATCGGTAAGGCCGCTGTAGCTTTGGTTGTTCAAATCATTTTGTACAAACCAACCCTTTTTGCTCAGTACATTCAATTGCACACCAGCCGTTTGCGAAATATAATTGTTGTTCAATTGGGGCTGTATGCTATTTTTTACCACATTGAAGTTGGCCGCATACGACACATTGAAATCGATATACTCGCTGATATTACTAGCCACTACCAATCCGGCGTTGTAATTGTACGAGTTAGATTTATTAAGTACATTATTGATCAAGCCCGGTACTTTGGCGTAGGTAAGGCCCGCATTAACGCTCAGGTTCGATTTGATGAACTTAACCGGAAATGCATAGGTGAAGAAAGAACGTAAGCTCCAATAACCATCTAGGTTTACGGGCTTAGACAATTGTGAACCCTTGAACAATGTTACCGTACTGTTCAATACACTATCCGCACTGGCGATGTAAGTAGCATTACCGATATAATTGGCATTTTGCTGTAAAAACAGATTGGCAAAAAAGCTTTTCCCTTTGGATGTATTAGTAAAAGTGTACCGACTGCTAATGGTATGGCTAAACTGCTGCTTCAAATCGGGGTTGCCTGAAGAGATGAAGAGTGGGTTATTATTGTTGATTACATTTTGCAATTGATTTACCGAAGGCGCATTGGTGTTGCTGCGGTAAAATAACCGAATACTGTTTTTGGCATTGATTTTTTTGGTCCACATTAAATTGGGCAACAGGTTGTTAAACGATTTTTTAACCTTGGCCGTCAGTGGAAACTCTTGTGTGCTGTTCAACTCGGTGTACTGATACGACAGGCCAATGCTGAACATATTATCCCGGTTGCCCTTGCGAAAGCTAACACCCGTACTTTGGCGCATCACCGTATTGTCGAATTTGTTAGAAAGGTTATTGTCGAAAATAGAATACTTCGCATTGATATAATCGTAACGATAAGCCTCTTGGTCCGATTTGCTCTTGGTATAAGAAGGGGTATAGTTGAATTGCAATTGGCCGTCTTTACCCATCGGCTCGGTATAAGCCACATTGGCCGACAATTGATAACCATTGCTGAGCTGATCGGTATATTGTTGCAACGAATCGCTGAGGTTATTGCCCGTGCGGAAGTACTGATTGGCGTTGTTGAGATAAATATCACCCATTCTTTTATTCAACGATGTATTGAGGTTAAACGAAACCGTTCTGCCCCTTTTGCGAAAAGCATGGCGGTACAGGATGTTGTTGCCGATATTGTAACCATTGCTACTGTTGTCGGTACTATTGATTGACCTACTGATGGCTTCAGCATCGCTGTAACTATTGTAACCCTGTATATTGGTAAGGGACATATTTTTTTGAAAGCTCAGGCTTGGTGTAATGCTGATGGAGTTAAACGAGTCTATCTTATACTCAATGCGCAGGTTAAGCCGATGGTTGTAATTGTTGCTGCGGCTAAGCGTCATTTCGTCGTACAATTGATTCCTACCCGTTGTTAAAAAATAAGTAGAGTTCGATTGTTGGTCGTTGCTATTGTTGTTGTTGTTGAAAAAATAGCTACCGCTCACTTCCACTTTTTTGCCCCAGGTATCGGAATAGTTTAAACCGATGGCATTGGTATTGCTGATGCCGTTTTGCTGGCCCACCAAAAAGTTGCCACCATTGTTGCCGCCGAAATTATTACCTCCGCCGCCTCTTGGGCCGCCACGGCCACCGCCCCGGTTGCCGCCGGTAGAGCTGCTGGTAACACCCAATAAGTCTTGTGTGGCAAAATTTTGTTGGTTGATATTGTTGCTGAGGCCCACAATAGAAAGGCGACGGTTGTTTTTGAACAAACTTACATTGCCACCGGCCTGATAACGGCCATCGGTACCAGCTCCGGCAAATATGCGCCCAAACTGTCCATTGCGCATGCCGCCCTTGGTAACGATGTTGATAGATTTTGTACTGTTGCCATCGTCAAAGCCGGTAAAAGCCGCTTGATCGCTCAACCGGTCAAATACCTGTATTTTATCAATTACTTCGGCCGGCAGGTTGCGAAGCGCCGCTGTAGCATCATCGCCAAAAAAGTCGCGGCCATCCACAGTTACCTTACGTACCTGATCGCCACCACTGGTTACATTACCGTTTTTATCCACCGTAATGCCGGGCAGTTTGCGTATCATGTCTTCTGCCGTAGCATCGGGGTTTACCTTAAACTGGCTGGCACTGAACTCCACGGTATCGCCCTTTTGCTTTACAGGAGGGGTTTTGCTGGTAATGGTAATTTCACCCAGCAATTTGCTCAATTTGGTAAGGGTAAAGGGGATGGGCTCTTTGTTGCTGGCCTGTAGGTTGATTTTTTGTATGATTTTTTCGTAGCCGGAAGAAGTGATGGTGATGGTGTAATTGCCTGCGGTGAGGTTTTTAATCTCAAAACGCCCCTTATTATCGGTAACTACCATTTGCGCATTGGCAGAATCTTGGCCCAGCATTGCCCGAACCGTGGCGCCAACGATAGCTTTGCTATCATCTTTATCGTTTATTTTACCTTTTAGGATAATGTCCTGTGCGTTAACCTTGCCCGCCCAGCTTACTAATACTAGTAGGGCCCAAACTATTCTCATCATAAATTATTGCTTTGTATGAGGGTTAGACGACAATTTTTAATAAACCCAGCGCCGGGTGTTCCTTTTTTTATGGATTTTTATTCCGTTCATCCCATTTTTTTTGCAAAGCTGCCTTGCGTTCTCTATTTTGTTTAAAAAATTGACAACAATGAAACGAACTGCTTTAACATTTTTAGTGGCAACGGCCCTGCTGGTTGCCTGCAACGACAACTCGGGCAGTACTACTGCCGGTGCCAATAAGGACAGTGGCAATAAGGAAGCTGCGGCCGACCAAACGATGGCGAAAAAAGATGCGCCGCCAACTACCATGCCCGATACGGCGGCCATGCGCAAAGCTTGGGAAAACTTTATGACGCCCGGCCCCATGCATACTTGGATGGCAAAAACGAACGGAACCTGGGAAGCGGAAGTGAGCCAATGGATGGGAGATCCATCGGCACCGCCTACCAAGGCCAAAGCAACCAACGTGCAAAGCTCCATATTGAACGGACTTTATGTGAGCGGCAAATTTAGCAGCACCATGATGGGGATGCCTTTTCAAGGGGAAAGCATTTTGGGCTACGACAATGCCAAAAAAGATTTTGTGAGCACTTGGGTAGACAATATGGGTTCCGGCATTGTGGTAATGCGGGGTACATACGATGAGGCTACCAAAACCCTTCACCTCAAGGGCAAGCAATCTGACCCTGTCAGTGGTACGGATACCGACATCCGGGAGGAAATGAAGATGGTGGACGACAATACCTACACCATGACCATGTTCGGTGCAGGTGTGGATGGAAAGGAAACGAAGTTTATGGAAGGGACATTCAAGCGGAAAAAATAAGTACAAGCAAAAGTAGGCCCGGAAAGCTGTTGTTTTCCGGGCTTTTTTTTTATTATCGTGTTATGAAAAAAATAGGGATATTATTATTGGGGCTTTTAGTGGTTGGATTTGTGATGGGTCAAACGGCTAACCCGCAGTACGATTCTGTGCTGGCCAAAAGCCTGGGTGCCGATGAGTATGGCATGAAGCAATATTTTTTGGTGATACTAAAAACCGGCAGCAATACCACTACCGATAAGCATTTTAAAGATAGCTGCTTTGCGGGCCATTTTAGTAATATGGGCAAAATGGTAGAAGCCAAGCAGTTGGTGGTAGCCGGGCCCTTTGGTAAAAACGGCGATCAGTTCCGCGGCCTGTTTATATTGAATGCGGCCAATATGGAAGCGGCACAGCAATTGGTGCAAACCGATCCTGCCGTTAACGCACAACTGTTAAGGGCAGATATCTATCCTTGGTACGGTTCGGCGGCCCTGCCGGAATATTTAAAATCCACAGATAAGGTTTGGAAGAAGAAGCCGGGCGGGTAGGGGGATGTCACCCCAACTTATTACCAACCATTGTATGATTTGAGCAAAGAAAACCGATTAATCTTTTCCTTTATTATAACGCAGCATTTGCTGGTAAATGATTTTTGCAGGTTCCCTTACCTCGGCGGCCAAACTGTTGAAGTACAATTCATTGCCTTTTTCAAAAGCCTTGATTGCCTCGTAATAGGGCCTTAAAATAATATCATGGCCCGTACTTTCTAAAATAGACAGGTAATGGTTGGTATATCCCAGCTTGGCAATAACTGCTCCAGCACGCCACCAATCATCTTTGGTATGTTGAGGAAGTTCTTCCTTTATATGTTCAAGAGCTTTAATAATATGATTTTTAGCGAGGCCTGTATTACCCTCATAGTAATCGAACAGGGCAGCATTAAGCCAGTAGGAGTCTGCCAGTTCCTCCGTTTTTTTAAGATTATCAAAAAGTTCCTTCGCCTTGGCAATTTGCCCTGTTTTGTCGCGGTATAAAAAGATTAAGTTATATTCAGACACTGCGTCAGAGTCTAATGTTGTTGCCATTTGATATGCTTTTTCGGCCTCTGCATAATTGTGTAAATGGTCGCTGTACAAATTGCCCAAGTGGTTCCATGCCGACGACAATTTAGGATTAAGGCTAATGGCTTGCAAGTAAGCTTTTTCGGCTTCTTCAAACCTTTGTAATGAATTAGTATATAAATGTCCCAAATGCTGCCAAGAATAAAAATGATTTTTGTTTATTTTAATTGCATTTAAGTACGCTTTTTCAGCTTCTTGATAACGATTTTGATAAGCCGCATACAAAACTCCAAGATTTAACCATATGCCTAGACTTTTGGGCTTTATGGCAATGCCTTTTAAAAATGCTTGTTCAGCTTGTGAGTAGTTGTGCAAACGATCTCTATAAAGAAGCCCCAATAAATTACAAACTTCGATATTTTTGGCATTGATATTTAATACCCTCCGATAATCTTCTTCTGCTAGTTTGTAGTTTTCTAATGCTAAGTGATTTACTTTTCCTAAGAGAAGCCATAAAAACTCGTTATCTTCTCCGCCAAGCCTTGATAGGGCGGTTGAATATCTCTCTGCCACTTCCTGGAGTCCTTTCTTACTGTAGATAGCATCCAAAAGGCCATATGAAAGCTGGTTTTCACCGATTAAGCTATTAACATGATTAATTTTTTCAATCGCTAAATCGTATTCTTCTTTATAAAGCAAACCTATTGCATCATTCAAGATTTCCAGCCCCTCTTTTTCTAATAACTCTCCCGGTATTTCAAAGTTTTTCAAAATGTCTTTATCCTGCCTGCTCAGGCGCAATAGCTCTAAATAATTCTTCTTTCTTAGCTTTTCACGCAGTTCCCCATCTTTTAAAGCCTCGGCCAAGGCTAGGTCAATGGCAATATGTTCGGACGAATTGTTTTCACATGCCAGCCGTCGCAGGGCAATGGTCTGCACTTCCTGTCCGTAAAAGGTTTCTAAAAATCGTGAGAGGCAATACAGTTCTCTTTTTTGGCGGCGACTGCTGCGGCGCATCAGGTACCATATATTGAAAAACCGCTCACTCAGTTCGTATAGGTTCCCCCTAACCTCACCACTTTTCAGTTTTTCCAGCCAGCCTGTATCTACCAAGCGTTTGAGCTGTGGCCCCACTACATTGTTGCCCAATTGGGTTACCTCACGCAGCTGTTCTAATGAAATGGGGTCCCAGTGGAGTGCAGTAGCATCCAATACTATTTGCAATTGTGGTGAGAGCTCTTCAAAGCGGGCTTTGTACAGAGGGGTAACCATATCCAACAATGCATCCAAATCCGTTTGTATATCGGTACTAAAGCCTTCCTGTATCAATGGAAATAATAGTACGATGGTACGGGGCGTACCACCCGCTAAGTGGTACAGGGCCTCCAGCCTACCGCGATGCTGGGATGCCGCGAAGCC
This sequence comes from Chitinophaga pinensis, assembly GCA_943373145.1. Lineage (GTDB taxonomy): Bacteria > Bacteroidota > Bacteroidia > Chitinophagales > Chitinophagaceae > Ferruginibacter > Ferruginibacter pinensis_H. The sequence continues at coordinate 419,142 of CALSBI010000002.1, forward strand.
TAAATGCGCCTTGTTGGTTAAAGTGGCCAGGTTTCGCAGTATATCGAGGCTTTCCGCAAAACTTAGTTTTTTTAGGTAGCTGATTTGAAAGGCATCGTAAAAAGGGGCGCTATATTCGTTCACTTCGTCCATCAAAGAAGCACTGGCCCCCATCATTATGGGAGCGCCATTGCTCATCAGTATGGCCCTTAGTTGGTGCTGTTCCGCTTGGCTGATTTTATCAAACACCAAATTGAGGTTATCTACTAATAATACTGGCCTACGGTTGATTTTTTTTATCCATTTTTCAAAAACGGCAAAAACGGTATTGGCATCAGCCTGTTGTTGCTTTACCAGTGTTTGTATTTCGGCATCCAACTCCGCCGTTAGCATAGCTTGCTTTTCTTTGTCGAGCGCATCTGCCAAGGCATCTAGACAGTTGAGAAAAAATTTAGCTAGCTTATCAATATTGTACTGTTCTTCAGGAAAGTTTAGCGGGATAAAATCGTTTTTGTATGGCTCCTTTCTCAATTCAGCGGCTAGACGCATGAGCATGGTTGTTTTGCCCATGCCCCGCTGGCCTACCAACAAATGGTGCTGTGGGATAGAACCGGCAGGCTCAGCTGTAATTTTTTTAAAAATGTATTGAAACAAAGGTATGCGGGAAACAAATGCACTTTCGATTTCCGCATCGCTCAACCTGCCTGGATTGAACACACCAATTTTGGCCAATGTTAAATATTCACTACTCATTTGACATGTCTTTTATACCAAAAATCCCTTAACAGCGGAGAGCGGAACAGGTACTTGGCATTTTCAAAAACTATATAGCCATCATTTTTAAGCATGTAGAGCAAATGGCTTACTAGGTCTTCGGCTTTTTCAGTGTCTTGCACCTTGGCTGCCACCAATTGCACCAAATTTTCCCTAGTGTAGCCTTCTTTTTCGCGGCAGATATGACGCAAAAGTAAAAAGGCAAATGTGCTGTGTTCAAAGTACTGCTTTTCTATCCGCTCAATCCACGTGTTAAAACGGCCATCTTCGGTAAGTTCGTCATAAGCCGTATCCACCAATGCTTCATCAATTGCCAGTCCGTCTATTTCTTTTAGGGATTTCATCTTTTCAAACACAAGCTGTATGAAATAGGGCAGGCAGTAGGACAGTTTGGTCACAATTTTTTGTCGAATGCCTTCTGTGAGCTTCATATCGTTGCCCTCCTCCAATTGTTGCAGCATTTCTAAGCTGGTGGGTACATCAAAAGCCTTTAGGGGGAAATCTTTCACATCGTTGAGGGCATCACTTATTTGATGGGCATGGGTAAAATTTTCTACGCCCACCGAACTACAGAACACCCACCTGATTTTCGTGCCGCTTGTCTGGCGCAAATCTCTTAGCCAGTGCAGAAAGGACTCAACAGTGTCTTTGCCGCTTGGCTCTTTTATCATGCTGGTTAGTAACACGGTTAACTCATCCAAAAATATTAAAGTATCTTGGTTGTGGTCTAGTAATTCGGATAATGTGTGGTAAATATTGGCCTTTTGGGTATGCCATTCAACACCCAGCTTTACTCCACCTGCTTCCACGACAGGTTTTATTGACTTAAGCGCTTTTAATAGTTCACCACCTTTAGTTTTCGCTTTTTCCCACCAATTTCCCTGTGCTTTAATTTTTTCGATAAAAAGTTCGATAAAAGCCACTTCGTTACTTACTTTTTCCAGATTTATTTCAAGTGTATGCCAATTGCTGCCCTCAGCAATGGTAAGTAGTTTTTTCGCAAATGAGGTTTTCCCTACTCTTCTGGGAGAAGGAATAATCAGGTGGTTACCCTTTTTGAGCAAATCCCATGCGTAGGCGATTTCTTTTTCCCTACCAAAAAAATTGGGGCCCTCTACCGGTGGGCCTGCTAAATTATTCATGATAAAGCATATTTACGGGCAAAAATATATACAATTTTGTAAATATACAAATTTGTATATAAAAAATTTACCCGTCTGAATAATTATTTGATTTTCTCAACCAATAGTTAGCCAGTCAACGGATTAGCACCATTCTTCACACACACCACCCCCGGCTTCTTCCCTCTCTCAAAACTGCCGAACATATCCTCCATGCCCAGGGCCTTGGCTCCGTTGAGCGTGGCCCATTGCAGCATTTCGGCCAAAGGAATATGCGGGAAAGCGCTTTGCAAAGCCTGTACTTCGGACCAAATGCTTAGTCCGTGGTTACTGGCGAGGCTATCGGTACCCAAGGCGATGGTGCAGCCGTGCTGGCGCAGCAGCTCTACGGGCGGAAGGGCGTTTTGGATGTAGCGGTTGGCAAGTGGACAGAGGGTGTAGAATGGGGAATGTTGAATGTTGAGTGACGAATTGGAGGAATTGGGAATTGGGAATTGGGAATGACGAGGGTCGCCCAGTGCTGTTGAAGCGCCGCTATTCGTCATTCGACATTCATCACTCGTAATTGTAACATTGTGCACCAACAACACCTGTCCCGCCTTATCCAGCCAAGGCCACACGGTTTGCAAGCTACTTTTGCCACTGGCCTGAAAAAAATCCGTATCAATGCCCATCCCTTGGTACAGCGCCTGCAAAGGGCCGGTTTTGGAGCGGTACCATTCATTTTCGGCATCACTTTCTTGGCTGTGGATGCTAACAATTTTACCTGCGGAAGCCGCGTTGAGCAATCCAAACAACTTTTCCGAAACCGAATAGGGGGCATGCGGCACCAGCGTGTTGCGGCCGGGCAGTAGGGTTTCAAACTGGTCGTAAATGGCTTTTGACCAAGCAAAGCGTTCAGCTGCTTTTTCGTTGCTAAAGCCGATGGTTTCTATAAAATTGTGCCAATGCAAGGGGCTTTGCTGTTTGACGGCTAGGCTATCGGCCGTATTGCAAATATCGCCCACGGCCACGATGCCGTTTTCGTACATGCTTTTGGCGGAACGTTCCATGGCGGCTTGTATTTCCTCGACAGGGTACTGGCGCAGTTGCGGCACCGCTTGCAAAAAGGGTATCAGGCCCGTGCCTTCGGGGATGGCGCCGTGTAAATGGCTGAGTTCCAAATGACAATGGGCATTGACAAAACCGGGGCAGAGCAAACCGTTGACTACCTGAATATCGTCTCCGGCCTCGGTTTCGGGTACGATGGCTACAACGGTGCCGTCGGCCTCGGTAACCAGTACTTGATCGCTCGGTAACAGTTGCGTTCCGGTAAATAAACCCGTGCCCTTAAATTTTTGATAACTCATGCGGCAATTGGCATAATTTTGCAGCCCCGGCGGAAAAACTCCTTAATGGGATCGTTCCGTAAAGGTATGGCGCAAAAGTGTGCGACGCAACGATGATGACCAAAGTTGTGTTGGCCGGGTACAAAAACAAATGGAATGTTAGATAAATTGGATGCCATAAAGGGCAAATTTGATGAACTGGGCCTGGCGCTTACCAATCCTGAGATTGTGAGCGATAACAAACGCTTTGCCGCTGTGAGCAAGGAATACCGGAGCTTGGAAAAGATTGTACTGGCCCGCAATGCCTACGTAAAGCTGCTGGACGATATTGATTTTAACAAGGAAGTGCTGAACGGCGATGATGCCGAAATGCGTGATTTGGCCAAACAGGAACTGCCCGAGCTGGAGGAAAAGAAACTGCAGCAAGAAATGGCCCTACGCAATATGTTGATACCTAAGGATCCTTATGATGAAAAGAATGCCATCTTGGAAATCAGGGCGGGCACCGGCGGCGATGAGGCTTCACTTTTTGCGGGCAACCTGCTGCGGATGTACCTGAAATATTGTGAGAAAAAGGGCTGGAAAACCAATATCCTCAGCGAAAGCGAAGGCACGGTTGGTGGCTATAAAGAGGTACAAGTAGAAGTGATTGGCGACGATGTGTACGGTACACTCAAGTTTGAAAGCGGCGTACACCGGGTGCAGCGGGTGCCGGATACCGAGGCCAGTGGCCGGGTACATACATCGGCTGCTACTGTGGCGGTAATGCCCGAGGCCGAGGAGGTTGACTTTGAACTGAAGGAAAGCGATGTGAAAATGGAAACGGCCCGTAGTGGTGGTGCCGGTGGACAGAATGTAAATAAGGTGGAAACCAAGGTTTTTTTAACGCACAAACCTACGGGCATTGTGGTGGTATGCCAAACGGAAAGGAGCCAGTTGGGCAACCGGGAAAAGGCCATGAACATGTTGCGCACCAAATTATATGATGAGGAAGTGCGCAAGGCCGAGGAAGCCATTGCCCACAAACGCAAAAGCTTGGTGAGTACGGGCGACCGGAGCGCCAAAATCCGTACCTACAATTATCCGCAGGGCCGGGTTACGGACCACCGCATCGGGTTAACGGTTTATAACCTGGATATTGTACTGAATGGCGAGGTGCAGGAGTTTATCGATGCCCTGCAGTTTGCGGAAAATGCGGAGAAAATGGCGACACAGCAGTAGACTGTGATTTAGGACTGTGATTTATGTGATTGTTTGATTGTGTGATGGGGGTGGTTCATAATTGATAGTGGATAGTTGGGGGCAGGAAAATCGCATAGCCCTCCACATGGAGCTATCGGTCAACGGACGTCGGCCAACCGTTAATGATTAATTAATCCGTGTAATTGTAATCAATCCGTGTCAAAAAATCATATAATCACCGCAATCACACCCAATCCCCGTTAAAATCCGTGTAATCAGTGCAATCCTCCCTAATCCGTGTACCAAAGAAAATCCGCATTAAAAAATCCTACCCTGCCCCTAAATTTTAATTAGATTTGCCCTCTAAAACATTGCAATGTATATGAAGAAATGGATTCTGTCGGTGATGCTGTCCATCACCTTGTTTAGGGCCACTGCCGATGAAGGCATGTGGTTGCCCATGCTGTTGGGCGAGCAGGTTTATTCCGATATGGTAAAGCGTGGCCTCAAGCTTACCAAGGATCAACTGTACAGCATGAACAAATCGAGCATTAAGGATGCCGTGGTGCATTTCAGCGGTTTTTGTACCGGTGTAAATGTAAGCGACCAAGGGTTGTTGTTTACCAACCACCACTGTGGTTACAATGCCATTGCCGATGCCTCCACCGTGGAGCATAATTATTTGCGGGATGGTTTTTATGCCTACAACAAAGACCAGGAAATACCGGCCAAGGGCCTGTATGTGCTGTACCTCGACCGCATTGAAGATGTAACGGCGCAGGTAGAAGCTGGGGTAAAAGGCATGTCTTGGACCGACAGGGTGGCCAAATTAAATGAGGTGTACAAAACGATTACCGATAAAGTTGCGAATAAAGAAAATGGCATTTCGGGAAAAATATACGCCATGTTCAACAACAACCAGTACCTGATGTTTGTGTACAGAAGCTACACCGATATTAGGCTGGTAGCGGCCCCGCCCGAAAGCGTGGGCAAATTTGGCGGCGATACCGACAACTGGGAATGGCCCCGTCATACCGGCGATTTTTCAGTGTTTAGGGTATATGGTGCCAAAGACGGCAAACCCGCTGCCTATAGCACCGACAACGTGCCGCTGAAGCCCAAACACTTTTTGCCTGTATCTATCAAGGGGCTGAAAGATGGGGACTATGCCATGACCTACGGCTATCCCGGTAGTACCAACCGCTACGAAACTTCTTATGGTATCAAACTGAAAACTGATATCAGCAACCCCTCCTTGGTGGAGCTACGTGATATGCGGTTGAAGTATATGTTGGAGCAAATGATAAAAGATCCAGCCGTGAAACTAAAACTGGCGGGCAACTATGCCAACGTGGCCAACTATTGGAAGTTTTTCGACGGGGAAACCAAGCAACTGCTCAAGTTTAAAACCTACGAACAAAAGCAAAAAGCAGAGCAAGCCTTTATCAACTGGGCCAAGGGCAAACCCGAATACGAAAATGTATTTAGCGAGTATGCCAAGATGTATACCGATTGGACGCCCTATGCCAAACACCGCCAATACCTATTGGAGGGCATCAACGGCTCGCCACTGGCGGCTTTTGCGGGTACTTTGCTGCAAGTAGAAAATGCCATGGTGAAAACGGGCAATACAGCAGCCGATGTAAAGAAAGCCATGGATGCGGCCAACAAAGCCCGTACCACCATGCTGGAATCATTGGACAAGCCAAGCAGCGAAAAGATTTTGGCGGGTGTAGCCATGATGTTTTACAACAATATCGATAAGAGCCAGCACCCCATTGGTTTTTATGAAGGGATGAAGGCCAATTTCGGCGACTTGAGGCAAGAAGCTACTTATAAGGCGTGGGCCAAGCATGTGTACGATAATACCATGATACTGAACGATGCCAAGTGGAATGAATTTGTTACCAAGCAAGATGCCAATATGTTGCAAAACGATCCTGCCTTTGCCTTTGCAAGTGCTTTTAACAAAAACTACAATACCAAATATGCGCCTTTGTACACCGTGTTCGACAATAAGAACAAGGAACTGGGCAGGGCATATTTAAAGGGCATTATGGAAATGAACCCCGCCGCGGTGAAAAAAATGTATCCCGATGCCAACTCTTGTATGCGGGTGAGCTATGGCAATATCCGCAGCTACCGCCCAAGGGATGGTGTGTTTTACGATTATGTTTGTACCGCACAGGGCTTGTTGGAAAAATACAAAGCCGGCGATTACGAATTTGACCTGCCTGCCAAGCAAATTGAATTGCTGCGCAAAAAAGATTATGGCCAATATGTTGACAAAAAGTACAACGACTTGGTGGTTACCTTTATCACCAACAACGACATTACCGGCGGCAGTAGCGGTAGCCCCGTAATTGATGCCAATGGCAACCTGATCGGTTTGGCTTTCGACGGCAACTACGAGGCATTGAGCCACAAAATAGCGGTGGACAAAGATTTGAACCGCTGTATTAACTTGGATGTGCGCTACCTACTTTGGTGCATCGATAAATTGGGCGGTGCCAAAAACATCATAGCCGAATTGAAATTGGTGAAGTAATTCAACAACCAACATAAGAAGGCCGCATCATCTTGGTGCGGCTTTTTTTGTGGGTATGGGTTGGTTATGAGTTGATTTAGTTACGGGTTACGAGTTGTTTTTGTTGGGGGTTATACCAATTACACATATGAATTAGGCCAACTGTTTGTTGTATAATGTCGGAGGTTTTACTCCGACCAAGAGCGAAGCCTCTTGGCCGACCTACTTTGGATTAGCTCAGAAATGATTGGACTATTTAATAAGTAGCGTCGGTATTATGAGATTTTACGAGGTGCCTCCCGTCATCTGTCAACCGTCAACCGTCCCTCGGCCAACGATCAACGTCCCACGGTCAACGTCCCCAACACCTATTTGCCCACAAGGCAAACGCATCTAAATTATACTCAGCACAACCAGCCCATTTACCTTACTCTAACAAGGCAAAAAGTGGGTAACCTTCCACCAGTTCCGAGGTGAACCACCTCATTTAGTCCGGTGGCGCCTTGGGCGCCATTTTCTGGGGTTCAGGGGCCCCAGAAAAAGGGCTAAATGCAGTGGTGAACCCGGAACGAGGCCAGCCGGCCCGAGGCCAGCACAAGCGATCGGCCAATATAATGCAGCGATACAGCTAGAAAAGGGAGCATTCAAACATTATAAAATTAGATGGGTTTGCCCTGTTTGGCGTAACTTCCACCTCCGGTTGCTTGCACATATAAACAAAACATGTAGGTATGAATTATTCAGCGGTAAACCGGCTGGAACAATTTAAGGGCCAAGTCGGCATCAAGTTCCAGTTGTACAACAGTCTTTTTACTTCCCTTCCTTTTCACCGCATTGAGCGGACGGGCATTTTATTGTCGCTACTACTCAACAACTGCGAAGATGGCTATGCCAAGCAGCTAAGCCCAGCGGAAATTATGCAGGACTTTTTCGAGCGGCATACTACGTATAAGGAAGAAACCGAACAGGTAGACCTGCTCTTCCGCTTTGTGCAGTACGCTGAGCGGCAGGTGGTATTGTTTGATGCCCTAGAAGATGCGGCTTTTGCCCATATCAACGACATGCAGGGTACCGGCAGCCTAAAGCAATTGCTCAATGACGTGGAACAAGCAGGCAAACAGGAGGCCTTATTGCAAAAGCTACAGGAGTATGCGGTACGCTTGGTGCTTACGGCCCATCCCACGCAGTTTTACCCCGGCACCGTGCTGGGCATCATCAACGATTTGGCCCGTGCGCTGAACGATAACAATGCCAGTCAGGTAAATATGTACCTGCAGCAATTGGGCAAAACCCCTTTTTTCAAAAAACAAAAGCCCACCCCTTATGATGAAGCCGTTAGTTTGGTTTGGTACCTAGAAAATGTGTTTTACCAAGCGGTGGGCAAAGTGGTAACCGCCCTAAAAAATCAATTGCGGCTAGGTATTGATTATGAACAACCACTGATCCGTATGGGTTTTTGGCCCGGTGGCGATAGGGACGGCAACCCTTTTGTAACTGAAAAAATTACCATGGATGTGGCAAAAGCCCTGCGTGGTTCCATCATCAAATGTTATTACCAAGATGTACGCAAACTGCGCCGCCGCCTCACTTTTGAAGGGGTAGAAGCGCCCTTGATAGAACTGGAGCGCAAGCTGTACAACAATATTTTTATACCCGGCCAAACTACCAGCCTCAGCAAACAGGAAATTTTGGATACCCTCATGGCCATTCGCTCCATCATCATCGAGCAGCACAATGGCCTCTTTCTCCATTTGGTAGAGCAACTGATTAATAAAGTGCAATTGTTTGGGCTGTACTTTGCTTCGCTCGATATTCGGCAAGAAAGTTCCATCCATGGCAAAGTGTTGCAAGCCATAGCTGCTAATGATCCTGCAATAAATTTTACTTACCTGCCCGATTTTGTGCCGGATGCAAAAGCAGCGGCAAGCCCCGAACTGACGGCCGAAACGAAGGGTTCTATCCAAGCCATCAAAAGCATACAAGCAGGCAACGGAACCGAAGGCTGCAACCGCTATATCATCAGCCAGTGCGGCAGCGCTACCCATGTGCTGGAAGTATTGCAGTTATTGGTTTGCGGCGGTTGGGATGCCGATAAACTGAGCATTGATATTGTACCCTTGTTTGAAACAGTGGAAGACCTACAGCAGGCCGCCGGAATCATGGAAGCCCTTTATACTAACGCAGCTTACCAACGACATTTGGCGCAGCGCAACCATACACAAACCATCATGCTGGGCTTTAGCGATGGCACCAAAGATGGCGGATACCTGATGGCCAACTTTAGCATCTACAAAGCCAAGGAAGCCCTCACCGCTGTTTCGGTATCACATGGTGTGCAGGTGATTTTCTTTGATGGCAGGGGCGGTCCACCATCAAGGGGCGGCGGCAAAACCCATCGCTTTTATGCCTCCATGGGCAACAATATCGCCAACCACCAAATACAGGTAACCGTGCAGGGGCAAACCATCAGTGCCAATTTTGGTACGGTAGATGCGGCACAGTTCAACATAGAGCAACTGCTCAATGCTGGCATCAGCAACGATTTGTTTGCCAACCAAAAAACCACTTTGCTGCAAGCCGAAGAAGCCTTGTTGCAAGAACTGGCACACCATAGCCATGAGGCTTATATAGCGCTGAAAAACCAACCCGGTTTTATGCAGTACCTAACCGAAGTAAGTCCGCTGTTGTATTACAGCGATACCAATATTGCCAGCCGACCGGCCAAAAGGGGCCAAGGTGCGGGGCTGCAATTGAAAGACCTGCGGGCGATACCTTATGTAGGGTCTTGGGCACAATTAAAGCAAAACCTAACCGGTTATTTTGGGGTGGGCACGGCCTTGGAAAAAATAGAAGCAGCGGGCAAATGGGAAGCCGTGCAGGAACTGTACCGCAACTCGTTGTTTGTAAAAACCTTATTGGACAATTGCGAAATGGCCATGAAGAAATGTTTCTTCCCTTTAACGGCGCATTTGGGCAAACATCCGGTATACGGCCCCCTACGCAACCTGATATACGAGGAATACGAACGCACCAAAAAATATGTATTGGCTTTGAGCGGTAATCAAGAGCTGATGCAAGACCATCCGGTAGATCAACTGTCTATACAAATGCGGGAGCGGATTGTGCTGCCACTGCTCACCATCCAGCAGTATGCGCTTACCCGCTGCCGCGAAATGGGCGAGTCGGGTGCCGACAGCCCCATCAAAAAGGCGTATGAAAAGCTGATTATGCGCTGTTCCTTTGGGATTATCAATGCGGCGAGGAATTCGGCGTAGGGGTGAAGGGTGCAAGGCTTGCGTAGTCAGGGCATTGCTGTTTACACGCTAGAAAAAATGCTGCGAATGAACTAAAATTGAAGGTTTATTGGTCAACACATGTTGTAAGGTAATTGCTACTCCAGCAGTCTGTCGGGTATATCCATACGTGCATTTAAAATGCGAATCACCGCTAGTTCAGTTGCTAAAATTCGATAAAAAAATATATAAGATTTAATTTTAGAAGAGCGATAGCCTGCTCTCTGAAAAGCATTCTATTTGTCAAGTCCAATGTCGGCATAATAGGCGTGTTGTTAAAATAACAGCTAACGTGCATGGCTTTGGGCTGGTGTAGGATTTTCCAACTGTCCGTCCGTAACCGCTGCTGAATAAAGATAAATTGATAAATGTTACCAAACAAAAGCCCAACCATCTTTGTCCAACCCGGATGAAGTTGAGTAAAGAAACAGCCGCCGATTGCTTCAATGTCCTGCCCAAATTTACCCCAGCCCCATGTTAGCGGTTCGTTGTTCCTCTCGCAATAAAATATCCGTCTATGATTTGCGGACTAATTTATATTGAATACTCTTTTTTTCTTTTTGCCCTTGATAGGTGTCAAAATTTTCGATTAGTAAATTGTCCTTATTAATGAAAGTGATTTTTTGACGAACCATTATAATTTTATTATCAACAGGATTAGTAATTTGACCTTTTAGTATCGCTGTTTTATTCTTATTATTCCAAGAACCTTTTAAGTATAAAGTTCCAGTTCCCATATTTGTCAATGTTGTAAGGCTAAATAGTTTATTGATGGTATTATATCCAATATTTGAAACAGATGAATATTCCATTCCCATCATATTTCCTGTTTGGGTCATTTCAAGAAATCTATTGCCCAAAATCATTTTATGAGTTGAACTAACATTGTTAATTTCAGGGGCTTTACCTTCAGTCATCCACATTGAAATTTCCATACTAAATTCCCCAATATATTCCCCAAGCATTTTATGGATTTCATTTGGTGTCATATATTCTGTCCAAGGGTCTGCTTTTTGGGCATTAGTTGTTGTGCTGATAATAAAGCAGGTCAATACTAATAAAATTTGTTTCATAATTAGTGCCAATTAATTTAATTTATCTTTAGATTTCATTTTTTACAATGCCCGCTAACGGGCAGGTATTGCTGCAGGTGGGATATTTTATAACGCCCAGCCCAGAGCCGCTGCCCAATTGAAAATATAAAGTTGAAGTTAACAACAAAAAGCCAAATAGATATTCGTCTGCCAGAACTAAAGTACAGCGATGCTAACAGCCAATGTATCAACGTCCAGCCCCACTATTGGCAATACTAATATTGGCAGAAGGCGACTAATCAGATATAAATTTTCAACTATTAAAATGACCTTAATCTTTAGTTTTTATAAATTTTGGAATGATTAGTAGTAAACTGCCTAAAATAAATAAAGATAACCGAATGTTGGTGAACCATTTGTATTTAACTAATTTTTCCCAGTTGCTTAATTCTTCTTTATCCTCGCTATATATTTTATACTCATTTACAAAATGCTTGAAATCAATAGTAATACGTACATCTTGCTCAGGATATCTTTTTGCATAGTCAGTTGAAACAATCTGCCAAATATGATCTAGCTTTTTATGGATTTGATAATTCGCTAGTTCCCTTGTATCAGTTTCTATATTAGTTTCAATCATTTGAACGAAAAAGGAAAATAGGATAAAAATTAATCCTATTCCCTCTAACAAATTCCCAGTTCGCTTTGACATACTCATAAATAATTAATTTCAATGTTAAGAATTGCCGCCGCATTTTTGCTAACGCCCTCGGCTTTGTGCAGCCGGGATATTGATATTCCGTCCACCTGGCCCGTCAAGACGAAAGTACCAAAACTTTTGAAACAACCCAAGCAGTAGCCAGCCGCCTACAGGGTGTAGCAAAAATCGGCTAGCTGGTTAGTAGAATGTCCGCCAACAACTGAAGAAGAAAAGCAAGATAAAGCTGAGTTTCCTTCCGTCCGCCCCGGTTGACGCAAAACCGATGTTAGCGGTTATTATAACTAACTTTGACATGAATTAATAGAAGTTTATGGAAAAGTATGAGAAAGAAGTTCGATTTGAGTTAGATAAATGGCGGAAGCAAATGTTGCGTAGGCCTTCATTTTTTAATAACATATCGAAAAAGTTACAGACAAAGATTAATAGCTGGATTCCTGAGAAAGTGCATAACACAATTACTACGGCTATTAAGCAAATGATTCGTGTCGTTCTTTTTGGAGCAACCCATACGTCATCAAACCCTTCAATTCAAAAATCTCTTGAACTTAAGGAAATCGCAATACAAGAGCGAATTAAAAACTATAGAAATACTGCAGCAATCGAAGGAGGTGTAACGGGAGCTGGAGGAATCTTATTGGGACTTGCAGACTTTCCAATTCTTATAGGAATCAAATTAAAATTACTTTTTGACATTGCAACGCTGTATGGTTATGATGTTAAAAATTATAAGGAGCGTGTGTATTTACTTCACATATTTGAATTGGCTTTTTCAAGTCATCAAAATAGAAGGCAAGTTTATCTTAAAATGATTGATTGGGAAGAAAAAAGTAAGGAATTGCCTGATGATATAGAAAAATTTGATTGGAGAAATTTTCAACAAGAATATAGAGATTATATTGATCTCGCTAAATTAGCACAACTAATACCTGTAATTGGTGCTCCAGTTGGCGTTATAGTTAATTTCCGGCTAATCAAAAAACTGGGAATAACGGCAATGAATTCTTACCGCATGAGGTTTTTGAATTGATTTTTAGTTATGAATGCCATTTACAATAATCGTTAACGTTAAAGCATTAGCGATGTGGCGGTATTCTGTGTTACGTCTGCCCGGTGTCGCTGCTGATTAAAGATACAAAAGCTCATTGTTAATTCTGTTGTTCGGCGTTATTCGTCTGCCGAAACCAGCTGATTAGCGAACAAAAAGCTTAGCATATATTCTTCGCCCCGCCATATTGCCAATGCAATGTTAGCGGCTGCCTGCTAACTGCACTTTGGTTACTGCATCCCCTTATCGTATTATCAACCGCACATATCTAACTATCATCCGCACTTATACTATTATCGACTGCCCTTATCGTATTGCCAACCGCACACATCCAACTATCATCTACACTCATGCTATTATCAACCGCACTTATGATATTATCAACGGCTTTTATGGTATTGCCATCCGCACATATCCAACTATCGTCCGCACTTATACTATTATCACCGGTACTTATGCAGCTATCAATGGTATTTATAAAACTGCTAGCGGAAATTATGATACTGCTAGCTGCACTTGTATTACTATTATCGGTGCTTAGATTACTGCCAACGGAGCTCAGAATACTGCTAACTGCACTTCTCATTTTGTCAATAGTACTTCTACTTTTGTTGGTTGTTCCCGCATTTTTAACAGCTTGCTTTATAAAAGCGCAGCCGATTCCCCAATTTTAACATTTCATTGGCAATTTATTTCAGGGTTACCACTTATTTTCGGGTATCAATTGTAAATAAAATAATTGTACCATGTTATCGCTTAATTTAAGCCCTATCTTCAAGGCAAGGGGAATCGAAAGTCCCCACGCATTGCTCGTAAAAGCAGGCATCCACTCCGCAACAGCCAATAGGATATTATATAGCAATGTCCGTGGCTTACGGCTCGACCATATCGAAAAACTTTGTAAAATATTGATATGCGAGCCACAGGATTTGCTCCTCTGGACACCCGATAAAGATGAGCCATTGGCAGCAACACATCCACTCCACAACCTCAAGCAGCAAGAACAAATCGTTAACTGGAAAGAAACCCTCGATACAATGCCCTACAAACAATTAAAACAAGTAACAAAAGCCATTGTAGAAAAAGCAAATACGGGTATGTAATCAGGTAAAATGCAAAGCGGATTGGTGTAAGCTATATGCGCTGTTCATTTGGTATTATCAATGCAGCGAGGAATTCGGTATAGCGAGGCGGGGCTGGGTGTGGCGAAGACGAGGAAAACGACTTCGCCACCCATTGGCCTACTACAGCATTGTTATCTTTGCAAAGGAATTATAATTCCCTATGTTATTGAATAGCGTGCTATTGTTTTACAATTCGAATGGTTGTATCATTTGTTTTTACAAAATAAATGCCGCTTGGCAAATGGCTAATATCATTTTGCCCACGCAAAAGATTTTGCACATATTGCCCGTTCGTATTATAAAGCAGTATTCTTTGAACATTATATGTGTAAATGTTGATGGTAGCATTCGTTACAGTGGGATAGACCCTTATTGCTGCATCGGTATTGAGTTTAAACGCTAAAACATTACTGTAAGTAAATTTCCCATCTTTATCTACCATTTTCAGCCTACAATAATTGAGCCCATTTGCCAGATTTTTTACTTGGTATTGATAATGATGAATGGTGGACGGATTATTCATTGAGCTTATCGTTCCATCATTTGAAAACGAAAGTCCATTTATACTTCTTTCAATGATAAAGTAATCCGTATTCAACTCGTTTGCTGTTGTCCAGCTTAATGCAATACTTTTATCACTTATTTTTCCTGTAAAACTTAATAATTGCAGCGGCACAGGGTTGTTGGAAGTATTCCAATAAACATTGGTTTGCCTTGCGAATCCCTGGATTATAATATCTTTTAAATTATCACCATTAAAATTGTCTACTACACAAGCAGCTATATATTCCCCGCCCAATGTATCTACAGGAATAAATACATTATTACCTGTATTTCGATATACAATGTTATAAATATTCGGCAATCCACCAGCTTGCGTACCTACAATTAGTACATCTTGGTCGCCATCATTATCTAAATCTGCAATAGCATTTGCTCCGCCATTAGTTGCCTGAAAAGTATTGGTAATTGCGGTAAAAATCCCCGAACCATTATTGCGATATAATAAATTTTGAGTACTACCATTTACAAGAAAGTCTAAATCACCATCATTGTCTGTATCAGCTACATCAATATCTTCACCAAGAAGAGCTGCGAATGTTGAATTAGTATTCAGTATAAATTCACCCAAACCATTATTTTGATACAATTGAATGGAAGAAACATTACTTGCGTTCTTACCCGAAATAACAACATCCTGATCGCCATCATTCTCCATATCAATAAATGCTACAGCTCCGCTAACTGCAGTAAAAGCAGCACTGCCTTGAGCAGTAAAAACGGCATTGCCGTCATTTAGGTACACATCAGCTACAAAACCGGTAGTTGATGAAGCAGAAATTACAATATCTTGATCTCCATCATTATCTACATCTGCAATAGCTGCTCCTTTTAAAAATATAGGCAGGGCACTATTGGTAACTTGTGTAAAAACACCTGCACCATTATTCCTGTAAATATTTGTAAAGTTTTGATTTAAATGGTTATTTCCAGAGTAAAATAAATCCAAATCACCATCCTTATCTAAATCCTTCAAAATGGCTTGACCGCTGCTTGAACGAGGGAAAGTGGAAGTTGTTATTTCGGTAAAATTTCCTAATCCATCATTCAAATAAAGCTTTGTTTGTTTTCCTGGCATTAAACCCGACATGAATAAATCTTTGTCGCCATCACCGTCAATATCACCACTGGCAAATGCACCCGCATAAGCTTCCGCTATGCTAGGTTGCGGATTAGCTAAAGTAAAATCTAATGTTTGTGCGTAACCAGTAGCGATAAATAAAAGACTGAGTTGTAATAGTAAAAATTTCTTCATGTTTTGTAATTTAGAATGTGATTTAATTTTGTTACTATTGACTGTCTATTGGTATCCATATTGTACGAATAACATACTCCTTTATATTTGAACTTATTATAACTTAATAATTTTCTTGGTTTCAATTGAGCCATTGTTTGAGTATTTTAAATAATAAACACCACTGCTTAAAAAAGAAAGGTCGAGTGAAAAGGATTGGTCTTGAATGTTTTGTTGCAGTACCATTTTACCTGCATTGTCATAAAGTGCTAGCATTGCCCCCCGCTTAAGCCCTGTAATACTTAAGTTGTCTTTTACGGGATTGCCCAATATTGAAAAAGTATTGACTGCGCCTGTCTGTATTTTAATGATGTTGGAGTATGAATATTTCCCATCCTTATCTACCAATTTAAGACGATAATAATAGATTGAGCCTTGCTTTAAGTCGCTGTCCGTATAATTGTAGAATCGAGTATTGGTTAAATAGATGTTATTTAACATGTTGAAAGCGATACCGTCAACACTTTTTTCAACTACAAAATGCGAAAAGTTGGTTTGCGTTTCATATTGCCAGTTTAATTTTACGGCATTGTTATAATAATTTCCCCCAAAATACAAAAGCTTTATAGGTATAACAGTAGTATTTTCAAAAATGCGTAATTGACCGGTATTGGTGCCTGCATCATCATTATCTAAAGCACTAACGGCCACCCTGGAACCATCTTTGGAGAGAGATACCGAATACCCATTTTGATCGCTGTTGGCAATTCCAGCTATAGCATTATCAATAAGTTGCCAACTTCCTCCTTGGTTTTTAAATACATAAGCCCGGCCTCGTCTGAATCCATCTGTACTGTTCCATCTTGCCCCTACTGCAAGTACGGAACCATCGTTGGATAAACTAATTGAACATCCAAATTGATCTCCAAGATTTTCTCCTAATATTGCATCTCCTATTTGAGTCCAAACTCCGCCGTTTAATTGATAAACGACAACTACATTTGAAGTACTTGATGATATGGCTAAAATATTTCCTGATGCAGATAGGCTAACTCTACTACCAAATTCGTCACGATCTACTTGCCCAAAGATCGTACTTCCGATTTGAGTCCATTGATTGTTTACAAATTGGTACACCTTTACTCGACCTATTTGTGGAATATTGATGTTGCTAGGGTCACCTGTTTGGCCAATAGCTATTGTATTACCATCGGCAGATAAACTTACACTTGATCCAAACTTAATTATAGAGCCATCACCATTTATATCTCCACCCTTTTGCACCCAAGTGTTACCTTGAAGTGTATACACTTCTACGTTTCCTGTAAATGAAGTAAATGGGTTTACAATTGTGTTAGGTGCTCCAAATGCTACTGTAGTTCCATCGGCAGATAAATCAACAGAAGTACCGGCGCTGGCAGTTGCGTTTTGTCCAAACAAATCCTGGCCTACCTGAGTCCAATTATTACTAATATTTTTAAAAACCCTCACTTGCCCGGATGTAAAACCAAGATCATTGTTAAAGGGTTCGCCGATTGCCAAAATGGAACCATCTTCAGACAAACCGACAGATTGTCCGGTTTGGTCGCCGCCGCTTTCTGCATTGATAGGTGCACCAATGGGGCCCCAGATTCCATTCGACAATCCGTAAACCGTAACCTGACCACTACCGCCATTAAAGAAAATTGCACCTGTTGCCACTACATTGCCATTACCAGATATTGCCGTTGACCACCCAAATCTTGCATTGGCTTGTGATCCGTTGATCGAATTGCCAAGCTGAACCCACTGGCCAAAGCAAAAAACTGGAAAGAACAGCGAGAAGAACATTATTTTTTTCATACCCTTTATTTAATATTATCTAAGCTAAAAATAATGCCATGGCACAAAAATCTCTTCACGTATGGTTGTGAAAAATGAACCTTTAGCCGTGATACGATAAAAAAAATGGAAGCTTACCACTTACCCGGCTACTCCTGTTTAGGGTTACCCACATATTTAGCAACTATAAATTCTACAAACTTTATGAGAAGGTTTTTGAAAGGCCAGGCACTGGCTTCCGTCAGGCAACAGGGGCCGGTACGACTATTAAAGGTATTTGCCCTGAAATGGGGATTAGCGAGGCTACCTTTTGAAATAGAAAATCGAAGTAGGGCAGAACGAAAGACGGCGATGTACAAAGAATGAAGGAACCCGAGGCCGAAAATGCCCAGCGCAATGGTATGTATGCAGCGGCCAATATGGGAAACTGGGCCCTTAAAAACCTACTTGAAAAAAGCATTGAAGTCCCAGAAGAAATGGGAATCAGTTGGATTTCTTGTTAATGCAGCACAACTATGTAAGCAAATGGCCTGCAAACTGATGAGCATATTTCTGACGACTTGTCAGTCTAAACCCAACCAAAAGACAAGACTCAACGGCAAAACGAATTGACCGCCTTGACCACGGGCATGTGGTCATAGATAATTTTATCTTGTGTAGAACTGGGTTATCAATGGCACCATAAACACATTACAGGGCCATTCCGATAGGGGGTTAAATATCCGGCGAAGGTTCAAACATCTGCTGGTAAGTTCCCCCGCCGCAGAGCAGATTTGGAGCACTACAAAGCTATTTAGTAGATGCTTTAATAGCTTCCATTATGAGCGTTATTTTTTTGTATTTGGATTCTTTAATCTCAAAATAGGTATACATTCTTCTTAATGAAGAACCGATCCCATCAACGCTCAAATATGCTTTTTCTGCAATTTCCTTGTTAGATATGTCTGGTTCTTTTAACAGAATGTTGAGTACGGCCCAATCGGTCTCGTTAAGGTTTCTATTGATGTGTTGCTCTATTTTTTCTCTTACTAGTTGAAATTCATTTGAATTTACAACAAGGGAAGAAGTATTTTCACTTTTGAGCTTTTTTATTTCTTCAAGCAATTCCTCACTTTTTTTCCTGGTGTAAATATTTTTCTTTCGGAAATAAAAATATATTGAAAAAACCAGCAGTGAACATGTTAAAATTATAAGGACTAATTTGATGAGTTGATTTCTTTTTAAATCTTTTTCTGATTGTTCAAATGACTCCTTGGTTTTTAAAAGCTTAATTTTAAACTCTTGGTTTACCGCTTCTTTTATTAACGCTAAATTACTTTGCTCTTTTACAATACTGTCGTTATACACAATATATGTATCATACATTTTATGTGAAAGTTCAAGTTTATTGTTTTTCTTGTAGCAGTTATATAATAAGTTGTAAAGACTTGCTTTTGAATTTTTATCTGGAGTAGCATCAATTATTGTTAACAATTCTTCACCTATTTGAGTAGCTTTTGATACATCGGATTCCAGATAGAGTTCGGCTAAAAAAATTTTGTTCTGTATAATTCTCGAAGTGTTTTCTAATTTTTGATTTATTGCTAAACTTTTATTTATGTTGGTAACTGTTTTGTCTATATTATTTGTTTTTAGATATGATTTTGCCAATAAAGCATAACAATCTGTGCTAGCATACATATTATTGTTTTCTTCAAATATTTTTAGTGCTTTTTCGGCATGCTCAATTGATTTATTGTAATTACCTTTTTCATAATCAATAGCCCCTATATTTAAACTAATATACCCAACTTTGTCTTGAAGGTTTAATTTTGTATATATCGTAAGTGATTTTTCAAGATAATCTAATGCTATCTCATTGTTTTTTATGTCAAAATATACCAACCCCAAATTACCTAAAACAGCTGCTTCAAATTTTTCTGCTTTATTATCTTCAAAGATTTTTAAAGCATAATTGTAGTGTTTAATGGTTTCTACAAAATTACTTTGGACCCTATAAATCGAAGCTAAATTTGAATACAATCGAGCTAGTGTTATACTATCGTTTAAGGTAGATTGAATTTTTATAGCTTCTTTTATTATTTCCTCTGCCTTTTTGGTATTGTCTTTAATAAAATAGGCATGACTTTTTTCACTCAAAGCTTTTATCTTCTCTATGTTATTCCTCTTTTTGTCGGCTAATTCAAAATGAAAATCGGTTAGCTTGATTACAGAATCGGGTTGAGATGTCGTGTTTGTTTCGTAATACTTATTTATTGCATTAAACCTAGCGGAGTCAGGTTTTTGAGGGTTTTCCCAAATTGATTGTAGAGATTTATTGTTCGTTTGGGCAATAGTAGTTGCTGTTGAAAATATAAGAAGGAAAAATAGAAAATTGAATTCAAAATGAATATTTTTATACCGCATGAGGAATAGTAGAATTTCCATAAAAATAAGCAATATATTTTTAGTCAACCCATTTAAGGGGAGAGGCTCCACCGTGTCCATACTGTTAATGTATAATACCTGTAATACATTTGTTGTGGAGACAGGGCTAGGACAAAACCCACAAAAAAACCCACTGTAAAAACAGCGGGTGTACACGATTGTTTGCTATATAAAAAACTAAAACTTATATATGGCCGCCAGCAAAAAGCTCACATCCCCCTTTTGGGTAACAAAACCCGTCTTGTCGTAAAACAAGTTGTCTTTGGAAGACTCGATCCGCACTTCAGGGATAAACGTAAAACCATCTACCTTAAAATTGGCAGAAAGCGTATGGGCGAAAATGGAACTACCAAAACCTTTCAGCCCCTCCTTATCATTGAACAGCTCGCTGCGTAAGGCCAAGGCAAACCAATCCTTTAAATCAGCAGTTACATACAATGCCGTGCCCCACCATTTTTTGGCTTCGATGTTTTTGGAGCCGTCCCATAATTTGGTATTGTACAGCGAGCCGTTGAGGGCAATACCGATCTTTTTGCTCAAAGCAGCCGTTATCACCGCATCCACCTGACTCGTTTTGGCCGTATCGGGCCCTTGGCCGCCTACATAGTTGAGGTACAACTTCACCTTTTCGGTGGCTGCTAAACTGTATTGGGCTATTAGAAATTTTTTGTCCAAGCTACCACTGGGCGGCGTGCGGTAATCCGTGGCGTTGGAAAGGCCCACCATCAGCCCATGCTTGCCCTTAGTCAACTCAGCCTTGAGGCCCGTGTGGGTAAAGGGCCCATTGGTAAACAAGTAACTCATGCTGTAGTTTCGGTTGAGCGGCGCATCCACCAACTCATAACCAATATGCGTGGCCCAGCTACCGGCCGTAAATTTCAGCCAATCGGTGGGAGCGTAGGTGATGTACAATTGCTTGATGGCGCTCATAATGCCCTCATCTGTGTAGGCAAATTCCTTGGCCCGCTGCCCAAAACCCAGGTCGGCCACAAAGCCTACTTTGCCACCCGTATGCTCCAGCTTCAGCGAAGCCATGCCCAACGCAAAATCGCTATGGGTATTGGTAAAACTAGTATGGTTGTTGGCCACTTTTTTATTGGCATCATAGCGAAAGTAAAGATCGGCCCCGCCCGATAGGGTCAGGAAGGGTTTTTTTTCAGGTTCTGGCGCTGCCGTAGGGGTTGCTGCACTGGGTGGGTTGATGGGTTCGGAAACGGAAGCTACTTGCGCAAAAGCGGTTAAAGTAGCACACAGGATGGCTCCTGTTGCAAAAATTTTTTGTAACATTGTGATAGATTTTAATGATCAAAAAGAAAAGGGTACAGATGATAAGCTTTGTCGAGAAGCTTGTATATAAACTGTACCTTTTTCTTGTATAAATACCTTTAGCTTTCGGCAGCGGCCACTTCTTCCTTCAGCACACCATTTTGATGTACCAACAAAGTGCCCTGCGTATATTTTTCGTTGTGCTGGCTGGCATCCAACCCTTCTTCCTCTTCTGCTTCGCTCACACGCAACGGCAGTATCACACTGATGAATTTGAAGATGCCAAATGAAACGGCAAAACTGTAGCCCGCTACAATTGCCATGGCTTTTAATTGCGTTAAAAAGAAAGCGCCACCGCCATAGGCCAAACCGTCGTTGCCCAGCGCATTCACTATTTTAGAAGCGAATACACCCGTTAACAACATACCGGCCATACCACCTATACCGTGGCAAGGAAATACGTCCAGCGCATCGTCCAACCTCGATTTTTGTTTGATGCTCACCGCCACATTGGAGATAAGCGAACCGATTACGCCAATGGCGATGCTTTGGGGGATGCCCACAAAACCGGCAGCGGGGGTAATGGCCACCAAGCCAACCACCGCACCGATGCAGAAGCCCAGCACCGAAGGTTTTTTGCCCTTTACCACATCAAAGAACATCCAAGCCAAACCTGCTGCTGCTGCTGCGGTGTTGGTGGTGCCAAAAGCGCTTACCGCCAAGGGACCAGCCGATACGGCCGAGCCAGCGTTGAAACCGAACCAACCGAACCAAAGCAAACCCGTGCCGATGAGCACATAAGGGATATTGGCAGGGGGAATTTCTTTTTGCTCCATATGCACTTTGCGGCGCTTGAGTACCAAGGCCCCAGCCAAAGCGGCACAACCCGCCGTAATATGTACCACCGTGCCACCAGCAAAGTCCAACGCACCCATTTTGGCCAAAAAGCCGTTGGGATGCCAGCTCCAGTGGGCCACAGGCGCATATACCAGCAGGCAAAACAATACGGTAAATAGGATATAGGCGGTAAAACGGATGCGTTCCGCCACGGCACCTACCACCAAGCCGGGGGTAATTACCGCAAACATCAATTGAAATAGCGAAAACAGCGAGAGGGGTATGGTATTGGCAGCGGGCCAAGCCGGACCGGAGTTAACGCCTTTGTAAAAAGCATAAGTGCTGGGGTTGCCAATAAAGCCGCCGACAGATTCGCCAAACGAAAGACTAAAACCGCATACTACCCAAAGTACACCCACCACACCAGCGGCCACCACACTTTTGATCATGGTAGAAATTACATTTTTGCGATGCACCATGCCTCCGTAAAAGAAGGCAAGACCTGGCGTCATCAAAAAAACCAGTGCGGTTGAGATCAAAACCCAAGTAATATCGGCTGCATTATATTGTGGATCTTTGTCGCCCGGTACAAAGTCGGCGACCGGTTTTACAAATGCCGCAACAATGGCCACCGCCACCAAAACCAGAAAGGGAAGTGTTTGTTTTAATGTTAATTTTCTCATGAATGATAATATATTATGATTAATAATTATGTAAATGGATATTGGCTAAAATAGAAAAATATTTAGTGTTTTTGGCATATTATATTATATATATAATATTGTAATATAAATAAAACAACATATAATATGCTTTATATCAATACTTTATGAAAATATCCCCATTTTTAAATATTTGGAAATTATTTAAAAATTTCTCTTTTTTAGGTGATTTTATCTAACGGGCTAATTTGTTGGCAGGTCATAATCTTCCAACGGGTTGGTCAGTTGGGCATGTAAAGTGGCTATATCCGGGTACTAGGGCTGGAGCCTGATTCAGTATTGCATTTTGGTATACATGGGCTATATTTGGTTCACTGTGCAAAGGCAAATGACCATCAAAAGCAACCAATTTGTTAACTATAAAAAGAAAAGTATGAAAAAAGCATTGCTACATTTCCCCAACGGGACCGGACCCCAAGCATTAACCCCCAAAGCCATGAAGGAAATTGTGGGCGGTTATGGCGCTTATCCCAATTGCGATACGGCAACCTTTATTTGCGGTTGTATAGATGTGGAAAATAACTTTTACCATGGCCCCTGCGGCGCCGGTTACTGCGATCGTAATTATGGCGGCGAGCCTTGGTGCGTAAGGCGCTAAGTTGTGGCAGCATGGAGTCGACCACTTTCCAAAAGTGGTCGACTCCATGCATTTAAAGGCATACCCTACGTCGTTTTTAGATAAGATACCCATATCTCCTATACAGAAAGTCTAATGAAATAAGAGGTTTGTACCCACAACCACAAACCCATCCTAACTACCCCCAGTATTAGTACATTTGTGGCATGATGAAGCGATACATCTTACTTATATGTTGTTGCTTGGGCCTAACAACCCTATTGGCGCAACCCAACAAAAACTTGCTGTTATTGCCCAACGAAACCTTGGTTTTCGCCTGTCAAACAAAAGCAGGTAAATGGGTGTATGTGTGCAAGGATAAGAAAGATGCGTATCTGGTATATCGCTATGGCACTCCCCAAAAAATTGCCTTGCAATACCCGTCAGTGCTGGATACCACCAGTTGGCAGCAATTTAGCTTCAAGGGATATAGCCGGGGCGGCGGCAAGGCCAATGCAGCCATGTACTATGGCTTTTTAACATTCAATAACAAGGGTGTTGATTACGAAGTATATGATACTTGGAACTCGGAAGATGATAAGGAGAATTGCGGTATTGTGGTTACCACTGCCGGCAAATCAACCGATATCAAGGGGATTGTTAAAAGCCGGAAGGGTTATTTATTGGCCCTGCGGGATTATGAACAGCTAAGCCAAGAAGAATAAATGGCCATACAAAAACTGCACATCACCGATTTTTTGCAACTGGCGCAGCAGCACACCCTACTGGATGTGCGCAGCCCCGGCGAATACGCCCATGCCCATATACCGGGTGCCCATGCCCTGCCGCTTTTTACCGACGAAGAGCGCAAAGTAGTAGGCACGGCCTACAAACAGCAGGGCCGCCAAAAAGCCATCAAGTTGGGGCTGGATTATTTTGGGGTGAAGATGCGGCCCATGGTGGAAACGGTGGAACAGTTGACCCAGAGCAAAAAACCCATGGAAAATCCCACCGTGCTGGTGCATTGCTGGCGGGGCGGTATGCGCAGTGCCGGCGTGGCCTGGCTGCTCGACCTGTACGGCTTTAAAGTGTACACATTGGTGGGCGGCTACAAAGCTTACCGGCAATGGGTATTGGCCCAGTTTCAAAAGCCCTACCGCTTTGCCATCGTGGGCGGATATACGGGCAGCGGCAAAACCTTGGTGCTAAAAGATTTGGAACGGCAAGGCCAATCCATCGTTGATTTGGAAGGGCTGGCGCATCACAAAGGTTCGGCTTTTGGCGCCTTGGGCGAACTGCCACAGCCCAAGCAGGAAATGTTTGAAAACCTGTTGGCCACCGCCCTGGCGGCCGCCACGCAAGACCTTGTTTTTTTGGAAGACGAGAGCCAACGCATCGGCAACCTTACCCTGCCTCACTTGCTTTGGAAACAGATGCGGCAGGCCCCGGTTTATTTTTTGGATATACCTTTTGAGGAAAGGTTGAGCTACCTCACGGCGGAATATGGCCTCTTTGAAAAAGAAAAACTGGTAAATGCTGTGATGCGCATACAAAAGCGCTTGGGCGGGCTGGAAACCAAAACCGCTATCAACCATTTACTGGAAGACAATACCAAGGACTGTTTCCGCATTTTGCTGAAATATTATGACAAGGGTTATACAAAAGGGCTACAAAACCGAGAAAATTGGGAGGCCCTATTAAATAAAATACCCTGTTTGAGCGTTGATACGGCAACCAATACACAACAGATCATCCATGCAACAGCCTCATTTGCTGAAAAAACTGATTAGCTTTTTATTGCTACTGCCGCTTACGGCTGCTGCGCAGGACATTACCGGCCTGTGGAAGGGCACCCTGTACAACGATACCACCAGGGAAACCCTGCGCTTTGAAATAGGCATCGGTTACGAAAAAGGCAAGCTTCGTGGCTTTTCGCATACATTTATCCAGCATGAAGACAGGCTGTACTTTGCCATTAAAAAAATTAAGGTAAAGCAAAATGGCAACAAAGTAATTGTGGAGGATTTGGACATGCTGGCCAACAGTTCGCCACTTACGCCGCCCAAGGGGGTGTACAAAACCTGTGTGCTGGAGTTGGAAATGGTGGACAGCCTGATGATATTGTCGGGCCCCTTTGCCACCAACCGCACCAAGGAATACCACGTGCTTACGGGCAAAGTGCACTTGCAGCGGAAAAATGATTATTACCAATCGGACTTATTGGGCCGCTTAAAAGAACTGAAGCTGGCCAATGCCCAAAATTTTGAACCGCTGGCTTATTTGGAAAAATCAATGGAGCCAAGCGGTATCAGTGGCAATGCTGCTCCTGCGATAGCTATCAACAACAGCAAACAGCCGATAGCGCCGCCAGTAACCCCAGCACCGGTTATTACGGAAGATAAAACCGTAAAGGTGGAACCCGTGGTAAATGAACCGACGTTGGTAAAAATGAATGGCGCTGCAACGCCTACGCCAATGGTAACGGTAAAAGCAACAGCCCCAGCGACCATAGCAACCAAAAAGACGGTAGCAGTGGAGGACTATCCGGCTGCTATGACGGGCAATGAACCAGAATTGGTAAAAATGAATGGCGCTGCAACGCCTACGCCGATGGTAACGGTAAAAGCAACAGCCCCAGCGACCATCGCAACCAAAAAGACGGTAGCAGTGGAAAACTATCCGGCTGCCATGACGGGCAATGAACCAGAGCTTACCAAGAGTAACAATGCGGCGGTTGTGCAAACCAGCACCCCCAACCAAGCTATACCAGCTATGGTTGCGGGTAGCAAAGCCATTCCCATAACGGTTAACAAACCGCTGATAACATTTGAACCAGCCTCGGAAGTGAACGACCGCTTAACGGAAACATTAGAAGCCGTAACCATTGAATCGGATAGCCTAGAACTTGTGTTATATGATAACGGCGAAGTGGATGGCGATACCGTAAGCGTTTTGCTGAACGGGCAAATCATTATGCCCAAGCAAGGGTTGAGCACCAAGGCGGTGAAAAAAACCATTTACCTATCGCCCGGAATGGAAACGGTGCAATTGGTAATGTATGCAGAAAGCTTGGGCAGTATTCCGCCCAATACCGGTTTGCTGGTGGTACACGATGGCGAAAAAATATACGAAATACGTTTCAGTGCGGATATGAAGAAAAATGCGGCCATCCTGTTCAAGCGAAAACGATAGGGTGATAATAACTGCCTCCGGGGCTTGATGGTTTTCTATAAGCCCGGCCGGGAATATAAACCCACTACACTCCGTATCTTTACAATATGGATCAAACTATCGCAAACATCAAACTGACACAATATTCCCATGGTGCTGGCTGCGGCTGCAAAATTTCGCCCAAGGTATTGGATGAAATATTGAAGAGCAATATCGCCATGCCCGATAACAACCGGCTGCTGGTGGGTAACCACAGCAAGGACGATGCAGCCGTGTACGATTTGGGGAATGGTAACGCCATCATTTCTACCACCGACTTTTTTATGCCCATTGTGGATGATCCTTATGAGTTTGGCCGGATAGCCAGTGCCAATGCCATCAGCGATGTGTATGCCATGGGCGGGCAACCCATTTTGGCCATTGCCATTTTGGGTTGGCCCATCAATACGTTGCCCGCCGAAGTGGCCAATAAAGTGGTGGAAGGCAGTCGCAGTATTTGTGCCGAGGCGGGTATCCCCTTGGCGGGTGGCCATAGCATCGATTGCCCCGAGCCGGTATTTGGCTTAGCGGTGAATGGTTTGGTGCCGGTAACTCACTTAAAACAAAACAATACTGCAAAAGCGGGCGACTGGTTGTTTTTGAGCAAGCCCTTGGGGGTGGGCATCTTAACCACCGCAGAAAAGAAAGGGCTTTTACAAGAGGCGCACAAAGGCCTTGCAGCCCGGCAAATGATGCAACTGAACAAAGTAGGCGCCTTGCTGGGCAGTATCAAGGGAGTTACGGCCATGACCGATGTTACGGGTTTTGGTCTGCTGGGACATTTAACCGAAATGGCCGAGGGCAGTGGGCTTTCGGCAAGGATACATTTTGATGCCGTTCCACACATCATCGACTCGCTGGCAGATTATGTGGCGGCCAAATGCATACCGGGCGGCACTACCCGCAACTGGGATAGCTATGGGCATAAGATGGGGCCGATAACCGATTTCCAAAAAGCCATATTGGCCGACCCGCAAACCAGCGGCGGTTTGTTGATAGCAGTGGGGGAAGCCGCTGTGGCCGAAGTGCAAGAACTGTTGCGGGAAAATGGGTTGGAGGGGTTTGTGGAGCCGATTGGCCAGCTAGGGAAAGCAGGTGAATTTTGCATTGAGGTTTTGGCGTAAAATGTATAAATTTGTTATAATTAATCCTATCAATCATGACAAGTAAACAAATAGAAGAGCAAATTGCGGCCATCAGGGCAGCTACAGTAATGGCCATGCAGTCTAAAGAAACTGCTACCCGGTTTCTTAGGGATGCAGGTATAGCAAGAACACCCATAATTAAAAAAGATTTAAAGAAAACAGCTACTGCTACAAAGCAGTAATGTGCAATCTTTCCCAATAAGTCTAAAAAGTATGTGGATTTTTAGCATTGGGGTAAGGTAGCTATTTTAAATATATAACCGTAATAACCCATGACAAGTAAACAAATAGAAGAGCAAATTGCCGCCATTAGGGCGCTTACAGCCAAAGGACTAGAATCCAAAGAAAGTGCCATTAGGATTTTAACAGAAGCTGGTATCATCAAACCATCACCCATTAAAAAAAAGAAAAAACTTTCCGCCATAACCAAATAAACTGACCAATGCCTTTACAGTACCCTTACACAGTCTATGGTTTCCATAGCTGCGACCAATCCGTCGGATTAAAAGTATTAAATGGAAAAGATACGCTGCTGCCTAGTACCAACCCTTGGGATTGGCTGGGTGAAGGGGTTTATTTTTGGGAACAAAACCCAGGGAGGGCACTAGAATATGCCACAGAAAACGCACAGCAAAAACAAAAAAACAAAGTGCGAATAGGGGAGCCATTTGTGTTGGGTGCCATTATAGAATTGGGTAACTGTTTGAACTTAGCAGAATCAGCATCCCTTTCTATTTTACGGGAAGCCTACGATAGCCTAAAGTATATAAAGGAACTCTCTAAAGAACAAATGCTACAAAATAAGGGAGATAACCGGGCTTTGGATTGCGAAGTGTTTAAATATCTGCACCACGCCAACAAAATACAAGGAAAACGTCCATACGATAGCATCCGTTGCCCTTTCTCCGAAGGCCAATCCGTTTATCCGGGAACAGATATCACCACAAGGTTGCATGTACAAATCTGTGTCATCAACCCCGATTGTATCAAGGGCTATTTTTTGCCCAGACCAGTGGATATGTTTAACCCTCGGCTATCATAACGGATCACAATAACTTATCAATAGCTGCTGCCAGTTTCCGGTCTTTGTCCGTAACAATATCCCCAGCATCATGGGTGCTCAACCAAATCTCTACTTTGTTCCACACATTGGTCCACAAAGGATGGTGGTCCGCCTTTTCCGCTGCCAAGGCCACTCGGGTCATAAACGCAAAAGCCTCGCTGAAATCGGCAAATTCAAATTTGCGGTAGAGTGTATTGTTTTGTTCCGTCCACATATAGCCTGTATTGTAATGGTTGGTTAAAAAATCAGGTGCTGTTTGTTCTTTATTTTTTCATTGGTCATTTCAATGATCAATTGCACCGATGGTACCGATCGGATGGATTGCATCAACTCTTTCAATTCCTCTTGGCTGGGCGTATCGCCTTTGATCAACCACAAAAAATCGAGGTGCTTAAATTCGGGCAATAAAAACTCCCCATCAAATTTATTGCAGTACAAATAGTGGCCCAAGTTTACCCCTGCAATCTGAAATTCATAAACCGAAAAAAAATAGGTACGCTGTTTTTTGGTAAGCTTGATTTCCAGTTCGTTGTTCAGCCTAAAATCGTAGCCCAACAATTGGTTCAGGTGCCAGCTAAACTGATAATCCTTCACCGGGGCCATGATGCCCAGCAACACCGAGTCTTCAAAAAACTCCTCGGCCAATGCATCGTTATCAATTTTCAGCTTCATATTTCCTGTCGGTACCGTAGTTATGGGGCAAAAGTAATATTTACCGTCAGTTCCTCACTGCCCCGCTTTACCTTTGCGGTAGTGGTTTCGCCCTTTTTAAACTTGCCCAATACCTTCATATAATCATTTACATCGGTCAATTTAAAACTGCCCAACTGCGTAATAATATCGCCCGCCTTGATGCCCGCTTTTTGCGCTGGCCTGTTTTCGCTCACCCCATCCACTTTAATGCCATCGCCATTGCTATATGTATAGTCCAGCATAACGCCAATGGTTACCTTAAAGCTGCTTTTAACCATGGTTTGCTCACGGGTTTTGGTAAATGCCAACTTTTCCTTTTTTTGCGTGGCTTCAATAATACCATAGATATATTTTACAATCATCCATTGTCCGGTATAATTGATTTTATTGGCATCATCGCTGGGTTTGTGGTAATCGGTATGGGTGCCGGTAAAAAAGAACAACACCGGAATATCTTTTCTGTAAAAAGAAGTGTGGTCGCTGGGGCCGGTGCCGCTGCTATCAATTTTAACGGTAAGCCATTTGTTGGTAGCGATCAACTCGCCCCAAGTAGGTGATGTGCCATAGCCGCCCACAGTAACCGCTTTGGTAGAATCATTAAGGCGGCCCACCATGTCCATATTTACCATGTAGTTTACCTCGCTCAAGTTAATGGTAGGATGCTCGGAAAAATATTTGCTGCCATATAGTCCCAGTTCCTCGCCCGAAAAAGCGATGATCAGATAATTGCTCTTTTTTAGTTTGGAAGTTTTGAGCATACGTGCCAGTTCTATCAAGGCAGCCGTACCGCTGGCATTATCATCCGCACCGTTGTGTATCTGCAAGCCTGCCCCTGTGTAAAGGCTGTTGTGGTCTTCGCCATAGCCTAAATGGTCAAAATGCGCCCCGATGATGATGGTGTTGGCAGCGCCATTGTCGATGTAGCCAACCACATTATGGCCAGAGCGCTTCTTTTCGCTGATATCCACTTTTATTTTTATGTCCATCACCGTCGTTTCCTGCTTCATATAATTGGTCCTTCCCGTTTTGGTAAGGTACAGCACGGGTATCTTGGCCAGTTCGGGTTTTGCCTTGCCTTCAAACTTCAGGTCATCGGTAATGCTGCCGGTATTGTATATCACCAAACCTGTGGCACCTTTGGCTGCTGCATCCGCCGTTTTGGTTTTCAAGGATTCCATCAGGTCGAAATGCGGATTGTCCTTGTTTTCTTCCAATAAAGTTTTCAGGTCCCAAAACCATAGTCCGCCCACTTCTTGCACGGCTGCTGCTGCGGTGGCTTCCAACGAAGCATTGGCCGAAAAGTGCAATGGGAAATATTCCGTATTCAGTGCTAGGTCGTGCCCATCGATGATAAAATGGCTGGGCGGGTTCACCTCCCTTCCTTCGTTTACTTCAAAAGCTTGCACATAACCAGCGTTGTCGCCTTTTGGCAATAAACCTATATCGGTAAACTGTTTGCTAATGTACTCGTAGGCCAGTTTTTCGCCCTTGGTGCCTGTTCGGCGGCCTTCCAAATCGTCGCTGGCCAAATAGCCCACATGTGTTTGCAAGTTGCCAATAATGGTTTTGTCAGCTTTTTTTGGCTTCTGGGCCACCGCTACAGTACTTGTAAAAAGTAGGAGCCAGCAAATTCTTTTCATAATATTAAAATGAGATAGCGCAAAGGTACTTTTCCTATTGGGTATTACGGCATCAGGTGTTTAAAGTTTACCAAAAAATGTAAGAGTGCCGAGGCGGGTCGCTTTTTCTTCCGCATCCGGCAGGCTTCTTTCCAATATTCGTAAGTTATGCCCTTGTTTATCGGCTATTTTTGCTCACTTTGTAAAATCTTGGCAACAGCATTCAACATAGCATTGGTAGGTAACCCCAACAGCGGTAAAACATCGCTGTTCAATGTATTAACGGGCCTCAACCAAAAAGTGGGCAATTTTCCCGGTGTTACGGTTGACAAGAAAACGGGCCATACCAAACTACCCAATGGCAGGCCAGTAAACATCATCGATTTGCCGGGCACCTACAGTCTTTACCCCAAGCGGGCCGATGAGTGGGTGGCTTATAAAGTACTGCTGGGGCAGGATACGGAAGTGCGGCCGGATATGATTTTGTTGGTGGCCGATGCCAGCAACCTCAAGCGCAACCTGCTTTTTTGCAGCCAGATCATCGACCTAAAAATACCGATGGTGGTGGCACTTACCATGATGGACTTGGCCAAGAAAAAGGGTACCCAAATTGACGTGCCCGGCTTGGAAAGGGAACTGGGCCTGCCGGTGATACCCATCAACCCCCGCAAAGAAAAGGGGCTTGACCAGTTGCGCAAAATACTGGAGCTGGTGGCCGAGCGGACGCAGCCAGCTATCGCCCGGGAATTTATTGATGCCCATGCCCTGGCCCCTGCCGCGGTGGATGGCATCAAAAAAGAACTGCCCCAGTTGAGCCCTTATGCCGCCATACATTATCTGATCAACCACGAGCATTTTACCCTGCCCAACGCCCAACAGCAAACGATTGAGCAAATTGAATTGGACAATAAATTCAATCCTACCCGTACACAGGCAGAGGAGATCATGCAACGCTATGGCCGCATCCGCCATGTGATGCAGCAAACAGTAGTCGAAGCCGATCCGTTGCAAAAGGCCTTGCTGACCGAGAAGTTGGACAATATACTGCTGCACCGGGTATGGGGCTATTTGATTCTGCTGTCGGTGTTGTTCTTCCTTTTTCAAAGCGTGTTTTTTGTGGCACAGTTTCCCATGGATGGCATTGAGTGGAGCTTTGCCGAACTGGGCAGTTGGTTAACAAGGGTGCTGCCCAGCGGGTGGTTCAGCGATTTGTTTGTAAACGGGATTGTGGCCGGGCTCAGCGGCATATTGGTATTTGTACCGCAGATTATGATACTGTTTGGCTTGGTAACCATATTGGAAGATACCGGCTATATGGCCCGGATTAGCTTTTTAACGGATAAGCTGATGCGCAAAGTGGGGCTCAATGGCAAAAGCGTTATGCCCATGATCAGTGGGTTTGCTTGCGCCGTGCCTGCCATTATGAGTGCTAGGTCCATCGAAAACCGCAAGGAAAGGCTGCTCACCATATTGGTTACCCCTTTAATGAGTTGCAGTGCCCGCTTGCCTGTGTACACCATTTTGATTGGCCTCATCATACCGCAAAAATTTTATTTGGGCTTTTTGAGTTTGCAAGGGTTGGTAATGATGGGCTTGTACCTGATGAGTTCGGTAATGGCCCTGCTGGTGAGCTATGTGTTCAAATGGTTTATCAATATCAAGGAAAAGAGTTTTTTCATATTGGAGCTACCGGTGTACCGTGGTCCCCGCTGGAAAAACATTTTTATGACGATGGTGGAAAAGGCGAGGATATTTGTATTTGATGCCGGCAAAATCATCATGCTCATCAGCTTGATATTGTGGGTATTGAGCACTTACGGACCCAAAAACTATATGGCCGCTGCTACGGCCCGTTACGAGCAAAGACAGCAGCAAAATAAACCGCTGGCCGATAGCCTTCAAAAGCAATATGGAGCCTTGGTTGCCCGTATGGAGCAACAGCAGCAAAGTAAAGCCTCGATAGATAGCCTTAAAAAACCACACGAAGCTCTTACTGATAGTCTTAAAAAGCAATACCAAACCGAGCTATTGGAAAACTCTTTTGCAGGCATCTTGGGCAAATCCATTGAGCCAGTGATACGCCCCTTGGGGTACGATTGGAAAATCGGCATCGCACTGGTTACCTCTTTTGCTGCAAGGGAAGTATTTGTGGGCACCATGGCCACCCTGTACAGTGTAGGCGAAGATGCCGATGAAAACAACAACACGCTGCGCAAAAAAATGGCGGCGGCCACCCATCCCAACGGTGCTAAAATTTACTCCTTGGCCACCGGCGTTTCGCTGATGGTATTTTATATGTTGGCCATGCAATGCATGAGTACCTTGGCCGTGGTAAAACGGGAAACCAAAAGCTGGAAATGGCCCATCATACAATTGCTGTACATGACGGCACTGGCCTATTTAATGAGCTGGCTGGCATATACCCTATTGCGATAGGAAACCCTTGTTTTTTAATTGCTCTTTTAGCACACTCCGTATATGCGTCATTAGCCGTGGATAAAGTCTTTTATAAAGCTGCATCAGGGCGGTTTGCCCATTTGCCGGAAAGGCGGTGGTGTTGCCCAGGCCTGCCGCCATTCTCGACTCGTTGTTGGTAATGGCCCTGTCGTCGCCCCTATAGTCGGCAAACTCGCTTTTCCAAGTATAGTCTTCTTTAAAAGTTTTGCTGGTCACTTTGGGGATGTTACCGGTTTCGGATATGTCAACATTTACAGACATATCCGCCGACAAAGATGTTCTCCAAGTAGTTACATTAGCAACTACTGTGGTGTAAATGGGGTTGCGGCTCGTATCGTAACCCTCTATTAGTTGTTCCGTTCTTTGGTAGGAGCTTGCGCTGCTAATTGGTTGGCCCATGTTAAAATAGTTTAGGCGTACATCAATGATGCAGTCAGGCCCCCGATTACCGGTTGTATCCATTGTATAGGTGTAGAATTTTATAGGAAACTCCGTTGACACTTGGCTTTCCAAATCAGCCAACAAACTGCTCCTGTTCTTTTGAGTCCCCCCATGTACATCAATGAAGTTGATAGTATAGTCTTCTTGGGAACCTGCGTGCTTAAAAGGCTTTACCAGTACATGCAAGGTGCCATTGTTAAAGGCAGCCTCCATCTTTTGGCCCCCATCCTTATAATCGGGCACAAAGCCAATGGCCATCTTAAAATATTCATACGCTTTAAACGCATCTGATTTTTTGCCGGTTTTAAATAAATTATCCGCCAGTTGATAACTCTCCTCTGCAGCCCTTTGCCGGGCCTGCTCAATTTCGGGCTGATAGTCCACCGGCTTTACCAACTTGGCAGCGGGAGCCGAATTGGT
The DNA here is from genome assembly GCA_943373145.1 of Chitinophaga pinensis. Lineage (GTDB taxonomy): Bacteria > Bacteroidota > Bacteroidia > Chitinophagales > Chitinophagaceae > Ferruginibacter > Ferruginibacter pinensis_H. The sequence continues at coordinate 453,742 of CALSBI010000002.1, forward strand.
GATGGCGTCGTTGAGTTCTTGTAATATTTCGTATGTGCTTAAAATCTTGTTCCATCGGTCAATCCCCTTGGTTTTGTTCAATGCTTCAATTTCGCCCAAATGTTTTTTTTGAGCGTTGGCATATAGTATGGGCAGCGCTTTGGTAGCACTGGCATGGGTAGGCTTTTCGGTCAGTGCATCCACTGCTTCAAATAGAGCGTTATCCACGTCGCGTTGCGATAAAAAATACTTGCTACTGTTGCAGGCAAATAAAACGGAGGCGATTAAAAAAAGGTAAAAAATACGTCTCATGCGATAGGTTTTTATGATGTATAAATTGGCAATAATTAAATGTACCAATCCGCTGCCAAAACGCAAAGACTTCAAAACAAGATTAACAAATTTTTAACTTTTTTACCGCTTGTTTTGTTGACATAAAAAAACTGCAACAAAGCCCTTGTATTAGCTTTGTTGCAGTGTATCAAAATGGCGAAACATTTTACCAATCCACCGAATTGGCAATACGGTTTCTTACCTGTGGATATAATTTGCGGAACAACTCGCTCAGCACTTCCTCGCGGCGAGGCTGTGTATTGAAGTTTCGGTTGTTGATCAAATTCAAATCTTCATTGCTCAGTGCCCTACGGTCGCCGGTAAAAGTGGCGTAGGCATCTTGCCAAATATATTGCTCCCGATAACTATTGTACGCAATGTTTTTTCGGGTAGCCACTTCGTCTATGTCCACATCCATATCTGCCCTAGCGGTAAACGATTGCTGATAAGTAGTAACAGTGGCATACACCGTAAGATAAATGGTTTTGCCCGAGCTGTCGCGACCATTCTCAATTTGCTTGCTCACGTTGCGGGTGTTTTGATAAGTGCTGGGGCGGGGCAGATCCACATTACGCAGGGTGATGTTCACCACCCAATCGGGCGTAATGTTTTCGCGGCGGGCCTCCCAATCGGCATAAAAGCGGGCGGGGTAGCGGTTGGCATTGTTGCCGCCCAATTCCCTAATGAGGTTCTGCTGAAAATATTCGTTGCTATAATTGTAACCCGTGTTGCCCAATCCACTGTTGAACACAAAAGAATTATCCGTAATGGGGTTGATGACCACAGCCACTACCGTACGCTCATAAGCCTCGTCCATTTTGAGCTTGGCATCTTTATAATTGGGCACTAATTTAATGGCTGCATTAAAAGCATGATATGCATCTTGCGCATCTTGCCTGCCTTCAAGGGCCATATAGCTGATACCCTCTTGATAGTAAGCTTCTGCACCCGACTGTTGGGCATCATAAATATCCTTTTGATAATCGGCCGGCCTTACCAACTTAGCTGCGGCGTTGGAATTGATGATGGCTTCGTACATGTTTTGCAGCACATAGTATTCCGACAAGATAGCGTTCCAGCGGTTAGCTTCTTGGCGGGCTGATAAACTGCTTATTTTATCGAGATGCCGCTTTTGTGCATCGGTATACAAAATGGGCAACGCCCTCGTAGCATCTGCATCGCCGGGGCTTTTGTTCAGTTTCTTTACGGCATCCAATAAGGCCTTATCGCCATCGCTGCGCTCTAAATAATCCTTGCTGCTGCGGCAGGCCGCCAACAAGGTAATAACTGCAATTAGGTAAAAAATCCGTTTCATAATATTATCCTCCTTATAATAGCTAATGCAAAACAGATACCAGTAGAGGCCATTCGGCAAAACGTTAAGAAAATTTTAACATATTCAAGTGGCCAAGACCCTTATTTGCCATAATAGCCCCATAATAGTTTCGATAGTTTTTGTGCCAGCGCCCAAGCTTCGTTGCTGTTTTCCCAACTCTTGTCTTGGTTGTTTTTGGTGCAGATACAAAACAAATAAGGGTTGCCGGGCGCCATTACCAGTAGTACTTCACTGCGGCTGGCATCCACGGCCCCATTTTTACTGGCCACAAAAATATGGGGCGGTATTTGGCCAATGGCCTGCTCGTCCCAATAGTTGCGGCCCAGCAAGCGCAACATTTGCGCATCGAGGCTATCGCCCAATACTTGCCGGTTGTAGATTTTTTCCATCAATTGCGCCATTTCGGCTGGGGTGGTTTGTCCCCATCCATATTGGCTACGGTTGCCTTCCCGCCCCGGCGTACGGCTGTTCACCCTCGTATCCCTGCAACCCAAGCTGTCTAATATTGTATTGATGCGGGTGCCGGTGCCTGCCAAGCTTTGCAGCCAAAGGCTGGCCGTGTTATCACTGGTGGTGAGCATCAGCATCATGATCTTGCTCAGTTCGATTGTTTCGTTGTTTTTAAAAGAACCCAAAATATCTGAACCGGCATACAGCAGCGAATCCTTGTAAGTCAGTTCTTGGTGATAGCTATATGCACCCCTTTTTATTTGATCCATGATGCCAATAAGGATGGGCACTTTTATCATACTGGCGGTGGGGAAAAGGGTATCGGCGTTGATGGCCACTGTTTTGCCGGTACGCAGGTTTTTAATATACACGCCCACATCGCCCCGGAAGCCGGTGAGCAGTTGTTGTACTTGGGCCTGTAGTTTTTTGTCGGTTTTGGGCAGTTGCGCCGTTACGGACAAAGATCCCAGCAAAAAGACCAGCCAATACAATTGTTTCATGCTACAAGTTACAAAATAAGGGGAAAGTGGCTAGTGGGATGCTTGTTTAGTGCCTTATGGCTGCCGGAAGGTGGGAGGAGGGTAGTCTACGGCATACCTGCTTGATACTTACTTCATACTTGTTTCATACTTACTTGATACTTAAAATATACTGTTTTGATACTTCCCCCATACTTAAACCATACTCGCATACCGCTAAAAGCATCAGCAGTATCCCAATGGCCAAAACGGTTACAGATGGCGTAAGCATTCCTTATATATACAACCCGCCGGGCAAAATATTCGCCCAGCGGGTTATTATACATCCAGCAGAAATACCTTTTGTACGGGTAAGGTTAAGCATTGATGCCTATTCCTTTGTTAAAATCATGCGAAGGCTCTCTATTTCTTTGCCATCGGCCAGTAAAGTATAAATATACATACCGGCCGTGAGTTCCCCGGCTTGTAGCGTGTAGCTGCCGTTGCTGCGGCCACTCAGGGTTATTTGTTTTACCTGTTTGCCTTGCAAATCAAAAATCAATAAGCTGGCCTGTTTTACTGATTGTGACAGGTTGTAACGAATAACGGTTGATTGACTAAATGGATTGGGCGTGTTTTGCAGCAATTGCCCAGTAACCGATTGGATATTGTTGGCAGCCTTGCTTTTAAGCGTTGCCAATTCAGTTTTTAATTGATTTACCTCTGCCGATAGTTCATTGATGGCTTGCGTGAGTATGGGTATCAGCCCTGTATAATTAATGGCTTTGATGGATTCTGTTCGTGGTGCTTGCCTACCATCAGTTTGGTCGTGGATATAAAGGGGGGCGTCAGACACCAGCTCGGGCAATATTTTTTCCACGTCTTGTGCCAAAAAACCAATTTGCTTGCCCTGCGGTAATGACGTAAACTGATATTGGCCATCTTTTCTGAACTCGTAGGTTTTGGCCTGTAATTGCCCCAATGTAGCCAGTGCCGCTTTTACGTTGCCCATATTAGTTTTTAGGCGGGCATCAGAAGCCGTGTAGGTGCCACTTGTAAATGTATTGCCATCGCCATACAGGGCCCAAGCTTTGCCGGCTAGCCCGCATAGCGGTGCCGAGCCGTACCCATATACGCCAATGGCCACCTGTGTTGGCGGTACACCTGCAACTACGGGTGCGCAATTGTTGATATAGGCTTGCCCGTACACACCATACGCTGTGCCGCTTGCCGTATTGCTACTTTTGGCATATCCCCTGGCACCATAGGCTTTTCCGGTGCCTGCGTATTCGGTATAGCCCCAAGTACCGATACCTTCACTTGTATTGGTGGCAAGGGTGTTGTTTGAAAATCCTTCAACCCCGCAGGAAGTTATATTAACGGCCTGCGTGTTTTGGCCTACCACCCCAAATATTTTGCCAGCACAGGCATTCGACATAAACTGTACGCTAGCTGCCGGAGTGGTAGTACCCACACTGGTATTCTTGCATAAGTCGGCAGCCACCAAAAATACATTGGTAGCAGTGGATGTCCAAGGTTGCGACAAGATACTGAGCGGGGCGGAAAGTACTAAAGCTGCGGTTAGTAACATTGCTAATGTTTTTTTCATAAAAATGTTTTATTTGTTAGACCTACTCTATTAAAGGCTTTTCGGCATCCGCCTTGCTTGCTGATAGGAAGTATATTAGTACTGCTTGATAGGAGAGGTTATGGTATTCTGCCTGGTTATTGCAACAAGGTACGAAGAAAAACAACATGCTATTGAAAGCGTAAATATCTTGTCAAATCCCAAAAAAGCACTAATCCAGCCCTTACTATAAAGATTCAGCACCTTTTTATGAACCGTTCAACCCCTGTTTTTAACCGTTTAGCCCAAGTTTGTAAAACCCCCCTTTCCTCAAAATTGCCTAAAACCCTTATCCAACCTACATTTCATGCAAAACCTGATAATGGCTACCACCCACTACTTTAAAAAAGATGGTACTTTGTGTTGCATAGTACTGAAATATATATATCTTTGTGTGGTGAAAGGGGAATACTAGTAAAGGAAGCCGAAGTACTGCGGCAACCGGCCCCCGGACACAGAAGCGACTTAAAGTATAGTATCAAGCCAAGAAAAAGTAAAAAACAAAGCCATGAACATTGACAATACAGCGAGCCAGATGCGTAAGGGGGTTTTGGAGTTCTGCATCCTCAGCGTCATCAAACAGGGCGAAGCTTACCCGAGCGACATCATCGAAAAGATGAAGGCGGCCAACTTTACCCTGCTGGAAGGTACCTTGTACCCGCTGTTGACCCGCTTAAAAAATGCAGAATTCCTCACTTACCGCTGGGTGGAAAGCAACAGCGGCCCCCCACGCAAGTATTTTTCACTCACCGACAAAGGGGCGGGATTTTACAAGGAACTGGAGGCCACTTGGAACGAATTGGCCAATGCCGTGAAAGCGGTCACCTCGGAAGACACCCCCGATTCAAACTTTTCCAACTTCAACCAATCTTAAAGTATTGCAGTCATGAAACAAGTAATCAACATAAATTTCCAGGGGCAGGTGGTACCGATAGAGGTAACTGCCTTCGACACCCTGAAAGCCTATACCGATAGCCTGCGCAACTATTTTGCTAATGAGGAGGGCCGCGACGAAATCATCAATGATATCGAAAGCCGCATTGCCGAACTTTTTCAGGAGCGCCTAAAGAAGGGGGCTACCTGCATCACCGATAGCGATGTGGAAGCCATCATCAATAGCATTGGCCGTCCGGCCGATTTTGACGAAGCCGTTGGTGGTAGTGGCGCCGCAGCTGAAGAAACACAAAGCAACTACAGCAATACGCAGCAACAGGCCAGTACGGCCCCCGGCATGGGCAAGCGCCTGTACAGGGATGAGAACAACAAAGTGTTGGGCGGTGTATGCGCTGGTTTGGCCAATTACTTTGGCATCGACCCGGTGGTGATCCGCATCATATTTGTGGTGCTGTTGTTTGCAGGTGGTATCGGCTTTTTGCCCTACATCATCTTTTGGATAGCCGTACCCAGTACTGCCAGCAAAGAAATTGGCAGCAGCCGCAAAAAGTTTTTTAGGGATCCCGATGATAAGATAGTGGCGGGTGTGTGCAGCGGTATCGGTAATTATTTTGGCATCAATGCCTGGATACCCCGTGTACTGTTTTTGTTGCCCTTTATTTCGGTAGCATTCCGTTGGGGCCACTGGGGCTTTTACGATTTCCCCAGCTTTTTGAACTTTAGCATCAGCCCAGGTTCCGTTATCATCTATATCATCCTTTGGTTGGTAGTGCCAGAAGCTACCACCACTACCGAAAAACTGGAGATGAAGGGTGAAAAAGTGGACATGAACTCTATTAAAAACTCGGTGATGGAAGAAATGAAGGGCGTGGGCCAACGGGTAAGTAAGGCCGGTGCCGAAATGGGCAGTTTTGCCACTGAAAAAGGTAAGGAAATGGGTGCCGAGCTGGGCAAAGTAGCCAAAAAAGGCGGTACTTCATTGGGCGATATCATTGCCTTTATTGCCAAGGGCTTTGCCTACTTTGTAGTAGCCATGGTGGGGCTGGGCTTGGTAGCCGGGTTATTTGCCTTGGGTATTTTTTCCATCGGTATTTTCCCTGCGAAAGATTATTTACTAACGGACGGATGGCAAAATGTATTTGCTTGGGGAACGCTCCTGTTCTTTATAGCCGTGCCTATCATTGGTATCATTACCTGGGTTATCCGCCGCATTGCCAAAATAAAGCACAACAGCAAATTGGTACGTTGGTCATTTGCCAGCCTGTGGGTATTGGGTTGGATCTGCTTTATCGGTCTGTTGACTTCGGTGGCACAAGATTTCCGCAGCAGCAGCGATGATAACAACAACCCGCCCGAAGTGTATTTGAGCAATCCCACAGTAAACAAACTGGAACTTACTACCGATATTATGCCCTACAAACCTTACCGCCGCAACCAAATGTTTAGGATGGAACCATTCGACAGGTTGGCCGATGGCGATACGATGTATGTGCGCAATGTATCGGTGTTTATCGAAAAGTCAACCAATGATAGTTTTAGGGTTACCATCGGCAAATTTGCCAATGGCAGCAACCGGACAGTGGCCAACGAAATAGCCGAGCGGATACAATATAATATAGAGCAAAAGGATACCGTGCTACTGTTGCCCAGGGGTATACCGGTGAGCCGCACCAACAAATTCCGCAATCAAAACATCGCCTTGGTGGTCTACGTGCCCGTAGGCAAAAAAATTACCATCAACGGCAATGTGGGCCGGGGCAACGAAGTGCGTTTTGATGGGCCTTTTGGCGGCGATGATTGGGAATTTGTTTTTGACGATAACCGCCACAACCACAACTGGGACTTTAATACCGAGTACACTATGACGGAAAGGGGATTGATGAACAGTCGTGGTATTTATATCAACGAAAAAGAGAAGCGTAACAACCGTAGGGAGTACAATAATGGTAGTGACAATTACCGGTACAACAGCACCACCACAACCACTACCGGCAATGGTGAAATGGACAAGGTGGATTCCATCAAAATGAAGCAGCAGGCCGAAAGCAAGCGCCGTGTTGATTCGCTTGATAAGGTATTGCAGCAAAGAGAAGCAGAAGATAAGCGCATACAGGAATTGAAGCAAAAGGAGGAAGAAAAATTGGATAATGATGAAATGCCCGACGAAGCGATGTTGATGCAGCCATTAACGATGCGGCATGTATTGATGAGCCCTTATTAATGCACTATCCATAAGCATAAATGGTATAAAAAGCGTTTCAATAGTTGAGTTGAAGTTGAAGCAAAAGGTTCCGCCCCATAAGGGCGGAATTCTTTTTGATATACTGCTGCTTTACACTTTGTGGCAAAAGATGCGCATGATAAACGAATGATGCGTATATTTGGATATGAAATCGAAGCTTAACATAACGATAGATAACCAGGTGCTGCGCCTTGCCAAGCAGTATGCACAACAAAAAGACACCAGCATTTCTGCTATTGTAGAAAGCCATTTTCGACAGATTACAACTGTTCCATCAAAAAAATCGTTGCTGAAAATAGTGGATGCATTGCCACCATCTAAGATAAAAAAGGACGCCAATCTCAAAGCATTGTATTACGAAGAGCGGGGGCGTAAAAATGGCTAAGCGGATTTTTTTGGATGCCAATATCCTGCTGGATTTTACGCTAAAGCGTGGCCATTTTGAAGCTGCAAGAACAATCTTTGAAACCATTGCCAATGGCGATATTACGGGTATTGTTACTACCTCATCGCTGAATGTTTGCGCACATTGGCTTTCCAAATCTTATGGGCATGCAAAAGCAAAGGAGGTGCTGGTAGCGCTGCTGGATGTATTGGAAGTGGCAGAACCCCCTAAAAAGGTATTGCGCAGGGCATTGGCTTCATCCATAGCCGATATTGAAGACGCCTTTCAGTTATATACGGCAGTGCATTGCGAAGCTGATGTGCTGATAACGCAAGATAAAGAGCTGCACCAATTGCAGCGGCCAGTTTTGCCCATTTGCGATGCGGCGCAGTTTGTTAAAAAGCATTTAACCCATTAATGGCGCCATAAAAGAACGGAACTTTTTTTAGGGTTTGAGTGTTACCTTCGCAACTCATTTATCATCATCTATCAATATATTGTATAATGAAGTCGACCGCATTTACACAAAAACATATCGCATTGGGGGCCAAAATGGCCGAGTTTGCCGGTTATAATATGCCCATTAGCTACTCGGGCATCAATGATGAGCACGCTGCTGTGCGCAACAATGCCGGGATATTTGATGTAAGCCACATGGGTGAGTTTATTTTGAAAGGGCCCGATGCGCTGGATTTGATACAGCGGGTTACCAGCAACGATGCGGCCAAGCTTACCGTGGGCAAGGCCCAGTACAGTTGCCTGCCCAACAACGAGGGCGGTATTGTGGACGACTTGTTGGTGTATTGCGTCGAGGAAAACAACGTATATATGTTGGTAGTAAATGCCAGCAATATTGAAAAGGATTGGAACTGGATACAGCAACACAATGATAAGGGCGTGGAGATGCACAACATCAGCGACAAAACTTGCTTGCTGGCCATCCAAGGCCCCAACGCTACCAAAATGTTGCAGCCGCTGACCGAGATGGATATTTTGAACCTGAAATATTACACTTTTGTAAAAGGGGTATTTGCCGGGGTAGAAAATGTGCTGGTGAGCGCCACGGGTTATACGGGTGCCGGTGGCGTAGAAATTTATTTTGAAGACAAAGACGGTGCCGCCGATAAAATATGGGATGCCATTTTTGCGGCAGGCGGTCCGCAGGGCCTAAAGCCCATTGGCTTGGGTGCTAGGGATACCCTGCGCTTGGAAATGGGCTTCTGCTTGTATGGCAATGATATCAACGACCATACCTCGCCTTTGGAAGCGGGATTGGGCTGGATCACCAAATTTACCAAAGACTTTACCAACCGTGCCTATTTTGAACAACAAAAAGCCGAGGGCCTTAAGCAAAAGCTGGTAGGTTTTGAAATGGTGGACAAGGGCATTTCCCGCCACGGCTATGCTATTAAAGATGCCGATGGCAATGTGTTGGGCGAAGTTACTTCGGGCACCCAATCGCCCAGTTTGCAAAAAGCCATCGGGTTGGGCTATGTGGCCACATCGCACACGGCTTTGGATACGGAAATTTTTATTGCCGTAAGGGACAAGCTGCTGAAAGCGAAAGTGGTAAAAGTGCCATTTGCGTAAAGTATTTGGATTCCGACTGCTTATTTTGGGTTTGTAATTCTCCATATTTGGCCACCATTCATTTAACTACATTTATTGCAGCGCCCATTCAGCGGGTGTTCGATTTGAGTCGCAGTATCAACCTGCACCAAATAACGGCTGCCCGTTCCGGTGAAAAAGCAATTGCCGGTGTGGTAACGGGCCTGATTAGCCTACAAGAAACAGTAACCTGGCAAGCCAAGCATCTTTTTAAGCAAAGGCTTTTAACAATTACCATTACCGCAATGGAAAACCCTTTGTATTTTTGCGACGAAATGGTAAAGGGGGATTTTAAATCATTTAAGCACCAACATTATTTTAAAGCAGCGGAAAACGGCGTGCTTTTGATTGATATGGTGCATTTTGAAAGCCCTTATGGTTGGCTGGGCCGCCTTTTCAACAAATTATATTTAACCAATTATCTGCGCCGGTTTTTGTTGGACAGAAACGAGGTGATTAAACAATATGCCGAAACCGATCAGTGGAAACAGGTATTAAACGAAGAAGTATGCAAGTGAACAAACCTGCGCTCTATACCAGCCTTTCGCCCGCCCTGCTGCATTTGTACGATGTGAGCAGCAGCATTGTGGTGATTATTGATGTGCTACGGGCCACCAGTACCATTGCCACGGCCCTGCACAATGGGGCCAAGTGCATCATTCCGGTGGATAGTGTGGCGGAGTGCATCCGGATTGGCAAACAGATTGAAGGCATTACCGCTGGCGAGCGGGACGGGCAAGTGGCCGAGGGCTTGGTGCATGGCAATTCGCCTTTTGAATATCCTGCTGAATTTATCGGTGGTAAAACCTTGGTGCTTACTACTACCAACGGTACCAAGTTGTTGCACATGGCTTTGGACAAAAATGCCAAGGGCATCATCACGGGTTCATTCCCCAACTTATCGGCGGTATGCGATTACTTGGTAGCGCAACAGCAAAACGTAATCCTGGGCTGCGCCGCTTGGAAAGATAAATTCAATATTGAGGATACGCTTTTTGCCGGTGCTGTTATCAGCCGCATCAAAGAACATTTTACCATCAACTGCGACTCCTCCAATATGGCGGAAACCCTGTATCATGCAGGTAAAAAAGACCTGTACGCTTTTATGAAGAAGAACAATGCCTCGCATTACCACCGCCTCACGGGCTTTGGCTTGGAAAAAGATATCCGCTATTGCCTTACGGCCGATGGCGCTCCGGTACTGCCGATATATGAGGGCGGGAAGTTGGTTGCTGGATAATGTGCAGATATGCAAATGTGCAGATGTGCAAAATTCGAGTTGATGGGGTATTTGTTATTTGTAGCACAACTCAATTGATGTATGTGGTGATAAGTATTTACTCAATTAGGTATGTTTGATTATTGTGTATTATGACGACCTAATAATCAATCATCCAATAATCAATAATAAACATACACCAACCTTTCAACCCAATCAACCCAATCAACTTTTCTTCAACAAAATCCTGCGCTGGCTAAAGTTGTAGGCCGCATCAATAAATTCCAGCATCTTGCCATAATCTTCTTTTTTGATATGGGTTTGCTTGTACACTTTTTTGATGTTGAGTTTTAAGGTGCCGTTTTCTACCACGGCCTGTGTGGTAAACTGACCGGTTTCGTTTTCGATATTCATGTTCAGGTCGGCGAGGCCCTTTACAGTGTAGCCGCTGGGGATGGTAAAGCTGATATCCCATGTATAAGAGCGGGGATTGCGCACATCAATATCGTATTTGCGTACCCTGTCTTCGGGCTTTACCTGTATTTGGCTGCCCATCAAAGCAGGGATGCTGATTAAATAATTGGTGCCGGCCTTGCGGGTCAAATCGCCCAACACAAATTTCTCTGTGTACTTCAGCTCTTGTTTGTTAAAGGTACGGCCATCGGTTACCAAGGCGAAGTTTTCGTACTTGACCACATGGGTAAATTCATTTTCCAAGCGGCTTTTCATGTAAACGGGCTTGCGTTTTTTAAACTCTTCCCTTTTGGCCCGTAGCAGTCGATCAATTTCATCCCGTTTTTTCTCCGGCAGTTCATCCAATTCATTGTCGCCATAATAACTCATGTGGTCGTTTTCGTACACATTGGTATAAGTAAGTATGGGGCCGCCATTGTCATCTTTTGAAATGCCCTTGTAAGCTGTTACCGATTCCACATTCATGTTTTCAAAAGCCTCGTCCATACCCGCAGTAAGGGTGGTAGCGCTGCTATTGTCGGCAGCAGTGGTACCGGGCAAGGTAAGCAAAGTGGCGGTTGGCGTTTTGCCCAAGGTAATGGCATAGGCTTCATTTTCTAAAAAATCATCTTTTTGCTCGTAAGGGTTTGAGTTGGCCGTAAAATTGAAAATATACTTGTCCTTTACTTTTACCAACCACTCTAATTCGGTTCCAAAGATTACATTTTTCATTTCGGTAATGCTGCTGCTGGTGGTAACCACCAATTGCGCCGGGATATTTTTCTTTGTCAGTTTTTCCAGCATGATATAGGCAAAGAATTGACTGCCCAAGCGCTTATCGTAAATGCCGTACAAGTGGCGGGTGATGTAATATACCCTTTTGATAAACTCATCATCGCTGATATCGTAGGCTTCGGTTTTGCGCAAATAATATTCGGTACTGCTCAGCAATGAAGTAGTGTAATTGGCAATGATATTGTCTTGCGTAACTTTACGGCCACCGCTGGCATCCATCTTTTCGTAAATGCGGTTTACCTTGCGGGCCAGTTCCTCTGGCGTTATCGCTGTTTTCAGTTCGCCACGGTTGCTGATGAACAACTCTTCTGCATTGTCTTTTTTGGAATAAATAATTTGAAATTTTACGGTAGGCAATACCAAGTATTCATTAACCCAGCGGGTATCTTTTACTTTTTCCCTATCCCTGTCTTCCCAGCTAAAATTGCGGAAACCATTGGCCAAGGATTCTGTAAATTCCGGTGCCCCATTGAGCGACTTGCTATTAACATAACTTTTTTCGTCGGTGCTGATCATGAATTTTTGCGCCATCACAGGATACTCCCGATGGCATACATAATAGATGGGATCAAACTCCAAAGAGTTCATGCGGGTTACATCATTATCATTGTACACGGTGTAACAATAATCAATGATATCGCCGGGTTCCAAATTAGATACCGCCAGTTTAAAATACACATTGGCACTTTTGGAATTGTCTTTAACGGTATTCTGCTTGTCAAAATAAGGCGTGAACAAAGAAGGCACATCGCCCAAATCTTCCACCAACACTGCCGTAGCAAGCGACACCGTATCAATCTGTCCATCTTGCTTGATGATGTGCAGGGCAAAGCCATCATTGGCATGGCCCTTTCTAAAATAAAATTCTGAATAAGTGCCCACCGAGCCCTTATCCAGCAGTTTGATTTTGCGGCGCCCCGTTTCATACACATTTAGCTTATCGCCACGGGAGGCATCATCAAAAACGAATTTTGTTTTTTGTGCCAATATCACGGCCGAAAAGCCTTTCCATTTTTCGGGCTCCCGACTGTTGTTAAAATCTGCATCGGTTTCGGCCCATACCGGCCCCATGTTTTTTTCGGCGGCCAATGCCACTTCTTCCTTGATGGTTTGTGCTTGCGTACCAAAAGAAACGAATACAAAAACGGTAAGGATATATTTATTAAACAGGGTCATGTTGCGTATTTTTTATTGCTTGTTAACGGGTTTTTTTACTTGGGATTTATTTGATTGGGGGATTTGCTTGGTTGCGGGCTTTGTTGCCGGAGCCGGTTTGGCTGCCGGGCCCGCTTTAACGGGCTGGGGCTTGGGGGCCACATAGTTAGGATCCTTTTCGGCCATTACAATATTGTTGTTAAAGTCTTTTAGTTTTTTCAAAAAGTCTTTCCAATTGCCAAAATCTTCCTTTTTAATCCTACCCGAACCAATGGTAAGGGTTTTCTTCAACAGTACTTTGTTACCGTTTACATTGTACGAGCCGGTAAAGCCGTAATCGGCCGCTGTTTGGTTATAGGCCTGCGGTATATCCTTAATCTTATAACCCAGCGGAAGGGTCAATTCAATTTCGTCTTCGGCGGTGTAAATACTGTTGAACTCATAAGGGTTCATCCGCTTATCATCGGGCATATACGAAGCCAATTTGCGGGGAAAGAAATCAATACCTGCATATACTTCCTTGTCCTCCCGGATTACATTATTGCTCAGGTCGATATCGCCTTCGATTACTACCGGAATGTCCCGGTTGTTCAGGTCGGAGGTTTTGATATTGTTTGCAAACAAGTTGTCGTTGCCAAACTCCAGCACCCGCTGGATGAATTCCTTTTTGCGGTCGGTGGGCAACTCATTGTAGTATTGCAAAAAGCCCGTACGCTCTTCACCCGAAAAAGTAACTTTCAGGTGACCCTTTAGCACATTGTCGTTTAAAGCAAAACTGGCCTGTGTTAAAATTTTATTTTGCCCCGGTGTAGCCACGGGCACTTTGATGATTTCGTGTTGCTCATCCTTGCCCACCAAGGCCTCTTTGCCCTGGATGCGGTAAGCATATTCGCCCATGGGGTTGTATTTTTCGGTGGCATCCAAAAAAACCGGTTTGCCGCCGATATAGGCCGTGCTGATGCAATGGTTGTCTACACATACCGAGGGGATGGTATAATCGTAAGGGATATGCTTGGTACCTATCCAGGTAAGGTGCGCCTTTACCCCGGCTATTTTCAACATTTCGGTAAGTAGGTTGGCCATGCCCTTGCAATCGCCATATTTGTTTTTATATACATCTTGGGCCGCTGCTGGGATAAAGCCCGCATAACCATCTTCAAAAGCGATATAACGCACATTGTCTTGTACCCAATAAAAAATGGCTTTGGCTTTTTCCGCATCACCGCTTTTGCCACGGGCCAGTTCTTCGGCCTTGGTTTTAAAGGAGGCGGTTTCGTTTTTGCATTGGTTGTACAAAAACCGGTACCATTGGTACAGGTCGCCCGCATTTTCAAAACCCTTTTGCACCGCGCCATTGGCCGTAAATGATTTTACCAATACAATCAGGTGCGGCCAGGTATAGGCCACGGGCAAGGCATGCTCTTCGCTGTTCAGCGGCGGCAGGTCGGTCATGCGGTAGGTGTATACCATATATTTGCCTTCCTGTTCCTGCTTTTTCTCCACCTTAAACCCTGCGAAATTGATTTCCCGAATGTCCAACTGTAGCCAAGCGGGCACTTTAAATCGGATGGTTTTTTCTTTTATGGGGTAATAGCTATGGAACATTACCCGGGTAAGGTACTTGCTGTCGTGGTATTTCTTTTGTACTTCCACCATGCTGCCCAGGCCCATACGGGGCATCATGATGCTGTAAAACTGTACCCGGCTGTCATCAAAGAAAATACCGCCGCTGGTGGCAGATTTATCGATGGGGGTTTTAGCATAGGGCGTAAACGAATTGTTGACCTTATAGTACTGCTTGAACTTTTTGATGGTAGAAAACTTGTCGTAAAACTCGGCATACTGTACCATGGCAGCTTCCCGCAAGGAAATAAACTGTACTTTTTTATTGGCCAAGGCCGTTACCAAGGGCTGTTGGCGCTCATCTTTACCCAAATCAAACTCATATTCTTCAAAACTGGCGGCACAGGCCACCCTTTCATCGGGGTATTTACGTTTGAGCTGGTACGCCAAAGCCTCATCATCGTCGGATACTTGGGCCAACCCATCGTGGGCAAAATAAAGTACTGCGGTTAGTAGTAAAAGCAGGGTCCGCTTCATATTGTATCAAATTAGTTGACCGTAAAAATAGCAAAAAATGTAAATCCAAGTACCCTAAAGCGGCTTTTTACCCGGCAAAAGAGCGATAAACAGGCCCCAAACAGCCGGGTTTTGCGGCATTTGGGCTATCGCGTCAGTCTATATAATACAGTGCCATTACTGGTTTGGGCCAAGCGGGAAAGGGCAAAACCCCGCAAAAAGCCTTAATTTACAGTACAAACCAAACAAAAAAGGGTTGCCATTCATTAATGGAGATGCCATTAGAGGATATCATCGAAGGCTGTAGGCGTGGCAACATGGCTGTACAGAAACTGTTGTATAAGCGGTACTATTCCCTTTTTATGGTCATGTGCCTCCGTTATGTAACGACCAGGGAAGATGCGGAAGAAGTGCTGAACAATGCGTTTTTGCGCATTTTTAAATACATCCACAAATTTAACAATACGGGCTCTTTTGAAGGCTGGATGAAAAGGATAGTGGTCAACTGTTGCCTCGATTTTGTAAAGCGGGGCCAACAGCAGCAGGGCAAAATCATTTCGCTGCATACCGATTATGCCGAAGTGTATGTGGCCAATAGTGGCCAGTTGCCCAGCGAAAACAATTTGTTAGACGACAAGTACGATAAGGCGCATTTGCTGGGGCTTTTACAAAACCTACCCCACAATGCCCGTCTTGTGTTTAACCTATATGTGTTTGAAGAATACAACCATCGTGAGATTGGCGAGGCCCTTAGCATGGCAGAGCGTACATCGCAAGCGCATTTGGCCAAGGCCCGACAACTTTTGATGGAACAATTGGATAAAAAAAAATTACTTCATAAACTACAACGTGTATGAATCAAAAATTTACGATAGACTCTATTTTTAAAAACCAACTGCAACAGATGGAGCAGCCGGGGGCTGAAGAAAACTGGCAGCGGTTGGAAAAGGAGCTATTGGCGGAACAAAAAAGGAAACGCAGGGCTGCGGCTTGGTTGCTGGGACTACTGCTGTTGCTGGGCGGTAGCGCTGCTTTGGTGTGGGGCCTACAGGGCAACGAAAAACAAAATGGGGCAATGGCGGAAACTAACAGCCAACCCAAGCCTGTAGCGGGTACGGCAACCAATCATTTGCCAGAAGCAACTACGGCACAGCCAATAAGCACCACTGCTGCAACACCCAACGCTGCCAACTTGTTACAAGCCGATGTTGTTGCCAATACGCATGCGGGCAAGGTTAATCACAGATCTTCACAACGTAGGGGCCGCCAAAATATTACCATATTGGGTGGCGATGTGGCTTTTAACAATGCGCCAGAAAATACATTCCTTGGTTTTGATAAAAAAGGCAGTCAAAAAATCAACATAACTGCCCCTGCTACGGCCAATGAAGTGGATGCGGATGCCAACGACAAAATGACGGCGGATAATAATAGGGTTGCAACGGCACCTTTACCAATGGAGCCTGCTTTGGCACAAGCGGAGGAGGCTAAAAAGGAACCGGAAACCTTGGAATCGACAGTCAACCATACAGAGCCGCAAACGAATACACCAAACGAAAAAGAAGCTACCGCAGCTATTAGAAAAGATAAAAAGACCCCGCTGCCCAGCCCTCAACTGGAACTGGCCGCAGGGGTTGATGTATCCAACGGGTATGTAGGGTCGGGTAAGTATGGCATGGCCATGGTACGCCTAGCACTGAACAAAAAATCCAACTTGTTGGTGGGTGCCGGATATGCCAGCAATGCTATGTCGGAGAGCTATAAGCAGGCCGATAAACCCAATTTGCTCAACCAAGACGTAGATGCCAAAGTGCGGGGCCTCAGCATGTTGCAGTTCCCCATTTTGTACGAGCAGGCCATTAAGGAAAACAAACTCTTGTTTAGGGCAGGCGTCACCCCCGTATATATATTGGATGCGTCCATTGTAAACATTCCCAATAGCTTTGGCGGCAATCCCAGTAGTTTCCGCACGTTTACGCTCAAAGATATCAATCGCCTGAATGTACTATTTACCGCAGGGTTGCAATTACGGCTAACCCAAAGGCTGGGCATAGAGTTTAAAGCCCACTATGGCCTTACCGAACTGGTTAAAAACAGTTATATCAACCAAAGCGGCGAAAACAACAACTTCAAGTCTACACAGGTAGGGCTACTGTTTATGATTGGCAAGAAACGTTGATCCAACCAACCTTTGGTGTAAATTATTTGCAGGCATCACCATTTTTTTGCATCTTGAACGCACAAATAAAAAATGATGCATAAAATTGTTACATCCCTGCTTCTATTGTCCCTACTTGCCACTGCTACTGCACAAAAGATAAGTGTCAATCATTTCAAGAACATGAAGGCCCGCAGCATCGGCCCAGCGGGCATGAGCGGCCGGGTTACCAGTATTGATGCACTGCACAGCAATCCCGATTATATTTTGTTGGGTACGGCCAGCGGCGGTGTATGGAAAACCGATAACGCAGGCGCCACTTGGCAGCCCTTGTTCGACGATCAGTCCATACTCAACATTGGGTCTGTATGCATCCAGCAAAGCAATCCAGCGGTATTATGGGCGGGTACGGGCGAGGGTAACCCACGCAACTCACTCAATATCGGCGGCGGTATATACAAAAGCTTGGATGGGGGCAAAAGCTGGAAACTGATGGGTTTAGAAAAAACCAGGAATATCCACCGCATCATCATTGACCCTACCGACCCCAATACCGTGTATGCTGGCGCCATTGGCAACCCCTTTGCCGAGCACCCAGAAAGGGGCGTGTACAAAACCACCGACGGCGGCCAAACCTGGAACCGCATTTTATATACCAACGATACCAGCGGCTGCGCTGATTTGGTGATGGACCCCAGCAACCCCAACAAGTTGATAGCGGCCATGTGGCAGCACCGGCGCACACCTTGGAGTTTTACAAGTGGTGGCAGCGGTAGTGGCCTGTATATTACCATGGATGCAGGTAAAACCTGGAAAAAATTGGGCAAGGAAGAAGGGTTGCCCGATGGCAAATTTGGCCGCATTGGCCTGACCATCGCCCCCAGCCAGCCCCAGCGCATATATGCCTTGGTAGAAGCTACCAAAAACGGACTGTACAAAACCGATGATGGCGGCTTTAAGTGGGAATTGGTAAACAGCGACCCTGCTGTGGTGAACAACCGCCCTTTCTATTTTCAAGATATTCGAGTGGACAGTAAAAACGAGAACCGCATTTACAATGTGTTTCAAATGATCAGCCTGAGCGAAGATGCAGGCCGTACTTTTAAAACCCTTATCCCTTACAACGGTATCCATCCCGATCACCATGCTTTTTGGATACATCCTACCAATCCTAATATTATCATTGAGGGCAATGATGGTGGCATCGGCATCAGCCGCGATAGGGGTAAGAGTTGGAAATTTGACGAACAATTGCCCGTGGGCCAGTTTTACCATATTAATGTAGACAATGAACTGCCCTACCATGTAATGGGCGGTATGCAGGACAATGGCAGTTGGCGGGGCCCTGCCTATACTTGGATGAGTGGTGGCATCCGCAATTATTATTGGGACAACCTGAGCGGCGGCGATGGCTTTGATGTGGCACCCGACCCCGATGATGCCAACTGGACCTATAGCATGAGCCAAGGCGGCGAACTGGTGAGGCACAACAGCAAAAATGGGGAAAACTGGCGCATTCAACCACCGCCGCCCGATTTAAAAACCCGTCTGCGCTACAACTGGAATGCAGCACTGGCTTTGGATCCGTTCGACAGCAAAACCCTTTACTATGGCAGCCAGTTTGTACACAAAAGCAACGATAAAGGGCTTACCTGGGAAGTGATTTCGCCGGACTTGACCACCAATGATACCGTGAAGCAAAACCAAGAAGCCAACGGTGGTCTTTCTATTGATATTACCGGGGCCGAAAACTTTACCACCATTTTGTGCATCGAGCCTTCTGCCAAAGACCGCAATGTAATATGGGCGGGCACTGATGATGGCAATGTGCAATTGACCAAGGACGGTGGCCGTACTTGGACCAACTTTAGGGGCAAGATACCGGGTATGCCCATTGGCTGCTGGATACCGCAGATAAGGGCGGGCAGGCACAATGCGGGCGAGGCTTTTGTGGTGTGCAATGATTACCGCCGTGGCGACTTTTCGCCCTATATTTTCCGTACCAAAGATTACGGGGCCACTTGGCAGCGTATGGTAGATGACAATAAAGTGAAAGGTTATGCGCTTTGCGTACTGCAAGACCCCACCGAGCCCAATCTTATTTTTGCGGGTACGGAAGCGGGGTTGTGGGTGAGCTTTAACAATGGCAATAGTTTTGAGCAATGGAAAAACGGTTATCCCTCCGTTTCTACTTATGATATGGTGATACAGGAAAGGGAAGCCGATTTGTGCATCGCTACTTTTGGCCGTGCCCTGTATGTATTGGACGATATACGTGGCCTGCGCAAAGCGGCTGCCAATAACGGTTTGCAGCCTACCAAGCGGTTAACGGTACACGAAGCACCCATTGGCTACAAAACCAATTACCGCAACGAACCCGGCTATGAGTGGAGCACTTGGGGCTTGTACGAGGGGCAAAACAGGGGCCGTGGAGCGCAATATAGTTTTTATGTAAAATCAGTGTCCGATACAGGCAAGGGCAAAGCAAGGATGGACTCTGCCATGGTAAAAATTTATACGGCAGATAATGAGCTGATACGTACGCAAAAAATAAAAGTGGATACGGGTTTTAATAAAGCCAATTGGGGTTTGGAGATGAAGGGCGTTCGCCAGCCGGGCAGCCCCAAGCCCAAGAAAGATGGACCAGAGCCAAGGGGCTTGCAAGTTTATCCCGGCACTTACAAATTGGTGCTGCAATTGGGCAATGAGGCAGATTCGACCCTGCTTACCATTAAGGCCGACCCCACACAGGATTTACGCAAAGAGGTATATGATGCCCAAATGCGTATGTCGAAGCGGTTAGACAAAAGCACAGAAAAACTCACTGCCATTACCGATGCACTGACGGATGCGGAAGAAGTGATAAAGAAAGTGGAAGCCCAGTTGAAAGATGTGGAAGGTAAGGGGGCCGATAGTTTGCGCAAGGCGGGTAAAGCCATGACGGACAGTATTAAAAGCATACGCAACTTTATTTTTGGTAAGCCGCAAGAAAAGCAAGGCTATGGCACGGTGCCGCAGATTACCCCCAATGGTAAGTTGAATGAAGTGCGGGGCGAAGTATTGGGCAAAAGCAAAATACCCAACGCACAGGAAGAGCGGATGGCTGCGGATGCGGAAAGCCTAGTGGCCGATGCGGTGAAGAAGGCGAATGACTTTTTCAGTGGCAAATGGAAGGAGTATCAGAAGCAGGTAGAAGCCACGCCGGTGAAGTTGTTCAAGGAGATAAAGATTGAGTAAAAAATATATAAATAAAGGAAGGGGGCTTTTGCCCCCTTTTTTTATTAGGATAAACGCAAGTGAACGAAAAGAAACAAACAGGATTATTCCTGTTGGGCTTTTTTCGTATCCCTCACATTTTTTTGCACGGCCACGGCCGCAAATAAGCTAAGCGTAAACGACATGCCGTAAAACCCTTTTTCGCTGAGGGTGAGGCTGGCATTCCAAAGTCCAATGATGAGCAAGAGAATGGCGAGCAGGGTGCAAAACCAGCAAAGGCCATAGTATATATTGGTAACGGGAATGCCTTCCAATTGATCCCTTACCGTTTTTTGCAGCGATACGGCGGAAAAAAGGCCAAACATCAGCACGGCAAAATAATACCCCTTTTCGTTCAGTTGCATAACGGCATTGAACAGGCCGATGTTAAAAGCTACGATACCGGCTGCCAAAGCAACCCACGATGCGGCTACGAATGCGTTAGACGGTTTTTGTGTCATTTGTTGTTGTTTTAATCAATCAGTGGTTGGCACCGATGGCGTAAATATCAAAAATATTCTAGCAGCATACAAGCCCCGCAACCAGTTTTAACATGTTTTTAACTTTTGCCCGTTGCAAAACGGTACTCCTTATAGAATGCGGAAGCGAGGGAAACGAAAATATTACCGCTGCTCAAAGCTTTCGATATGGGTTGGATTTAAAGTTATCTTTGCTGCATGCAATTCTCCTCACGACTGTTAGAAAATGCGGTAAACGAATTTGCCAAGCTTCCGGGCATTGGTAAAAAAACAGCACTCAGGCTGGCGCTGCACATGGTAAAGCGGCCACAGAGTGAAGTGCAGCATTTTACCGACCAGATTGCGGCCATGCGGCAAGAGATCCAATTTTGCCGTCGCTGCCATAATATTGCCGATACCCAATTGTGCAATATCTGTAGCAATGCGGGGCGCAAGCAAGGGGTTATTTGTGTGGTGGAAAGTATCCGCGACGTAATCGCTATTGAAAGCACCCAGCAGTTCAACGGATTGTACCATGTGCTGGGGGGCATCATTTCTCCGTTGGACGGTATTGGCCCTGAGCAACTGACCATCAACGAACTGGTGCAACGGGTGCAGGAAGAACAAACGGAAGAAATCATTTTTGCGCTCAACCCCAATATACAAGGCGATACCACCATTTATTATATCCAAAAAAAACTACAACCCACTACGGCCCGCATTACTACCATTGCCCGTGGCATTGCCTTTGGCGGCGAGCTAGAGTATGCCGATGAAATGACATTGGCCAAAAGCATCGGCAACCGCATTCCGGTGGAGCATTATATCAATGGTGGTATGTAAACCTTACAGTATATCAGTCTTTTTTCAAATAAAATAGTCGTTGCTAGCTTGCGCTTCGCTTTTTCTTTGAAACATTAAGGAATTGAGGAACATTAAGAAATACTTTGCAGGCATTGTCCAACCAATTCGGGTAGCTATCATTGCAACATAAAGTTCACCAAGTATAACTTAATGGCCCTTATTGCCTTAATGGTTATATTGTTTTAAGATATCGTGTTTTGAATCAGTTCAGTTAACCACCCTTCCAAGTATTTTCACCAAACGTAAGTAGGTTACAGTCGGGGTCACGCAGGGCAAATTCTTTCTGCCCCCAAGGCTTTTGGTGCAGGTGGCCCAGTTCGGGGATGTCCAACTTCCCATCTACGGCTAGTTGGTACCATTCCGTTACATTATCGGTACGGATATAACAACTGCCATAATTTTCTTTCTCGTTTAGATCCTCATACAAAAAGAAATGGATTTCGATACCGTCCTTTTTTACCATCAAATAGTCGGGATAGGTAGCCATATCGTTGAGTGCTGTAAAACCCAGTTGGGTCACATAAAAGTGGAACGTAATGGCTTTGTTGCGCATTGGCAACCGGGGATGAAGGGCGAGCAGCATGGTTTTTTGGTTAAAGATAAGGTGAAATATAAATGTGCTGATTAGCTAATTTGATAATGTGCTGATGTTTTCGACTTGTTACGGACTTTGTAATAGGTGGTAAGGTGCTAATCGTCTTCGGCAACGGCCTTCGGAACTTTATCAACCAAAGCAGATACCCCTATTGGATGTTAACCAACAAGGGCCTGCAGCAAAATAAAACTGGGTAATTAGCTGATTAGCTAATCAGCCAATTAGCTAATTAACCAAGGCTGCATCCATCGCTGCCAGTTGCTGTTTGAACTTTTCGGGATCGGTTTCGGTAAATTCCATTTCTACCGTTGCTTTGTCCACAATCCGTATCGATTTTACGTAACTCAACACTTTATCGCCTTGTTTGATTACACAAATCAGTTTAGCGGTAAGTCCCTGTGGCATATTACCAAAATATATTTCACCGTTTTGCAAGGTACCGGCTACAATGGCTTTTTGATTGGTAAATACCAAATGGTAAAGGCCCATGCTAGGTGCTTCGCCCAACGCACTGTTAATTACAAATGTGGCCCTGGGGAACTCGGGTGCTATAATCCTATCACAATTTACCCAGCCTAAATTGGTGGTATTAAAGCTGTAAGTTTTTCTAAATTCCATTGTTTTTACAAAGGCCAAACTATCTTGCCGTACCTGTTCCCGCCACCTGATGCTGTCTTGCCTGCGCAGTTGTACAAAAGCCAAGCTATCCACAGGGCGCAACATTTTTTTGCGCAGGGCCTCGGCAAAAGGCAGGCTTACGGAATCTGTCATTACAAAACCTTGTTTGGTGGCTTTGGCCTGACTGCCTTTGAGGTTGCCCATCGGCCCCGCCCTTTCACTGATGGCGATGCTCATTTTTTCAGGCCCAAAGGGATAGCGCTGGCGCAACAGCCCCTTTATTTGTTGCTCGGTCAAAGGCACTTCGGGCTGTACATCAAAATAAGCCGTTTGGTTTTTTTCATCCCGGTTCACCCGTTGTTGCACTTGCAGCAGGGTAATATTTGTACGTTCCCTAAATGGAATGTTGTTTACATAAGCCTGTTGCTGCCCGGCTGGTTGCCAATTAAAAGTAGTGCTGCTATCGGTGGGTCCCTGACCAACGGGCAAGTATAGCTGCATCGATGGGTCGTACCGATCGTAAGGCATTTCGATGCGCAAAGGGCGAGTGAGGTAGCCCCGAATATTTTTTTTGTCCGTAGTGGCTGTGATTTGCAGCATACCCCCGGTAGTGAGTACATCGTTGGCGGTGGTGGTGCTGAGGCGGTTGGCCAACATATCGGCATAGCGATAGCACTCCCTAACTGTGATTTGTACCGGGTCTTTAAGGGGGTTGGGACTAGCTCCTTCGGCTATAAAAGCATGGCTAGGTATCCATACCACGGTTCCTTGTGGGCAGATGAGCACGGTATCCCGTTGGGGATTTATTTCAAAAACAGCGGGAGGGCTAGCCAGTTGCTGCAGCCAGTTGCTTACCGCTGCGGGATGGCGCTCAACGGCCGCTACAAGCGGTGCCACTGGGATAGGGCTTGTAATAGGTTGGGTTGGGGCAATGGCCGTTTCCAATAGCACCGTATCAGATTGCTGCCGTACAATCCGTTGATAATGGACAGACCTTTTTGGGGGAGTTGCCAACTGCTTTACTACGGTGGTTTTTTTTGCTAAGCTATTACTGCTAATGTCAAGGGGCGCAGCGGGTTGTTGTGCCGGAGCAACAGTTTGTTTTGTGGTAGTGTAAACCGGATTTTTTTTCGTTTGACGGGTTTGTTTTACTGCATAATACGTTATCGTGGTTACCAGTGCCAAACCTCCCATCCATTGGATGATGCGGCGGGTTGTTTTTTTGCGCCAGCGACGCTTGGGCAGCCTATCCAGCATCTTGTCCATGGCTGCCCAGTCGGTATCGGGTGAGTTGGCAGCGGGCAGTTGTTGCTGCTGCTGCCTGAAAAATTCGTCTATGTTCATATTGCTATCCGGCATTGTGATACATTGTAAAATTGGTAATGGTTGTTAAGCGTTGTTTCAATAGTCGGCGGGCCTCGTTCAAGTGCCATTTGGAAGTGCCGATTGAAATATCCAGCATTTCCGCTATCTCCTGGTGCTTATACCCCTCCATCGCAAACAGGTTAAACACCATGGCCGAAGCAGGTGGCAAATCCTGCAATAAGTGTATACTATCGGTGGCGGATAATTGCGCATACACATCGGGGTCAACCGAAAAGTCTTCTTCTATTATCCCTTCCAGTGGCTGTGTTGCAAACCGGGCCTGTCCACGGCAATGATCGATACAGGTATTCACCACAATTCGCCGTATCCAAGCCATCAGGTCGCCCTTTTTGCCATATTGGCCCATGCTTGTAAACACTTTTAGCATGGCCGTATTGTACAGGGCGGCGGCTTCCTGCGGCTGCCATACATACAGGCGGCATACCCGCAGCATGGGCGCATGGCAGTGCCTATACAGTTGCTCTTGGCACTTTCTGTTTTGCCGCAAGCAGCCATCAACGATATCGTGTTGTATCAAATCCAATCAGTACACCTACAAGATTCATTTCAAAGTTCAGGTTTTATGCCGCTATTCGCAAGGCTTTTGTAAAACCCCTATTTAAGTTGACGAATGGATGGGTGCAAAAGGTTGGGTAGCGGAATGTTTTTTATTAGAGGGAGCAAACCCTATCATACATATTCCTGTTGTATGGATAGTATTTACAAAAGAAAACGGGCAGCTTACCCAGTAAACTACCCGTTTGCAATATTGTATGTGGATACTACAAATACTGATTATCCACCAACCATTTGGCTATGCGTTTAAGCGTAAATTGATTGATATCGATGCTGGCATCGGCAATGATGATTTTTTCGTTTTGTGGTATGGGCACCACCCGCTTGTAATTGTCTTTGGCGGTAAAAATTTCCATGTTCTGCGCATTGTTGCCGCCGGCAAAGGATACTTTGGCCACAATTACGCCCGAGGGTAAGGCAAATTCGTAAAAATCCATACCATTGCTGGAGCCCTTGGGCTTGAAATTGCCGATGATTTTACTGTTTTGCTCCACTTCCTTGTCTTTGGTAAGCGATATCGGCCAAGCCCTGTTGCGGGGCACCGATGTATAATCAACCGCAATGGAAGGGGTTACGCTTTTGGTGGCAATGAACTCCCGCAACCGCTCCCCATTTACCGTATCTTTTACCAAAATGCCACTGTTGCCGATTAGTTTGGCAAAGCCTTTTTCTTGGCCCAGTGAGGGGATTTTAAATATACCTACTTGACCGGCGGTTAAAAAGGTAAAGCGGTAAAACAAATAGGAGTTGTCGTTTTTGTCCGACTCAAATTCGGTAGCTACCACGGCAATGATGATTTTTTGCCCGGCTATGTTAAAAACTTCAAAGGATTTGGTAAGGCCAAAATTTTGCTTTTTTACCTCTACTTTGGCGTATTCGTTCCCATCCACCAGTATCATACCTTTTTTATAGTCCACATCTTGGGCCTGTAGGCAAGTGCCCATTAAAATCGACCATAACAAAAATCCTAGTTTTTTCATTGCTGATTATTTAGCGGAAAGTTAGCGCAAAACGGCCAAAGGAAATGGCAAAACTCAAATTTGGCGGCTTTGGCTTTAAAACCGGCAGGGGCGAGGTTATCCGCTCAAATGCTTAAAAATTTGTTAAAATATGCGCCACAAGCAATAAAGGCACATTTGTTGCGTTCTGAAAATTATAATAATCATTATATGAATAACGATATCAACCACACCATTTACAGTCCGCTGTTTCAAGGCATTATGAATTTCTTGGGTAGGCTTCGCCAAAACCCTGAAGTATATCCCATTAAGTACTATAAAAAAAGCAAGCGGTACCGCAGGCATTGGCAAGGGCCGTTGGTAAAATAGTATGGTACAATACATAGTCAATCCCGTTTAGCAACGGGATTTTTTATTGCCCACCTGCGGGGTTATCCATTTCGAAGCAGTAGGCAGAGGGCCGGGCCTTTACCCAATCGCTGTAAATTTCCGCTAGGGCTGATCGGATGTCCGTTAAATCGGGGTTGGCCAGTTCCAGTTGGGTTCGATATGCTGCCGCCACCTGTAGCAGCCGGGTGCGACGTTCCACAATAGCTGTACTATAAATGGCTTCTGCCGCCACATGTGCTGCCGATAAAAATTCAAAATAGATAACCCGGCGCCGGGTGTTGCGCTGCAAGGGTTCGCTACTGTGGGCCAGCATCATATCATGTATCAAAATATCGCCTGCTTTCATCGGCACTTCTATAAAGGGCCGCTGGCGCATTTGACAAATGGTTTCATCGCTCAAATGGCTGCCGGGCACGATGCGCAGGGCACCATCGTTTTCGTTCGCATCATCTAAGTAGATGCCCATGGTGCAGCATTGGCCCTTGCGTTCGTGTAGCATATCCTGGTGCCATAATACGGGTGTGGTATCCCCCAGTGATTTGATAACAGCAAAATCCTGTATCGGAAAAAAATCGGGGCCACAGATGGCCGCTGCCGGCTCCTGTACAAAGGGCTGGGCCAGTAGCTCCAAACAAGCTAGGTTCTCCTTTTCGCAAAGGTTGTCGATATTGCTGATGTACTTTACCCCCTTTACCTCGTTGGTTACCTTGCCCCTATATTCCAACTGCTGGGTCATCTCTTCATCAAAAAGTTGGCGCAGTTTCTCCAACAGGTCGGCAGGTACGGCTTTGGGCAGTATGGCATACCCATTTTGCGAAAAAGCGGCCAATAATGCTGGCATTTGATCCTTGTACCATCCCATATTTCCTGACTTTTGCTGGTATTGGGGCCACTATTTACTTGCATTTGTGGAAAATTCCCTTGAAAATCACGTAAAAACACGCTTGCAAATAGGGGTATCCTTTTTGTATGTTTATGCTCTTAAAATCTGATAGTTATGAAAGGGTTCACTTTCCGGGCCATTGCGAAGGCTTTCTCCGCATTGTCCAGCTTGCTGTTTACCTCTAAAGCAAGCCGGGACTTTAAAAGGCTCAAAGATTTCATCACTAACTGAACAGGTATTCGATATCCGATTTAGATAGGCTTTTTACAAAGCTATTGTCGTCGGCAATCAACTCCTTGGCTAGTGAACGTTTGCGCTCTTGCAATTGCAAAATCTTATCTTCAATGGTATCTACGCATATCATGCGGTAGGCAAATATATTTTTGGTTTGCCCAATCCGGTGCGTACGGTCAATGGCCTGTTGCTCCACAGCGGGGTTCCACCATGGGTCAACTATATATACATAATCAGCGGCCGTAAGGTTCAAGCCCACACCGCCCGCTTTGAGCGATATTAAAAATACCCGGCAGGTATCGTTGTTCTGGAAATTCTGTATGGCCCTTTCCCGCTCATGCGTTGAAGTGCTGCCGTCAAAATATTCATATGGTATTTCCGCCTCTTTCAGCTTTTGCCGTATCAAGCCCAGCATACCCAAAAACTGAGAGAATACCAGCGCTTTATGGTCGCCGATATTTTCCGTAATCTCACGGGTAAGCTCATCTAGCTTAATGGAGTGGTTGGGATATTTTTCCTCCTCGTTCAAAATGGCCGGACTGTCGCATATCTGGCGCAGTTTCATCAAGCCCTGCAAAATGGTCAACTGGCTCCTGTCGATACCCTGCTCCTCAATTACGCCCATGATTTTGTCGCGGTAGCTATTGCGGTAGATATCGTAAATCTTACGCTGCTCTTTTTCCATTTCGCAAAACAGGATGGTTTCCGTTTTTTCCGGTAAATCTTTGGCCACCTGTTCCTTGGTGCGTCGCAGTATAAAGGGGTACAGCAGTTTGCGCAAGTGCTCTTTCTGCTCCTGTTCACCAAATTTATCAATCGGCGTGGCAAACTCATTTCTAAAAAACTCCATGCTGCCCAATAGGCCGGGGTTTAAAAAATTCATCTGCGCAAAAATGTCGAACGTATTATTCTGCAGCGGCGTACCGCTCATGCATACCCTGTTTTTGGCCGTTAGTAAACAAGCGGCCTTGGTTACTTTGGAAGAAGGGTTTTTGATGGCTTGGCTTTCATCCAGTATCACATAGTCCAACAGCACTTTCATCAAAATGGTAATATCGCTGCGCAAAGTACCATAGGTTGTGATGACTACATCATAGGCTTCCATGTTTTCCACACTGCGGCTGCGCATGCTGCCATGGTGGATATAGTGCGTAAGCTCGGGCGTAAATTTCTTTATTTCATTGGCCCAGTTGTAAATCAACGTAGTAGGGCATACCACTAAGGCCTTCAAAGCGCCATTGGTTGTTTTGTAATGATGCAGCATGGTAAGGGCCTGTACGGTTTTACCCAAACCCATATCATCTGCCAAAATACCGCCCCAGCCCACTTCGTTCAAATAGTTGAGCCATTGGTAACCCGCTGTTTGGTAGGGGCGCAGTATTGCCTGTAAATTATCGGGGGGCGCTATTTCTGGTATATGTTTAAACTCCCGTAGCTTCTCAAATTTTTCGTCCAACGCAAAGCTGAGTTCGTTCTCATCACGGTTTTCGTACAGCGCATCTATCACACTCATGTGGTAGCGGCTAAGGCGCAGCTTGTTGGTTTTGTTATCGCCTACTTTAAACAGCAGGGCATAGCGTTTCAGCCACTCTTCGGGTAAAATGCCCAGTGTGCCATCGCTCAGTTGTACAAAGGATTGCTTATTGGCCAATGCCTTTTTAATGTCGGAAATACCGGCCCGTTGGTTGCCAAACTCTATTTCCACTTTGGCATCAAACCAATCCAACCCACTGCTTACATGGATATGGGTGGTGGGCCTAGCGGTGTTGAAACGGAAATTACTCAGTGCCTCAAAACCATATACGGGCACCTGCATTTCCTTCATGGCATCAATAAACAAAAAGAACCAATTGTTGCGCAGTACATCGGCACCCTTTAGCACCAATTGGCTACTATCTTGCGGATGGATGAACTGCGAGTGCAGGGCCTCCAGCTTTTGCATAAACAATTGCTCGGCTTCCTTATTGCGGTGGATGATGAGTATCTTATCGCCATCGGGTATGGTAACCGTTTCTTTATCGGTACTCCTTGTTTTGTAACCCTTGTAGCTAAATATGGGTTGGAATACTAAATAGTCCCCTTTTTCTTGCAACATCAGCTCCACATCGGGTTCGCCGCTTTTTATTTCTTTGATCAGCGAGGGGTCAAAATCTACTTGATAATCCCTGGTAAGGGGCAAAATCACCTGTTGCATTTGTGTGGTCCAGTTGGCCTTGCTCAGCGGTACGCTGCCTTTTTCGGCAAAGCGCAGGGCCTGTGCGGCATCATCGGCCTTGGCCCAAGTGTACAAGGTATTTTGGTGCAAAAACACCAATACACTATTGCACTCGTTTTGCGTAAGCGATACCGGTTTTCCATTGAGGGTCACCTGACACTGTAACTCAAATTGGCCATTGCCCGCCGCTACTTTAAAGCGTGGCACCAAGGGCTCATGGCTTACGCTCACGGGTTGCAGGGCATCTGTTTTAAAAACCTTTTTTTCGGGCAGTATAAATAAGAATGGGTTTTCGGCCTCATCCTCAAACAGTTTTTTTATTTTGGGGTGTAGGTATTCGCTGATCAGTGCCTTGGTTTCTTCGGGCAGTTCATCCCCATCGGTATGGATGATGTTTTCCCAAATACCGCTAAACGGCGAATTGCGATTGAGGTATTTGTTTACCTCGCTGCTCTGCAATTTGCGCAGTTGCTGAAACAGGATTTTGTCATTGTCGTTAAACACTTCGGTATTCACAAAACGGTTCAGGTCCAGCTTCTCTACCTTGCCCACATAAGCGGTTTGGGCCTCATTGGCTTCGCCCTGCACGGCATCCACACTAAAGCCGGGGTACAGTGTTTCGTTGAAGTTGAACACTACGCCCAGCTTTTTGGCAGGCTCGTTCACGGCGGTTGGCGGCATAGGCTGTAAACCGTTCATGCCCTGCGATGGGGCCGGTGCGCTAACACTGGCGGCCACCCGCTTGATGCTGGGGTCTAGCAGTTTCAAAAAGGGTTTGCCCTCTTTGTATATAAATTCAAATTTACCGGCTAGGTCGTCGGTAAGGCTGTAGCCATATATCTGTAACAGCTTGTTTTTTTCCTTGTCCCAATTGCGGATGGTATCAAAATAATGGGGGCCATAGCTGTTGAGCAATTGCAAAAACAGCAATACTTTATGCTCGCAAAGGGGGTGCTCCATTTCGGCACAGGTGCAGGAAGTATCAAAATTGCGTTCGTCGTTTTTTTGTATCACCAGCGGATAGGTATAGTTGCCCACAGCCAGTTCGGCCTCTATCCGTTCGTTAACGGCACTGTTGATTGTGGCCTTGGTGGTGCGCAGCATGTTTTCGGCAGCGGCATAAATATCCGGCGACGAGAACAGTTTGATCATCTTCAGGTCGATGTACTTCATTTTGGCCACGGTATGCTGCTGGTGGTACTGTATGCTATTGCTGCCCAGCATATTACGGTCCACCATTTCCTGCAACTGAAACAGGGCGGCTGCTTCGTGGCGGCAAATATCGCCCAAATTGTAGGGGCAGCTACAGCGCAGGCTGATGGCCTTGGCGTCTGCATATTTTTGAATATAAACCTTGTAATAGGTATTGTAGCCGTCGTCTTTTATCCTAAAGGTAACCGAGCCCATCAACTGGTCGTGCTCAATCAGTTCCACCGCATTTAAAGCATGGATTTTTTTTCCCCGGCGGATTACTTCGTCTGTACCGTTGTTGTATATGTGCTTAATGAGGTGAGGTAATGCCAAAACTGTTGTTCCTTTTGTTTATTTTATTGTTAATACCGACGATTCATTGAATATGATTGTACTGATTGCTGCCAAAACGCAATGTATGTCGGCATAAAACCATTTATTATTGGACTCCTTCATGAACATAAACGGTTTCATGTATTGCGGATTGGGCAATTTGCAAAAGTAAAGGAAAAAAGACGAGTTAGCAGCGTAAAATGCAAAACTTAGGCCCTAAAAGGTGATAAAATGACAATATTTAGGGCATTTTTATAAAAAAAGCAGCCATTGGCCGCTCCTTTTTATCCATTGTTTTTATCGTATTCGTCGGCTGCCTGTTGCGCCTTTTCAAAATCCAGCACCACGCCGTTGATGCAGTAGCGCAGGCCGGTGGGCGGTGGGCCGTCTTCAAATACATGGCCCAAATGGCTTTTGCAGCGGCCGCACTGTACTTCGGTACGGGCCATGCCATGGTCATTATCGGGCGTGTAAATGATGCTACCCTTATCAACCGGGGCATAAAAACTGGGCCAACCACAGCCGCTTTCAAACTTGGTATCGCTGGTAAACAGGGCGTTGCCACAGGCCGCACAGTAGTAGGTGCCCAGGTCTTTTACCCCTTCCAATGGGCTGCTCCAAGGCCGTTCGGTACCTTTTTCCCTAGCTACATGATAAACGGCGGGGCTTAAAAGACCCTTCCACTCCTCATTGCTAAGGTTTACTTTTTCTTGATCGGTTTTTGAATAAACTGGATTGTTGCTCATTGTTTGATTATTAATTATTGGAATCCTATACTTGTTAGTTATTATGCTTTTGATTATTAATTATTGCTTGCACCCGCTGAACTGCCAATAATCAATAACCCATAATTACCCCTTCTTTCGCAATTTAGCAAGGTTTGCCGCCATAGCTGCCTTATAAGCTGTTTTTTGCATTATTTTTAAACGACATACAATATACGTAACCCTTTTTAGCATAGATTTCAATGAAATGTTAATACGATTGATAAATTTATAACCACCTTATATTATATTTGTCACTCACTCAGGTTAGTAAGTATATGTTTAATTTAATACTATTTGGCCCTCCTGGCAGTGGAAAGGGTACGCAAAGCGAAAAACTCATTGCCCAATATGGCCTAAAACATTTAAGTACGGGCGACCTATTGCGCAGCGAAATTGCGGCAGCTACCCCTTTGGGTATGGAAGCCAAAAATTTTATGGACAAGGGTCAATTGGTGCCAGATGAAGTGGTCATTGGCATGATCAGCTCGGCTTTGGATGCCAACACCGCTGCCAAAGGCTTTTTGTTCGACGGTTTCCCCCGCACGGGTGCACAAGCCGAGGCGCTGGACAAACTGCTGGACCTGAAGAAAACCGCCATTCATGTGATGTTGGCTTTGGAAGTGAGCGAAGAAGAATTGGTGGCCCGCTTGCTCAAACGTGGCGAAACCAGTGGCCGCAGCGATGATACCAATGAACAGGTAATTAGGGCAAGGATTGTTGAATACCATAACAAAACCGCTGCCGTGGCCGACTACTACCAAAAATTTGATAAAGTGGTAATGGTAAAGGGCGAAGGCGGTGTAGAAGATATTTTTGCGGCCTTGTGTAAAGAGATTGATGGAAGGTTAGAGGAGGAGAATTAATTAGCTGATGTGCTGATTTGATGATTAGCTAATTCCTTCAACTTGCAGGTCTAGGCCGGATAGGGGCAATAATATAATTATCGAAGGGAGCGAGGGCTTCCTTTTTTTGTGGGAGATGATGGGGTAGCTTGTAATGGCCAAGCTGCCGGTAAAGGTTACCTGTCTTATCGGGCTTACTCAGAACCATGAGCCGTCCCCATGCCTTTTTTTGAATAATTTATCCTATCCCACACATACAGCTAAAAAATTCCCTATCTTTCGCATTATTGCAAACCTTATCCTCATTAATAACAATAAGCAGAAAAAATCTGTAAACGATATACGGGCATTATTGCCATTACAATAACAACAATAAAACAAAACAATATGAATACCAGAGCAGTATTGATGCTATTGGCATTTTTAGGGTGGAGTTGGTACACTTGGAGCTGGCTGAACGATAAAAAGCAGGAATGCTGCCCCACTACTACGGTTTCGGCCGATGTGCCTGCATCGCCTGCGGAAGGCATAGCCAATGTGGCAACCAACAATTTGCCGCTATCATTCGGCTGGGGGAGCAACCAACCGGTACAGGGCAATGGTTATGCAGCCTATATAAAAGACAAATTAGCAGGCTTGTCCAACGGCGATACCCTGATGATCAAAGCTTGGTATTACGAAGGAGAAACCAACGGCGAGGCACTGGCCATTGAACGGGCGGAAAACCTAAGGGCCCTGCTAAAAGACTCCGTGGGCGGCCGCATTAAAACCACCGTGGAGAAAAGAGGCTTGGCCGATAGTAGCTATCAAAAACAAAATTTTGTAGCCAGCGATTTTAGTATGCTGCGCAATACCAATGCCCCCGCACCGCTGGTAGAGGAAACCGATGCCAAACTAATAGTACGCTTTGCCACCAACTCCAACGCCAAAGAGCTGGAGCCTGAAATAGAAGCGGCACTTACCCGGTTGGCCGAAAAACTAAAAGCCAATCCCAGCATGAAGGCGGCAGTGAGCGGCCACTCCGATAATGTAGGTGATGATGCCAAAAACATGGCACTGTCGCAACGCAGGGCCGAATTTGTAAAAACCAAACTGGTAGCAAAAGGCGCCAATGCCGCCAACCTTACAGTGGAAGCTAAGGGCGAAACCATGCCCGTAGCTACCAACGATAACGAAGGCGGGCGCAGGCTCAACCGTAGGGTAGAAATCAACATTCAATAACTCATTTAATTATATTACGATGCAAAATTTTAACGGTATGTTTTTAGATATGTCTTTTTGTAACCTCAGTTGGTGGCACTGGCTGCTGGGCATGTTGATCCCTTTTTTGTTGGGTTATCTGCTGCGTTACTTTTTAAACGGTAAATTCAAAACACAAATCAATGGGTTGCTGAGTGAAAAAGCGTCATTGGAAGCCGATTTGAAAAAAGCCAAATCATTCAAAGCGGCTGCACCAGTAGCGGTAAGTACCGATAAAACAGAGATCAATTCTTTAAAAGATAAGGTGCGTGACCTTGAGGCGCATAATAATAAATTGAAAGTAGATATTGGCGATGCCCTTGCGGTGAAGCAACAGTTTGCAGGCATCAACATTGATGCCCTCAATCGCCGCATTGCCGAATTAGAAGGCATCGAAGGCAAGCTTTCCGAGGAGCTGACTTCGCAAAAAGCAGTGAACGCATCACTAACAGCCAATACCGGTGATTTGGATTCCTTAAAAACGGCACTGGCCGATGCCAAGTCAGAAATTACCCGCCTCACTGCACAGGCCAATGCTTTAAAGGCCGATCGTGACGGTATTGTAAGGGAAAACGATAATATCAATGGCTTACGCAATGATATCCGCGACTTGAGCGGCAAGGTAGGTGCCTTAACCGTAGAGAACGAAAGGCTCAAACAACAAACTACATCCGCCAGCGGCAACAGTGCCGAACTGGAGGCGCTAAAAGCCAAGCTGACAGCAGCCGAAGCCGATATCGCATCGCACAAAGCCAAGGCAGATGAGTTGGGCGCTGCCAATAGCCAATTGCAGGCCGCAGCCGCCAATGCTACCGCAGCAAGTGACACCGCCAACCAAGCCGCCGCTGAACTGGCCGATTTAAAAAGCATATTATCGGAAGCCAATATTGAAGCAGGCAATTTGCGACTGCGCTTAGAGCAGATGGAGACGGACAGCAAAAGCAATTTGACCAACCTGACCGATGAAAACGCAGCATTAAAAGCACAATTGGCCAGTTTGAGCAGTGCACCCGAAGCAAGCAAAGCCAGCTTTGTAGCTGCCGCTCCTGCACCGCCAAGCATGCCGCCCACACCAGATGACCTAAAGATCGTGGAAGGTATTGGTCCCAAGATTGAAGAGCTGTTCAATGCGGCGGGCATCTTTACCTTTAAGCAATTGTACAATACACCCGTTGATACATTAAAGCAAATATTGGTGGATGCAGGTTCCCGCTTTCAGATACACGACCCATCCACTTGGGGCGAACAGGCCCGCTTGGCCGATGAAGGCAAAATGGACGAACTAAAAGCCTTGCAGGATAAGTTGAATGCAGGCAAGGAATAATAGACTATCACATTGTTATAAATAAAATGCGGCCGAAAGGCCGTATTTTTATTGGGCGCATCTCAAATTTTTGCTAAAGTTATAATCAAGTCATTGGGTTCCCAACCTTCGCTTCGGTACGGCCTCATAAAAAAGCCGTTAAGAAAATTGAAGCTGAGGGCGCAAAAGAAAAACGGTTGTTACCCAAGCTTGGCAATGCAATTGGTCTGTAAGTTGCACTAAAGCAAGGCTTAGCTCTACTGCTTGAGCTTGTTTTTCTTTAGCCCGAGGGTTCAATTTTTAGGCTTTTTTATGCAGCCTTGATTTTTTGCTCCACTTTTGTATCAAGACAAAAGTGGAAAAAGTCACCATAAAAGGGAACTTCAAAAGGGGATAAGAGCGAAAATTTGAAATACACCCTTTTTATTTTACAACAGGTATCATTATTTTTACCAAAATACATTGCACAATGCGCATCATCTCCTACAACGTTAATGGCATCAGGGCCGCAGTAAAAAAAGGATTTATCGATTGGTTAAAAACCGATCCGGCAGATATTATTTGCCTACAAGAAACCAAGGCCACACAGGGCGATGTAAACGTGAAAGAATTAGAAGATTTGGGCTTTTGCCATCATTGGTTCAGCGCACAAAAAAAGGGATACAGCGGTGTGGCGGTTTTTAGTAAAATAAAGCCCGACAATGTACAGCTTGGTAATGGCCATTTGGCCAGCGATGGCGAAGGGCGGGTAATCCAATTGGATTTTGGCGATATCCGCCTCATCAATGCCTACTTTCCATCGGGTACCAGTGGCGACGAAAGACAGTCGTTTAAATACCTGTGGCTGGACGAATTTCATCAGTACCTCAATACCTTGAAAAAAAAGCATCCCAAATTGATTTTGTGCGGCGATTATAATATTGCACACAACGAAATTGATATACATGATCCCAAGGGCAACAAAAAGAGCAGCGGTTTTTTGCCCGAAGAAAGGGAATGGATGACCAAATTTTTGGGTAGTGGTTGGATTGATACCTTTCGTGAGTTTCACCCAGAGCCGCACCGTTACAGTTGGTGGAGCCAACGTTTTCCTTCGGTAAGATTGAACAACAAGGGATGGCGCATTGATTATATTACCGTAACCGATCCTTTAAAAAAACAGTTAGTGGATGCTGATATATACCCAGATGTAAAGCACAGCGACCATTGTCCCGTTTACTTGGAAATAAAGGTGTAACGAACTATAAATGTTAAAAAATTTCAACTATTTGCAGTTGAAATGTTAAAATCGTTGGCTTTTCGATTTTTTTAACGAAAAAAACTACTACGCTATCGTAGCAATATTATCTTAGCCCTACCAATCGAACGATTATGGAAATTATTGTTATCCTGTTTTTAATTGTCATCCTCATTATTCTTATCACGCAAGGCAGCAATTTAGGTCAACGCTTCTCCCGCCTAGAGGCCGAAATACAAAGCTTGCGGCAACAACTGCACAAGCAGCGTATGGAGGCCGTGCAACAAACAGAACGTTCCAAAGAGCGGCCGGTTACACCCAGCGTAGCACCTGAACCCACTGCCACTGTTACGCCAGTGCAAGCCCCAGCAGTGCCGGTAAGTAAGCCCCATGCCGATACGCCTCCACCCCAACCCCAAGTGATTGAGCCTCCGGTGCCTGTGAGCGAGCCCGTTACAGTAGTAGTGGAAGAAGCCATTGTGCCGCCCCATACCCGTCCTGTTGTTGCACAGCCTGTGCCTGTACGTAAGCCTGTTAAGCAAAACAGCGATTTGGAAAAATTCATTGGCGAAAACCTCATCAGCAAAATCGGTATTGCCATATTGGTAATTGCTATCGGCTTTTTTGTAAAATACGCCATCGATAATAATTGGGTAGGCGAAGCGGGCCGTGTAGAAATCGGCGTATTGTGCGGCGGCATACTCATTGTACTGGCCCATCGCATGCGCAACACGTATCGGGCATTTAGTTCTGTATTGGCCGGCGGCGGCCTAGCCGTTTTTTATTTTACCATTACCTTAGCGTATAAGCAGTTTCATTTGTTTGGCCAGCCAGCAGCCTTTGGCATCATGATCGGCATCACAGCTTTTGCCGCAGCCCTTTCTTTATTGTACAACAAGCAAGAACTGGCCATCATTGCATTGGTGGGCGGCTTTGCGGCACCGCTGCTAGTTAGCTCGGGCAGCAACCAGTACATTACATTGTTCACGTACTTGGCCATTTTAAACACGGGCATACTGGTCATTTCGTATTACAAAGGATGGCGTTTGCTCAACTTATT
Source organism: Chitinophaga pinensis (assembly GCA_943373145.1). Classification (GTDB taxonomy): domain Bacteria; phylum Bacteroidota; class Bacteroidia; order Chitinophagales; family Chitinophagaceae; genus Ferruginibacter; species Ferruginibacter pinensis_H. The sequence goes on from CALSBI010000002.1 coordinate 491,297, forward strand.
GGCCTTTATTTTTACGGCCTTGTTTTTTGGAACATGGCTATTGTATACAAGCCTTGGCGATCTAACCTACTCACCTAAGTACGCTTTTATTTTCGCCACCCTCTTTTACCTGTTGTTTTTTGTCATCAACATTGCCCATAATATCAAAGAAAGCAAAAAATTCATCGCTTCGGATTTTGGGATACTGTTGGCTAATACCTGTTTGTATTTTTCCGCCGGGTTGTATTGTTTTACCGAAATGGAGCTCAGCAGTTACCGGGGTATATTCAGCGCAGCCATGGGTGTATTCAATTTGGTGGTTTCCTACTTTTTCTTCCGTAAGAAAAAAATCGATACCAATATCCTTTACCTACTCATTGGCATTACGCTCAGCTTTATTTCGTTAACGGCACCCTTGCAACTGCACGGCAATTATATTACCCTGTTTTGGGCTACCGAAATGGTCCTGTTGTACTGGTTGTTTACCAAGAGCCGGATCAGGCTGATAGAAGTAGCTGCTGTGATCGTTTGGGCCGCCATGCTTGTGAGCCTGCTGTGGGACTGGGTTAATATATATGGCAATGGTGATAACAAACTGGCCATTGTTGCCAATAAAGGTTTCATTACTACATTATTTGCCGCAGCGGCCACCTATTTGCTTTTTGTAATTCGGCTTAAAACAGATGAGCAAGTACAGCCAGGTACTTTAACACCGGCTAGGGTGGCCCTGCGCATCATCGCCGTTTTTCTAGCTTATATGGCAGGCGTTTGGGAACTGCATCACCAATTCAATTATTACTATCCACAAACGCCACTGTACCTGCAATACCTGCTGCTGTACAGTGCCTTGTTTGCGCTGGTAACAGGTTGGGTGATGCAAAAAGTGCAGGAGCTGAAAGTAAACGGATTTGTACCGCCCTTGTTGTTGGGCTTGGTGGTATTGTTTTACTTGCTGTTAACAACGCCCACTTTTTATACGCAAGAATACCTGTTGGTTACACCCGGCTTCAGCGGTGAATTTATGGTGCATTGGTTGATGGCAGCAGCGGTGGCGCTTTGCTTGGTAAGGCTCATCTTCTTGCTGAGAAAATGGGCCACTGCACAGAAAGAAGGGCTTACATGGTTGTACTGTATTGCCGTGGTTGTTTTCATCAGCGTGGAACTGCATTTGCTGGCCAATACGATGTTTTATGGAGCCAACAACCCACTGGATGAGATACAAAGGATATATATCAAAACAGGACTGCCCATTATTTGGGGCCTCTGTTCTTTTGCCTTTATGTGGCTGGGCATGCGCTTTAAGTACCGGCCACTGCGCATCATATCGCTTACCCTCTTTACGATTACGCTGATCAAGTTGTTTGTTTTTGACATCCGGAACATTCCTGCAGCGGGTAAAATTGCGGCTTTCTTTTGCTTGGGTGTATTATTGCTGGTGGTATCGTTTATGTACCAACGGCTCAAAAAAATTATCATTGAAGATGAAAAGAATAAACAGTAGCCTTGCGCTTTTGTTGATAGCTATTTGCTGCAAGGCACAAACGGAAGGCTTTGCCTATAAAGCATCCTTGGATTCGGTAAAGGAATCGGGCTTTTACAATATTGAAATACTGCCGCCGATAAATGTACTTTGCAAAACCGACTACAGGGATATACGCATTGTAAATGCGCAAGGCAAATGGGTGCCGCATCTATTACGCATACCGGCCAATGAAGGCACCGTTCATGTAGCATTAATGGAGCTGCCTTTTGTAAGCAAGACAAGTTCGGAAACGGTGGTTACCTGCGTAGTAAAAAACAGTGAGCCGCAAATATCCAGTATCGAAATATTGATGAAGAATACCACGGCACAGCGTGTTTGCAGCATCAGTGGCAGTATGGATGGCAAGGAGTGGTTTATCATCAACGATAGCATCATGTTACAAGAGGTGGCGGTTACCGAGGGCGATAAAACCAGTTGCCGCCTGAACTTTCCGCCCAGCGCCTACCCTTATTTTAAAATTGCAATCAATAGCAAGCGAACAGATCCCGTGAATGTGCTACTTGTTTCGGCAGAGGTTTTCCCGGCGGAGGGTGCCAAAAATATAGCTCTGCTTGAGAGAATCGTTGACAACCCTAGCTGCACGCTAGTGCAAAAAGACAGTGCCAAAGCGTCTTATATTCAAGTGACGCAGCCCGATGCCTATCAATTTGAATGGATTGCCCTGCAGGTAAGCGGGGTAAAATATTTCAACCGAAAAGCAGATGTTTATATACCGGATGACAACGAGCATTCTTTTGGCAAATCGGGGCGCTTGCTCCAGTCCATCACCATTTCCAATAACAGCACTTTGCAGTTTTATTTGCCACAAGTAAAGGCCAAAGTGTTTTACTTGGTGGTGCATAACGACGATAACCTGCCGCTACAAATGGTATCGGTTAAAACAGCCTTGCGTTATCGGGTACTGAGTACTTATTTGGAAAAAGGAGAGCGCTATCAATTGTTGATGGGCAACCCCCGAGCGACGGCACCTGTGTACGACTTGGTGCAGTTGAACGGCAAACTGCCACTTGATATACCTAGTTTGGGCATGGTAGGGGCCATTAATGAAACGGGAGCTGCGAAGGATGAGCCTGTGATGGCACCAAAGGGCAACAACCGTTATTTGCTATGGGGCAGTATTGGCCTGGCATTGCTGGCGCTGCTGTATTTTACCGCAAAATTGTTGAAAGAGGTAAACAAGCAAAAAGGTTTGGAACAAGAAGGGTAGGGATGGTACTTTTGCAACAATAAATTGACAGTATGATTATTTATAATGTAACCATCAAGGTGGCGGATGCCATCGCCACTGCTTGGTTGGAGTGGATGCAACAAGAGCATATTCCCGAGGTAATCGCTACGGGCTGTTTTACCCATGCCACGGTGCTGCGCCTGTTGGATGTAGACGACTCCGAAGGCCCCACTTATGCCATACAATATTTTGCCGAAAGCAGGGCTTTGTACAATTTGTACATTGAAAAATATGCCCCAACGATGCGGGAAAAAGGGTATGCAAAATGGGGCGATGGGTTCATTGCATTCCGCTCGGTTATGCAGGTTGTTAACTAAATGTGCAAAACAAAAAAACTTTCTTTTGTCAATTTCAAATCATTTTTATATTGCCTGAAACCCGCAATGGCAAAGGTTTTTAACCCGAATAAGCCTGAAATCCGCTCTGGTAAAGGTTTTCAGCAATTGACACCCCAATGTGGGTACTAATTTCCACTTTCAAAAATCCTTTAAAACCCTTTCAGGTGGCGGATTTGCCGCAATAAAGTGCAAAAAAATAAAGTGCAAAAAAAAGTGCTTGCAATTAAAAACCTTATATATTTGTTCCTGTTAAAAAAATACAACTATTTATTATGAACAAAGCAGAATTAATCGCAAAAGTTGCTGATGATGCAGGTATCACAAAAACCCAAGCTAACGAAGCTCTGGATTCTTTTGTTGAAGCAGTTACGAAAACTTTAAAAGGTGGCGGTAAAGTTACCTTGGTTGGTTTTGGTACATTCTCAGTATCTAAAAGGGCTGCCCGTAATGGCCGTAACCCACAAACTGGTGCAGTTATCAAAATCAAAGCAAAGAAAGTGGCTAAATTTAAAGCCGGTAAAGAATTATCTGCAAAATTATAATGCGGTAAGAAACTACATTAAAAGCAAGGTGTATATCGCCTTGCTTTTTTTATGTGGCACTGCCAAACCTTGCGCCATACCCGTGCCCAATTAACGATATCGTGGGGCTGTGGGGCGTGCTGTCAACTGGATTGCTGCAAAATCTGGCCAAAAATTCATAAAAAAGTAGCATCTTTGGTCTGTAAATACAATTAACAATAAAAAACTAACATTTCATTATGGGACGTGGTGACATCAAAACAAAAAAAGGGAAAACAACAAAAGGTTCTTTTGGTAAAATAAGGCCTGCAAAAGTAAAAAAGAAGGCAGCGGCTAAAAAAGCCTAAGCGTTTTGCCTTTACATCATATCAAATGGCCAGTATTTACTGGCCATTTTTTATACTTTCTTTGATCATATAGTTCTTTATGGTGCAAGCCGTTCAATCAGCCAACTGTTATCGGCTTGCAAACTGTACCGTATCCGGTCGTGCAAACGGCTGGGCCTTCCCTGCCAAAATTCGATGCTTTGCGGTTTTACCACATAACCGCCCCAATGCGCTGGCCTAGGCACAGGCTGATCGCTAAAGCGGGCTGTATTTTGGTTTACATTATCCACTATCACCTCCCGGGAACTGATGACTTGGCTCTGCGGAGAGCTCCAAGCACCAATGCGGCTTTCCAGGGGGCGGCTGTGGAAATAAGCATCGCTATCTGCAGCCGACACTTTTTCGATGCTGCCTTTGATTTTTACTTGGCGCTCCAGTTCCTTCCAAAAAAATACGAGACAGGCCTGTGCATTTTCGGCTATTTGCTGCCCTTTGGCACTTTGGTAATTGGTAAAAAACACAAACCCATTTTCGTCATATCCTTTTAGTAGCACAATGCGGGCATCCGGTATGGCATCTTTAGAAGCGGTGGCCAATGTCATGGCATTCACTTCCTCAATTTGGCTGGCCACGGCCTCGTTCCACCAAGCGGTAAACTGTGCAATGGCATCGGCAGCTACATCCGCTTCCGAAAGCGTTTTCAGCTTGTAATCTGTTCTTATATCTGCAATGGATTCCATATTTTTTTGTGCAAAGTTCTATTAATTGCGGTAGATAATCGTACCCGATAAGCAAAAAATAATAAATAGAATTTACCCTAAAACTTCAAAAGCCGCCCCATTGATTGGAACGGCTTTTAAAGGTAAAATATATTCGTATGGCAGTTTATAATCCGTAACGTGCAGTAGTATAAAGGCTGCTCAACAATATAGCACCCAAAATAGCACTTACAATAAAGAAAGCCGCAATTACAATTACAATAACTACAATTACATACACTACTTTCTTATCTTCTGGGGTCTTCTTTAATGGTCCCACACCCAAGTACATGAGGTAGGCCGAGTAAGCAAATCCAGCCAAAGACACCAGCGCCCCCAACACAGGAATGAAATTCAGCAGACCGGCAATATAGTTGGCCGTACTGGAATAAGCAGCCACTTGGGCCGATTTATTGATGTTTTTTTCGGAACCGAAAGCGGTAGCCAACAAATCCAGCGCATACGTAAAAACGAAAAAGCTTACGAGGCTGAGAATGTAAGAAATAACGGCGGTGATAATATAGAATTTCATGCCATACGCGCCGCCAAAAATGATACCTGCCAAAAGCGAACAGCCAGCCGGGATCAGTGCCAAAAAAAGCACATAGCTTGTCAATAACGACATGGGCGTGGCAGATTCGCCATTAATAACTTCCCATTCTGTTTTGGGAGTGGTTAAAATATTCTTAATCCTTTCAATCATGTTCATAAGCAAAATTTATTTGGCGTAAGTTAAAAAATCAAAACCGTGTATGCAAGGATTTGCTAATATATTTTTCCTGCCCCATTAGTTGGTGCGCATGGTAGGCCTTTTTTCCAGTTCGGCCAGTTTTTCCCGCAGTATCCTGTTTTCCTGCTTTTCGATGCTGAGGTTGCTTTGCAGTTGCGCAACTTGTTTTAACTCAACCAACAGTTCGTTGTTGAGGGCAGCCATTTCATCAGCCTCCTGCCGCAGCAATTTTACTTGGGTTTGCAGGCTGGCTACTTGCTCAGGCAGGCTACCATACTGCTTTATTTTGCTGTCGCCCATTTGCAGTTCTTCCATCAGTTCCATTTCCCGCTGGCGCTGCCCTCCGGTCTTTTGGCGCTGCTCGTCCAACTCGTTTTGCAAAAACTCAACCTCATATTGCATATTGTCCAACTGGCTTTGCAATTGGGCCATTTTCGATAATTTTTGCCGCTGGATCTCGATTTGCTCATCCCGCAGGGCCAACAGCTCTAGGGTTTCATCCAACTGGCCCTGTAGCATATCCCTGGCCGACACAGCCCGCTTATAATCACTGGGGGAAATATGTTCCGGTTCTGGTAATTCTGGTTTCATGTAGTATTTGCTTAAACAGGGTTAAATTAAAACTTTTTACCGGGGAAATTGGCCAATAATGGCTTTTTTTTGTAAACTTAGGTAATAAATGCGGCCGGGGCAGCGTATTAAGCGTAGGGGGTATCTTGCCTAACAAGCGGACTGCCCATGTAAACCAGGGATGTTATTTTGACAGAGGAACAGCTTATAAAGGGATGTATCAAGGAGAATGCCTTTTGTCAAAAGGAGGTATTTAACCGCTATGCAAGTAAGATGCTGGGCGTATGTCACCGGTATGCACGTAGTACTGCCGATGCAGAGGATATTTTGCAGGATGCTTTTATTAAAGTGTTCAACAAAATGGACCAGTTCAAGTTTGAAGGCAGTTTTGAGGGTTGGATCAGGCGCATCGTTATCAATACGGCGCTAAAAAAGTACACAACAAGCCGGTACAGCAAGGAGATGACCGGTTATGAGATAAAAGAGAGTGAGGAAGGGGCCAGCGAGCCAATGGCTTATGGCCATATTACCGAAAAAGAACTGCTGGGCCTCATCAATAACTTACCAGATGGTTACCGGTTGATTTTTAACCTGTATGTAATGGAAGGGTACCAACACGACGAAATTGCGGACATGTTGGGCATACAGCCGGGCACCAGTAGGAGCCAATTGGTAAAAGCAAGGGGTATGTTACAGAAACAAGTGTTACAACTACAAAAAATTGCGGTATGAGCGATCATCTACCACTAGATAAACATATAAAAGAGCAATTGGGCGGTTATTCGCCCGATGTGCCCCCGCATATTTGGGACCGGATAGTGGCCCAAAGGGAGCAGCACAGGCCGAAGGGCTTTTGGCTCCGCTTTGTGGGCAGCAGAAAATGGCTACTGCTGGCCATCTTGTTCTTGGGCCTGGGCGGAGCAGCCTATTGGATGACCAAAGCACCGGATACTAAAACGGCCGCCGATAGGAGCGATAAAGGGCCCAACACCGATTTGCCCACCACAACCAACAATCAACCAACGGCCAGCAATCAACCGCTGTCGTCCAATACGATTAGCAACAACGAAACCAATAATACAACACAGGCCAATACAACGGATAATGTAAATACTAATACGGCCACCCCAACTGGGCCCAACAAAATAAGTTCGGATAATAACAACCCCGCTGGTCAACCCGCTATGGCCAGCAGCGCTCCAGTGGCTACCCGCAATGAGCAGGATATGCCACCTTTGTACACCAACAACCGTACAAAGCATCAAGCCCAGTCAACTAACAACAAAACCGGTACAAAAACCCGCACCAACCAAAAACCCGCCAATGGTACGGATTGGGTAGATGTCAAGATTTCTGTAGGGGATGATGGCAACAACAGCCGCTTGCAGTCAACCAAACCCGGACAGGATGCTAGTGAAGCTTCTTTGCAGCAGATGACGGGCGCCGCCAGCATCATCACCACCGAAAAGCAAATGGCCAACGAATTACAAAAAAGATCGCTTTACAATCTGCTCTTGCCCGATTGCCCCACGATTGAAGAAAATGCCGCAGCCAACAAAAAGTATATAGAATTTTACGCTGGACCCGATTTTGGTTTGCGCAGCTTTGGTAGCTTTAGTGCCGATAGCAATAGCACCAACTACATCCAAAGGCGCAAGGAGAGCGCCAAATTTTCATCGGCTTTTAGTGTGGGTATGCGCTATACCAAAGTGTTCAACAATGGCATGAGCCTGCGTAGCGGTATCAACTACTCACAAATCAACGAAAAGTTTCAATACATCAACGAAAAGGATATACGCTATATACTGGTGATTACGCCCAGACAAATCATCGTGGGTGGTAATGCTGTTACCATATATGATACACTGCGCTATACCGAAACGGGCAAGCGCACCAAAACCACGTATAACCGTTACAGATCAATTGATGTGCCCTTGCAATTGGGTTACGAGTTTGGCAACGGACGGCTGCATACCAATATCAGCGCCGGTGCCATCATCAACCTGTACAGTTGGCAAAAGGGCGATATACTAGATTCGGCTTACCAACCCGTGAGCATTACTACGGGCAAGGGCTCATCGCCTTATGGCTTTAAAACCAATATCGGTGTGGGCTTCTTGGGCAGTGTATCCGTTTATTACAGGTTGAGGCCCCGCTTGCACCTGCTGGCAGAGCCTTACTTTAGGTACAACCTGCAACCCATGACGAGGGACGATCAAAATGTAACCCAAAAGTACAGTACACTGGGTTTGCGCTTGGGTGTACGATGGGATTTTAAATAAAGCGGGGCAACAAAATCGAACAACAAAGTATCTGATAAATAAAGGGTATAAAAATGAAACGTAGTTCAATTATCACATTACTCATTTTCGCTGTCGTTCTTGCAATGAGCAGTTGCAAAAAGGACAGTGATATATTTGTACCCGACCCCACCTTAATACAAGGCCCTGATACCACTTGGCTCAATACCTTATCCGATAGCACACCCGCTAGGCGTTTGCTCGCCAGCATTGCCCCAGCGGTTTATATAGATAGCTTTGAGGTAAACAATAGCCCGGCTACCATCACTTCTACCGACGGGCTTACTTGTGTGTTTCCGCCTTTGTGCTGTGTAACGCCCAATGGCACACCAGTTACCGGTAAAGTATATGTACAAATGCTATTGATAAGGAAAAAAGGCGATATGATTGCGGCCGACAAACCTACCATTAGCAATGGACGCTTATTGGTTTCGGGCGGCGAAATATTTGTAAAACTTATCCGAAACGGAGATGAGTTGCGTTTGGCTCCGGGCAAAACAATTGTACTCAAATACAGTGATCCCCAGCCCGTACCCGGTATGCGTTTGTTTTATGGCGACGAAACCAACCCCAACCGCTTTAATTGGGTGGAAGCCGATTCCTTGGGAGCTGGCACACAAAACCTAACCGTTGGCAATAATTTTTACCAGTTGGTGAGCAACAGGCTTCGTTGGATCAACTGCGATGCTTTTGTTGATACCCCGGGCACCAGCCGGGTGCAGGTAACGGCCAGCCTCTCGCCCATTTATACCAATGTTAATACCGTTTGCTACCTTGTTTTCAACAACAGGCGCTCGGTATTGGGTATGTACGGCAATGCGACCATCCATAAATTCCAAACAGGCTTGGTGCCTGTGGGCGAACCAGTAACCTTGGTAGCCATATCAAAACTGGGCGATCAATATTTTATAGGCAAACAAGTTTTTGTTACCGGACAAAATAGTGCGGTAGCTAACCAACAAATAATCAATGTTGCCCCCTTGCCAACAAACTTACCCGATATAAAGAGCTACTTGGGCACTTTATAAAAGGCAAATCCATTACTTTTGGCAAATCCTAAATAAGAAAGCATGAAAAAATTTTGGGTAATTGCCTTGTGCAGTATGGTTTTTTTGGCCTGTAGTAAAAAAATGGCCCCCACTAATACCGCATCCCCTGCTGCATCCGCCGTTCCGGAAATAAAGCCCGCAGAAATGGCCCGCATCAATATGGCGCTGCTTGATAAGGGCAAAAAGGTATTTGAAAAACGTTGTAACCAGTGCCATGCACTCAAAGAACCGGTTAATCACGAGCAACAAAAATGGGTACAAATAATGGAGCGGATGGCACCCAAGGCCCAGTTGGACGAAACCCAAAAGGCAGAGGTACTGGCCTACGTACTGCACTATGCTAAAGATGCCCCCAAGGATAAGAGCAATATGTAATGTAGTTACTGCTTTTGCAATTTCAGCAAATAATAGGAAGCATACTTTTTTAACCTAGTGCGGCACAGCCAAGTGTCGATAGGGTATAGCAGGGGCCTCAGCCATTGAGGCAACCGATGTATGGGCAATAGCAATAAGCCCCGGAATTGCTGTATCCGCCAGCCATTTTGCGCCGCCAATTCAGCAAATGCTTGTAGGGTAAAACTGGAGTTACCATGCCAACCCGTTTCTTTTTGTTTTACTATTTTTCGCCGTAACTGATTAGGGAAATCAATCACCAACCAACCGCTGGGCTGTATAATCCGATGGGCTTCTGCAAGGATAGCCATAATATCCTCATGCGGCAAGTGCATCAATACATGCAAGCAGAAGGCGCCCTGAAATAAACCGTTGGGGTAAGGGGTAGTGGCGGCTGGGCAAACAGCAAAGGCTTTGTCCGGATATTTACCTTTGGCCACATCGATCATTTCCGCACTGATATCGGCCCCATGCGAAGCCAGCTCCATCAAGCGGCCGGTACCACAGCCCAAACTGAGTATCGGCGGCTGCCATTGGGCTACCATATTAAGCAGCATCGCTTTTTCTTGGCGGTGCAAATATCGGCCATACGAGTTTCCAAAACGGTTGTCGTCGTATTGGCGTGCCAATTGACTGTAGTAGTCGGTTATTGCTGTTTGTAAATTATTTGCTGGCATGGGTAGCTTTATGCGGCATTAGGATTGGGCCATGGCAGCTTGCCGTTTAATTTTTTTGTTCATCACATAAAACCAGGCAGGCGGTACCAGCGCTAATATGATACTGCCCGGATAGCCGGTTGGCAATTGGGGCGCATCATCATGGTGCTTTAAAATTTGGTATTTGCGGCTGGCCATATAATGGTGGTCGCTATGGCGGCTCAGTTCAAAAAGCATCAACCTGCCCAGTAAGTGGTTGCTGTTCCAACTGTGCTGTGGCATGGCCCTTTCGTAACCACCATTGGCCGAGGGCCTCCTTTGCAAACCATAATGCTCAATATAGTTAACCGTTTCCAACAGGATGATACCGATGGCTGCGGCGGCAACAAAATACAACAGTACCTTGGCGTTAAAGAACATATAAATCCCCAAAAGCAATAAGCCCTGTATCAAATGAGCCTGCACCATTTCGTTGGCCAACGAAAAAGGATGTTTCCCTTTTTTGCGTACTTCGGCAATGGCTATTTTCCAGGCCGAGCAATAAGAAAAAATAATGGTGCGGAAATAGAAGGTGTAAACCGGTTCATTGTAGCGGGCACTGCTGGGGTCTTGCGGTGTGGCCACATTTTTATGGTGCCCCTTGTTGTGCTCAATAAAAAAGTGCATGTACAAAGAAGTAAGCAGCAAAGCTTTGGCCATGGCCTGTTCCAGCACATTTACCCGATGCCCCAGTTCATGCCCCACATTGATGCCAAATGTACCGCAAAGCAGGCCCATGGTAAAAATCCGTCCTGTTTTTTCCCACCAACTAAGCCCGTCTTGTTGTATGGTAAAAAGAAAATATACCAATGCGGCATACTGCAATAGCACTACCGCATACAGCATCCAATCGTAGGCCCTATCTTTTTTGGCCAATTCCTCCTCTGCAGCCGTCAAATTGTGTATATCGGGGCGCATAACGAGCTCTATCAGGGGGATGAACACCCAAGCATACAGCATGGGCAACCATGTGAATACCCCTGTACGGGTAAAGGCAATGGCGGCCAGTGCATAAATGGCCAGCGGCGATGCGTATTTTAGTGCCCGGATATTCATGGAACAATTATTGTACCTGCAATTTAACCCAAATTTTGCATTAGCAAAATTTGCCTTCGGCTGACGCAAAATGCACAGCATTTTGGTCAGGGTTAACCCCGACAAAGCCCCTCAAAAGGGCTTTCGTCGGCCCTTCGGGCTGATTTTGTAGCCAACTGCAAAATCTGGGGTTAATTAAAAAGCATTGTTTTGCAGTGCCTCTTTAAACCTTGCCGATAACAATCGGTCATAACCAAGGCAAAAAGTTTCCATATCAGTAATATAAACAAGACATTGTATGACGATTTCCAATAGGCTAAAGAACCAACACTTGTTGTACCGGGCCGCTTTTGGCCCCATGGCCGAAAATGCCGCCAGCTTGGACAATGTGACCCAGAAAGAACTTTGGCAGTTGTTGGTGAAAACCTCAGCCGCCAAACCGGAGTATATTGATGTGGCCAGCAATGCCATCAAGGGATTGGTAATGGGTGTGGGCGATGCCGTAAAACTGGATGCGTTGACCAAAGAGCAAAAGCAGGAAATTAGAAAGCAGAGCAGGGAGGATCTTAAGAGCCTCAACCTGCGCTGGCTGGATGAAATGATCAATAGCGAGGCACAACTGCGGGAAAAAATGGCCTTTTTTTGGCATGGGCACTTTGCCTGCCGCGACATCAATATCTTTTTTCAGCAACTGATGCTGCATGAAATCCGGGGCAATGCCTTGGGCAATTTTGGCGACCTGCTCAAGGCCGTGAGCAAAAGCGCTTCGATGCTGGGCTTTTTGAACAACCAGCAAAACCGCAAAAAGCACCCCAACGAAAATTTTGCCCGGGAAGTGATGGAACTGTTTACACTAGGCCGTGGCAATTATACCGAAAATGATATCAAAGAAGCTGCCAGGGCCTTTACCGGCTGGGGCTTTAATTTACAGGGCGAGTTTGTGTTCCGCAAAAACCAGCATGATGGGGATAGCAAAACCATTTTTGGCAAAACCGGCAATTTTGATGGCGATGATGTGCTGAACATGCTGCTGGAAAACAAACAAACGGCTCGCTACATTACGGCAAAACTCTATCGTTTTTTGGTAAATGAAAATGCGCCCGACGAAACCAAAATCAACTGGTTGGCCGATCGGTTTTACCAGAGCAATTACAATATCCAATCTTTATTGCAAGATATCTTTACCAGCGATTGGTTTTACAGCGAAAAAAACATTGGCAGCAAAATAAAATCGCCCATTGAGTTGATTGCCGGCATGCGCCGTATGTTGCCCATGGAGCTGACCAATCCGCAGGTGCAGTTGCTTTTTCAAAAAGTATTGGGACAAATTTTGTTCTATCCGCCCAATGTGGCCGGTTGGCCCGGCGGGCGCAGTTGGATAGACAGTTCCTCCCTCATGTTCC